>JANNQI010000075.1:0-5864 GCA_031400695.1 Sphingomonadales bacterium | reverse complement strand
GGTGGCATAACGCGCCAAGAACATCGAGCGGTCGATATTGGCGGTCATCAAGTCGTGCACTTCCTGATTGGTCGGCCAGATATCCTTCAGATACACGTCGGTCCCATCGGTCGCCTGACCAATTGGCGTGGTGGTGAAATCTTCGGTCACCGTGCCCTTTAGCGCGTAAGCGACCACCAAAGGCGGCGAGGCCAAAAAGTTCGCGCGCACATCGGGCGAAACGCGGCCTTCGAAGTTGCGGTTGCCAGAAATCACCGATGCGGCAACAATGTCATTGCCGTTGATCGCCTTCGAAATCGGCTCGGCCAGCGGCCCCGAGTTACCGATGCAGGTCGTGCAGCCATAGCCGACCAGGTTAAAGCCCACGGCGTCCAGATCGGCGGTCAGACCGGCACGATCCAGATAATCGGTCACCACCTGGCTACCCGGCGCGAGCGAGGTTTTCACCCAAGGCTTGGGCCGCAAGCCAAAGGCATTGGCCTTGCGCGCCACCAATCCCGCGGCCACCAAAACGGACGGATTCGAGGTATTGGTGCACGATGTAATCGCCGCAATCACCACATCGCCGTCGCCGATATCGTGGGTCTTGCCCTCGACGGGAACGCGCTTTGCGCCGTCATGCTTGTAAACCGAGGCGAGGTCGTCGTTGAACACATTGTCGACCTCGGTCAGGATAACCTTGTCCTGCGGGCGCTTGGGGCCAGCGAGCGACGGCACAACGGTCGCCATATCGAGCGACAGCGTGTCGGTGAAAATCGGGTCGGCCATATCCGCATACGCCCAAAGGCCCTGCTCCTTGGCATAAGCCTCAACGAGCGCAATCTGGTCCTCATCGCGGCCAGTCAGGCGCAGATAATCGAGCGTCTTTTCGTCAATGCCAAAGAAGCCACAGGTCGCGCCATATTCGGGCGCCATATTCGCGAGCGTCGCACGGTCGGCAAGCGACAGCGAAGCCAGACCCGGCCCGTAATATTCGACAAAACGCCCGACCACACCCTTGGCGCGCAACATCTGCGTCGCGGTCAGCACGAGGTCGGTCGCGGTCACGCCTTCGGCCAGCGCACCGGTCAGCTTGAACCCAACCACTTCGGGGATGAGCATCGATACCGGCTGCCCCAGCATCGCGGCTTCGGCCTCAATCCCGCCCACGCCCCAGCCCAACACGCCAAGGCCGTTGATCATCGTCGTGTGGCTGTCGGTGCCAACGCAAGTGTCGGGGTAAGCGATGGTCGTGCCGTCCTCGGTCACCGAAGTCCACACCGCCTGCGCGATATGCTCCAGTTTGACCTGATGGCAAATGCCCGTTCCGGGAGGGACAGCCTTGAAGTTATTCAGCGATTTCGACCCCCATTTCAGGAAGTCGTACCGTTCGGCATTACGCTGATATTCGATTTCGACATTCTGCTCGGCGGCCTTGGGGTGGCCGAATTCGTCGACCATCACCGAGTGGTCGATGACCAGATGCACCGGCACCAAAGGATTGATCTTGGCCGGGTCAGCCTTCAATGCAGTCATCGCATCGCGCATCGCGGCGAGGTCGACAACGCACGGCACGCCGGTAAAATCCTGCAGCAGCACGCGGGCAGGGCGATACTGGATTTCGCGGGTCGATTTGGCCTCGGCCTGCCAGTCGACCATCGCCTGGATATCCTGCACCGAAACGGTAAAGCCGCCATCTTCGAACCGCAGCAGATTTTCGAGCAACACCTTCATCGAAAACGGCAACCGCGACACATCGCCCAATTTCTCCGACAGCTTGGCGATGGAGAAATAATCCACCGTCTTGCCGCCAGCGGTCAGGGTGGAGCGGGTCTGCAGGCTGTCTAATCCGATTGCGGTCATTAAATTCGTCCCTCTGAATATGGGCTTCGAACCGGTTGGGGAAGGCCACTCCCGCTGCCTTCGACCATCGCGGGTCCAAGGTTACATGACAGGCGTCAACGGGCAGCCAAACCAGCATAAAAGCAGGAGATTCGTTTGCTGGCCGCGCCTTAGCGCGGTTGGGGAGGGGGTGCAAGGTGGGGGCTACAATTGCTTCACTAAATCGTAGATGGTTTTAACGAGTCCAAGCATAGCAATTAGCAGCAGGCAGCCAAACTCCAGCCGGATGTTTATTTTGCGCAATTTTTGGTTGCTTTCGTCTTCAAACAGATACCGCTAGATATGGGATGCACGTCCATATTTATCTCCCCAAATAATCTGAGCATAGGGTGTAGGACGAAAGCCTACATTCAAATCGCGCACATTTGGCGGGGGGGCACCATTCCAGCAAACGCCTAAACGCATGAGCGGTAAATAGGAGCCTCGGTGTTCAGATGCGAATTGTGACAAGCTCACAGCGCGGTTATTTCTATTCCGAAATTCACCACTTGCTGGTGCCAGTAGATAGTCGCGCTTTCGTTGATGGCTACGCAACAACAACAGCGGTCCTTGTTCCAGATAGCCTTCGAACCAAGGATTGTCGCGGACGCACCAGCGAGAGTCTGTAAGCCAGAAAATTGCGGCACGCCGATTTTCAATCGAATAAATCTCTAGCGTCTTGTCAGCGTGTAATAGCCTCGTGCCTCGAATGACGGCTTCGAGAAGAGCTTTCGTGTATTCATCAAGGTTTGATAGGATCATTTGGCATGGTTGATCGAATCCAACTCGCTGTCAATATAAATGATCTAAAACAGTATCTTATAGGTTCCGCCGTAGTCCGAAAACTCGATTGCGCCTTCTTCACGAAGCTCTTGCAAAACTCTACTAAGCGTTTGGCTTGGTGTCATTCCCTGACTTTTTGCCTCGGCAACGATGTTACCAAGTTCGGCGTCAATGAGATCTCTTCGTGTAATCTCGGCGCTGGCTTTGGTTGCGCGCATTCTATCCAGTGCAGCCTTAACCGCTTCCTTCCACGTTTTGCGTGTTTTGGAATGTTCGACAGGGTTCGCGAGATATGCGGCTAATTCGCGCACCGGCATTCCACCATTGCGATGTATCACCCGATGACAATTGGCACACAACGCAGCGAGGTCTTTGATGCTGGTTTTTTCGCCGGGTTCAAGTTGCGCCACCGGAATTGTATGATGGGCTTCGATATAATCTTTTCCGTATTGGCCGTACACTTCGGAAAAGTTAATGCAGCAGGCTTCGCATCTTGCCTCGGAGAGCGAATTTTTGAATTCTACAATCAGCTTGCGTGAGCGTTCCCGGCGCAGGTGGGTTCGCAGAACCGCTCTTCCTTCCTCCGTTTCGTATGCATCGGCGCCGTCAAGGACGACATCGCGATTGGAGGGTGTTAGTGTTTTGTCGGCTAACTCCCAAATACCTTCAGAGGCACTCAAGCCGTAGACTGATTTGAAAAGCGCCTTTCCCCGGCTGGTCCCGTCAATATCGATGCAATGATCGCGCAACCTTCCTCTAACGGTTGCGCCGGGCGTCGCTCCGTACGGTGGTTGTGCAATTTTCAAAACCTCGTCGGTTATTTCTTTATTGCTTGCGGGTCCACCGCCAAGAGTTTCCAAGGCATCGATTATCAAGTCCACGGTAATGGGCATAAACTCGTCTCCGTTTTTCTTTTTTGTTAGCTATCGAAAACCACAATCGAACACCACGGCCATCGCTCATGAAACTGAAGATTGTTGAGGCGCGGGCGGCCCTGTAGTGAAACCGCAATCGACTTTATCTAAGTGTGACCTGGGTCACACTGGAGGCAATGCAGGTCTGCTATCTTCATTCTGACCAAGCGAGCAGGAGCGTTGGGAGGCACATATGCTATACTATAAATTGCGGTTTGATTTTCGGGATATCGTCGAGCGCAAACGCGTCATAGCCAATCTTGAACGGCTCCGAGCCGGTCTGGACGAAAAGATACCACCCAAGGACCAAGAGCATTCTTTGCTGCTGGCGACATGGAATATCCGCGATTTGGGCAAGGATTACATAAAATCCTTCGAACCCGACTACGATCGCTCAAAAATGCGCAAAGGTGCCGGACCCCGGTCGCGAGAAACCTATTATTACATCGCCGAGATCATCTCTCGGTTCGATTTTGTTGCCATACAGGAGGTCAACGATATCGAGGAGTGGGAAATTATCGTTGAAATTCTGGGTCGTGATTGGGACTATATTGCAACTGAGGTCACGGACGGTGAGTTGGGCGGGAATGGGGAGCGTCTGTTGTTCGCATTCGACAAACGCAAGGTATTTTTCCGGAAGATCGCCGGCGAAATCGTGCTGCCTAATTCGATGCTGGTATCCGAAGTAGCTACCGGCGAAGGTGTAAAGGCTGGCAAACAATTCAGCCGGACCCCCTATATTGCGTCGTTCCAGTCGGGATGGTTCCGGTTCGATATCTGTACGGTCCATATCTATTTTGGCGAAGATAGTGGTGCCAAGTTGCAACGGCGGATCGATGAGATCGACCGAATTGCGGCCTATCTTGCAGATTATGCTAAAGAGGCTTTAAAAAAGGCGCGGACTATGTTCCTGTTGGGCGATTTCAATATCGTAAGTCCTGAGCACAAGACAATGAAGGCGCTAAAGGATCATGGTTTTAAATCGCCGGGCATGAACTATTTTAAAACAAATATTCTCGAAACCAAAACCTACGACCAGATTGCCTATTTGAGCAGTGACGACAATATCGACTTTTCGGGCAAGCAGCAGGTGTCTGAGCGCGATTATGGCATTTTTCGCTTTTTCGACTATGTATATCGCCCCGGCAAAGGCAGCGAAGCGCTAAATTCCGAAGATTTTGAGGCTGCCAAGCCAGCCATGGCCAAGTCCACGAAAGGCACGCCGCAGGACGAAGCGAACTACCGTGACTGGCGCACATACCAAATGTCCGACCATATGCCTTTGTGGGTTCGGCTAGCCGTCAACGACAGCGAAAATTATTTGAAGAAGCTAAAAGACAGTTAGTAGGGGGATAGAGGCGGTTCAGTACCGCTTCGGCGTCCTCACCCCTCCCGCAAAACCCGCGTCACTTCCTCCAGCGTCCCACGCACGCGCAGCAGCTGGTCTTTGCCGAAGACTATCAGGCATTCATTGTCCGAATTGTCGGCCAAACGCACGAACTGGACGATTTCCGGATTGACCGAGATTTTCTGGCCGCGCGTGTCGGTCATGGTGACGAAGGGGATCATGGGGGCGCCTTTTTTGTGGTTTGGGGTTGGGGTTAGGGGTGCTTTGGCAGGTTTGGGCGGGGGTGGCAAAGCGGCACTGCCTGAATCCTCCCCATCGACTTGCCCTTCGACAAAGCTCAGGATGGAGATGGCAGCCAAAGCGTTGGCTTTGGATGACGGAGGGGCCAGAAACGTCGAAGCCCCTCCGTCTCGCCCGTGCTGACGCCCGGTCGATCCACCTCCCCATCGCAAGTCGATGGGGAGGAATTGGATAAACTACTTTCCTACAACATTCCATATCGGTTAAAAATGATTCGTTTCTGAACCAAGGAAGGAATCGCCGATGCCACTCCCCAAACTGCCGTCGCGGCTTTCGCCGCGTATGGCCGAAATCTACCAGCTCTTCCATGCGCTCGCCGAATCCGAGCGGACGACCGCGCTGGTCGACTATCTCGAAGACTTGCGGCGGGAATTCGACTGGGCGGCGGCGGAGCTGAAGGAGCTCGGCTTTTGCGCGCCGTGTTATTTGTCTGAACTTGACGACGGCGATGATCATGATTGTGTGGAGGTGGATTGATCATGGTTCGCAAACGCAAGGCTGCGGATGACATTGCCGCCGCTTCGGCCAATCCGCCGCAGGATATTCCGGTCGGCTCGCGGGTGGACATCGCGGTGCTGTTCCCCGGGCTGCGGCCGCGGCATGACGGGTGGACGCAGGCGCGCACGCAGCGGTTTCTCGATACGTTGGCCTATACCGGA
>JANNQI010000074.1:0-5972 GCA_031400695.1 Sphingomonadales bacterium | reverse complement strand
TTGCGCCAGCTTGCGGCGTCCTTCTTGCTATTGAGCAAAACCCCGTCAGCAGACACCAGCATCACCAGCGGCGTGTTCTTCACATTCTTGATTCCTAGACGTTTTGCAATATCGAGGTTTCGGCCTTTGCCGATTTGCGGTGTACCGACATCGATATAAACGATCTGGTATCGATCACGCATCATATCCACGAAACGCGGTGTATTTAGCCAGCCTGCCAGTCCCGTGCTGTCATGACACCAGTTCGCACCCATGATCATCACAACGGTTTTGCCGCTGACCTTCGCATCGGATAGTGCGCCTTCAACATCGTCTTGCGCGTTGCGTTCGGGTAAATATACTAGGCCTTCGGGATTGCTCTCAAGTTCAACTGGCGCGGATGCAGGGGGTGCTATCGGTGCTGTTGTGTGAACGAGGGTTTGCAACAGCAAGTAAGCAGCGAAGACAATCGTCAAAGTTTTAGTTCCGTCAACTGTTGCAGTGCAGCACCGTCAACACGGTAAATCGTCCATTCGTCCATCGGCTTTGCACCAAGCGACTTGTAGAAATTGATAGCTGGTTCGTTCCAGTCGAGCACCGACCATTCGAGACGTGCACAATCACGCTCCACCGCTAGCGCCGCAAGCCGCTGGAGTAGAGCCTTGCCCAATCCTGATCCGCGCGCTTCGGGACGGACAAACAGGTCTTCGAGGTAAATTCCGGGTCGTCCCTCAAAGGTTGAGAAATTGTGGAAGAACAACGCAAAGCCATGCGGCTCGTCATCGATCTCGCCGATCAAAACTTCGGCATAGGGCCGCGGGCCGAATAGCCGCTCGCCAAGCACCGCCTCGTCAAAACGTACTTCATGCGCGAGGCGTTCATATTCGGCGAGGTCACGGATGAACTGCGCAATGATGGAGATGTCGGCCCGTTCGGCAGGCCGGATCGAAAGGCTCAAGCGGCAACTCCGTGCATGTCGTCTGCACTCATACTCTCGCCTGCGTCGATCGCCGCCGCCTTGGCTTCGACTAGTTTAACGATGTGCGCCACCATATCGGCGTCTTCGACATGGTGGTCGGTGACTCCCGAGAGATAGACCATATGCTTGCCGTTGCCGCCGCCGGTGATGCCGATGTCGGTCTCGCGCGCTTCGCCCGGGCCATTGACGACGCAGCCGAGAACCGAGAGCGAGAGCGGCGTTTTGATATGGCTGAGTGCGTCCTCGAGCTTCTGCACGGTCCGGATAACGTCGAAGCCCTGCCTTGCGCAGGACGGGCAACTCACCACACGGACACCGCGCGTACGCAAACCCAGAGCTTTCAGTATTTCATAGCCGACGCGGACTTCTTCTTCGGGTTCGGCAGAAAGGCTGACGCGAATCGTGTCGCCAATTCCTGCCCAAAGAAGATTGCCCATGCCGATCGAGGATTTGACCGTACCACCGATCAGACCGCCAGCCTCGGTAATCCCCAGGTGTAATGGGCAATCGACCGCGTCAGCCAAACCCATATAGGCGGCAACCGCAAGGAACACGTCTGACGCCTTCACAGCGACCTTATATTCGTGGAAATCATGGTCCTGCAGCAACTTGATATGGTCAAGCGCGCTTTCGATCAAAGCCTCAGGACAGGGCTCGCCATATTTCTCAAGCAGATCTTTTTCGAGGCTTCCTGCATTCACGCCTATACGGATCGCGCAGCCATTAGCTTTCGCAGCGTTGACGACCTCTTTGACGCGTTCGGACGAGCCGATATTGCCAGGGTTAATCCGCAAGCACGCTGCGCCTGCATCCGCCGCTTCAAGCGCGCGTTTGTAGTGGAAATGGATGTCGGCAACGATGGGCACATTGGCAGCGCGGACAATCTGTTTCAGCGCCGCCGTCGACTCCACATCAGGGCAGGAAACGCGGATGATATCGACGCCTGCATCCTCGCACCGCCGGATCTGGTCGATGGTTGCACGCGCATCGGACGTCAACGTGTTGGTCATGGTCTGCACCGCAATCGGCGCGTCGCCGCCGATGGGAACATTACCGACCATGATCTGGCGGGACGAACGACGCGCTATATCGCGCCAGGGGCGTATCGAAGACATGTCTGCGATATAGAGGGCAGGCGTGGCTAAGGCAATTGCTTGCCTGCGACTTAGAATTGTTTGAAAAGTCTGAAAGCAAAGGGGGAACAGCATGAGGCATTTTTTTAGTTCAATCTGGTTGCTGTTGATACTATCGCTCGGCACACCGCTCGCCGCCCATCCCGGCGCACACGATCATAACAAGGAGAAGCCAGTGGCCACCGAAAAAAAATGGACATTGGTCATTCACGGTGGCGCGGGTGGTATGGCACGCGATAACATTCCGCCTGAAAAGGACGCGGCAGCACGCGCTGGTCTCACCCGCGCATTGAAGGCAGGTTCGGCAGTGCTCGACAAAGGCGGCAGCGCGATGGATGCGGTTTCCACCGCGATCATGGTCATGGAAGATGACGAGAATTTCAACGCCGGGCGCGGCGCTGTGTTCACTTATAAGGGCGTGAACGAACTCGACGCGTCTATCATGGATGGCAAGACGATGGGCGCGGGCGCGGTTACCGGCGCACGCTATACTAAGAACCCGATTTTGCTTGCCCGTGCGGTGATGGAGAAAAGCCCGCACGTCATGCTCAGTCGCGAAGGCGCGGACGAATTCAGCCGCGAGCAGAGCCTTGAGCAGGTCAGCCCCGATTATTTCGCCACACCCGAACGCTGGCGACAGTTGGAAGAACTCAAAGCCAAAAAGCTGGGCTGGTATGACATCGACATGAAATATGGCACCGTCGGCGCGGTTGCAGTCGATAACGACGGCAATGTCGCAGCGGGGACCTCAACCGGCGGCCTGACTGGCAAACGCTGGGGCCGGATCGGCGACAGCCCGGTCATTGGCGCTGGTAATTATGCCGACAACCGGGCGTGTGCGGTATCGGCAACCGGTGCGGGCGAGTTCTTCATCCGCCTCGGTGTCGCGCACGAAATCTGCGCGCGTATGCGGATGCTCGGTGAGGATGCCAAGACCGCTGCCGATCATGTCATGAAAGAACTCAAACTGCTGGGGGGCACCGGCGGCGTGATTGTGGCTGCACCTGATGGCACTGCAACCTTCAGCTTTAACACGCCGGGAATGTATCGCGGTCGCGCCACAAGCGCTGGCGAGAAAATGGTAGCTGTTTATGGCGACGAGTGACCGACTGCTCTCGTTCCATCTATAACAAAAGCTATATAAGTATCTGACATTAATTTACTTTTTGACTCGACTCACTTTTTTCCACATCTTCGTATCACCTGTCCGCCTCACCTTGAGGGTCGCCAGTCTGAGCGACAGGTCGAACGGTCAGCCATGTGGCTGAACCGTGACCAACGGAGGAAAAAAGTCATGAGAAAATTGATGTTTGCGGCCATGCTTGCTGCGCCTTTTGCTATTGCCCTTTCAACCCCGGCAACAGCTCAAAATTACCCGTTCACACCCGGCGATTATGAAGAAGTCGGGATGATCGATGTGAGCGATGGCGGTGGATATGAATATGCAAATTTCCTGGCCACCACATGGAAGAAAAACCAGGAATATGCGATGTCGAAAGGCTGGATTACCGGCTATCAGGTGTTGACCAACGTGCACGCCCGTCCCGGCGAGCCCGACATATATCTGGTGACCAGTTTCACAAGCATGCCGGACGCCGCCGAAGATGAAAAACGAAACGCCGCGTACCGCGAATTTATGAAACAAAGCGATGCACAAATGGACGCCGCCTCGGGTGACCGGGCAAAATATCGAACCGTCATGGGGTCATTCCTGTTGCGGCAGCTGAAATTCAAATAAGACGGCGCTGGCGGCGGTTGTAAATGTACATCCGCCGCCATTACTATTGCGCGGCTAAGAGGTTGGTTTTCTTTGTCGTAAATCCGACCTATGGCACGCGCCATGAAACGCTTGCTTACGGCTCTCCTCATCACGCTCATCCCGCTGTCTCCGGTTTATGCCTATTGGGAATATGGCCATGAAACCGTCGCGAAAATTGCCAAGGCCAATATGTCGGCCAAGGCGCGGGCTAATATGCAGCGATTGCTGCGTGTCGCGCCACTCATTGGGACGCCGAAATGCGCGCTGCGTGATATTGAGGACGCGAGCGTCTGGGCCGATTGCATTAAAGGAGATCCATTGCGTTGGGCCTATACTAACAGTTGGCACTATCAGAATGTCGATATCTGCAAACCGTTCGACCTGAAAAGCGCCTGTGCAGGCGGCAATTGCGTTTCTGCGCAGATTGACCGGAATTTTGCGTTACTTAAAGACAAGTCCTTGCCAGCCAATGTCCGGTTGGAGGCTTTGGCATTTCTGGTCCATTTTGTCGGCGATCTGCACCAGCCGCTACACGCGGGCGATCATGCCGACCGGGGCGGCAATGACCTGAAAGCCAATTATGGCGTAATGCCCGGATATAATCTGCACTCGGTTTGGGACGGCCTTCTCGCCGACCGCGCAATATCGGCTGCGCCAGCGATAGTCCGGCAGTTCAGCAATGCCGAACGACTGGCGATGAATACCGGCACGACCCGCGAATGGAGTGAGGAAAACTGGACGGTGTCGCGTGACATCGCTTATGCCAGAGCCGTGGACGGCGACCCGTGCGGTCCCAAGCCCGAAAAGCCGGTGACTATTGACGAAGCCGATGTGGCAGCGTCACGCGCCGCGTTGCGATTGCAGGTTGAACGCGGGGGACTGCGGTTAGCGCGGTTGCTTGAAGAAGCACTGAACTAAGCGCCGTAATCTCCGCGCCATTTCCATCCACCCTCAGTGCGTTTGCGGACTATCGCGAGCAAAATTGCAGTGACGACCAGGACGAGCGCCAAAGCTACAATCTTCGGAACCGCACCATCCTGTTTTGAAAGCAAAACCAGAGATACAATCGCCAGAAGATAAAATCCGAGAACTACCCAACCTTGCCATTTAAAGGGTAGCCCGGCGCCGTACCCGAATTTTTTTGCCCGAAACCAAGGTCCTTTTTCCAAGAACATATGCAGCATCATAATTCTCCCTTTGCTGGAGGCCGCCCGCGCCGCGGCGTTTCGCTGACCCCCACCTTTACGCCGCGTTTGGCCAACGCCTCGCGCAGCAGACATTCGATTTGTGCATTGGCGCTCCGCAAATCGGCCGCCGCCAACCGCTCGACCGCCACAAACAGCGCGGGGTCGAGGCGGAGCGGAAAAGCCTTTTTTTGTAGGGGAGCGCCCAATCTGCCGTCCTTAGCTATAGAGCGTGCCCGTGTTCACGACAGGTTGGGTGTCGCGTTCGCCACACAGCACGACCATCAGGTTCGAGACCATTGCCGCCCGGCGTTCGTCATCAAGCTCGACCACATTTTTGGCGGACAGCATTTCAAGCGCCATTTCAACCATGCCAACCGCGCCCTCGACCAGCGTTTTGCGTGCAGCGACAACAGCTTCGGCTTGTTGACGGCGAAGCATCGCGCCCGCAATTTCCTGCGCATAGGCAAGGTGCGTAAACCCGCATTCGTCGACCGTGATACCGGCAACCGTCAGCCGCTCGATCAGTTCGGCGCGCAGTTCGATGCCGACCTGATCGTGATTGCCGCGCAATGTAACTTCCTGATGCGTGAAATCGTCATAGGGATAGCGTGACCCGATCGTGCGCACGGCAGCTTCGATCTGGACCATCACGAACGCCTTGTAATCGTCGACATCGAACAGCGCCTGCGCGGTATCGGTCACGCGCCAGACGACTTGCGCCGCCATTTCGATCGGATTGCCGCGCAGGTCGTTGACCTTGATCTTGTCCGAAATCAGGTTGTTGGCGCGCGCCGAGATCTTGTGCTTGGCAAAAATAGGTAGCTCCAACCGCAGCCCCGTGGCGCGGTCGGTGCCGTTGTAGCTGCCGAACAACGTGATTGCGGCGGCCTGATTGGGCTGGAGCATGTAGAAACCGGGGACGATCAACATGAAGG
>JANNQI010000073.1:0-24693 GCA_031400695.1 Sphingomonadales bacterium | reverse complement strand
ACCTGGGCCTGTGAAAGGTCCTGACGCGCCAAAAATACATGCTCGTACAGAGACATGGGCGTTTCCTTGTTCCTACCGATCGCTGACGTCGCACCATGCGAGCGCCCCTCCGGCTTTCTTCGATTCCGGTCAGGCAGGCCTGAGCGAAGTGGGGCCGTTAGAGGGGTTTGGGCGGGAATGCAAGCGATTCGGGGCCTTCAGCCTGATGTATTCGCCAACCGCGCCAACACATCCGCCGCAAACCCGCTCAACGTATCATCCCTTGCCCCCATGATGACGATGCGGTCGCCGGGCTGTGCCAGTTCAACAATTCGGTTGCCGCAGTCTTCGCGCGCCGGGATGTATTCGGCGTTTCTTCCCGACGCGGTGACCGCGTCCGTGATGCTCTGGCTACCGATGCTTTTGTCCACGGTGCCACCGAAATAGACGGGGTCGCACAGGATCAGGTGGTCGCCTTCGCCCAGATTATCCGCAAACACACCGGCGAGTTCGGCGCCCATGACGCGGATCGGGCCGTAGCCATGGGGTTGGAAGAAGGCGATCACCCGGCCCGGAAAGGCTTTGAGCGTCGCAAGTGTCGCAGCGATCTTGTCTGGGTTGTGCCCGAAATCGTCGATGACGGTGATGTTGTTTGCGGTCCCCACGATATCGAAGCGGCGGGCGAGTCCGATGAAGCGCTCCACCCCGCGCACTGCTTGTGCGACGCCCACGCCAAGTGCGGTCGCGGCAGCAATTGCTGCGAGGGCATTGGAGATATTGTGGCGGCCGGGGACTATGAGTGTGACGGAGTGGCTTTCGCCCACTGCATGGAGCGTGAAGCGGCTGCTAAGCGGCAATTCGGTGATGTCGGTGGCGCGGATGTCGGCTTGGGGGGTGAAGCCAAAGCTGATCGTCCCCGCCAATCCCATCGGTTTGATGAGGGTGGCAGTCTCCGCATCATCCGCATTCCAGACGCAGCATTTCGCGCCCTTGGCAAAATCACCAAACAACTGCCGCAATTCTTCGAGGCTTTTATGGTCGAGGCTGACATTGTTGAGTACGGCGACTTCGGGCGTGAACAACGCAATCGAGCCGTCGCTTTCATCGACCTCGGAAACAAAGACATCCCCCCGCCCCACGCGAGCGCTGGCGAACGGCGCGTCATCGCGCACGAAATTCTTCATCACCGCACCGTTCATGATTGTCGGGTCGAGCCCTGCCTCGGTCAATATCCAGCCCATCATTCCGGTAACGGTCGATTTGCCGCTGGTCCCGCCCACCGCAATGCTGCGCGGCGCGGCGTTGAACAGGTCGGCGAGCAATTCGGCGCGGGTCACGCGCTGACAGCCCACGGCATGGGCTTTGGCGATATCGGGCACGCTGTCCTCGATTGCGGCCGACGCAATCAGGATCTGGTCGCCACTGACCAAACCGCTGCCATCTTGCGCGAACAGGTCGATGCCGAGGCTTTGCAGCCATTCGAATTTCGGCCCCAACCGGCCTTGGTCCAATGCCCGGTCTGACCCTGCGACAGTTGCGCCAGCGTCGCGGACGATATTTGCGAGCGGCAACATGCCTGAACCGCCAATGCCGCAGAAGAAATAGGATTTGTTTTTGTGCATAGCTGGCGGTTATTGGGTGGGGAGAGAAATTGCAATCTCAAGCAAACTTAAACCGTAGCCCTGAGCAGCAGTCGCGCAGCGGCAGCGTCCGTCGAAGGGCGGCTCTCGACCGAGAAGCGCCCTTCGACTTTTCGCCAGCGCTTGCGCGTTGACGGCTCAGGACTACGGTATTGGATGGAGGGGTTTAATGAAGATTGGTATCTGCGCACCGTCCACCCTGTTCACCCGCAATGACGCGGCGCGTGTTACCGCGCTTGCCTCGACCACCCACCCAACGGCAAAACTCGTGTTTCACGATCAATGCTTTGCCGAAAGCGGTCACTTTGCCGGAACAGACACTGAGCGGCTGGAAGCCTTTGTCGACATCGCCAACGATCCCACATTCGACGCCATCTGGTTCGTGCGCGGCGGCTACGGTGCATGCCGGATTGCCGAAGAGGCGGTCGCGCGGCTCAAAGGCGCAGCGCGAGGTAAGCTTTATATGGGTTTTAGCGATGCCGGGAATATGCTCGGGTGCCTATACCGCAATGGCATTGGCCGCGTGGTGCATGGGCCGATGCCTGCCGACATACGGCGTGAGGGTGGCGAAGCAGCAGTGAAGCGCGCGCTCGACTGGATGATCAGTGCCAATCCGGCGGCGCTCGAACCGCATATCCAAGCAGGCGAACGCTACGCCGCGTTCAACCTGATGACGCTGGCGATGATGGCCGGAACGCCATTGATGCCTGACCTGAAAGGCCATGTGCTGATGGTCGAGGAGGTCAGCGAATATCTCTATGGCTTCGACCGCGCATTTTTCCACGTTACCAGTCATTTAAGGGACGCAGGGCTGGCTGGCCTGCGCCTTGGCCGCGTCAGCGACGTCCCCGACAATGACCGGCCTTTCGGGGAAGGTGCGGAAGAAATCGCCAAGCGCTGGTGCCGCAAATCGGGCATTCCATATCTTGGACGCGCCGATATCGGGCATGACGCCGACAACAAAATCGTACCGTTCGGGCTTGCCACAACAAGCGCTGCGCCATAGGCGATTTGCCAGAAAAAACGATAATCGGGAGCTAATATGCGCGCATTCATTTTTCCGGGACAAGGCAGCCAGGCCGTTGGAATGGGCAAGGCGCTGGCCGAAGCCAGTGTCACGGCACGCCAAGTGTTCGAAGAAGTCGATCACGCACTTGGGCAGAATTTGTTCAAACTGATGTGCGAAGGGCCCGAAGCCGACCTGACACTGACGGAAAATGCGCAGCCCGCGATAATGGCAAACGCGATTGCGACATTTCGCGTGCTCGAGGTTGAGGGCGGTGTGCGGCTGTCGGAGAAATGCGATTTCGTCGCGGGGCACTCGCTTGGCGAGTATACGGCCCTGTGTGCTGCGGGCGCGTTGCCCCTGTCGGTCACCGCATCGCTCCTCAAACTGCGAGGACGCGCGATGCAGGCGGCAGTGCCAGTTGGTATTGGCGCGATGGCGGCGTTGCTGGGTGCGGATATCGAAAAGGCGGAGGCGTTGGCAAAGGCGGCGGCAGAGGGCGAGACCTGCACGGTTGCCAATGACAATGATCCTGGTCAGGTGGTTATCTCCGGTCACAAGGGCGCTATCGATCGAGCCATCGAAATGGTGAAGGATTATGGCATCAAGCGCGGTATCCTGTTGCCTGTCTCAGCCCCCTTTCATTGCCAGCTGATGCAGCCCGCTGCCGACGAAATGGCGAGCGCGCTCGCCGCGACCACAATCCACGCGCCGCTTGTCCCACTCTACGCCAATGTCACCGCCGCGCCAGTCGCCGACCCTCATCTGATAACCACGCAGCTGGTCGAACAAGTCACCGGCCGTGTCCGCTGGCGCGAATCCGCGATTGCGATGGCGGGCGCAGGCGTTACCCATTTCGTTGAATTCGGCGGCAAGGTGCTCTCGCCTATGGTGAAGCGCAGCGCGGTCGAGGAAGTGACGACCACCAGCGTCATTTCGATGGACGATATTGAAGCTTTGTTGAAGGAAATCTGATGTTCGATCTTTCAGGCATGACTGCACTCGTCACCGGCGCTTCCGGCGGTATAGGTTCCGCTATCTGCAATGCGCTCGCAGGGCAAGGCGCGCGGCTGGCGGTATCTGGTTCCAATGTCGACAAGCTGGAGGCGTTTCGCGCGTTGCTCGCGGAATATTATCCTTATTGCGATCCGATCGCGATACCCTGCAATCTTGGCGATAAGGACAGCGTCGAGGCTTTGGTGCCAGCGGCACTCGAAAAGCTCGGGCAGATCGACATTCTCGTCAACAATGCGGGCGTCACGCGCGACAATCTGACGATGCGGATGAAGGACGAGGAATGGGACGAGGTGATCCGCATCAACCTCGAAGCGGCGTTCCGCCTTATGCGCGCCGTGACCAAGCCGATGATGAAGGCGCGTTTTGGCCGGATCATCACAATCACCAGCGTCGTCGGCACCACCGGCAACCCCGGTCAGGCCAATTACGCGGCGTCCAAGGGCGGCCTGACCGCCATGTCCAAGGCCATCGCGCAGGAAATTGCCAGCCGGGGCGTCACCGTCAATTGCGTCGCGCCCGGGTTCATCGCCACGGCCATGACCGAAACCCTGCCCGACACGCAAAAGGAAGCATTGAATGCACGCATCCCGATGGGCCGCATGGGCGAAGGCGTCGATATTGGCGCGGCGGTCGCCTATCTCGCTTCAAAGGAAGCGGGCTATATCACAGGGCAGACAATCCACGTAAACGGCGGCATGGCGATGCTTTGAGACTTCACCAACGCTTGCCACTTGCCAGCGGCCATATTGGACATTAGGGCGAGTCTGAAATTCATCCTCCCAAACGATAAGGGGCAAAAAAATGAGCGATACCGCGGAACGGGTCAAGAAAATCGTCGTCGAGCATCTCGGCGTAGAGGCCGACAAGGTGAACGAGGGCGCAAGCTTCATCGACGATTTGGGCGCTGATAGCCTTGATATCGTCGAACTGGTCATGGCGTTTGAAGAAGAATTCAACGTCGAAATCCCCGACGATGCGGCTGAAAAAATCGCTACCGTCAAGGACGCGATCGACTTCATCAACAGCAATAGCTGATGGTGCGGGCGCGGCTTTGGCTGCGCTCAATTCAAGATATTAGCGGCTTTCCGGTTCAGGCTGGAAAGCCGTTTGCATTTCGGTCGAACTTGTTTTTATTGGGCGTGAATTGCCCAGCGATTTGGAGATTGCATGATGCGTAGGGTCGTGGTTACCGGATTGGGTCTGGTTACACCTTTGGGAGCAGATGTCGAAACCACGTGGGCAAACCTGATTGCCTCAAAATCTGGCGCAACGCGGATTACCCGCTTCGATACCAGCGACCAGAAATGCCACATCGCGTGTGAGGTGAAGCCAAAGGATCATCCGTGGGGTTTCGACCCTGATTTGCGCGTCGATCACAAGGTCCAGCGGCAGGTCGATCCCTTCATCATCTATGGCATCGACGCCGCCGGACAGGCATTGGAAGATGCCGGCCTGACCGCAATGACCGAAGAGCAAAAGGTTCGTGCCGGCTGCTCCATCGGTTCGGGTATTGGCGGGCTTCCAGGCATCGAAAGCGAGGCATTGTTGCTCGCTGAAAAAGGCCCGGGCCGCGTTTCACCGCATTTCGTCCATGGCCGCCTCATCAACCTGATTTCAGGACAAGTCAGCATCAAATATGGCCTGAAAGGTCCGAATCACGCAGTCGTAACCGCCTGTTCCACTGGCGCGCATTCGATTGGCGACGCAGCACGGATGATCCGCGACGATGATGCCGACGTGATGCTGGCGGGCGGCGCGGAAGGAACAATCAATCCGCTGGGTATCGCCGGTTTTGCGCAAGCACGCGCACTCAACATGACGTATAATGACCGCCCCGAAGCGGCGAGCCGTCCCTATGACAAAGACCGCGACGGGTTTGTCATGGGAGAAGGTGCAGGCGTCGTTGTGCTCGAAGAATATGAGCACGCAAAGGCACGCGGCGCAAAAATCTATGCCGAAGTAGTTGGTTATGGCCTGTCGGGCGACGCCTATCATGTTACCGCCCCGCATCCGGACGGCGATGGCGCGTTCCGCTCGATGCAAATGGCGCTCAAGAAGGCAGGTATGACGCCGTCCGACATCGATTATATCAACGCGCATGGCACTTCGACAATGGCCGACACAATCGAACTTGGCGCGGTTAAGCGGCTGTTCGGCGATGCGATTTCGACGGTGTCGATGAGCTCGACCAAGTCCGCCATCGGGCATCTGCTCGGCGGCGCAGGCGCGGTTGAAAGCATATTCTGTATTCTGGCAATCCGCGACCAGATTGTGCCGCCAACGCTGAACCTCGACAATCCCGATGAAGGCACCGAAGGCGTAGACCTCGTGCCGCATGTGGCGAAGAAGCGCAAGGTGAAGGCTGTGTTGAACAACAGCTTCGGCTTTGGTGGAACCAATGCCAGTTTGATTATGAAGGCCGTCGAATAGGTGCGTAAACTCGCCAAATGGGCAATTATCGCAGCTGCCCTTCTGCTTGCAATCATTGCCGGTAACTTCGTCTATGGCTGGACCGCGCCGGGGCCGCTTACGCGTGAGACCAGCGTCGTCATCAAACCCGGTTCGAGCATCACTCTGGCCGCCGCCCAACTCGAAAAAAGCGGCGTCATCAAATCAGCTGAAGCCTTCGTCAACCGCGCCAAGATTTTTGGCGCAACGAGCACGATCAAAGCCGGCGAGTTTGTTATACCTGCTAAAGCGTCCAACTCCGACATTCTCGACATCCTGACTGGCGGCAAGACCGTACAGCGAATGGTGACCATTCCCGAAGGCATGCCGTCGATCATGGTGTACGAACGGCTGATGGCGAACGACCGGCTAAAAGGCAGCATCCCGGTGCCCGCCGAAGGCTCGGTCCTTCCTGACAGCTACGCCTTTGAAAAGGGCGAAGCCCGCGCGGCGGTACTGAAACGGATGCAGGACGCGATGAAGAAGACGATCGACGAGCTTTGGCCCAAACGGAGCAAAACTACCGTCGTCAAAACCCCGCAGGAAGCGCTGGCACTGGCCTCCATCGTTGAGAAGGAAACCGCGCTAAAATCGGAACTGCGGCTGGTCGCGGGCGTTTATTCGAACCGTATCACGCAAGGCATGATGCTGCAGGCTGACCCAACGATCATTTATCCGATTACTAAAGGCAAGCCCTTGGGCCGCCGTATCCGCCAATCCGAAATTGCCGATGTGAACGACTACAACACCTATGCGATGGTGGGCCTGCCCAAAGGACCGATTGCCAACCCGTCACGCGCGGCGATTGAGGCCGTGCTCAACCCGCAGCAGACCACAGCCCTGTTCTTCGTCGCAGACGGCAAAGGCGGTCATGTGTTCGCCGATACGCTGCAAGAGCATAACGCCAATGTCGAGAAATGGTACGCCATCCGTCGTGAGCGGGGCGAGATGTAGGCGCGACAAAGGCGGAAACGCCGCGCCTACAACTTGTCAATGATTGATGGTTATGATGTTGGTGGAAGCCACACTCCCATCAAACCATTTTTTGCCGTCGGTAAGGTCAAGATGCAGACCGAGATCTTTCAGCACGGAAGCATCTTCGATGTCGACACCCTGTCCCTTAAGAAGATCAAGGAAGTTATTCATGAATTTAACCCGAGCAGCCGGGCTCTTCACGAGATTTTTGCTCAATGTTTCACGTGCACTTGGCATATTTATTCTCCAATAATCAGCTGCACTCCGTCACCATCTTCTCGAAAAAGGCGGCAGCATTACCATCATCGAGAAGCGACCCTATTTTATCCAAGGACTTCATAATTTCTGCCGTGCGATAGGTTTCGAATACCTGGTTGACGCGAGCTGCAATGTTTTCTCGTTTGAAAACTGCATGACAGGTACTGCACGCGCCTGGATAACTCTCGAACTTGGGCATTTCAGCATATAATTCCGGATCAAATCGACGGATAATCTCGTAGAATTCGGGGAAACCCTCACGTTTTATAACGCGAAACAGCAAGGACGCCTCTAACCGCGCGCGGATCAGTTCAAGAGGTTCTTCAAATGCGTTACCGATCACAAGCCCTTCGGTGGCGCGATTGAATGTCGAGCAACACGGATAGGTTTTGCCATCCCAGAACACGACGATATCGTGATGGACTCGGCGATAACAGGTTTTGACCTTGTCCGTTATAATTGACGAGTAATCGACGTCCCATTTCGTGGCGCGCCCCGTTTTGGCTACCACTTTGTCGATCAGAAAGACGTTTTCGACCTCAACTAAATCAGGGACAAAGTCGTTAAGGCTATCGCCCACCTTGTTGAACGTTCCAACAATGTAAACTGGAACATTTCGTTCTGCACAGTTCCGGGCGGCCCTACTAACCGCCGCTGGTGTAACAAATTCGGCATGCGACGGGTCGCAGCTGATATTCATGCGGCGGAGCCCCGTGGCCAGCATATGATCCGCCAATGCAGCTCCGCCGTCGGCATCATCCCCCCAATATCCGGATGTCGCAACAGTGTAAGGCATCGCGTGAAGTGCTAATCTGTCGGTCATAGCCAAAAAATCTTCACGATAGAAAACTGGCTCTCCACCAGTAAACCCAACCGATGAAAAGCTATCCATCGCGGCCGCTTGGTCGATTAAGCCTAGCGCGCCTTCAAGCGGCATTTTTTCTTTCCTGCCGGGATGACAACCATAGCAACAGAAATCACAGCTTAATGGGCAAGTCATCGTTGTGTTGAGTACAAGAACATCTTTTTCAAGTATGTTTGACCATTCACGCAAATCATCATATTCCGACAAGGTATATTCCTTTCGGTTAAATGCTAAAATTTTGTACGACGTTTTTGCGTTAATACGCATTATTATTGATATGCATCATCTAATAATAAGAAAATCGTGTCAACGAAATACAATGTTTACAGTTCATTAACTAACGATACACCAGAAATATCGAAAAAATACTTTAATGCCGTTCGCATAGAAATTTTTGAACCGCTTTAAGGTTCCACAATATTGAACGTCCCTGGCATCGCATCAAGCGCCGCCTGCAACGCCTCAACCACTCCACGATCACCTTCCAACTTCAACCCTGCCCCCTCCAGTTGCGCCAACGGCATTTTCAAGAACAGCAGCGCGAGGAAGAGCTGCCGCGGGCCAGTGACGGTCGCGGCCGGCGCAGCATGGCTGGCACCCATTTCGCTGAACATGACTGCATTGCCGACGCTGACCTTGGCCTTTTCCTGACGGTCAGAGAAGACAAAATTGATTGCCAGCGATCTGCCACCAATTGCCGCCGGGTCCAACCGCGTTGCCACTGAATCGAGCAACAGGCCCGTTGGTATAGCGGAAATCATGTCGATGCTTTGCGTGGTGATGCTCGCCTTCGCCCCTTCGCGCAGGTCGCGGGCGGCCGACAGAAACATATTGCGCCAGATCGCCGATTCCGCCTGATAGCCTTGCTGTTCATAGCTATCGGCGAGCAACGACCGCCCTTCGGCGTTTTTGGGGTCGGTAAACACCATCTGGTTGAGCAAATCCGATGACCAGCGATAATCACCCGCCGCCATTGCCTTTTTGGCCTCGGCCAAAACCTTGCCCGCGCCACCCATCGCAGCGACAAGCTTTGCTGCACGCACTTCAGGCGGATGCGGGTTCAGATTGGCCGGGACCGCGTCGTACCAGCCGAGATAATATTGATAGACTGCCTTCGAATTATGGCTGTAGGTGCCGTAATAGCCCTTGTTGAACCACTGGTTGGCAATCGCTGGGGGCGCCTTCAGATTTTCTGCAATTTCGGCCTGCGTCATCCCCTTGTTCATCATCCGCACTGTCTGGTCGTGCAGATAGCGGTAATTGTCGCGCTGGCCCGAAAGCCAACCTTTGACTTCGGACTGCCCGAAACGCGGCCAGCAGTGGCTCGACGCGATGGTATCGCTGCGATCGCCATAGAGGTTGACCGCTTCGTTAAGGAACCCTGCCCAAGCATGGGCGTCACGAACCTTTGCCCCGCGCGGGGTCAGGATATTGTGCAGCGAACAGGTTGCGATTTCGGCAGCGAGAAACGTCTTAGACGCGGGGACGTAAACATTCATCTCGGCAGGCGCTTCGGTGGCAGGCACCATCTGAAATTCGAGGCTGACACCATCGATCTCGCGGATTTCTCCGGTCTTGCGAATGTCGATAGTTGGTGAAATCAGTGTAATATCGCCGCCCGCAATTCCCTTGCCAATCCCGCTTCCCATCTGGCCTTGCGCACCCGGCGTGAGGCTGCTGCCAAACTGGTAATTGGCCCGCCGCCCCATCGCAGGACCCGCCATGACATTTTCCGAAGCCGTCTCGGCGAGGAAATGCTCGGGCGCTATGATCGCGACCTTGCCCGCTTTTACATCGGCCTCGTCGACCACGCCGCGGACACCGCCGAAGTGATCGCCGTGGCTGTGGCTATAGATTACCGCAGTGACCGGACGCGCACCTAGTTTCTCATTGACTAGCCGAAGTGCCGCTGCCGCCGTATCTCGGGTGGTCAGCGGATCGATCAGTATCCAGCCCGTCTTGCCTTTAATCACCGTGATGTTCGACACATCGAACCCGCGCACCTGCCACATATTGTCCGACAGCGCGAACAGGCCATGCTTGCGCAATATGCCCATATGCCGCCATAGGCTTGGGTTGACGGTATCGGGCGATTTGCCATCCATCCACGCATAAGCGTCGAGGTTCCAGACCGGCTTGCCGTCCCTGGTCTTGATGACCGGATCGGCCAGTGTGCCGAGATAACCGCGGTCAGCAAATTCCGCGTCGCGTCCATCCTCGGTTGGAAGTTCCGTAGCTATCCGCTGTTGCGCCGCTAATGTGGCCCTCGACGCCGGCTTGGCGCCCGATTCTGCAAAAACCGCAAATGGGGCGCACCCCAACAATAGCGTCAGCATGAAATGCCGCATGGTTCCTCTCCCTTTTTATTTGGCGCGAACATGCAGCAGTGATGCCGTCTGGTAAATCAACTATTTGGCATTTGAAATGTGGTAACGAACCGAGCGCACGATGTGACGTTTCCGGAACCATATTCGGCTCAAAATGTTACCTCACAATCCGGCCCTGAGGGTCGCGAATATCAGGCCGGACAGAAAAGGCCTTCCTTTTGCGGGAGGGCCTTTTCGCATCAATAACCCATCAGGCTCATGACTTCCTTGCGGCTGGATTGGTCGTCGAGGAAACAGCCGATCAGCTTCGAAGTTACCATGCCGCTGCCATGCACCTTGACTCCGCGCCCCGTCATGCAACCATGCGTCGCCTCGATCACCACAGCGACGCCATGCGGTTTGAGATTGTCCCAGATGCAGTTCGCCACCTCGGCGGTCAGACGTTCCTGCACCTGCAAACGCTGGGAAAAGCCGTTGAGCACACGGACCAGCTTGGAGATACCGACAACTCTATCTGTCGGCATGTAGGCGATCGATGCCTTACCCGTAATCGGTGCCATATGATGCTCGCAATGCGACTGGAATGGGATATCTTTCAGCAGCACTAGTTCATGATAGCCGCCGACTTCCTCGAATGTCCGCGACAGATGTGCCGCCGGATCATCGGCATATCCCGAACAATATTCGCGCCACGCCCGGCCAACGCGCGCCGGGGTATCGAGCAAACCTTCGCGGCTTGGATCGTCGCCCGACCAGCGGATTAACGTGCGGATCGCCTCCTGTACTTCGTGAGGTACGACGACCTTGCCGTTATTATCGATTTCGTCATTGTAGTGAATATGTGCGATGGGAAACACCTTTTCAGGCCGGTTCATTCGTCTGCTCCCGCGAACTGTATGCCCGCATTTAGCCGAGAAATAAGCCTGCCCGCCTTTCAATCCTATACGGACAATAGCCCATAGGCGCTTGTCCGCAATATCCCAAGAAACTGTTTTGGTGTCGGAAACATACAAGCGCTTGGTTCAGCGCCCTGCTAAATTCGATTCGTTCCCGTTATACGGAAACAGGAGGGAGACCGGAATATTTGCGACCCGTTCCGGTCTCCCGCCACATGACTTACCCTATTGCCTGTCCGGTTTTTGCCCAGTCGGCAAGGAAGCCTTCGATGCCCTTGTCGGTGAGGATATGCTTGAACAGGCCCTTGATGACCGATGGCGGTGCAGTCATCACGTCGGCACCGATCTTGGCGGCTTCCAGCACATGGATACCGTGACGGACGCTGGCGACGAGGATTTCGGTGCCGAAGTTATAATTGTCGTAAATCAGCCGGATATCGCTGATCAGTGCCATGCCGTCGAAACCGTTATCGTCATGTCGGCCGACAAAGGGTGAAACAAAGGTCGCGCCAGCCTTCGCCGCGAGCAGCGCCTGATTGGCCGAGAAGCACAGGGTCACATTGACCATCGTGCCATCGGAAGTGAGCGCTTTGCATGTCTTGAGGCCATCGATGGTCAGCGGAACCTTGATGCAGACATTGTCCGCAATCTTGCGAAGGATTTCAGCTTCTTTCATCATCGTTGCATGATCAAGCGCAACAACTTCTGCGGACACAGGACCGTGGGTCAAAGCACAAATCTCGCGCGTTACCTCGATAAAATCACGGCCCGATTTTGCGATCAGTGACGGATTGGTGGTAACGCCGTCGAGCAAACCAGTCGCCGCCAGTTCCTTGATGTCTTCGATTTCGGCAGTGTCGGCAAAAAATTTCATTGTGGGCTGTCCTGCTACACGGTTTCGGTGCGTCGCCTATTGGCAAAATAGGGCCACAATTGACAGTGCCTATTTCAGAAATCCAAACACGCCGATCAACATTGGATCATTGGTCCTTTGCGGGTCGGCGCGGATGTTGCTTTCCTCCAGACCAATGGCGGCCCAGATGCTGTCATCGGCTTTGCGGGTAATGTCGCTGGCGAGGGCTGCAATGTTGAAACCCGTAACCGAGCGGACCGCTTGGCTGATCACCTGATCGTCGAACAAGCGCAGGCCATCGGAAATATTTGGGAGCATCGAGTCGAGAAGCGCGGTTCCCATCTTGCCGCGCAGGAAGCTCGTTGCCGCTTGCGGGCCACCCCGCACAAGAGCAGCAGCATCTTCAATCGAGACATAGCGAACAGCGTCGGCAACCAAGGGTGCGGCGCGTTCAGCGCCCTTTTCTGCGGCGCGGTTCAATTGGCGTTGCAGGCGGTCGCGGAATTGGCGGCTTTGCAAGACTACCGAGAGGATGCCTGTGCCACGCTCGCCGCCAAATCGATCGGGCAAGGCGATGCGCGCGACCGAGCTGTCGTAGAAGCCACCGGGCTGGAGGAGAAGTGCGAAGGCGTTTTGCGAGGCCAGCGTAAGTAGGCGGCGGATGGCTTCGGTCAGGCTAAAACCGGGCATACTCTGGCAGCCGGGGAGTGCGAAAGTGGCGAGGGCTGCACCGGATAGCAGGATGCAGCGGCGGTTTGGGGTAATCATGGGCGGCTCTCCTCGGCTTGGGCGATAGCATGACAGGGCCGCGTTATCTATCGGATAAGACGGTGACGTTCCGCATTTGTCTGCCTATATGCTGATCATGAATTCCACCCCCTCCCGCGTTCGTGTTGTGCTTCTAACACAAGCGGTGGGGCCACTGGATTATCGCCTGCCTGACGGCATGGAAGCAAAGCCGGGCTGTGTGGTCATGGTGCCGCTTGGCCCACGCAAATTGCCTGGCGTGGTTTGGGACGATAATGTTTTTGGCGATGAACCGGTGGACGCCAAGAAGTTACGTTCGGTTCTGGAGCTTGTCGAATGTCCGCCGATTGGCCCAAACCTGCGGCGGCTAGTCGACTGGGTGGCGGATTATTATCTAACTAACCATGCCCCGGTGTTGCGGATGGTGCTGGCATCCTCGGCCGCCTTCAACGCATCGGGCACGATCACCGAATATCGCCGTACAGGGTTCGAACCTGCACGGCTGACTCCGCAACGGGCGGCGGCGCTTGATGCGTTGGAGGACGCGCAAGGATTGGTGCGCGAACTGGCGGCGGAGGCGGGGGTGAGCGATGCGGTCATTCGCGGGCTTATCAAGGCGGGCGCATTCGAGCCGGTAACAACTAGCGTAGATACGCCGTTTCCCGAGCCGCTGGCCGATTTTGCGGTGCCTGAACTCAATGACGCGCAACGCACCGCCGCGGACGCCATGACGACTGCGGTAAGAGCTGGCCGCTTCGAAACTTTCGTACTCGATGGCGTGACCGGATCTGGCAAGACCGAAACCTATTTCGAGGCGGTGGCTGAGGCGATCCGCCTGAACAAACAGGTGCTCGTGCTGCTCCCCGAAATTGCGCTGACAGCGCCGTTCCTATCACGTTTTGAGGACCGTTTCGGCGTTGAGCCCGCGGTGTGGCATTCGAACCTGCGTTCGACCCAGCGGCGGCGGGTGTGGCGTGCGGTGGCCGATGGCAGCGCGAAGGTGCTGGTCGGCGCGCGTTCCGCCTTGTTCCTACCGTTCAAAAATCCGGGTCTGATTATCGTGGATGAGGCGCACGAGACGAGCTTCAAGCAAGAGGATGGCGTACGCTATCACGCCCGCGACGTCGCCGTGATGCGCGGACGGTTCGAGGGCTTTCCGGTGGTGCTGGCGTCGGCCACACCCGCTCTCGAATCGCGGCACATGGTCGCGACCGGACGTTATAAAGGCCTCGAAATACCGTCGCGTTTCGGTACAGCGAAGATGCCCGAGATCAAAGCCATCGACCTGACGCTGGATGCCCCCGAGCGGCAGCACTGGATTGCGCCGACATTATTGAAGGCGCTCGAAGAGCGGATCGAACGCGGCGAGCAAAGCCTGTTGTTTCTAAACCGTCGCGGCTTTGCACCGCTGACCTTGTGCCGGACCTGCGGGCACCGTTTCCAATGCCCCAATTGCACCAGTTGGATGGTCGAGCACCGCCTCGTTCGCCGCCTTGCCTGCCATCACTGCGGCTTTGTCATGCCGCCGCCCGACGAATGCCCCGAATGCAGCGAGAAGGACACGCTTGTCGCTTGCGGCCCG
Organism: Sphingomonadales bacterium; assembly: GCA_031400695.1. Classification (GTDB taxonomy): domain Bacteria; phylum Pseudomonadota; class Alphaproteobacteria; order Sphingomonadales; family Sphingomonadaceae; genus Sphingorhabdus_B. Next base: position 10,100 of record JANNQI010000073.1, on the reverse strand, counting down.
GGCGTCGAACGGATTTGCGACGAGGTCAACCGGTTGTTGCCCGAAGCGCGGACGATTGTGGCAACTTCGGACACGTTATGGTCGCCCGAAAAAGCCGCCGAATTTGTCGCGCGGGTGGAAAGCAAAGCCGTCGATATCATCATCGGTACGCAATTGGTGACCAAGGGCTATCATTTCCCTGAACTGACTTTAGTAGGGGTGATAGATGCCGATCTCGGGCTTGAAGGTGGCGACCTGCGCGCCGCCGAGCGTACATTCCAGCAAATCGCGCAAGCCGCCGGACGTGCCGGACGCGGGGAAAAGCCCGGCGAGGTCTTCATCCAGACGCGCAATCCCAATCATCCGGTCATCGCCGCCTTGGTTGCGGGGGATCGTGATGCGTTTTACGACGCCGAAACCGAGCAACGCAAATCGGCTGGCGCACCGCCCTTCGGTCGCTTTGCCGCGATCATCATATCATCCGAGGACGAGCGCGAGGCAATAGAGGCAGCGCGCGCGGTCGGCGGAGCCGCGCCGCAAGCCGAGGGCATGTATGTCTACGGCCCCGCGCCCGCCCCGCTTGCCATGCTGCGCGGACGGTACCGGCAGCGGCTGCTGGTCCATGCCCAACGCTCCGTCGAGGTCCAGTCGATTATTCGCGAGTGGCTTGGCAAATTGCAATTCCCGCGCGGCGTGCGCATAGGGGTGGATGTCGATCCATACAGCTTTCTGTAATGTTCTCTTTTGTAATTGCCGCCCCGTCTTATAGTGATAATACAGTAGACTGATGTTTTTCAAAAAAGACAATCCGCCCGCTGCGGCAACAGACATCGAGAGCCGCCTTGCTGCGTTCGATTCCGCATATGCGGGCTTGTTCCCCGATGACCCGAAGCCATGGGAAGCGCCACCCCCGCCCATCGAAAAGCCGCCGCGCAAACCCTTTCTTGGCAAAACGCGCTGGTGGTGGTTCAGTCGCGGGTCGGCAAGCCTGTTGTTACTGTTTATCCTGCTCGTCGCATGGCTCGCGGTCACCGCACCCTTGTCGAAATCGCTGCAGCCCATCGCCCCACCGCGCATTACGCTGCTCGCCTCGGACGGCACACCGATCGCTCGCAACGGCGCAATTGTAGACAAGCCGGTCGATGTCACGGAACTGCCGCCGCACGTTGTTCAGGCATTCCTATCGATTGAGGACAGACGCTTCTATTCGCATTGGGGTATCGATCCGCGGGCGCTGGCACGAGCCGCCTGGTCCAACGCATTTGGCAGCGGCATCACACAGGGCGGCAGCACAATCACCCAGCAACTCGCCAAATTCACCTTCCTCACGCCCGAGCGCAGCCTGACGCGCAAGGCGCGCGAGATGCTGATTGCCTTCTGGCTCGAAGGACGATTGACCAAGGACGAAATTCTCGGACGCTATCTGTCGAACGTTTATTTCGGCGACAATGTTTATGGCCTGCGCGCCGCTTCATTGCATTATTTCTACCGTCAGCCCGAACGGTTGACACTCAGCCAGTCGGTAATGCTGGCGGGGCTGGTGCAAGCGCCCTCGCGGCTGGCACCGACCAAGAATCCAAAGCTTGCGGCAAAACGGGCAAAACTGGTGTTGAATGCGATGGTCGCAAATGGCGCGCTGACCGAAACGCAGGCCAAGGCCACGCCGCTCGCCCGCCTTGACGTTCGCGTTCGCGAGACCATTCCAACCGGCACCTATTTTGCCGACTGGGCAATCCCGCAAGCGCGGCTTTTGACGGAAAGCGGCTATGCCGATGTGCGGATCACCACGACGCTCGATGCCCGGCTGCAAAATATTGCTCGGCGGGTGACCGGCAGCGCTGGTCTCGGCAACGCGCAGGTGGCGCTCGTGGCCATGCGCCCTAATGGCGAGGTCGTAGCGATGGTCGGCGGGCGCAGTTACAAGGATTCGCCGTTCAACCGCGCAACGCAGGCCAAACGGCAACCAGGTTCGACATTCAAGCTGTTCGTCTATCTGGCCGCATTGCGCGCCGGAATGACGCCGGATTCACTCATTGCCGACACGCCAATCAATGAAGGGCTGTATCGGCCCAAAAATTCGGGCGGTAACTACAGGGGTGATATCAGCCTGGAACAGGCCTTCGCCCGTTCGAGCAATGTCGCCTCGGTACGGTTATACCAACAGGTCGGCGGCGGAGCGGTCGCCAAGGCAGCGGAAGATCTGGGTGTGAAGAGTAAGCTTACACTCGACCCAAGCCTTGCGCTTGGAAGCTCGGGCGTCACGCTTATTGAACTAACCTCGGCTTATGCCGGCGTCGCTGCCAACGCATGGCCGGTCGAACCGCACGCGTTCAAGCAGGAAGAACAGGGATGGGTCGAATGGTTGTTTGCTGGGCCACGCAGTTTCAGCGGGCGCACGCACCGGATGTTGCTCGACCTGCTGGGTGCAACGATCACCGATGGCACGGGTGGCGCGGCGCGTCTCAACATTCCCGCATACGGCAAGACCGGTACAAGCCAAGACAATCGCGACGCGCTGTTCGTTGGCTTTGCGGGTGATTTGGTGGTTGGCGTTTGGATCGGAAACGACGATAACACGCCCCTGCGCGGGATTAATGGCGGTGGCCTTCCAGCGCGCATCTGGCGTGATTTTATGAGTCAGGCTGTCAAAGGCGCCGCGCCACGGCAAGCACCGCGTCCCGCGACTAAGCCGGACCCGGAAGGGCCTATCGAACCGCTCGACCTTCCTGAATTGCCTGACATCCCGGTGAATATCGAAGGCACCGATGTCCGGATAGATGAGGGTCAGGGCGTGACCGTCAATACCGAAGTAGGTGGCGTTCCACTCGAAGTCCGGTTGGACCGCGAGGGCGTAAATGTGAAACCAAAAGAGCGCAGTTCGCCCGAAACGCGTTGAACTGAACCTGCTTCTGTGGTCGATGGTCGCATGCGCACTTTCTTCGCCCTTCTGCTCTTGATATCTCCGTTTTTCGTTTCGCAATCGCATGGCGATGCGACCGACATTGCCGCCGCTACCCGCAGCGTTGTCCGCATTGCGGTATTCAGTTCTGCCGATGGCCAGCGCATGCTGATCGGGCATGGCTCGGGAGTAGCAATCACATCCGACAAGGTGATCACCAACGCACATGTGGCCGAGCCAGCCCGCTTCGACGAGAGCGTGACCTTCACCGTCATTCCGTCCGAGGGCAGAAAGACCTACACCGCGCGGCTGGTTGCATCATCGGGCGCCAAGGACCTTGCGCTTTTACAGTTGACCGATAGCGGGCGACTCATCCCTGCCAGCTTTTACTCCGGTATGGTGGGCGACGGCATCGATGTCATTGCTATCGGCTACCCCGCCAATGTCGATATCGCGCTTGAACAGAGCGAAGAGGACGTTCTGCGCCCTTCACCGCCGGTCAAGACGCGGGGCAGCATTTCTTCGGGACGAAGTTCGAAATCGGTCGAATCGCTGCTTCACACTGCACCGATTGCGCCGGGCAATAGCGGTGGGCCTTTAGTCGACGCCTGCGGGCGCGTCCTCGGCATTAACAGCTTCGGCGCGGTCGCCGATGGCGGCGGAGCGGAGTTCTACTTTGCGATCTCGGTGCGCGAGGTCCTCACCTTCCTGCAAGGTCAGGGCGTAAGCATCAACGGCGCAACCGGCGAATGCCGGTCGGTCGCCGAACTCACCCGCGCCGAAGCCGAGCGCGAAGCCTCTGCCCGGTCCAAGGTCGAGGCCGAAGCGCGCATCGCCAAAGAGTTGCGCCAAAGCCGCGAAGGCAAAGTCCGTAGCGATGCGGAACATGATGTCATTGCCGCACGAGAAAACCATATCGCCTTTGCAGGATTGCTGCTGGTACTGGCCGCTGTCGCAGGCGGCGCGGCATGGCAGTTCAGTGAGCGCAACCAGCGTGACCTATTCAAAATAGCGGCGAGTGTCGGCGGGGTGACGTTCCTGTCAGCAATAGCGATCTTCATCGCTCGTCCTTCGTTCGACGAAGTCGACGAGCGCGTCCGCGCAGCGATGACCGAGGAAATCGGGAGCGAAAAAAGCATCGAAAGGCCTGCCGCCATTGCTAGCACCGGCAAGCGTCGCTGTGTAATCCAGCCCGAACGCAGCCGCGTTACGGTTTCAGATACTGCTGACGTGCTGTTTGACTGGACAAAGGACGGCTGTGTCAACGGGCGAACGCAATATCTCGAAAATGGCGGCACCTGGACGCGCAGTTTCGTTCCCAATACCGACGCGCAGGTTTCGGTGGTGAGTTACACGCCCGACAGCAACAGCTACCGAATAGAACGCTATCTGCTCGGACTCGATGCGATGGACAAGGCCCGCGAGGCGCGCAAACGCTATGACGTGACGAGTTGCTCAGCCGACCCCGAAATGCTCGCAAAGATCGACAATATGAACAAGGCGGTCCGCGAAGTCGTGCCAACTGCGCCCAATGAAATTTTGGTGTTCGATTGCACCTGAAGCAGTTCGCTTTATGGTGACGGCATGACCCGCCTCTCGTTCCTGATGCTGATGATAGTCGCTTTGCTTGGCGGCTGCGCGAAAGGCGTTGATAACAGCCGAGTACGTGTTGATATCATCGAGGAACGGCCGCGTCTGTTCAACATTTCCGCAGCGCCCCTGCCGCTGGCCTCGGCGTATTTGCGCAGCGCGACCGCACAGGGGCTGGTGACTTTCGACGCCAAGGGCCGCGTCGCGCCTGGCCTCGCCAACCGCTGGATCGTGACAGATGACGGAAAGAGTTATATTTTCCGGCTCAACAAGACACGCTGGAATGACGGGCGCGAAGTCACATCTGATGAGGTCGCCGCGCTTTTGACCGCGCGCATCCGCGAAATGCGCAAGGGACGATTCAATGCAGAGCTGGCGGTGATCGACCGTGTCGTTCCGATGACCGGCAAAGTGGTGGAAATCCGTCTTAAAGCTCCAATGCCCTATCTGCTCGAAATGATGGCGCAACCCGAATTCGGGTTGGTGCGTAAGGGTTATGGTTCGGGTCCGATGCGGGCAGAAAAACTGGGCGATGCGATGCAATTGCGGATGAAAGGCCTTGATGAAAAGGGCGATCCGGTGCTTTCGCCCGAAACGGTCACAATTCGTAGCAGCAAGGCATCGCTGGCACTTGCCCGCTATGCGGAAGGTCAAAGCGATTTTGTCGATGGCGGGCGGTTCGAGGATTACATCCTTCTCGATGCCGCCGGGGTTAATGCAGGCGAAATTCAGTTCGACTCTGTTCCAGGCCTTTTCGGATTGCTTTTTGTTGGCGATGGGCCGTTTTTGTCGGATCGCCAAAACCGGGAAGCAATGGCGATGGCCGTTGATCGGCCCAAGTTACTTACTGCTTTCGACATCGTAGCTTGGCGAGAGGCATTGACACTGGTCCCCGAAACCTTGCCCAACCGACTGCCTGCGCCACGTCCGGAATGGGCCGCACAGCGGATTGGCGAACGCAAGGAAATGGCCCGCGCGACAATCACGCGGTGGAAGAACGGCAACGGTCGGATCCGCCCTTTACGCGTTGCATTGCCGCGAGGTTATGGCGGGCGGATATTTTTCGCCCGGCTGCGCGCCGATATGTCGGCAATAGGCCTCGAAGTCGAGCGCGTGACCATCGACAAGCCGCACGACCTGCGCCTGCTCGATCGAACCGCCGACCAGTCCAGCCCGGCATGGTATATGGACCAGCTGTCGTGCACGGTCAGCGCGATTTGCAGCATGGATGCCGACCGGCTGGTATCCGAAGCGCGGATGGCGGGAAATATTGGAACCCGCGCACAGTTGTTGGCGCAGGCCGAGGCCGAATTGCAAGAAATGCGCAACTTCATTCCGATCGCCAATCCGCTGCGCTGGTCGGTCGGGCGGCCGGGGTTGTTAGGTTTTTTTCCAAATGGCCGTGGATGGCACCTGTTGCAATATCTGGGACGCGATACGACATAATAGCCGAAGGAGTGCAATAATGCCGATTTCGCAGGAACAGTTCAGCCAGATTGCCAAGGATTTGCCTGGTATGGGCAGCGACCCACATTCGGTGCGTGCGCGCGTCGAGGCGATGGAGAAGCTGCTCGAACGGTCGTTCGTAATTCCCGGCACCAAGATACCCTTCGGCCTCGATTCGGTCATCGGCCTTGTGCCAGTGCTCGGCGATGTCGTCACCGCCGCTATGGGCGCATATATGGTTTGGGAAGCGCGCAATCTTGGCATGTCGAAATGGCAGCTAATCCGCATGGCCGCCAATGTCGGCGTCGATACCGCCTTAGGTGCAATACCACTGGTTGGCGATGCGTTCGATCTTGTGTTTCGGTCGAACAGCAAGAATTTGCGGATGATCAAGAAATATCTCGACAAGCACCACCCCGGAACGCGTGTGATCGACGGCTAACGCCCGCGCCACACCTTGATCACGGTCTTGCCCGACACGCCTTGCGTGAAAGCAGGGCAGCGGCGCGGCTTCATATCTTTCCCGAGGCAGATACGGACTTCCTGTAGCCAGCCTTTATCGTTGGTTTTAACGCGTACAGCATCGGCGGGCAGGCCTGCGTTGAGCTCGGCAAAGGCGTCCGCCAACCCCGCCGACGTAAGCGGCGTGCCCCGTTCGACGTTCCGCGACAGCTTTGCCATATCTGGAAACTCGATCGCATCGAACAACAGTCGCGCCGCGCCGAAATACGCTTCAGGCGTCTTTGCCATGCAGGTTCCGTGCTTCGCCCATTCATGTTGAATGAGCTGCGGTGTCGGAGTCATGCAGATATTCTGGGCGACGATCTTACGCGACAGCACGCCGGCATTGCGGCAATATTGCGGGTAATTGGGTCCTTTGGTTTCCGGCCAAAGCCCGTGCAAGACAAAGCCGAAATCGCCCATCTCGCCCGAACATTGATACCGCATCGCCGGATCGCGTTCGCGCCCGCGGCAATATTCGCGGCTCCAACTGAGAGCCAACGTATAACCCGCAACCGCCGTCCGCCGCACTTGTCCCGGCTCGGGCAGTTCGAGTGCGGGACGTGGTAGGAATTTGGGCGCGCGGCATTGCCAGGCTTGGGCCGACGCTCCTTGATGCGCCGATGCGGCCAGCAGCAATAATGGCAGAACTGCGCTAAGCCTGCGCAAAATCGAGCCCGATGTCGGCTGCAGGAGCGCTTTGCGTCAAGCGGCCTACGGAGATATAGGTGACCCCGGTTTCGGCCTTGGCACGAATGGTTTCGAGCGTAACCCCGCCGGAAGCCTCGGTCGGCACACGGCCCGCTACCAATGCAACGGCTTCACGCAACTCCTCCACATTTATATTGTCGAGCAGCAAATGCGTCGCCCCTGCGGCCAATCCCGGTTCGATCTGCGAAAGACGGTCGACTTCAAGTATAATACGCTCGACGCCAGCCGCCCGCGCGCGCCGCACGGCCTCGGCAACACCGCCAGCGACTGCGACGTGATTGTCCTTGATCATCGCCGCGTCCCACAGCCCCATACGGTGATTGGTTGCCCCACCCATCCGGGTGGCATATTTTTCCAACACGCGCAGGCCAGGTATAGTTTTGCGTGTATCGAGCAATGTGCATCCGGTGCCCGCAATGGCATCGACATATTTGCACGTCATCGTCGCGATGCCCGACAGATGCTGCGCGGTATTGAGTGCGGAGCGCTCCGCTGTCAGCATCGCGCGGGCATTGCCGCGCAAGCGCATGAGATCGGTTCCAGCCGCCACCCGCTTCCCTTCCTCAGCCAGCAACTCGATTTCCATATCCGGGTCGAGATGGCGGAAAAACGCGACGGCAAGCGGCAGGCCCGCGACGACAATCGGGTCGCGGCTATCCATTACCCCTGCAAAACGCATGTCGGCAGGGATCACGCTTTCAGACGTAACATCGCGTCCTGTCGGCCCCAAATCCTCCGTCAATGTGGCGCGGACGAAGGCATCGAGGTCGAAATTTTCCAACTTGAAAGTCATGCTGAAACCCACGCAAAACTGCGCAAGTTGATAGTGCTTTGCAAAAATTTCTGAGGTGCGGATTCGGTGGTGATAATCATGGCTTCAGCTAAGCTAAAGCGGGGTGTGTAGCAAAGCGGAAAAATAGGGGCGACGGCCTTGGCCGCCACCCCATTTGAATAGCTCAAGGCTTGACGACGACCTCAACGCGACGGGCTTCGGCGGCGCTGACTGCGGCGTCGGTCGTTGCGGCGGGCTTCTCCAGATTGATCGAGGCCGCCGGAATACCTGCAGTTTCGAGCCCCTTTGCCACCCCTTGCGCGCGCTTCTTCGACAACTCGGCATTAAGCGCTGCATTGCCGCTCGGGTCATTATAGCCCGACACCGCGATCTTGGCAGTGGGGTTCTTGGCCATATAATCTTTCAGACCCGCAGCAGCGGTCACCAGATCGTTGGTGACTGCCGACTTGCCAGTGTCGAAATAGACCGTCAGCTTGGGCCGTCCGCCGATTTCGCCGGTGACAACACCCGCCCCTTGCGGAACGGCGGCCGTCGGAGTGGTCGCTACCGCGGCTGAATCAGCGGTTTTCGCTGCGTCGACCGTGCCCGCATCTGCGGTTTCGCCAGCCGTTGCCGACGCATCAGGTTCCGCCACTGGAGTGGTAGCTTCCTCACCCGCGCAACTACGCAACAGGAAGAAGAGCAAAGCCAGCAGCACGGCGGCGAGCAACACCCATTTGAGCCAGCCCCAAATGCCGCCACCACTGTTGCTTTCGTCACCATCATCGTCGCTTGAATAGGCCGCCAGGGGTTCCGCTGCGGGTGCCGGGGCAACTGGTTCCGGCGTTGGTGTCGGCGAAGGTTCCGGAGCCGGGTCGGTCACGGGCAAGTCAGTCGCAGACGCCGCCATCCCGGCCCCCGCAAGCCCTGCGGCCACCAGCGGAGCAGCCATACCCCCACCAGACGTTCCGGTTGTTCCACCAAACAGGCTGAGCAAGCCAAAATGCTCGGCCAGCAGATAATAGACCGTGACGCGGTTCTTGGTCCGGTCTTCCTTCATCACCTGACCCACCGCGACAACGGCTTCGTCGAGATCGGCATCGCTGTGCACCAAGCCCAATTTCTTTTTCAGGTAATTTTCGCGAACCAGTTCGCGCTCTTTCGGGTCCGACATCGCAACCAGCGAACTGTCGCGGTTTTGCAAGGCAATCCCACAATATTTAACAATCGCGGCGACCACCGCCTCATCTGCGTGCGCCGCATATTTACGGACATCCACTAACCAGTCTTCAGCCATAAACCATCCTCCACCTTTGAGCGTCCGCTGCCCGGTACGCTTTCCCACAACGCGGCAATTCGCCACATAATGACGTTTCGGGCTTAGCAGATCCGCCGCAGCCAAGGATGTAAATGGATGTCAACGACTTGGCGCGACTCCGGTTTTGACTGAAGGTAAATCCTTTGCCGGGATTTTGCACGGTGATTTTCCTGTGCCATCGGGCTTTTGGTGGGTCGCAAAGCGTATGACCTTGCCGCGTCGGGTGCATTTGCGGAGAGGTTTGCGCTCAACTTGCGCTAGCTGCGCACAAGCGTTTGCAAGGAGTAAACGCATCAGTGGTGGGAAATCCAGCCAACCCGCACAGAAGCGCCATAGCGAACCGCTACGAGCCGGCCGATCTCGACTTCGATCCTCGAAATCCGACTTAAGCCCGTCCCAAATCACCCTTACCCACCGTCCCGCTCGCCATCTCTAGCATCCGGTCTAGACTCTTTTTTGCGGCCACACGGACACCCTCGTCCATCTCGATCTGCGGGTTCAAATCGCGCAGCGCCAAGTACAATTTCTCCATCGTATTTAGCGCCATGTACGGACAGATATTGCAGGCGCAGTTGCCATCGGCTCCGGGTGCGCCGATGAACTTCTTGGTCGGCTCGGCCTTTTCCATCTGATGAATGATATGCGGTTCAGTCGCGACGATCAGCGTGTCACCTTCCATCGACTTGGCGAACTGCAAGATGCCGCTGGTGCTGCCGACATAATCGGCATGGTCGATGATGTGCGGCGGACATTCGGGGTGCGCGGCGACGGGAACGCCGGGGTGCTGCGCCTTTAACTTGAGCAATTCGGTTTCCGAAAACGCCTCGTGCACGATGCACACGCCGGGCCAGAGCAGCATTTCGCGTCCGAACTTGCGCGACAAG
>JANNQI010000072.1:0-7069 GCA_031400695.1 Sphingomonadales bacterium | reverse complement strand
CCCTACCCTGATCGCCAGATCGAGATTGTCCGAAACTAGGTTAAGTGCGTGATCGGACAATTGGAGGTCGATTTCCATTTTCGGATGCAGTTCGAGAAAGCGGCTAATCATCCCGACAAGGCGACTTTCGGCAAGGCTGAGCGGACAAGTCAGACGAACCGTGCCTTGGATATTGGCGACCAGCCCGACTAACGATTCGGCTTCGTCGATGGCCGCAAGCGCACGCAGCGCGCCCTCCAAGAAAAGCATGCCATCAGCGGTCAACGCAATCGAGCGGGTTGTTCGGCGAAAAAGCTGGGTGCCCAGATGCTGCTCAAGCGCGAGTATTTGCTTTGAAATCGTCGATTGTGTCACGCCGACTTGACCGGCGGCAGCTGAAAAGCTTCCGGCACTCGCGACAGCGACAAAGCTACGCATCCAGATCGAAATTTCATTCACGGTGCGTCACACCATCGGTAAAGTGCATCAAAACGGTCATCATTCGGCATTATCACTATTTTTAGACAGTATTTCGTATAATGCATAAAGCTATTATTCCCATCGCGACTTAATGTAAGTCCTTTCGACCGGATTGACTGTTTTACATTTGCGCCTATCGTCACAATCGATTGTGGAGACCGTATGATGGAAATGCAGCAGGTCCGCTATTTCATATCAGTTGCCAAGACGCTTAATTTTACGCGTGCGGCAGAGGAATGCTGCGTAACGCAGCCTGCGCTTACGCGGGCCATCAAATTGTTGGAATTTGAGCTAGGCGGCGACCTGATCCGGCGCGAGGGCCGGCATACGCATTTGACCGAACTGGGTAACAAGATGCTGCCGATGCTCCGCCAATGCCATGAAGCCGCACTCGCCGCAAAGTCGCTCGCCAAGGCGGTGGCCCAAGGTGAAGTCTCGACACTGTCGATTGCGGTCGCAAGGTCGCTCGATTCGGCGCTGGTCATGGGGCCGCTTCAAGAAATGTATCCGGCCTTTCCCGGTATTCAGATCAAATTGAAACGCGGCAATTGTGCCGAGATTGCGGCTATGCTCAAGTCCGGCGAGGCTGATATCGCGATGGGCGGGCCGCTTGGCGAAACATGGGACCGGCTTGAGGCATGGACGATGTTTAGCGAATCTTTCGGCCTGATTGTGGGGTCAAATCATGCCCTCGCGATGCGTAACGATCTCGAACTAGATGTCGAGCTGATCCGTGAAGAGCAATTCCTGATATTGAGCGGGCTTGAACTGACAGATTATGAACGCGAATGTCTTGGGACCGCTGGCATCAATCTGGGCGGCGCGCATGAAGTCGACTCTCGCCAGGATATGGAAGCATTGGTGACAGCCGGGTTCGGTATCGCGGTTGCACCAACCCATGTCCTGAAGAGCATGACAGCGCATCGCCTCAACCTGTCAGCGTTTGACCTGAAACGCACCGTCGCGATTTACACGGTTGCAGGCCGCCCGCGGACGCGTGAAGCAGCCGCTTTGCTCAGCCTTCTGCGTGTGAAAGACTGGGGCTAGGGACCGCGCCTAACTCAGGGCGGCCCTTGCCGCCGCGCGCAGGTCATCAAGCTCAAGCCTGCGCCGGTAATCCGGATCGACGTGACGCGCCTTGATCAGTCCGTCTTGCCCGACGACGAACACCGAAGGTATTGGCAAAATCCAACCTTCTTGCCCCTGATATAGCGGTATATCCGTACCCGATCCGGCGATCATCGATGACATCGCGTCATCGACCCAAATTGCGAGGTTAAGCGACAGCGCATAGCCATTGCCAAAGTCGGTCAGAAAGGGAAACCCTGCGCGGGCCTCGGACTTTATTGCACGCGTATAGGCTTGTGTTTCGGCCGAAATCGCGACGATTTGCACCGGCTTTATATCGGCTTCGACCTCGGAGAGCCCGATGGCATTCAACCGGCAATATGGGCACCAATGGCCGCGATGAAAAGCGACGACGACCGGCGCTGATTCGAGCAATTGTTCAAGGCTGACAAGATGCCCCTCATCATCAGGAAGTACAAAACCGGGCATTGGTTCGCCGACTTGCGGTGCCTGATTACCGGCTCCGGCCTGCTCAAGCCGATCGACAAAAACTTCGACAGCGGCGTCGTAGGTGGGGCTTAGCGCACGGACCTTTTGGGCAATATAGCCAAGTCGTTCGCTCAGGGGCACTTCGCGAAGGCACACCTCTTGGAAAGCCTGTTCAAGTGAGGTCATCAGCGGTTGGTTCATAGCTTTTTGCCTTCAATTGTCAGAGACCCTGTTCGTCCAGAACCTGCCAGTCCTAACAGGAATAGACACTATTATCCAAAAATTGAAATGCCCTGCGGTTATGGCTGTCATGCACGAATGCAATTTCATGCGAAAGCGGTGCGGTGGCAAAAGTAGCGCGGGAGCAGATGCTCTTCCCCCAGATTCAAGCCATTGAGGAAAATAATATGAAAAAGATCGTGATCGCGCTTTGCGCCTCCATGCTGGTCGTACCAGCCGTTCAGGCTGAGGCACCCGCACCGACAGCACCCGCGCAAGGCGTGTTGCGCGTAAAGAGCGTCTATGGCGTCGATGAAACCGTTGAGAAGCTGAAAGCCGACATTGCTGCAAAGGGCATCAAATTCTTTACCGAGATCGACCAGTCCCAACTGGGCGCGGGCGCGAATATCAACATCCGTCCGTCGAAGCTGATCCTGTTCGGAAATCCGCCGCTTGGTGTGCAGTTTCTTTCTTCCAACCCCTATTCGGGCCTCGACTGGCCGGTGCGGATGCTCGTCCTACAGGAGGCCGACGGCAGCGTCAGCGTCGCGTGGACCGATTTCGGCTATATCGCCAACCGCTACAGCATCACCGACCGTGAAGCGCAATTCAAAATGGCTGGCGAAGTCGCCGCATCGATCGCGTCAAGCGCAACCAAATGACGATAGCCGTTGCCAGTTTCGCATTTTTGCTGGCGGCGATTTGCGCCGCGCTGATGGGTTTTGCCATCCAGCGCAGCGCGACCTGTACAGTCGCAGCGGTCGGTGAAGTGGTTCATAAAGGAACGACGACCAAGATCGTCGCTTTGGCGGAAACCGCGCTCTGGGTCGCAGGCGGGTTACTGACTGCGCGCGCGCTTGGCTTTTTGCCCAATGTGCCAGGTGGCTTCGCCTTCAGCCATTGGACGGTGATCGGTGCCGTACTGCTCGGCCTTGGTGCATATGTAAATCAGGCATGCGTCTTTGGCGCGATTGCCAGGCTCGGCTCGGGCCAATGGGCTTATGCTCTCACGCCGCTCGGCTTCTTTATTGGCGTGCTGACCGCACCTTTGCTGTTCAGCCAGATGATGCCAAAGCCACTAGATACGCTGCCGATGAGTTCCGCATTGCCCTATTGGCTCGCCCCGGTGTTTGCGGCTTATGCGCTCTGGCGGATCGTGAGTATTGCCCGAACCCCGCATCCGGAAGGCCGCGGCTGGCGACGGCTTTGGGCTCCACATGAAGCGACCATCATGATTGGTATCGCCTTCGTCATCATGCTCGTGACGGTCGGCGCATGGAGCTATATGGATTTGCTCATCCATTTCGCGAACGGAATGGCCGATAATCTCGTTTGGCAGGGGCTGTTGTTCGTCGCATTGCTCGCCGGCGCGGTCGCGGGTGGATGGGTCGGGGGCGGTCTTCAATGGCATCGACAAAGCGCTGTTACGCTGGCTCGGTGCATAACCGGCGGCATGCTGATGGGTTGGGGCAGCCTGCTCGTTCCCGGCAGCAATGACGGATTGATCCTGGTTGGCATGCCGCTGCTTTGGCCTTATGCATGGGCCTCGATCTTTATCATGTGTGCGGTTATCTGGGCCGCGTTCAAGATCGAGCAGAAATTTACTTAAGGGCTGGATTTGACAACACGCCTTTTCGGCCGGACCAGAGCCTTCGCAACGCTCGCGTTTGCCATGCTGCGGATACCCGCTTGGCTGACAGTCCCGCACCTCCAGCGGCGCCGTCACGAACAAGCGTTTTTTGCCAGCATATCAAGAGGCTTCGGCATCAGCATTTCACAATATGGCGCGCCGTCCACAAGGCCGGGGACGTTGTTCATCATGAACCATATCAGCTGGGCCGATATCCCGGTGATGATGGCGATTCTCGATGCCGATTTTGTCGCCAAGTCAGATATGCTGGGCTGGCCAGTTATCGGCGCACTTGCACGCCGGTTCGACCCCGTTTTTGTCGCCCGGGACAATCGGCACCGCAGCCATGCGCAAGCCGATGCGATCCGCGCGAGACTATGTTCGGGGCGCTCGGTAATATTATGTCCCGAGGGCACGACCTCGAATGGCGCGAGCATATTGCCGTTCCGCACCAGCCTGTTTGCGGCAGCAGATGCGGCGGCGGTGGTCCAGCCCGTTATACTTCGCTATTTGATGCCGGATGGTGCCGCTTTGGCTGCTGAGCGCCAGCGCGAAGTGGCGTGGATTGCTGAAGATGACCTGGTGACCGGTGCGGCCCGCTTCGCCAAATTTAAAATCTTGGCGCGTGTCGAGTTTTTGCCGCCTATCTCCGGAATGACAGATCGCAAGATACTTGCAGAAAATATTCGGCAACACATGCTCGCAGCTTATGCCGCAGCGCCGAACCGCCCCATATAGCGATTGGAAATTTCGGCTACGGGCATTACGATAAAGATATCCACCGTGTTGAACTGGTGATCGATGACCGCGCCGTCACCGACTTGCGCGCCAACGCGGAGATAGGCCTTCACCAGCGGTGGCAATTTACGCATCGCCTGACGCGGGTCATAGCTGCCAAGCGGCAATCTTGCCATCTCGACATATCTCTCCTCAAGCGCACGCGCCCGCAAAGGTAGCGGCGCGAGGTGATTATGCCAAAGATAGGAAAGAGTATCTGCGTGCGCTTCGGGATCGATGCCGTGAAAGCTAGCGCATCCGAACATTGTCGAAATCTGATGTTGCCGCAAATAAGAGGCAATTCCGCGCCACAATAATTGGATCGTTCCAGCGTCTCGATACTCTGCGGCGACGCATGAACGCCCGAGTTCGAGCTGTTCACCCAGAGTTCGTGCAAGTGGCCTAAGGTCATATTCCCCCGCGCTGTAAAATCCCTCGCGCGAAGCCGCCACGCTTTGGCGCAGCAGGCGGTAGGTGCCGATTACTTCGGGCGTTCCCGACGCGCTGTCCTCGACCAGCAAATGATCGCAAACCGAATCATAAGGATCTTGGTCCAGAGAAATGTCTTCCAGAGGCGTTGCACCCCTTTCCCGATAGAAAACGTCCCATCGCAATCGCTGTGCTGCTTCGATATCGGCGGCGGATGACGCCAACCGGACCGATAGACTGCGCGGTTTGGGAAGTAACGATGCGATGCTCTGCATGGCAGCACCTTTCTTATCTATCGGGAATTGATGCAGGGAATTTGCGTAATCCTCGTGACATAAATGGTCTGGCACCCCGCATGGGATATGCAGGGTGCCAGTGACGTCCGGTGTCGGGGGGGGGAGTAACCCGGACGGCGTTATTGCATCGCGCTACGCATCGCCATCGCGTCGTTGTGGACATCCGACGAGTAAAGCACCGCTGGGGTTTTGCCGGTATTCTTCCACCAATGCGTAACGCCGTTCGTTTCGGTGGAAACTTCGCCTGCTTTATGGACGATTGGAACGAGGCACTTGGAACTATATTCGGTGACTGTACCGCTTGCTGTCAAAATCAAGGCCGGACGGTCGCTGTGGCTATGCATTGGCACGACGCCGCCTGGCTGAAGCACGAGCTTGCGCAAACGCAGACTACGACCAGCGACGTTAATTTCGGGGCCGAGGTCGACGGTGCCGAGCACGTTATCAGTCACCTTGGAGGGCATCATTGCCGCACCGGCGAGCGGGTTGGTGCCTTCTTTTCCGGCTGGGCAGGTGCCTGCAAAAGCGGGGGCAGCAGTACCTGCGACTGAAAGTGCGGCAATAAGAGCGAGGGTCGTTTTCATAAATCATTCCTTCTTTTTGAAACAGGTTGACCACCGAAGCCGGTTTCACGGATAATCTGTCGGCAAGTACCGATGGCGTGGCGTTCAAATAAGCCAATGCCGATGCCGCAACCATTCGATTGTCGGCATGGATTCGATGCACAAACGGCATTTTAGTTCGTTGCCGCACTGCCGCATATTCTCCTTCATCAACCGCAGGAGAATGGACATGACCTCGATGACCGCAACAACAGCACCGCTTATGGGACGAGTGGCAATCGTCACCGGGTCAACCAGCGGCATCGGCCTCGGGATTGCCCGCGCGCTCGCCGAGGCGGGTGCAGATATTGTCCTGAACGGCTTGGGCGACCTTGGCCAGATCGAAACGACGCGCAGCGAACTTGCTGCCGCAACCGGTGTGCAGGTCAACTATAATGGTGCCAACCTTCTCGATGGCGCGGATGCGGCAGCACTGGTCACCGAAACCATCGACGAATTCGGCAAGGTCGACATTCTCGTCAACAATGCCGGTATCCAGCATGTCAGCCCGATCGAGGATTTCCCCGTCGACAAATGGAACGCTATCCAGGCGCTCAACCTGTCGGCGAGCTTTCATACAACACGGGCCGCTTTCGGCGCGATGAAAGCGGCTGGCTGGGGCAGGATTATCAATCTCGCATCGGTCCACGGTCTGATCGCGTCCCCCTACAAGAGCGCCTATGTCGCTGCAAAACACGGCGTGCTCGGTCTAACCAAGACCGTCGGCCTCGAAGGCGCGCAGTTCGGCGTCACCTGCAACGCGGTGTGCCCGGGCTATGTCTGGACCCCTCTGGTCGAAGGCCAGATCGAAGATACCGCCAAGGCGCGCGAAATCAGCCGTGAAGACGTCATCAACAATGTCCTGCTCGCGGCGCAGCCGACCAAACGCTTTGTTACGGTCGAAGAACTGGGTGCGGTGGCGGTATTCCTGTGCAGCGAAGGCGCGCGTTCGATTACCGGCGTTGCGTTGCCGGTCGATGGCGGCTGGACCGGCCAGTGACTTCGCCGCAGCGTCCCCATGTCGTGATCGTTGGCGCAGGCTTTGGCGGCTTGGCGGCCGCCCAGGGCTTGCGCCACGCCGACGTCGATGTGACGCTGAT
>JANNQI010000071.1:0-13606 GCA_031400695.1 Sphingomonadales bacterium | reverse complement strand
CGCACGGCGTCGCTGGCCGGTCGACCGAACCATAAGGCGTCGACGGGCTGGTGGTACCAACCCGCGACGTCGGCGAATATTGGCCCTTGGTCAGCCCGTAAATCTCGTTGTTGAACAGCATGATCTGGCAATCGAGATTGCGCCGAAGCAAATGCATCGTGTGGTTACCGCCAATCGACAGCGCGTCGCCGTCGCCAGTGATTATCCACACATCAAGGTCGGGATTGGCCAGCTTCACCCCAGTCGCCACCGCAGGTGCCCGACCGTGGATCGTGTGGAAACCGTAAGTCTCCATATAATAAGGGAAACGCGACGAGCAGCCGATGCCGCTGATGAATACGGTATTTTCGGGCGTACCGCCGATTTCAGGCATCGTGCGCTGCACCGCCTTTAATATCGCATAGTCACCGCAACCGGGGCACCAGCGGACTTCCTGATCGGTTTCCCAATCCTTGGGCGTGGTCGTCTTGATGGGGGTCATGTCATTCATTCGAAATTCCAATTTTACGCATTTTCACCCAAGATAAAAATAGCTGGATAGGGAAATACAGCATCATGCCGCCGAGGAATGCACCTTTTAAATCCCTAGATTTTTGCGGGTCCCCTCCAGCTATCAGCAACCAACCGGTCAATATGAAGCACAGACCAAACAAAAGCAGCAAAGAAGGGTATTTGAAAGCGAGTGGTTTATCGACCGTCTCCGAAGCTGGTTTTCCGAGTCCGACTAAGGAAAGAATGAGTTCCAAAACTGGGAAAAACAGCATTCCCATCACTACCAATATCGGAATGGAGGGAACAATACGGCCAATGGCTTCAACGCCGAATATCCCCATAAGTGTAGCAGATATGAAATATATCCAATATTTTATTCTATTCTGGGCTGTAAGTATGACGTCGGTCATCCCAAAGCACTCTCAATCGCGGCTTCAATTTCAGCGATGGTGAAGGGTTGGCCCGAAACTTTGTTGATCGGCTTCGCATCAACCAGAAACTGGTCGCGCAGCAATGTCTTCAGCTGGCCGGTGTTCATCTCCGGCACGATGATGCGGTCAAATCCCTTAAGGAGCTCACCCATATTCTTCGGCATTGGCCAGATATGGCGGATGTGGATATGCGCGACATCGACGCCCTGCGCGCGCTGGCGACGGACGGCCTGACGAATCGGGCCGTAGGTCGAGCCCCAGCCAACGACGGCGAGCTTCGCGCCCGAACCACCCTGTTCGACGACCTGATCGGGGATGCTATCTGCGACATTATTCACCTTAGCCGAGCGAATGTCGGTCATCGCTTGGTGGTTGGCAGGCGAATAATTGATATGGCCGGTGTCGACTTCTTTCTCGATCCCGCCGATCCGGTGGAGCAATCCCGGCGTTCCGGGCTTCACCCATGGGCGTTTCAATTTGTGGTCGCGGGAATAGGGTTTGAACCCGCCGTCTGGCACACTTTCGAGGAACTCGACCGCGAACGGCTTATATTCCGACAGATCGGGCACCTTCCATGGCTCGGCAGCGTTGGCGATATAGCCGTCGGTGAGCAGCATTACCGGCGTCATATATTCGACCGCAACTCGCACCGCCTCAATCGCGCAATCGAACGCATCGACCGGCGAACGAACCGCGATGACCGGCATCGGCGCGTCACCGTTGCGGCCATAAACGGCCTGATAGAGATCGGACTGCTCGGTCTTGGTGGGAAGGCCGGTCGACGGCCCGCCGCGCTGGCTGTTGACGATAATCAGCGGCAGCTCGGTCATGATTGCCAAGCCCATCGCCTCGCCTTTCAGCGCGATTCCTGGCCCGGACGAACTAGTAACGCCCAATTGGCCAGCATAGCTTGCGCCAATCGCCGAACAGATGGCCGCGATTTCATCTTCGGCCTGGAATGTCGTAATACCATATTCCTTGAGGCGCGACAGATGATGCAAAATCGCCGAAGCAGGCGTGATCGGATAACCACCGAAGAACATCTTCAGACCCGCGAGCTGCGCGCCCGCCACCAGCCCATAAGAAATCGATTCCGCACCAGTCACTGTACGGTAAACCCCCGCCTCAACCGGTGCGGCGTCGACGTGATATTGCTTGAGCGGGCCGGAAAGCTCCGCCGTCTCGCCATAAGCATGACCTGCGTTCAAAGCCGCAATATTGGCGTCGGCCAGTACTTGGTTCTTGGCAAACTTCGCGTTCAGCCAGTCAATAATCGGTTGCCGGTCGCGGTCGAACATCCAGAGCGACAAGCCCAGGGTCCACATATTCTTGCAACGCAGCGCATCCTTATTGCCCATACCAAACGGCTTAACCGCCTCAAGCGTCAGCGCACTGATATCGAATGCCAGCACCTGCCATTTGGCAAGACTCCCATCCTCGATCGGATTGCTGGCATATTTCGCCTTGTCCAGATTGCGCTGGTTGAACTCGCCGGTGTCGACGATAATGAGGCCGCCTTCGCGCAACGCATCGACATTGGTCTTAAGCGCCGCGGGGTTCATCGCGATCAAGACGTCGGGCTGGTCGCCTGCGGTATCGATGGCCTGCGACCCGAAGTTAATCTGGAATGCCGAAACACCGAAAAGCGTACCTATCGGCGCGCGGATTTCTGCCGGAAAATCGGGAAAAGTCGCAAAGTCATTACCCGCCAACGCCGACGAAAGCGTAAACTGCCCACCGGTCAACTGCATCCCGTCGCCGCTATCGCCTGCAAATCTTATAACAACCGCGTCGCTATGCACAGGCGTGTGGTCGCCTGCGTGATCGTCCTTGAATGCCGTAGCCATTCGTTCCAGCCCGTCTTGAATTGCATTTTTATTGCTAATTTGCCTAATCCCATTCCACACGCACTGCAATGTTAGAAAATCTATGCCCGGATATGCTGGACCTGTCCTGCCCGTCGCCCTATCACGCGACAGAGATGGAGAAAGAGATGAGCGACAGTGCCCCTTTTGTACGACCCGATGTGTCGATGTTCCTGCAATTTTTGAATGCAGTGCCCGGCCCGAAATTCTGGGAAGTACCCGCCGCAGAGGCCCGTGAAATGACTGCAGCCATGCGCGACCTCGCTGATGCGCCGGTCGGTGAGCTTGCCGTCATCCGCGATCTTTCCATTCCTGGTCCTGCCGGCAACATCCCTGCGCGATTATACGACAGCCAAAAGAATCGCGGCGCTGGCCCGGTTATGATATTCTTTCACGGCGGTGGCTTCGTGATTGGCAGCCTCTACACATATGAACCACATTGTGCGGAAATGGCACGTCTGCTCGACCTGCCGGTCATTTCGGTCGACTATCGCCTGTCACCTGAATACCCCTTCCCCGCACCCGCCGAAGACTGTGAAGCGGCCACGCGATGGATTGCGTCGAGCCCGGCTGAACTTGGACTGACCGTGACGGGCCTGATTACTTCGGGCGACAGTGCCGGTGGCAATCTGACGATTGTCACTACGATGGCCTTGCGCGACAATCCGGCCGATGTGCCAGTACTGGTGCAACATCCAATCTACCCCGTGGTAACGCTCGACGCTGACTGGCCGAGCATGCGCGAATTTGGAACCGGCTATTTGCTCACCGATGAGGCGATGGCCTATTTCGGCGAAGGCCATGCGGCAACACCCGGCGATTACCGTGCCGAGCCGTTGAACTTCGAACAAAGCGGAATGCCCCCGAGCCTTGTTACAACTGCCAGCCTCGATCCCTTGAGTGACCAGGGCCTGGCCTATGTCGAAAAGCTGAAAAAGGCAGGCGTGCGCGTTGAACATATCAGCGCAGAAGGCACCATTCACGGGCATATCAACATCCGTCAGGCAATTCCTTCGACGCAACAAGATATTGAAGGCTATGTAACGGCTTTGAAAGCGATGCTTGCCGAGGTCATGGCCGACGCATGACCGACAAATTTGCCGACCTGCCCTACCGCCCGTGCGCGGGCATCATGCTCGCCAACAAGGACGGCAAAGTCTTTGTCGGCCAGCGCCTCGACAACCGCGCGAGCGAGGCGTGGCAGATGCCACAGGGTGGCATTGATGAAGGCGAGGAGCCACAGGATGCCGCGATCCGCGAACTTTTCGAAGAAACCGGAGTAACGGCGGATCTGGTCGACATAATCGCCCAAAGCCGCGAAGAGCATTTCTATGACTTGCCCGACGAATTGCTCGGCAAATTGTGGAAGGGTAAATGGCGCGGCCAACGCCAATATTGGTTTCTGATGCGCTTCAAGGGCGAAGATGGCGATATCAATATCGAAACCCCGCATCCCGAATTTTCAGAATGGCAGTGGGTCGTTCCTGACCGGCTGCCGCATCTGATCGTGCCGTTCAAACGGCGGCTTTATGAGAATATTGTTGCAGAGTTCGACGGGTTGGTTTGACATTACAACCGTAGCCCTGAGCAGCGGCTGCGGTCTTTTAATGCTCAATTCGGCTTAGGCTCCGGCGCGACACCGACTGACGGCTTTATCTCAACCGCGCTTGCTTGTAGTTGCGGTTTTTCGCCTGCCCTGTTCGCCGCGAGCGTCAGCCGGTCGACAGAGCTACAATCACCACGGCATAGCATCTTCAGTCGCGCAATGTTTTTGCGAGCAGGCTCGATTGCTCCCTTGGCGATCATGGCTTCGGCTTGCCCGGCCAGCGCAAGCTGGTCATTGGTTTCGATTTCAAGCGCTTCCTCGTAAAAGCGGATGGCCTTTCCATTAAGTCCCTGAGCCCTCACTGCCTCGGCCATAGCGACATAAGCGGCACGGTTGCGCGGATCGACGGCAAGCGAGGTTTCATACCAGTTGATCGCCGAATCGATATCGCCTGCCTTCGCTGCTTCCTTGCCCGATTTCAGAAATGCGAGAGACTGCGCATCGATATCGTCATCGGCACGGCTGCCGATGCTTGCGCTCGAAATTACAGCAAGGGTCAGCGACAGGGCAATGGCAGCGGGGGAAAAACGCATAATCAATATCCAGGCATAATGTAGTCGCAAGGCTATCACAGCTTTTGCAACCTTGCGAAGAAAAATCCGTCGGTGCCATCGTGATGCGGGGTGAGTAGAGTGCCATCGCCATCGGGGCGACCGGCAGGAACGCCGGTTTCGACGGCACGCCATCCTGAATTCGATGCCAGAAATCCGGCCACTTGCCCCCTGCCCTCTGCTGCGATTAACGAGCATACTGCATAGACCATATGTCCACCGGACGCGACCATTTCTGCACCGATACCAAGCAGCTTTGCCTGTTCGTCGATTACCCGCTGCAACCGCGCAGGATCGAGCCGCCAACGGGTCTCTGGATTGCGCCGCCAAGTGCCGCTGCCCGAGCAAGGTGCGTCGATTAAAACAACATCGCAAGCTCCCGACAAATTGTTCAGCATCGCGCGCTCTTTACCCGGATTGAGCAGCACAGTTTCAATATCCAGCGCGCCTGCCCGGTTTGCCCGCGGCCGCAACTGGTCAAGACGCGCACGGTTGGTATCGCTTGCTACCAATCGACCTTTGCCGTTCATATATGAAGCCAGTGCAAGCGTTTTTCCGCCTGCACCAGCGCAAAGGTCGAGCACGGTTAACCCCGGCTTTGCAGCACAGGCATCGACGATCAACTGGCTGCCAAGATCCTGAATTTCGACAAGCCCATCGAGTATTGCCGAATCGCTATCGACCGCGTGCCCCGTTGGAAGGCGCAACGCAAAAGGCGATTGCGGCAATATTTCCGCTTCGGGAAAGCGCAGAACGACAGCCTCGCGGGAGGCTTTGAGCGAATTAACCCGCAGGTCGAGCGGCGCACGGTCCAGCAACGCCTTACGCTCCAAGTCATCAACCATGTCCACAAAATGCGGCAATATCCATTCCGGAAGGACTCCGCCGCTGGCGCTTCGTTCATTTGGTCCGATTGCAGGCGGTCCGTAATCGCTGCCGTCAAACAAGGCTGCCAATTCGGCATCTTCACTCGCCATCGCTATAAAAGCTGCGCGGGCATTTTCGGGCCGCTCGCCAAAGCGGCGTATTGCCTCCCATACCAGATCGCGCACCGCTCGCCTGTCTTTCGACCCTGCGTAGCGGCGCTCGGCAAAGAAACGCTTCGCGAGTTGGTCAGCCGATGCTCCACCGTCTCGCGCGGCGACAATGACAGCGTCGAGAAGTTCGATTGCCGATTGAAGACGGGCCGCCGGCCTCATAGCTTAACGCGTCGGATAATTGGGGGCTTCCCGGGTGATCGTGACATCGTGCACATGGCTTTCGCGCAAACCGGCATTGGTTATGCGAACAAATTGTGCGCGCTCTTGCAGGTCGGGTATCGTGCGCGATCCCGTATAGCCCATTGCAGCCTTTACGCCGCCAACAAGCTGATGGATGACATCGCGCGCGGGACCCTTGAAGGGCACCTGTCCCTCAATCCCTTCGGGTACCAACTTGAGCTGGTCCTTGATATCCTGCTGGAAATAGCGATCTGCCGAGCCGCGCGCCATTGCGCCGACGCTGCCCATGCCACGATAGCTTTTGTAGGCGCGGCCCTGATAAAGGAACGTCTCGCCCGGAGCCTCTTCTGTGCCCGCTAGTAAAGAGCCGATCATCACCGAAGAAGCCCCCGCAGCCAACGCCTTGGCGACATCGCCCGATGTTCGCAGGCCGCCATCGGCGATAATAGGGACCCCCGATTTCGCCGCTTCTGCCGCCGACTCCATTATGGCGGTAAGCTGCGGCACGCCAACGCCGGCAACGACGCGTGTCGTGCAAATCGAGCCCGGGCCGATGCCCACCTTGATACCATCCGCACCTGCATCGATCAATGCGCGCGTGGCTTGTGCGGTAGCAACATTACCTGCAACGACCTGCACTTCAGGAGCGATATGTTTGATCTCGGCGACTGCCGCTGCCACCATCGCACTATGCCCGTGCGCGGTGTCGACCACAATCAGGTCGCACTCGGCGTCGATCAATGCTTTGGTGTAAGCGAGACCTTTTTCACCAACAGTGGTGGCCGCCGCAACGCGCAAACGGCCAGAGCCATCTTTGGTTGCGTTGGGATAGAGAACGGCCTTTTCGATGTCCTTGACGGTAATCAACCCAATGCAATGATAGGCTTCGTCGACCACGAGCAGCTTCTCGATACGTCGTTGGTGCAGCAAACGCCGCGCCTCTTCCTGAGTGACCGATGCCGAAACCGTCGCCAGATTTTCATGCGTCATCAACTCCGACACCGGCTGTTCCGGATTTTCGGCAAAACGCACGTCACGGTTGGTGAGGATGCCTGCAAGTTTACCGCTCGCCTCTACTACCGGAATACCCGAAATCGAATTTGCTGTCATCAACGCCTGCGCTTCGGCGAGCGTCGCGTCCGGCGCTATGGTAATGGGATTGACGACCATCCCGCTCTCAAACCGTTTGACCTGCCGGACGGCGGCGCATTGTTCTTCGATGCTCAGATTACGGTGCAGCACCCCGATACCGCCAAGCTGCGCCATGACGATTGCCATGCGCGCTTCAGTCACAGTATCCATTGCCGAGGACAGGATCGGGATGTTGAGCGAAATCGACTTGGTCAGTTTCGTTCGCGTATCGGCCTGGCTGGGTAGCATATCGGATGCCCCGGGCTGAAGCAGCACGTCGTCAAATGTCAAGCCGAGGGGAATGTCTTTCATGCTGCCACCTTCTGATTCGTGGCGGCCCATCTAAACAATCGGCAACTTATTCGCCAGCCTTGTTCCATTTATATTTCTTCACATCGGCAAAATATTTCCCGAGCGCGATGTGCAGGTCCGCATCCTCCGCCGCGCCGCCAAGCTCGGTCTTGTCGGTCAGCTCGTCATTCGGGCCATGATAGTCGCTGCCAAGGAACTTCTGCATCAGGTCGAGATCGGCAAACGAACCGCCAACCATCAGTGCCGGCACGCCCTTTTGCGTCAGTGCCCAGCCGTCCTGGCGCTGGATGAAACTGTTGGCGTCGGTCGAACTTTCGATCGCGCGACCGGCCTTTTTGGCAACCGCTTCCACTGCATCATCCAGTTTGGTTGTCCCACGCCCGATAATCGCGACCTTCGAACCGCGCGGCGCAATCGCGATCGTGTCGACGTTCAAGGAAATCACAATCTGGTCGAGCGGAAATACCGGCTTTTCCGCATAGGCATAAGCCCCGAGCAACCCGCTTTCTTCCGCGGTCGTCGCGACAAAATAGATATCGCGGTCATGCTTTTTCTTCGCCAGTCGTTCGGCGACCTCGTTCATCACCGCGATGCCGCTCGCGTTATCCACGGCACCGTTGCAAATCCGGTCGGGTGCATCTTCGGGCGCGCAAATCCCCAAATGGTCCCAGTGGCCCATGTAAAACAAAGCGCCATTGCCTTTTTTCCGGCCGGGAATTTTGCCTATCACGTTTGAACTGTTGAACCGGTAAACATCGGTCGCGACCTTGAAATCGGCGTTGATGCCAAGCGCCTCGCCCGCATAATCCTTTTCCTTGGCATGCGCGCGTAACTTATCCCAATCGCGCCCAGCAGCGGTCACCAGCGCAACTGCAAATTCAGAACTGATCGCGCCTTCAAGCGGCGCTCGCTTCTCGCGGCTTTCGAGCCCGATTGGCCGCGACAGCAACAGCCGCCGTAATGTCGGCCAATTGCCTTGCGCATCGCCCACGAAAATAACCGCTTCTGCGCCCGCCGCGATCAGCGCCTCGCGCCGCGCCCGCGGGGATTTCATATTGTCGGGTACGTTGTCGGCATCCAACATGACGACAGCTGCCTTGCCAGCGATATCAGCTGCAACCGACCCGTCTGACTTGACCCCTGCGCCGGTGAAGATCAGCGGTAGGTCGGATTTCGCATATTCTATCTGTTTGCCGATCAGGATGATTTCGTCCGACGTGACGCGCAGTTTGCGGCCTTTGGCGGTGAACGCATAGTTCGCACTTCCCTGCCCACGCTGCACAAGCGGCACCGGCTCGAACCAGCTTCCATCTGCCGCCGCTGGCTTCAGCCCGGCCTTTGCCCATTGCTCGGCAATATATTTGACGGTTTTAGCCTCGCCTTCGGTGCCGGGCTTGCGGCCTTCATATTCATCACTCGCCAATATCTCGATATGCCCGCGCAGATCAGCCTCGGTCACGCCTTCTGCCAGCACCGGCGTCGTCGCGAATAAAGCGAGGCCGGTTAATACTGCACTGGTGACAAGACGCATGACATTCCGCTCCGATTGTTACGATCAGCGGTCGCCCATCGCATGCCGGGAACGCTCTATCGTCAATTGCGCCTCCTCTACATGCATCGATTCAATCATGCGACCCCTAAATCGTTGCGCCCCGCCTCGGCTCGCCGCAATTAGTTCGTGGGCCTCGGCCACTGCGTCCGGATCGGGACCAAAGCTTTGATTGGCAATGGCAATCTGGTTCGGGTGGATCAAAGTCTTGCCGGTAAAACCGTAAGTTGCACCCTGCCGGCATTCGGTATCAAAACCGTCCATGTCATCGAGCCGGTTGCACACCCCGTCAAAACGCGGTTTTCCCGCCGCCGATGCTGCCAGCACGATCATCTGCAGCGACAGCTCCAGCCCCTCACGCATCCGCCCGGGTTTTATACCCGTTTCCGCGGCAATGTCGTTCGTGCCTGCAATCAGCCCAGCCACCAAAGGGTGCACGGCAACCTCTCGCGCTGCATATAGACCCGCTGGCGTTTCGATCATCGCCAGCAACGATAGGCCGATATCGGGCAAAGCTGCCACATCTTCGACCTTTGGCAGTACGACCATATCCGCCGCACTAACCCGCAACGCAGCCATATCATCTGCATGATGCGCGCTATCCGGGGCATTAGCACGGATCGCCAGTATCTTGCCGCCAGCCCCTGCCGCAACATATGCCACAGCCGCCGCCCGCGCCGCTGCCTTCATTTCCTCCGGCACCGCATCCTCAAGATCGATAATCAGCATATCGGCATCGAGCAAGCGGGCCTTTTCCAACGCGCGCGCATTGGACCCCGGCACATATAATGCTGACCGCACAAAATTTAGTTTCTGACCGATTTCCATATCCGCAATGTCCGATTTTCCTTGGCAAGCCGTTCCATATCTAAGACAATCCGCCCCACGTCAAACGGGAGGAATGCCATGGAATATTTTTTCGGCCTACTGGCCCTGATCGTCATTATATTTGTGATGATGGGCGTCACTGTGGTCCAGCAGGGCTATGTCTACACTATTGAGCGGTTCGGTCGCTTCACTTATGCAGCGCAGCCCGGCCTGACGATCATCATCCCGTTCTTTGACCGCGTCGGCCGCAAGGTGAATGTCATGGAGCAGGTGCTCGATGTTCCGGGGCAGGAAATCATCACCAAGGACAATGCGATGGTCGGCGTCGATGCCGTTGTCTTCTTCCAAGTGCTGGACGCCGCCAAGGCCGCATATGAAGTCAGCGACCTTTATGTCGCGATTATGCAGATTACGACGACCAACCTGCGCACCGTAATGGGCAGCATGGACCTCGACGAGACTTTGTCGAAACGTGACGACATCAATGGGCGGCTGCTGAACGTGGTCGACCACGCGACCTCGCCCTGGGGCCTGAAAATCACACGTGTTGAAATCAAGGACATCCGTCCGCCCGCCGACATCTCCAACGCGATGGCGCGGCAGATGAAGGCCGAACGTGAAAAACGTGCGCAAATCCTTGAAGCCGAAGGCATGCGCGCCGCCGAAATCCTGCGAGCAGAGGGTGAGAAGCAGGGCGCGATTCTGCAAGCCGAGGGCCGCCGCGAAGCCGCCTTCCGCGATGCTGAGGCGCGCGAACGCGAAGCTGAAGCCGAAGCGCGCGCTACCGAAATGGTCTCCGCCGCCATCGCCAGCAGCGGCAGTCAGGCCATCAACTATTTCGTTGCGCAGAAATATGTCGAAGCCATCGGCATGTTCGCCACCTCACCCAATGCCAAGACGATTTTGTTCCCGGTCGAGGCGACTGCTTTAATCGGAACGCTGGGCGGGATTGGCGAAATTGCCAAGGAAGCGCTTTCGGACAAACCAGCCATGGGAGGTAAATAAAATGGCCGAATGGCTCGATACCATAGCGACCCACTG
Source organism: Sphingomonadales bacterium (assembly GCA_031400695.1). Taxonomy (GTDB): domain Bacteria; phylum Pseudomonadota; class Alphaproteobacteria; order Sphingomonadales; family Sphingomonadaceae; genus Sphingorhabdus_B. The sequence goes on along the minus strand of JANNQI010000071.1, from coordinate 2,580 downwards.
GTTCTGGCTCTCGCTCGGGCTGATACTCGGCGTTGCCGAAATGGTCGCACCCGGGTTCTTCCTGATGTGGCTCGGGCTTGCTGCGATCATCGTCGGGGTGCTGGACTATTTCCTTCCGATTACCGTGGCCTACCAAGTCGCGATGTTCGCAATCCTCTCGGTACTGACCGTCTTTGCGGGCAAGAAATTCCTGCAGCAGAACCCCATCGAAACCGACGACCCCAAACTCAACGACCGCGGCGCGCGGCTAACCGGCGAAGTGGTTGAAGTGGTCGAAGCCATCGCCGACGGCCATGGCCGGGTGAAGGTGGGCGACAGCGTATGGTCTGCGCGTGGCGCGGATGCGGTTGTCGGTGCAAGGGTGCGGGTGACGGGGGCAGATGGCGCGGTGTTGTTGGTGGAGGGGGTTTAGTTGTTATTCTTTCACCGCAACATGGCATAACAGTTGGTAGATGTTTGCACTATTTTTTTACAGGAATAGATGCTCGATCTAAAATTTCGTCCGCGCCAGCAAGCCGCTCTTCCATGCCAGTTCGCAGTGCTGGCTCAAGCCGTGGTCTTAGTCTTCGATAAAGCCAGCGTGGGACCCATGGATTGCTAGTTCGACGTGCTAGCACAGCCGTTTGAATATCCCTCGAGCGGAATCGACTTTCCGTTTCATCGGACCGCCCCACTTTAATGTCGTCAAGAAGCTTTTCTGCAGCTGCCGAAATCTTCTCATTTGCCTCCGCCGCATCTTTCATGCGAAAATTTTCGCGGATAATCCATATTAGGATAGGCGTGCTTGGGGCCAAAACCGACAATAGCCAATCAGGCAACGGCAACCCTCGCGATACTCCTATTGTGGTTAGTACCGCCATCATTGCGCCACCCAGCGTAACCAATCTCAAACTGAACCCCTTCCTAAGTTCGGCGTCATACCAAACTCCGCTGCGCTGACATAAGACGCGTGCAACGTGTAACGGTTCTAAATCGACGGACGCCGGATACCTATTACAAAGCTCGGTATCGTCTCCAATCCAACTGTCAGCAGCAAAGATGATTGCCTCGTTCGAAAGCTGAGGACCAGCCGCCGCATAATTCCAAGGTAGTTTGAACAAGTTAGTGTCAAACTGATCTCCTATTATGGCAGCGCGCTTCGTGAAATGCCGGAACTGTCGATCAAGCAGTAAAGCGTCGAGCAATGTTAGAATAACCGTTAAAGAAACGGTGTAGGGCCGTACCAATGGATAAAAAATCGCAGCCAAGCCGGCGACAAATGGTATCATGACCACGAGCACCAATTGCGAAAGCTGCCATCGTTGCGCCGATCGATAAGCCACTGACCGCGCTTTCAGCAGCCTGAGCATCGCCGGGCTATTTTGCTCAGTGCTTATCTCACAGGTCACTGTAATCCCCCTTGCCTTTTACAGTATGCACTAGATTTTTGTCATGCAAGCTCCGACCTATAAAATCATGATAGTTGTGAAAGATTTGGAGCCTGCCGCTCGGTCAAGAATGCAGTTACTTTTTGCCACAAAAATTATATCATGGCTCGATATTCTACGCTATCGTGCTGGACTGTATTACATTTATGCCCATGCTACATCTTATCTGTGGATTACCAGGCTCTGGAAAATCGACATTCTCGGCAACTTTGGAGCGCGATGAACATGCAATTTGGCTGTCGTTAGATGCGTGGATGAGCGCCATATTTGGATCGATTTACTGCGAAAAATATCGTGATAACATCGAAAAATTGCAGTGGGATTTAGCCAAAAAACTTCTAAAAAACGATAGCGACGTGATACTTGACAACGGCTTTTGGACAAGAAAAAAGAGAGAATATATCAGGTTTGAGTCTGAAAAAATCGGCGTTTCTATCAAATTTTATCTTATGCAAGTCTCTGATTCTGAAATCAGAACCCGTATCACCAAACGGAACTTAAAATTGCCGCCAAACACGTTTCATATTTCTGAGGCTGATATTGAGGCGTGCATAAGAATGTTCGAACCGCCTTGTTCCAGCGAAATAGATCAATGCTCATGGACTAAAATTGACAACGAACAACAAAGTCAAAGTACTAGATGAGAAGTCTTGAATGAAGCATTGCTGAGGATTCGTATATTCCGCAAGGTCGGAGTGGACGATTTTAGCTTCTTAGCCTTTTGCTTGCAATGTAGGATTTGGTTTGAGAGAATGGCGCTTAGCTCTTTGAACTTGTCGATCCAACCCTCCAACCCGCGGCTACATGCAGCTGGCCGTTAAAGCAACAAAGGAGACAGCGATAACCCCGCTGGCCGTATCTTTTGTCGCTTTAAGAGAAGCGAAAAGGCAAGCCTCACAAACGGAAAGCCACTGATATGCGTCCTTCGCTTTGCTGCCGCCCCGCTCTAGCGCGGCAGTATCTCGAAACTTACCCTGCGGTACCGAAGTTACCGCGCGAACTTCCCCGCCATGCCGATGATGTCGTCCAGCGGATTACCGTCGCCGTCGAAGTCTAGCATCGAGGCAAGGCCGCCTAGGCCGCCACCGCCCGCAGGAGCAGCTGCTTGACCGCCACCGAGTGCGCCGCCCAGAACATTGCCGAGAATCCCGCC
>JANNQI010000070.1:0-19529 GCA_031400695.1 Sphingomonadales bacterium | reverse complement strand
CTCTCGATCTCGGTCCAGTCCTGCGTCGCGTCGCCACGGCCACCGGTGAAGGGCACGGTGACCTCGACACCGCCGTCCTTCGCCGCCTTCTCGATTGCGGCGCTACCCGCGAGCACAATCGCGTCGGCAAGCGACATCGACCCACGCAGTTCGTTGAGCTTCGCCAGCACCTTCGCCAGCTCGGCGGGTTCGTTAACGTCCCAGTCCTTCTGCGGGGCGAGCGCAATGCGTGCACCATTGGCACCGCCGCGATGGTCCGACCTGCGATAGCTCGAGGCCGACGCCCATGCCGTCTTAACGAGCTGGCTGACGGTCAGCCCGCTGGCCAGCACGACCGATTTGAACGCGGCGACGTCGGCATCCGAAGGCGCGGTCCCTTCCGGCACAGGGTCCATCCAGATCAGCGTCTCTTCCGGCACTTCGGGCCCGAGGTAGCGAATCTTCGGCCCCATATCGCGGTGGCACAGCTTGAACCATGCGCGCGCAAAGGCATCGTCGAGTGCCGACTGATCGTCGCGGAACCGCTCCGAAATCGCACGGAACTCCGGATCCATCTTAAGCGCCATGTCCGCTGTGGTCATCATCGTCGGCACTTTCTTCGACGGATCGCGAGCGTCTGGGACCATGTCTTCAGGGTCGGGATTGATCGGCTGCCACTGCTTGGCACCCGCCGGGCTCTCGACCAGCTCGAAGTCATATTTGAATAGGATGCGGAAATAGTCGCCGCCCCAACTGGTTGGGTTGTTCGACCACGCGCCCTCTATGCCCGAGGTCGTGATATGACCCTTGCCGATCTCGTCCACGTCGGTCAGCCAGCCAAAGCCCTGCTGGTGCATTGCCTCACTCGCTGGTGCCTTGCCGAACGTTTCGCCAGGCTTCGCGCCATGCGCCTTACCGAAGGCGTGGCCGCCTGCGGTCAGCGCGACGGTTTCTTCCGAATTCATCGCCATGCGCAGGAAGGTCGCCTTCATGTCACGCGCCGATTGCAGCGGATCGGGGTTGCCGCCGGGACCTTCGGGATTCACGTAAATCAGGCCCATCTGGATCGCGGCGAGCGGCCCTTCGAGCTCGACCTGTTCTTCGTCGAGACGTGTCTTTGCGCCTTCGTTTACCCAGATTTCCTCGGCACCCCAGAAAGTGTCGCCTTCGGACTGGTAGACGTCCTTGCGGCCGCCACCAAAGCCGAACACGGGTCCGCCCATGCTTTCGATCGCTACATTGCCCGCGAGGATGAACAGGTCGGCCCAGCTGATTGACTGACCGTATTTCTGCTTAATCGGCCAAAGCAGACGCCGCGCCTTGTCGAGATTGCCGTTGTCGGGCCAGCTATTGAGCGGTTCGAAACGCTGCTGCCCGCTGCCTGCGCCGCCGCGGCCATCGGTCACGCGGTACGTGCCGGCCGCGTGCCACGCCATACGAATCATGAATGGGCCATAATGGCCGTAGTCAGCTGGCCACCATGGCTTGCTGTCGGTCATCAGTGCGGTGAGGTCAGCCTTCAGTGCGGCGTAATCCAGCTTTTTGAACGCTTCGGCATAGTCGAAATCTTCGCCCATCGGATCGGGCGACACGCCATGCTGGTGCAGCATGTCGATCGGCAACGCGTCGGGCCACCAATCCTTATTCTGCCGTCCAAGCAACGAGCGAATCTTTATCTCGCCGCCGTGCATCGGGCAACCTGCCTTGGGGTCTGCATCTGCCATTAGTCTTTCCTCTTCTATGGGGTTTGAGTCGATGCTGCCAGAATGGCACTTGCCGCCTAATCGGTCAAAGCAATGAAACAAGACACACTAATCGATTTTGCCAAATTCCAATTTGCAGCGTCAAACCAGACCTTAACCTTTTTCGTGCTTGAAACTTTGTCTGGTCGCGCCGATGTAGGCTTCAACGCGAAAACAGAACATATTAGAGGTATTTCATGCACGTTCCATTTGATCCGGTCCAAGCACTCGTCCCAGTCGTCATCGAGCAATCGAACCGCGGCGAGCGGAGCTGGGATATTTTTTCAAGGCTACTTCGGGAACGTATCATTTTTGTGACAGGTGAGGTTGAGGACGGCATGGCCTCGATCATCACCGCGCAGCTGCTGTTCCTTGAATCGGACAATCCAAAAAAAGATATCTGGATGTATATCAATTCGCCCGGCGGCGTGGTGACCGCTGGCATGGCGATCCATGACACCATGCAATATATTCGGCCCAAGGTTGGTACGGTATGTATCGGGCAAGCCGCGTCGATGGGCAGCTTCCTGCTGGCAGCAGGCGAGCCTGGTATGCGCGTTGCGCTGACCAACAGCCGCATCATGGTGCATCAGCCCTCGGGTGGCGCGCGCGGGATGGCGTCGGACATCCAAATTCAAGCGAACGAGATTTTGCGTATCCGTAAGCGAATGAACGATCTGTATGCCAAATATACCGGCAAGCCGCTGAAGGATATCGAAAAGGTAATGGATCGCGACACGTTCCTCGAAGCCGACGAAGCCAAAGCTTTCGGTATCGTGGACGAGGTGTTTGACAAGCGCCCTGCCGCAAATGAGGCAGAAAGCGCCTGATCTGTTAGGCTTTCATCCACCAGTTTTACTAACATGGGACAGCTCTTTTTGGGCTATTGCCAAAATGCACCGCATCTTTAGGATGACGGTTCTATGACAGACTCCGCCACCAAGGCGGGGTAGCAGGACGATTTATGACGAAGTTAAGTGGTTCGGATACTAAGAGCACCCTTTATTGCTCGTTCTGCGGCAAATCGCAGCACGAGGTTCGCAAGCTTATTGCAGGGCCGACGGTATTTATCTGCGACGAATGCGTTGAACTTTGCAACGACATCATCCGCGAAGAAACCAAAGGCACGCTCACTGGCCGCAAAGAAGGCGAAGTGCCGACGCCGCAGGAAATCTGCGACGTGCTCGACGATTATGTCATCGGCCAGCCACAGGCGAAGCGCGTGTTGTCCGTGGCGGTGCATAACCATTACAAACGTCTCAACCACGGTGCGAAAGGCGCGGATGTTGAGTTAGCCAAATCGAACATCCTGCTCGTCGGTCCGACCGGTTGTGGTAAGACTTTGCTCGCGCAAACACTGGCCAAGACTTTCGACGTGCCATTCACGATGGCCGATGCGACGACTCTCACCGAAGCGGGCTATGTCGGTGAAGATGTCGAGAATATCATTCTCAAGCTGCTGCAAGCGTCGGACTATAATGTCGAAAAGGCGCAGCGCGGGATCGTTTACATCGACGAAATCGACAAGATTAGCCGGAAGGCGGAAAACCCGTCGATTACCCGCGACGTCAGCGGTGAGGGCGTTCAGCAGGCTTTGCTCAAGCTGATGGAAGGCACGACCGCCAGCGTTCCGCCCCAAGGCGGCCGTAAACACCCGCAGCAGGAGTTTCTGCAGGTCGACACGACGAATATCCTTTTCATCTGCGGTGGTGCGTTTTCCGGACTTGAAAAGATCATCTCGAACCGGCTTGAAGGCAAGTCGATGGGCTTTGGCGCACACGTCGCTGACCCTGATGAGCGCCGCACCGGAGAGGTGCTGAAACAGATCGAGCCAGAAGATTTGCTAAAATATGGCCTGATCCCTGAATTCGTCGGGCGCTTGCCGGTTACTGCAACGCTCGAAGATCTCGACATCGCAGCGCTGGTCAAAATCCTCTCGGAGCCGAAAAACGCGCTCGTGAAGCAGTATCGCAAGCTGTTCGAGATGGAAGATGCGGGCTTGAGCTTTACCGAGGATGCACTGGAGGCCATCGCCAAGAAGGCCATTGAGCGGAAAACCGGTGCGCGCGGGCTTCGCTCAATCCTTGAGGCGATCCTGCTCGATACCATGTTTGATCTGCCCACATTCGAGGGCGTGGACGAAGTGGTCATCGACAAGGATGTTGTCGAAGGCCGCAAGACGCCCGTGCTCGTTTATGCCAAATCGGCCAAGGTTGAGAAGGAAGACGCGGCCTAAGCGCTGCCGGCGATGTCATCACTGTTGCATTGCTGCAACAACTTCTAAAAAAATCGTTAAACGTTCCTATGTGCGCAATTTGCTGCAGCGCAGCACTTTGCCTGCGCATTGCATATCGATAAGGCTGAATCACTGCTGATTTGGGGCGTGATTGTCATTTAACTGACATTTTCCAGCTTCAAGGGGGCGCTACGACCATTCCCGCCACCGCGATTCGATAAATCGGACGCGAAGATTTGAGGTGGGTCGTTGGACATTTAAGGGGTCTTAACATGAAAATGCGTTATTCACTTGCTGCCAGCGCCGTTGCGCTCTCGATTTGCAGCTTTTCCACTGCAGCTTTTGCACAGTCGACCGGCTCGATCGAAGTCGAAGATCAGCCTGAAATCGTTGTGACCGGCTCGGCTATCAGTCGCGGTGTCGGCGGTGTTGTCGTTCCCGATGCAGCAAAACCACGCGTCGTTCTGAACGAAGAAATTATCGGACGCCAAGGCGCTGGCCAGTCGATCCTGAACACGATAAACCAGGTTCCCGGTGTCAACTTTACAAACTCGGACGCTTATGGTTCGTCGGGTGGTAACCTTCGTATTCGTGGCTTCGACGGCAACCGTATCAGCCTTACCTTTGATGGTTTTCCGTTGAACGATACTGGCAACTACGCGATCTTTTCGAACCAACAGCTCGATCCCGAATTGATCAGCTCGGTCAACGTCAACCTCGGCACAACCGACGTTGACTCACCGACTGCATCAGCCGCAGGCGGTACGGTCAACTATCTGACGCGTATTCCGGGTGAAGACGTGGGTGCTACATTGGTCGCATCTTACGGTGAAGATAGCTTCCACCGTGTATTCGGCATGTTGGATACAGGCGTATTTACCTCGTTTGGTACGAAAATGTTTGTTGCTGCTTCAACCGCTCGCAACGACAAGTTCAAGGGTCCGGGCGAAATCTACAAGCAGCAGTATAACGCGCGGATTTACCAGCCAATCGGCGACAACGGCGACTTCATCTCGCTTGCTGGTCACTATAACCAGAATCGCAACAACTTCTATCGTAACGCATCGCTTGCCGACCTTCGTTTGATTACAGGTCGTCCAGGGATGGTCAGCATTGGCGGCTTCACCAAGGCGCAGGAAGACGCGGTTTTCGCTTTTGATAACTTTGGTACCTGCACGAAGACCGTTGGTGGCGTTGGAGCGCAGAACGATAACGGTGGCCGTTTGCCGACCGGCAGCAGTGCAGCGGTAAACACTGCCCCGGCTGTTTTGGGGTCTACGCAGAACAACATCGCGAACACGTCGAGCTGCACCAACTTTGCGGGTCTGCGTATCAACCCGTCAAATACGGGCAATGCGCGGCTTAACTCGAAGTTCTCGATCACCGACAATCTGATCTTCACGTTCGACGCTTCATTCCAATATGTATTGGCAAATGGTGGCGGTACAACGGTTCAGGCTGAAAACGGCGCGGTTGTCCGTGGGTCCAGCACTGCATTGGGTGTCGACTATAATGGCGACGGCGATTTCCTTGACAGCGTCCGCTTTTATACGCCGAACACAACCAACACCCGCCGTTGGACGGTCATTTCGTCACTAATTTGGGATATCACCGACGAGCACCGCGTTCGCCTGTCATATACCTATGACCGTGGCCGCCATCGCCAGACCGGCGAATGGGGATATCTGGACGCAGCCGGAAACCCAGAAAACGTATTTGGCGGCCGTAACGGACGTCCAGTGCTATCAGCAGACGGTGTTCCACTGCGCCAGCGTGACCGTTTATCGATCGCCCTGCTTAATCAGGTGTCCGGCCAATATATCGGCAAGTTCTTTGAGGACAAATTGCGGGTCGAAGTCGGCGTCCGTATGCCATTCTTCCAACGTGACCTTGAAAACTTCTGCTACACCCAGACGGGCGGTAGTGGTTTTGCCACCTGCACCTCGCAACTTGCGTCGGCGTTGGTCATAGTACCGCCAACGGCTGTTGCACCTTTCCCAGCTGGGGCGTTGTTTGCGCCTTTTGCTGCCCAGTATAAGTTTTCGCCGGTGCTACCGAGTGCAGGTTTCACTTACAAGATCACCGACGATCTTTCGATGTTTGGTAGCTATGCAAAGGGCTTCTCGGCACCGCGCACCGATAACCTCTATCGGACGCCGATTGTGACGGTTGCACCGGAAACGACGAATACGTTTGATGCAGGTTTCCGTTACTCGACCGGACGCGTTCAGGCGCAGGCATCGGCTTGGTATACTAAGTTCAACAACCGGATCGTAACGTCATTCGATCAGGTGCAGGGCATATCGGTTGACCGAAACGTAGGTGCAGTTATCGGTAAGGGTGTCGATATCGGTATCGCGTTGCGTCCGCTGGACTTCTTCACGTTCCAGGGCAACCTTTCGTATAACGATTCGAAGCTGCAGGATGACATCCAAGTAGCAGCCGGCGCTGCGGGCCTGCTCAGAACTGCTGGCAAGCGGGTTACCGAAACGCCGAAATGGATCGCAAGCTATCGTGCCCAGGTCGAACTCGGCCCGGTAGAAGTCGGATTGCAGGTCAAATATGTCTCGGACCGCTTCGCGACAGACTTGAACGATGTGAAGTCGAGCAGCTACACAACTGCCGATCTTGATGCGCGTGTCAGCCTTGCTGACGTTGGCCTAGAGAAGACCTGGTTCCAGTTGAACGTGTATAATCTGTTTGACCGGTTCTACTTTGGCAACATCGGCACGCAAATCGCCGCTCCGCCAAATCCCGGTGGTGCACAGCCGAACTTCTCGGTTGGTGCTCCACGCACAATCTCAGGAACAATTCGCGTCAGCTTCTAAGCCGAACGCAAATGTGATCTGATAGGGCGGGGCTTCGGCTCCGCCCTTTTTATTTGTAGATGCAATTATCCAGCCCGTCGCGCTGAACCACGCGAATACGGGCGGCGATGCTGTTGCCGTAACGCCGGGTGAAGCCGCCTGCGCCGTTGACCGCGCGCTTTTTGGGTAGCGGCAATATGGCGGCGATGCGTGCGGCCTCGGCACGGCTCAGGTTCTTGGCTGATTTCTTGTAGTAACGCTGCGCTCCAGCTTCGGCGCCATAAGTGCCAATGCCGGTCTCTGCGACATTGAGGTACACCTCCATGATACGCCTTTTGCCCCAGATGTTCTCGATCAGGAAGGTAAACCAGAATTCTGGAACTTTGCGGATATAGCGGGTCCAGCCGCTGCCTTGCCAAAGAAACACATTTTTCGCGGTTTGCTGACTGATCGTCGAACCGCCCCGCATTCGTCCGCCGCCTTTGTTGCGTTCGATTGCTTTTTCAATAGCTTCACGGTCGAAGCCGTCATGGCTGCAGAATTTGCCATCCTCAGCCGCAATCACCGCGCGCACGAGGTTGGGCGAGATGTTCGATAGCCGCGTCCAGTCACGCGTCGCGCCGTTATGGTCAAACAGCATGGTCAGCGTGGTCGGTACCGGCACAACCGCATAGACAGCAGTCAACGCGATGCTGCCGAGCACAAAATAGAACAGCCATTTGAAGGTAAAGCCAAGGAAACGGGCGATTGGCGAGCGCTTCTGTTCGGTCATTGCCAACAGCTAGCGCAGCGTCATCCGCCCGTCATCCATTTTTACAACTCGGCTTAGTTAGCGAGCAGCAACCTCTTGTCACCGGCAATGCGTAACATTGCTTTTTGCAGCTTTTCAAAGGCACGCACCTCGATCTGGCGTACCCGTTCGCGGCTGACGCTGTAAACCTGGCTAAGCTCTTCGAGCGTTTTTGGCTCGTCGATTAAGCGGCGCTCGGTCAAGATGTGCTTTTCGCGTTCGTTCAGGCTATCGAGCGCTTCGGACAGCATGGCATGGCGCATATCGCCTTCCTGTGCGTCGGCTACGCGCTCGTCCTGCAACGGTGTGTCGTCGACCAGCCAATCCTGCCATTGGCCTTCGCCATCTTCGCGCATTGCGACGTTCAACGAGCTATCGCCGCCCATCGACATACGGCGGTTCATGTTGTGAACCTCTTCTTCCGACACACCCAGATCGGTCGCGATCTTCGTGACCGCGATATGGTTTAGTTCACCCTCTTCAAATGCTTGAAGGTTATTCTTCATACGCCGTAGGTTGAAAAACAGTTTCTTTTGCGCTGCCGTGGTGCCGATTTTTACGAGGCTCCAGCTGCGCAGGATGAATTCCTGCATCGACGCACGGATCCACCACATCGCGTAGGTCGCGAGGCGGAAACCGCGGTCGGGGTCGAATTTCTTCACGCCCTGCATCAGGCCGATATTGCCTTCGGAAATCAGTTCTGAAACCGGCAAGCCGTAGCCGCGGTAACCCATCGCAATTTTCGATACGAGGCGCAGGTGGGACGTCACGAGCTGCTCGGCAGCTTTCGTGTCGCCATGCTCCTGAAAGCGCTTGGCGAGCATATATTCTTGCTCGGGCTTCAATACCGGAAATTTCCGGATTTCGCTCAGGTAACGGTTAAGGCTCGCATCCCCCCCCAAAGCAGGGATAGTGGCCGGAACATTCTTTTTCTCAGACATGTTTTCCTCTTTCGTTGTGCTTCCCGTCAGGCCTCATCAAGCACCCAATGGCAAGCGTTTCCTTTTGAAACCTTATAGCCGAAGCTGACTTAACAGAAGCTGCATATCTTCTGGTAAACCGCTGTCGAACCGTAAAGTTTCGCCAGATACCGGATGAATAAACCCCAGCGACGCGGCGTGCAATGCCTGTCTTTCGAATTTGGACTGATTTGGTCCGATTCTGTATGGGTTTTGTCGATTAGAATAAGTGGTATCGCCTATCAGGGGGTGGCCGATATGCGCCAAATGGACGCGCACCTGATGGGTCCGTCCTGTTTCAAGCGTGCATTCAACCAACGCGGTTTTGGTGTGTCTTTCCACTGTCCGGTAATGGGTTACAGCATGTTTCCCCTTATTTTCCGGCAACACCGCCATCTTTTTGCGGTTGATTGTCGAACGCCCTATCTGCGTGCGGATCGTTCCCGCTGGTGGAGCAGGGATGCCGCTGACAATCGCGAAATATCTCCGTTCGATGTCGTGGGTTGCAAACAGCTTGGCCAGGCCCTCATGCGCCGCGTCGCTTTTCGCAACTACAAGCAGACCCGACGTGTCTTTGTCGATCCGGTGGACGATGCCGGGACGCTGGACACCGCCGATTCCCGAGAGTTTTCCGTGGCAATGATGGAGAAGCGCATTGACCAAAGTGCCGTCAGCATGGCCTGCGGCTGGGTGAACGACGAGGCCGGCAGGTTTGTTGACGATAATCAGATGTTCGTCTTCGAATACGATCTCAAGTTCGATATCCTGCGCTTGGGCTTTGTCCGGCCGTGGCGCAGGGACGGTCAATTCGAATGATTTGCCGCCATGCCGTTTACTGGCCGCATCGCCAACGGCTTTACCGTCGATGACCAGCGCATTATCAGCGATAAGCGCTTGAATTCGCGCGCGCGATAATTGAGGAATCGCCGCCGCCAGCGCGGCGTCGAGCCGACCTTCACCGATTATTCCGCCAAATATGGTGTTTTCCCCCGCCATTGGCTAATTGTGGGGGATGGGTTTGAAACTATCAAGACAACAGCGCCAACAATTGCTCGATTGGGCCGAGGAGGCGGGCGATGATGAATGCTGCGGGCTGTTGCTCGGGCATGACCGTACAGTTGAACGGGTCGAACTAGCGACCAATGTCGCGTTAAACCCCGAATCACAATTCGAAATCGACCCTTCAGCTCTTATCCTCGCCGAGAAATCAGCTCGCCAAGGTGGCCTCGCAATTCTCGGCTATTTCCACTCGCACCCCAATGGCCGCGCCGAACCTTCGCTTAAAGATGCGTTGTCGGCTGTAGCCGATGATCGCTGCTGGCTGATCATAGCACACGGACAAATCACTGCTTGGCGACCCATTAGCGGCGGGGCAAGGCAGCCCGTCATTTTCGATGCTGAGCGGCTTGTCTGGGGTTGAATCCTTGCGCCGCTAAGTCCATTAGCGCACCAACCGCCAAAATACGGGAACACTATAAATAATGACCGAGTCCGAAGTCGATCTTGCGAGCCTCCTCTGTTCTCGGCTTTGCCACGACCTGCTCAGCCCGGTTGGTGCGATGAATAACGGCCTTGAGCTGCTCGCCGACGAACATGATCCGGAAATGCGCAAACGCTGCATGGATTTGCTTGCCGAAAGCGCGAAATCTGCGGCGGATAAACTGAAGTTCTTCCGCTTGGCCTTTGGCGCTGCTGGCGGGTTCGGCAGCGAAGTCGATCCGAATGAAGCAAAGGCGGTGATCGAGCCACTAGTGACGTCAAGCGGACGCACAACGCTCGAATGGGCAGTTCCTGCGGCGTTTATGCCCAAGCGCGCGATTAAGATTCTGCTCAACCTCGTGTTGCTCGCAAATGATGCACTTGTCCGAGGCGGAACCCTGTTCGTTGGCTCCGAAAGCCGCGAAGGCGAGCATGAAATTGTCATTCGCGCCAACGGCCCGAAAATTGTCATGGACGAGGCCATTCGTAGTACTTTGGCGGGCAATCTTGACGCATCTGCGGTTGATTCGCGCACTGCAGCAGCATGGATGGCGCGTAATTTGGCCGTCCGCGGCGGGGGATTGGTGCAGCTTGCGGAGCCCGATGCTGAACATCTTGTAATCGGCGCCTTGATCCGAACCTAAATCCCGTTCCAAGTCCTGCTGCACGTAAACTGCATTTTAACCATATGTTGGCAAAGCCCTAGTCTCGAACATCGGGACCGGAAATATGGACGAACTGCTAGACGACTTCATCGCGGAGACTCGCGAGAATCTGGAGACTTTGGCTGGCCAGCTCGTCCAATGGGAGCAAACGCCGCAGGACAGGGGACTGCTGGATAGCGTCTTTCGCTTCGTCCACACAGTGAAGGGTAGCTGCGGTTTCCTTGAGCTGCCTCGCTTGTTACGCCTCAGTCATGCAGCCGAAGATATATTGAGCGGCGCCCGCGACGGACAGGTTGCCGCCTCTACAGGCTTGGTGTCTGCGGTTTTGGCTGTTGTGGATCGAATCTCCGCGCTGACAGATGCGCTCGAAACCGGGCAAGCAGTTTACGACGATGATGGCGACTTGATTGATACGATGCTCGCCTACCTTCCCAAGCAGAAAGCGGAGGCCTTGCAAGTCGAAGCCTTCGATCCTGACATTGATGAATCTGTGAGTCGCTCCAAGGCCCGCACTGTCCGTATTTCGCTGAGTCTGCTGGACAAGTTGATGAGCGGCGTTTCGGACATGGTGCTCGCGCGCAACGAAGTTTCTCGCCAATTGCGCAAGATGCAGAATAACAGTGAGTTGGAGCATTCATTTACGCGCCTGTCGGCTTCAGTCGCCGAAATGCGCGACGCGGTGGGTATGATGCGAATGCAGAACATCGACAGGCTGTTTTCATCACTGCCGCGTCTGCTACGCGATATATCAATCGAGTTGGGCAAGGAAATAGAACTACTCATCGATGGCAGCGAGGTCGAGGTCGATCGCGAAATGGTCGAAGCCTTGCGGGACCCACTGACCCACATACTGCGTAACGCGGCCGATCATGGCATCGAAACTGCCGACGAACGTCGTGCGGTTGGTAAGGACCCGATAGGCCAAATTCGTATCGTGGCGCGCCAATCGGGCAATCAGATCCTTATAGAAATTATAGACGACGGACGCGGCATCAATCTCGACAAGCTCGGTACTCGCGCCATCGCCGCGAAAATTGTCACTGCTGCCGACTGGCAGAAAATGACCGAAAAGGCCCAGCTCAGCACCATATTTGTGCCCGGCCTTTCGACCGCAGACCAGGTGAGCTCTATTTCCGGCCGTGGTGTCGGCATGGATGTCGTCAAAAGCAATCTGCAAGCCATTGGCGGGACTGTCGACCTCGAAAATTATGAAGGCCAGGGTTTGAAAATGACCCTGCGCCTGCCGCTGACGCTTTCGATCATTGCGGGACTGTCCGTGCGCGCTGGCGACCAGATATTCGGGATATCGCGCAATTCGGTCGTGGAAATCCTGTCTTCGTCAAACCGCAATGTTAAGATCGAGGAACTCGGTAGCAAGTATGTGGCGCTGATTCGCGGGGAACGATATCCTTACGCTAGGCTGGAAACGCTACTGGGTATGGATGACGAAGAGCAAACGGGACATGGCAGCAGAACCTTGATCGTGGTCCGTCCGGCAATTGGCACCATATTCGTACTCGATGTCGCCAACGTCATCGACAACGAAGAGCTTGTGGTAAAGCCGGGTGCACCGATTGTTATGGCGACAGGCTTGTTCGCCGGAACTACCTTGCCCGATAACGGTCGTCCGATGCTCTTGCTTGATGCCAGCGGCCTGGGTTTGGCAATGGGAATCGAACAGAAAGAAGATCAGTCGGTATCGACTGTCAGTGCCGACGAAACCCGCGAGGCAAAACGGCCGTCTGCGTTGCTGTTCGTCGCTAACGACGGCGTCAAACGCGCGGTGCGTCTGAGCGTGATTGATCGCATGGAAGACGTTGATGCGTCCCAGATAAAATTTGTTGGCGGACGGATGCGCGCTTCCATCGGTGACCGATTGTTCGATGTGTGCGATCTCGATGATGTTCCGGCGCAGGGGATGGTAAAGCTTCTTCGTCTGACAGACGGCAGTGACGCCAAATATCTGGCGGTTGAGGACGTGATCGATATTTTCACGCTCGATGGCGAAATCGCACCGAGTGCCTGTCCTGAAATCTACGAAGGCGTGGTGTCGGCATTGGACGAGACAGTCGAACTCATCAATGTGTTCCGATATTTCGAAGCCCAGGGCATTGCTGCTGACCCGAGCGCCCGGCCACTTTGTTATGTGCAATGCGATGATGATTCGGTGTGGGAGCACCGTATCCTCGCCCCGCTCTTGGTCGCGTCGGGGTACCGCGTTAGCTTCGAGGCCTCCGACCGCGATGCTGCAGCGGTGGTCCTTAACCGAAGTGAAGGCGAACCGGTCAAGTCTTCGGACGACGCGCGGATTTTGACGCTTCGCGACACCAGCCATTCAACCGTAGATTCGCGGTCCAGCATCTACCGCTATGACCGGATCGGGCTGATTTCCGCTATCGAAGCCAAATTGTCGGGAGTTGCATGACATGACCAGACTCTATCTGATCGCGCATATTGATGGCTGCCGCGTTGCCATCGAAAGCGACCGCGTCGAATCGATTGTGCATGTTCCCGACATAATTCCCGTTCCAAGGGCGGATCCCAGCATAGCCGGGCTGTTCGCGTTGCGTAGTCGTGTGCTGACGCTGATTGATAGCCAGTATGTGGTAACTGGCCAGCGTTGCGCATTGCAAAAGGGCTGTCTTGCGGTGGTTGCCGAAATCGGTGGGCATCATTTCGGATTGGCGGTCGAGCGCGTCGAGGATGTGGTTTCAATCGCACCGGACGATATCCAGACCGCCATCAACCCTTCCCACCAATGGAAATCGATTATTTCCGAAACCGCGTCGGTGGGCGACCATCTGGTGATGATCCTGGATCCGGCCAAACTGGTTGCAGGTGAACAGGCACTCGCCGCATAAGGCCTAAATTAATTTGCTATCGTCGGCCAAATTAACGTGTCGATAACGCCCGCTGGTTAAGGTTCAAACCGGACCAGAAAAAAGGCGGGTTGCAGATGAAATCCTGTTTGATAGTCGATGACAGCAAGGTGATCCGTAAGGTTGCCCGGCATATTCTAGAAACCATGCAATTCGAAGTTGCAGAGGCCGCAGACGGCAAAGAAGCGTTAGACCATTGTAACGATAACTCACCGGATGTGATATTGCTTGACTGGAATATGCCGGTCATGAGCGGCATGGATTTCCTGCGCGCCTATCGATCGACCGTTGCTTCACCATCGGCAAAGGTCATTTTCTGCACCACCGAAAATGGTATCGCCCATATTCAGGCCGCCATCGATGCTGGTGCCGATGAATATGTTATGAAACCGTTCGACAGGGAAACGCTCGAAGCCAAGCTCCAAATTGTCGGTTGCATTTAAGGTCGGAACTGTGACGGTCGCTCACCCCTTACTCGGTACTGCACCGGGGACAGCAAGATCGCCAATTCGCGTGATGTTGGTGGACGACAGCATTGTCGCACGTTCCATTTTTGCCCGAGTCTTGGGCAAGCACGACCAAATCGAAATTGTCTGCGAAGCCGAAGATAGTGAATCGGCGCTGGCACATCTCGATGACAAGAATGTTGACATCATCCTGCTTGATATCGAAATGCCAAAACGGTCCGGCCTTGAGGCGTTGCCCGACATTCAGGCAAAGGCCAATGGCGCGCGGATCCTTGTCGTGTCGGCGTTCGCCGAGGAAAATGGTCCTGCTGCCATTCAGGCCCTTTCCTTGGGTGCGTGCGATACGCTCGCCAAGCCCGGTCGGTCAGGTTTTTCAGGCCGCTTTTCCGAAATATTGATTGATAAGGTGGTTCGCCTCGGCCTGAGTGGCCGTGGTCGAAGCGATTCGGCCTATGCAGCGAAACTCGCCGTAGAATACCAGCAGATCGTTCGGCCTTCTTGCATTGCGATTGGCTCGTCTACCGGCGGCATACCGGCAATCTACGAGATAATCCGTAACCTCGATCCATCTTTGGATTCCCCGGTTTTCATTACCCAACATCTGCCTGAAGCATTTATGACTTTCTTTGCGCGGCAACTCGACGGATTGACTGAACGAACGGTCAAAGTCGCCGAACCTGGCGAGCCAGTCAAAAACAACCACATCTACATAGCCCCCGGCGATGCGCATCTGGTCTGCCGCCGTGAACGTAAAGGCGTCGTCCTTGACCATCAAGGCCATTATTCGCCTAGCCGTTATTGTCCATCAGTTGACGCGATGTTTGAATCACTTGCGCAAGTTTATGGCGCAGGGGGCATGGCGATCATCCTAAGCGGCATGGGGAATGATGGCGCGTTCGGTGCGCGGTGCGTTGCCGATGCCGGTGGTTCGGTCCTTGTGCAGGACATGGCATCATCTGTTGTCTGGGGAATGCCTGGTTCGGTCGCACGTGAAGGTTTTGCAACGGCGATACTTGCGCCTGTGCAAATGACCGAATTGCTCGGTCGTATAGCAAAAGCAGCATGAGCACTTCTCAAGGCAAAGCTTACAAGGCGCTGTCGGCATTGCTTGAAAAGCATACCGGCCAAACGCTGCTCGCCAACCGCCACTGGCGTATCGACATGGCCCTGAAACCGCTTATGCGGCAAAATTCGATACCCGATCTCGATACCCTAATCTCGCTCATTGAAATCGACGCCGATCCTCGGCTGACGAGCGCCTGTGTGGAGGCAATGGTGAATAACGAAACTTGTTTTTTCCGTGATCAGGCAAACTTTGCGCTACTGACAGGACCTGTGTTTGACATGCTGCGCGATCACCGCATGGCAACGAAAAAATTGCGAATCTGGTCAGCGGCATGCTCAACCGGGCAGGAACCCTATTCGCTGGCGATGGCTATCAGCGAGAATGCAGAAAAATGGCGCGGCTGGAATGTGCAGATTTACGCAACCGACGTATCGGGTTCGGCGCTCGCACAGGCGCGGGCAGGGCGCTATTCGCAGTTCGAAATCCAGCGCGGTCTGCCGGTTATGCAGATGCTGCGTTATTTCGAGCAACAAGGTGAGGAATGGGTCGCAAAGGACAATCTGCGAAAGATGGTCACTTTCGCCGAGCATAATATGTTGAACAGTGCCCGCCATTTCGGCACGTTCGATGTCGTACTGTGCCGCAACATGCTGATGTACCTGTGCGACGACAAGCGAGGGCAGGTGCTTGATGGAATAGCCCCGCTGCTCGCGGATGACGGAATACTGATGCTCGGGGCCGCAGAAACGGTGATCGGTCAGACCCAGCGTTTCAAGGCCAGCAAGGAATTTCGAGGCTTTTATCAACCGGCCGCCGCGAAAATCGAAGCCCAACCGATGGAATATCGCCGAACCGCTTGATATTGCCGTATTCCGCCGATGTCTATATGCACGGCGCATGACGATGATCTGGACCCCGTCGCCCAATTTCGGCGAACGCACTTTGCCGATAACGATTTTGGTTTTGCATTACACCGGAATGCCGTCTGGCGCGGCGGCGATTGACTGGCTGGCCAGCCCTGCATCTAAGGTATCCGCGCATTATGTCGTCGATGAAGACGGCCAGATCGTCAATATGGTACGCGAGGAACAGCGCGCGCAACATGCGGGCCTGTCCTATTGGCGCGGCATCACCGACAATAACAGCGCGAGCATCGGGATCGAAATCGTCAATCCGGGGCATGAGTTCGGCTATCGGCCCTTTCCTGAGGCGCAGATGGATTCTGTCACGCGTCTGGTAGCGGAAATCGTCCGCACTTATGGCATAGAGCCACGCAATGTTGTCGGTCACAGCGATGTGGCGCCCGCACGCAAGGAAGATCCTGGTGAGTTGTTCGATTGGGAACGACTGGCAAAACTGGGGCTAGCCGTGCCCAGGCCCAGGGGCAATCTTGTCGATCCCGAATGGCCCGATGCTGCGTTTCTGCTGGCGCTCGAACGCTATGGTTATGGTATCGCCGACGGGCGAGCTTCGGTGGTTGCGTTCCAGCGGCGGTTTCGTCCCGAAAATATCGACGGAATCATTGATGGCGAATGCCGTGCCATCCTGTTGAGCTTGCTCTTGGAGTATGAGAGCGGACCTGCTATCTGAACGGCGCCAGAGGGTTGGGCGACCGCTGCTTCACGGGTAACTGTGTCGGAGAGGAAAGTCCGGGCTCCAGCGAGGAACGGTGCCGGATAACGTCCGGCGAAGGTGACTTCAGGGAAAGTGCCACAGAAATCATACCCCCGCATTTCGATGCGGTAAGGTCGAAATGGTGCGGTAAGAGCGCACCGCGTTGATGGTAACAGCAACGGCATGGCAAACCCCACCGGGAGCAAAACCGAATAGGGGCGGCATATGGCATCCTCCTGCCAGTCGCCCGGGTTGGTTGCATGAGCGGCGCAGCAATGCGTCGCCTAGATGAATGGTCGCACAACGCTTTCGGGCGTGGACAGAACCCGGCTTACAGACCCTCTGGCTTTTTACCCCATGACCGATAAGCGAATGCGAAGGTAGCAATCACGATGGCTTCGACCAACATCGGCGAGCCGACCCGTGGCGAATAGCCGTCGATTGGCTACGCTCACAAAGCGGCCCAACAATGCTCCACCGACGAGCAAGGTCGAGGCGGCCAGCCATACATACACGGCTCTGCTGCCATGCGGCGATGATCGCGAACAGTCCTATGCCAAGGAAAAACCCTCCGACATCCGCGCGCAGGTTTGCGCGACCGATATCGCCGATTGCCTGAAGCCCGCTCTCGCTGGGCAGCGACTCGATTCCGAACCAGTGCTGCGCCGTTGACAACAAAGACAAAAGTCCGATCAAACCCACCAATATCCGTGGAACTAGAGTCATGAAGTCCCCCTTGACGCGCACGTCAACATTTACATGCGCGTATGATTATGTTCTGTGTACCTGCAGGGACAAATTTCTGAGGGGTTAGTCAATGTCGATTGTCGATCGTGCCAAGAATATCATCATGAAACCGGCTGATGAATGGAACGTCATTGCTGGCGAGCCTGCTACCATAGGCGGCTTGTTCACCGGTTATGCTATGATATTGGCAGCAATACCGTTGGTTTCCGGAATCATATTTACCGGCGCGCTTGGAATGTCTGCGGCTGGCCTCGGTGGAATGGGCGGCGGTGCGATGGCGATGGGCTTCAGTGCGGTCGCAGCTATGGCTGTGATTGGCTACGTGCTCTCGCTGGTTACGCTTTATCTGATGTCGATGGTCGTAAATGCCGTGTCGCCGAGCTTCAATGGTAAGTCCGATATGGTGCAGTCGACGAAGCTGATGACATACGCCTCGACGCCAACGTGGGTCGCGGGTCTGGTTAGTTGGGTACCGATATTGGGCGGGCTGATCTCGCTTGGGGCAGTAGCTTATGTTGTTTACCTGATTTATCTCGGCCTCAAGCCCGTGTTGGGTGTGCCTCAGGAAAAGGTTGCCGGGTTTACCGTCGTAATCGTTCTGATTTACATCGTGTTGTCGCTTATCGTGTCAGGCATCATCGTTGGATTGCTTTTCACGACCTTCTTCGGCAGCGCCATGATGGGCGGAGTAATGTCCGGCGCATAATTTGCGTTTACGCCTCTAGCAAAATTGCCATGCCGTCGCTAAGTCGGCGGCATGGTGCGTAACACTCGCAGAAATGACTGGGGTTTTCCCCGCTGGCGCGGCTATGGCAGCAGCAGCGAGGCTCAGCAGGTGCGTCTGTGCGACCGTTATGGATGCAACAAGGCAGGTAACTGCCCCGCGCCCAAATCACCCAACAACCCTGATCGCTGGATGTTCTGCGAGGAACATGCCGGGGAATATAATCGCGGCTGGGATTATTTCGAAGGTCTCACCAAAGAAGAGGCCGAGCTGCGCGAGGCCAACGAACGCCGGGATTTTTCGGGCTATAAAGAATCCGCCCATTACGGCTGGGCGGGGTCCGGCGATGGCAGCCGCACCCGCGACGAAATGCACGCGCTCGACATATTGGGTCTGGAAAGCGACTCAACCTTCGAGGACGCGAAAAAAGCATGGCGCAATATCGCCAAGCTAACCCACCCCGACGTCAACCCCGGCAATGCCGAATCCGCGAAGGCTTTTCAGGCGGGACAGGCGGCCTATGACGTGCTGCGCGTCGCCGAAGAACGGCGGGAATGGAAGGGGTGAAGCGTTTTGCCATCCTGCTGGTGGTACTGGCGCTGGCCGTTCGGCTCGCGGTGCCCGCCGGCTGGATGCCAAGTGAAAAAACTTTCCAACTTACGCTATGCACCGGCATCGATACGCAAACCGTGTGGATGGATAGCAAGGGAAAGCTACACAAGCAGAAGCCGCACAGCGGCGACGATAAACAACAGCTGTGCGCGTTTAGCGGGATGGCTGCGTTGCCGGGCCCCGCTGAATTTGCCCAGATATGGCCGCCGCTTGCCCATATCGAGACAGCGCGCCTTGCCGCGACTGGTGCCGGGATCGGCCACGGGCTTGCCGCGCCGCCGCCACCGCAAACAGGCCCGCCAATTCTGATTTGATACCGCCGCCGCAACCCTGCGGCCTTTGTCATTTCAAATCAGGAATTTTTATGTCCAATCCACACGGGGCAGCGCAGCAGCGCAATGCCCTTTATCGCACGATCTGGCGCTGGCATTTTTACGCCGGGCTGTTTGTTCTGCCGTTTGTTTTCATGCTTTCGGTCACTGGCGGCATTTATCTGTTCAAGCCGCAGATCGACCGGTGGGAGGAATCTGCGTTTCAGAATCTGCTAGTAGAACATACCGTTTCTGCAAATGAACAGCTTGCGGCGGCCATCACTGCCTATCCGGGTGCGCAGTTTCAGAGTTACCGTTTGCCGCAAAATCCCGGTGATGCGGCGGCAATTCATCTCGCTCTTGCCGATGGCAGGACGATGCTTGACGTTTTTGTGTCGCCGCAGGGCAGGGTGGTGGGCGCAATAAATCCCGATCACCGTGTCACCGAGTGG
>JANNQI010000069.1:0-21466 GCA_031400695.1 Sphingomonadales bacterium | reverse complement strand
GCCAAACTGCGCGCCGCCGACGATGTCGACTGCGGCATCGAAATATTCGTTGCCGAACTCCGCCATTAAATCCACATCCCGGGCGACGACACGGGTAGCGCCCAAAGCAAGCACGGCGTCTGCTTTGTCAGCACTCGCCATCGCTACCACTTCAGCGCCGCGTCTTTTAGCAAGTTGCACGGCAGCCGAACCTACGCCTCCCGAAGCGCCTGTAATTAGGACGCGCTCGCCCATCGCCAATCCAATGCGAGTAAGCATGTTTTCTGCAGCGGAGTACGCGCAAGGAAAGCTTGCCAGTTCAGCATCACTCAGATCGCTTTCAATCCGGTGGGCATGTAAGGCAGGAACGCATGCATAATCGGCAAAGCCTCCGTCCACCTCGGAACCGAAATAGAGGACTTCAAAACGGGTTTCACCTCGAAATACGGGTTCGACCAGCACCCGCTCGCCTATCCGCATAGGGTCGACGCCGCTGCCAACCGCAACAATCCGTCCACAGGCGTCAGCGCCCTGAATGCGGGGAAACTGGAAGGCTGTGCCCGACCAGCCGTCGTCCTCGGCTCCGTCAATACCGGTAGCTCCACCTGCCTCGGTCGCCTCGGCCACAGCTTTTGAATACCAGCCGATCCGCGTGTTAATGTCGGTATTATTGACCCCCGCCGCGCCGACCCTAATCAGCACGTCGTTGGACCCCGGATTTGGCACCAGAACATCGTTGCGCACATCAAGCTTGTCGAACCCGCCATTGCCGGTCAGCAAGACCGCGCGCATATTGGCAGGAATTGTCACTCCGCCCGCTCAAGGCCGAACTGGTTCAGATACCATTTCTGAAATTTGATAACGCTGCCTTCTTGGTCCGAATATCGCCCGGGGCGGTATCGGCTGGACATGATCCCGGCCTGATTGTTCTCGGTGATCACTTTGTCTTGCGTCGTAGTCGCGTGATAGCCCCAAATCATCTTGTCAATATCGACCTCGGCCTCACCGGCGCGGCCATCAACCAGCCAGATCATCTCGACATCGGTGGCTAGCGCGCCGCGCGGGGTGAATTGGAACAGGATGACGAAATGGTCGTCCGCCACAATTTGGCTAAATGGGCTGAAACTCAAATGCATTCGTCCGCCGTCGGGCTTGGTTCGCTTGCCCATCAGCGGCGCGGGCGCGGTTCCGTCCTGCGTCTCGGCGGCCCAGCCTTGCTTATTCATACGCTGCATCAGCAGGCGCAAATGGCTGCTGCCGGGCTCATCATCGATACTACCGATGGGCCGTCCTAGAGCCGCAGCGCTTTCTTCCCATGCCTTAAGCTTGGGCGCGAAATTGGCGATAGCATCGGCTGGACCGGAGCTTGGCCCTGCCCCCACCGCGACAATCGATTCCGCCGCGTGCATCGAACAGAATTCGGGGTGCGATGGTACGCAGTGATAGCATTCGAAGAAGTTCTCGACGACTAGTTTCCAATTGGCGGTGGTCGGATAGCTGCCTGAATGGGCGATGCGGGCATCAGCGATGCCGTGATAATCCAGGATCGGTCCCATATCGCCAAAGATCGCGTCAAAATCGTCGGGTTCATCTATAGACATATTGATGAAGATCAGCCCGTGGAAAACGCGGATATGGCAGGCGAAGAGGCTATTTTCGGCCTTGTCGAAATCCTCCGGCATCAACCGCGCTGAAATGAGCCGCCCGTCGAGCCCGAACGTCCATGCGTGATAAGGGCAGACGAGCCGCGGCGCATTGCCGCTTTCCGACTGGCAGATGGTTGAGCCCCGATGGCGGCAGACGTTGAAGAACGCCCGCACGGATTCGTCATTTTCACGGATCACGATGATCTGTTCATTGCCGACGCGGAACAGGAAGTAATCGCCCTTGTTCGGAATACGCGAGACATGCCCCGCAAGCAGCCATTTACGGCTGATAATTGCGTCCATATCGGCCTCGAAAACCGCATCGCTGCAATAGAATTCCTGGTCAAAGCTATAGCCAACGCGCGTATTCGCGGCGAGGCGGCCCATTAGTTCACTCTGTGACATCAGATTTTGATCCGTGCATTTGTGGGGTCATACATTGGTTTCATCGAAGCGGTGACGGGATAACGTACACCCGCAATCTCGATTTCATAATCATCCGCGCCAATCGGCCCGACCACGCCGCTATCAGCCGCGGTCACATAGCCAAGGCCACAAGCACCGCCTAAGCCGTGTGTGTACATTCCGGAGCGGATATATCCGGCGACCCGGTCACCCTGCCAAATCGGTTCATTGTGATAGAGCATAGGCATCGGGTCTTTCAGGAGGAACTGGACCAGCCGCTGTTTCAGCCCCTCCTCCTTTTGCTTCAAAAGCGCCTCGCGACCGATAAAGCCGCCGGGCTTGTCCATTTTCACCGCAAAGCCAAGGCCTGCGTCCAGCGGGGTATCCTCATCAGTGATATCGTGGCCCCAGTGGCGATAGGCTTTCTCCATGCGCAGCGCATTGAGCGCGTGATAGCCGCAATGTTTCAGGCCAAAGGCAGCACCCGCCGCGACAATTTCGTCATAGACGCCGGTCATGAATTCGGTCGGGATATAGAGCTCCCAGCCGAGTTCGCCGACATAAGTGATACGGCTCGCGCGCACGATGGCATAGCCTAGCTCAATTTCTTGGCTGGTGGCAAAGGGGAATGCTTCATTCGACAGGTCATTGGGACAAATCGACTGGAGCAATGCGCGGCTGTTGGGTCCCATAATCGAAATCACGCCCAACCCCGATGACACGTTGGTCAGCACCGCATGGGCCTCATCCGGCGTATGCCGCCTGAGCCAGTTGAAATCCTTGGTCTCGGTTTCAGCGCCGGTAACAATCAGATAAGCGGTTTCGGAAAGCCGGGTGACGGTCAGATCCGCCTCAATCCCACCCTTTTCGTTGAGCCATTGCGTATAGACCAGCTTACCGGGTGCGACATCGACGTCATTGGCGCAGACGCGGTTCAGCACCGCGCAGGCGTCGCGGCCTTCAAGCCGGAATTTGGCAAAGCTGCTTTGGTCGAACAAGCCAACCGCCTCGCGTACTGCCTTGCACTCGGCTGCATTGGCGTCGAACCAATTCTGACGGCCATAGCTATATTCATATTTCGGCGTGCTGCCCGGTTCGCCATACCAATTCGCGCGCTCCCAACCGAAGGCCTCGCCAAAGCATGCGCCTGCTGCCGCCAACCGGTCATGCAAAGCCGATTTCCGCACACCGCGCGCAGTTTCAAATTGTTTGAATGGATAATGCGTTGCGTAGAGCAGGCCGAGGCTTTCAGTCACGCGCTCGCAAAGATATTTGCGGTTTATCTGGAACGGCATGTTGCGACGAATATCTACGGTCCACAGGTCAGCAGGCGGAATACCATCGCGGATCCAGTCCGCCATTACCTTGCCGACGCCACCCGCCGATTGCAGGCCGATCGAGTTTAACCCCGCCGCCACGAAACAGCCGCGCAATTCCGCACTCTCGCCCAGATGGTACCGAACATCAGGGGTGAAGCTTTCCGGGCCGCAGAAAAATTTCTGAATACCGGCCTTTTCCAGCGCAGGCACGCGGCGCATCGCGTCCATCAACAGCGGCTCGAAATGTTCAAAGCTCCCGGCGATTTCATCGAAGCAAAAGTCCTCCGAAATCCCGTCCATGCCCCAAGGCCGGGCATTGGGCTCAAACGCGCCTACGAGCAGCTTGCCCGCGTCATATTTGTAATAGCCGCAATAGTCGTAGTCCCGCAGCACCGGCAGCGTATTGTCAATGCCCTCCACGCCCTCGAACAGCACATAATAATGTTCACACGCATGAAGTGGTGCTGCGACACCAATGCTCGCGGCGAGATCGCGCGTCCACATGCCGCCGCAGATGACGACAAAGTCCGCATCGATGCTGCCTTCGTCGGTATCGACCCCGGTAACCCGCTCACCATCGTGGCGGATTTTGGTGACTTTGGTGTTTTCGAAAATCTTTGCCCCGCCGTTGCGTGCGCCCTTGGCCAGCGCCTGCGTGATATCGACCGCATTGGCATAGCCGTCGCTGGGGATATGGATGCCGCCGACGACATCATCGACATTGACGATGTTTGCCAGTGCCTTGATTTCTTCGGGTGTGACGACGTGCACTGGCAGGTCGAATACTTTCGCCATCGATGCGCTTCGTTTGAGTTCCTCAAATCGCTCCGCATTGGTTGCCATCGAGATCGAGCCACATTGCCGATATCCCGTCGCCTGCCCCGTTTCCGCCTCAAGCCCGCGATACAATTCGCCGGTATATTTGGCCAACTTTGTCATGTTGATGCTGGGACGGAGTTGCCCAACCAATCCTGCCGCATGCCATGTCGTGCCGCTGGTAAGCTGCTTGCGTTCAAGCAACACAACATCGTCCCAGCCAATCTTGGTCAGATGATAAGCAATCGAACAACCGATGACGCCACCGCCGACAATTACGACTTTCGCCTTTTTGGGGAGTTCCGCCACGGCTTAAACCTTCATCTTCGCATTGTCGGGATCATAGGCGGGGTGTTCCAACACCGTACCCACACGCCGCTCGCCTTGCAGCATGATGTCGAATGTCGAACCCGGTGCGGCATTCTCGATTGGCACACAGGCGAAGAACAGACTTTTGCCCGCTCGGTGGCCATAACCGCCAGAGGTAGTAAGGCCGATACAAGTGTCGCCAATCAAGCAAGGTTCCGCCCCGCGCACATCGACATTTATAGCATCGACTTCGCCGTAAACGATGCGAAAGCGATCCGGCGCGTCAAGCGTTGCCTGCTTGCCGACGAAATCCTCTTTCTTGAAGTTGATAAAGCGCGGCATATCCGCCTCGATCATCGTCAACTCGTTGGTGAGCTCCGATCCCCAAGCTTTATACCCCTTTTCCACCCGCATAGTATTGGCCGCATAAAGACCGTAATTAACGATACCGAATTCCCGACCTGCTTCCCACACAGCCTCATAAAGTGCCGCAAGATCGTCCATCGCCGGGTGCAGTTCCCATCCGAGTTCGCCTGCATACGACACGCGCAACGCGCGCATGGTGATGCCCGCGATGCTGATTTCTTGCCCGCTCAGCCAGCGGAATCCTTCGTTGCTGAGGTCCGCGTCGGTGAGCTTCGCCAGCGCGTCCCGTGAGCGCGGGCCATTCGTCACCAACACGCCAAGGTCCATGGTCAGGTTGCGGATTGTCACATCCTCGCTCGGCAATTTGCTCTGGACCAGCAGGTCCCAATCGCGCTGCTCGGCCGCAGCTGCGGACAGGCAATAGAAATGATCGTCGGCAAAGCGCGTCACAGTCATTTCGCCGTAAATGCGGCCCTTCACTGAGAGCGGATGAACAAGGCCAATGCCGCCCAGCTTCTTCGGCATCCGGTTTGCGCAAATACGGTTGAGAAAAGCCTCTGCATCGGGTCCGGTCACATCATATTTGGCAAAGCCTGACAGATCGAGGACGCCGACGCGTTCGGCGACTGCCTTGACCTCGGCGGCTACTGCCGCGAAACTGTTGGTGCGGTGATAGCCGCCTTCTTCCTCAGCGCCATCGAGCGAGAAATATTTCGGTCGTTCCCAGCCATAAGTTTCACCATAAACGGCGCCAGCTGATAGCAGTCGGCCATATAGTGCACTCATTTTTTGCGGACGCCCATCGGGCTCTTCTTCGCCGGGCAGCCGGGTTGTGAAGGTCATCCGGTAATCAAGGAACACTTTGTCGCGGCTATATTGCTCGTCCGCATAAGGGCCATAGCGACGCGGATCGAATTCGGTCATGTTGATGTCGGCATCACCGAACACCATCCACTGCGCGAGATATTTGCCTGCACCGCCGCCCTGCGCAATGCCAAAGCTCGTCCCACAGCAATGCCAGAAATTTGTCAGGCCAACCGCTGGTCCCAGCAGCGGTCCGCCGTCTGGCGTATGCGGAATTGCTCCGTTGACGAAGCGCCGGAGGCCGACTTCACCGAAAATCGGCATCCGCTCAATCGCCCGTTCGAGCCAGGGGGCTATCCGCTCCAGATCTTCGGGGAAAAGCTCGCTGGTGGAATCCCATTCAGGGTTCCCGCCGCGCGGTGCCCACGCTTCAGCCAAACCCGTGGTCTCATAAACGCCGATCAGTCCGCTTTTTTGTTCCTGCCGGAAATAGCCTGAAACATGCGGACAGCGCATGACGGGAATTTCTTCGTCGCGCTCCTTGAATGCAGGGATCGGATCGGTGACGACATAATGATGCTCCATGTTGGTCACCGGAATGTCTATGCCCGCCATCTGCGCTATTTGCCGCGCATAACATCCGGCAGCATTTACAACGATCTCGGCGCGGACCGTGCCATGTTCGGTGTCTACATCCCATTCGCCCGATGGAAGCTGTGTGAGGCCGGTCACGCGGTTCTTGCGCACAATCTTCGCGCCCATATTTTTCGCGCCTATGGCAAGCGCGTTGCAGATGCCCGAAGGGTCGGCATGGCCGTCTTCGGTTGTGCGTGCTCCCGCAATCACGCCATCCAGCGTCATGAAAGGATTGTGACGGAGGATTTCCTGCGGCGGAATAATCTCCATTTCGAACCCGATGATTTTCGAAAGCCCGTGAATATATTTGAACCAGGCCAGTTCACGCTCATTGGTCGCAAGGCGGATGCCGCCTGATTTGTGCCAACTGACATATTGCCCCGTCAGCCCTTCCAGCTGAGGGTATAGTTGGTTTGAATAAGCGTGCATCTTCGCAAGATTATAGCTGCCGGTGATGTTTGGGCACTGCCCCGCCGCATGCCAAGTCGATCCAGATGTCAGTTCATCCTTTTCAATCAGCAGGCAATCAGTCCAGCCAAGTTCGGCTAGATGGTAAAGCAACGAAGCCCCCATGATGCCACCGCCTATAATGACAACTCGCGCCGATGTTTGCATGAAAGCCCTGCTCCTTCGGATGAACCTTAGGGCGGGTTTGAGGTTAGGCACAAATGGGGATTATGACGGGACCGGTTAAAAAAATTTTTAGATTGCCATCAACCGTGCCTGTAAGGAACGCCTCTTAAGTTCATTATATGAAAGTTCGGCTATGAGGGTTGTGTTGGTTACCGGTGCTGCGCAGGGAGTTGGCTTTGTCACGGCGAAGCTGTTTGCGGAAACAGGCTATCATGTTGTCATGACAGACGTGCAACCGCTGGACGCGCAGGTCGAAGTATTGGTAGCAAACGGCGGGAGTGTCTCCGCGCTTTCCGGTGATGTTTCCTCCGAACCCTTCATCATCGAACTAGCCAAAAAAATCGCGCGTGAGCACAAGGCGGTGGACGTGCTCGTCAACAATGCCGGCATCAGTCTGATATGCCCCGCTGAAGATACAAGTATCGAACAATGGCAACGAGTCATGAGCATCAATCTGACCGGACCCTTTTTGCTGTGCAGGGAACTTGGTAAGCAGATGCTTGCGCGTCAGAAAGGCAATATTGTCAACGTCGCATCGATCGCAGGCCTTCACGGCGTTATCGACCGCGCGGCCTATAATGCTTCAAAGCACGGACTGGTTGGACTGACACGGACACTAGCTGCGGAATGGGGCAGTCGCGGTGTGCGCGTAAACGCCGTATGCCCCGGCTGGATTAAAACCGAGATGGACGAGGCAGATCAGGGTTCAGGGGCTTATTCGGATACAGACATCATCAACCGCGTCCCAATGGGCCGTTTTGCAAAACCCGAAGATGTGGCCCGGGCGATTGCATTTCTGGCGCAGGAAGACAGCTTTATCAATGGTACCAGCTTGCCGGTCGACGGTGGATGGATAGCTGACGCCAGCTGGGATGACCTTCGTGTGAAAAAACGGTGAAACATGAAGTGTAATCTTGCTATGATCTGCGTGTTAATAGCGCTGCGCATGACCGTCATCGCAAAGTCACACATCTGACCTAAAATAACTGAGCCTGAAACGTTGTCCCAACTTTAAAGCGAAACCCGATGACGACTATTTCCATTTCGATACCAAAGATAGATCTGCAAGCGTACGTTTTGTGCGCCATACGCGCAGTGTGGATTGCGGCACCGTTGGTTATATTGCTGCCCCTGCATTTGATTTGGCACCTTTTGAAGTTACCCTCGCCTTGGGCAATGCTGTTTCTGCGTATTGCCGCACGCGCGCTTGGGGCAAAAGTCAAAGTCTACGGCAATCCATTGCGCAAAGATGTTTTCTTCGTCGCCAACCATCTGTCATGGCATGACATTCCTATTTTGGCGGGCATCACGGGCACGGCCTTCGTGGCGCAGGACGGCGTGCGCGACTGGCCGGTCATAGGCTGGTTGGCGAAAATCAACCGCACGATATTTGTCAGCCGGACCGACAAGCACAATGTCTCCAGCCAAGTCGCCGAGTTGCGCGAAGCAATCGCCGAAAACTGGTCAGTCACGCTTTTTCCGGAAGGCACGACATCGGACGGACGGGGACTTTTGCCGTTCAAACCATCGCTATTTGCAACGCTGGCTCCGCCACCCAAAGCAATGATGATCCAGCCGATATTGCTCGATTTCGGCAAGGTTGCGCCTGAAATTGCGTGGATCGGTGAAGAAACCGGTTGGGAAAGCGCTTGGCGCGCATTCACGCGGCCGGGAACCTACGATGTCGGCGTCCACTATCTTGAGCCGTTCAATCCCGGGATGCTTGCGGACCGCAAAGCAGTTTGCGCACTTGCGCGTGCCCGCCTTGCCACCGCTCTGTCGGCTACACTTGGTCATGCGGTTTCATAACAAGGTCGCTGGCTAACAACGTCGTCCGACTACCGACCTGTCGTTCCTAGATACAATAAGCGCAAAATAATTCACACAATTGCCCAAATTTTTCAATTGTGGGCAATTGTGCACGGGGCTCTAACTTCCGCCTGAAGTCGTGGCAATCATCAGATTTTGGACGTGCAATCCACGTTCTGGACAGGCGATTGAACCACTGGGAGGTGAACTGGGCGTTATCATGAAAATCGGATTTATCGGTCTCGGCAATGTGGGTGGGAAGCTGGCGGGAAGCCTGATCCGTAACGGACATGATGTGACTGTTCGCGATCTTGATGACGCACTTGTCGCGGAATATGTAGGGCGTGGCGCGAAATCGGCGGCATCTCCGAAAGCGCTGGGCGAATCTGTCGACCTCATCGTCACCTGCCTTCCTTCGCCCGCCGCCAGTTCGGCAGTGGCCGAAGGCGAGGACGGGTTCCTTCAAGTCATGCGTCCGGGCCAGGTCTGGCTCGAAATGAGCACAACCGATCATAGCGAAATCATCCGCCTCGGCGCGTTGGTCGAAGCGCGAGGCGCAATGTTTATGGAGTGCCCGGTTTCAGGTGGCTGCCACCGCGCCGACACCGGCAATATTGCAATATTTGCAGGCGGGCCCCGCGCTGCTTTTGAGTTTGTTTTGCCGGTTCTCACAACAATGGGCCGGCGCATACTGCATACCGGTGACTTGGGAACGGCATCGCAGCTCAAGGTGATGACCAATTATCTCTGCACCGTCCATTTGGTAGCGCTTGCCGAAGCTTTGACGACGTGCAAGGCGATCGGTCTTGACATGAACACGACCTATGAAGCGATCAAGATTTCTTCGGGCAACAGCTTTGTCCACGAAACCGAAAGTCAGGTCATCCTGAACGGCAGCCGCGATATCAACTTCACTATGGATCTGGTGAGCAAGGACGTCGGCCTGTTCGACAAAATTGCCCATGCAGCGCATGTCCCTGTTGAGTTATCGCCATTAATCGTCAAAATCTTCAAAGAAGGCGAAGCGGCGTATGGGCCACGGGAGTTTTCACCAAACATCATTCGCCGCTACGAAGAGCCACTCGGCATCAAAGTTCTGGGTACTGGGTTTCCAGCGGATATGGTCGATGATGAGCCGGAAGAACCGGGTTACGAGGTCGTACCCAAACGCTAACTTGCCTTAGCCAAGCGGCCTTCCTCAACATTCTTGGTCACCCACTCCATGAACGTGCGGATGCGCAGATTTTCCTTCATGTCCTTACGGCAGATAAGGCCCCATGCGCCCGGGCAAACGGCTTTATGGGCAATCGGCCGAACAAGGCGGCCCGAAGCTAGGTCCTGATCAACAAACGGTCCGTTAACGAGCGCAATCCCCTCCCCGTTGAGCGCCATTTCAAGCGCGACTGCCAGCGTGTCGACCATCAGATACGGCACCGAAGGCTCGAAGACGGCACCCGCTGAATCAAACCATGTCTGCCAGTTTTGTACTTCGGTATAAATGGCGACAAGCGGCTTGCTCATCAAATCCTGCGCGGTCGGTGTCGTGCCCATGGCTTGCGCGACGGCGGGGCTGCAGACCGGGAACAGGGCATATTCGTACAACGGTACCCAGTGAAATTTCGCAGGGTCCGGCTCGACTTCGCAATAAACCAACCCGACGTCTGCATGAACGTCGTCAAACTCCCATTCGACCGCACATGTGTTGAGCGTCAGCTTGATTTCAGGATGGTCTGCCAAGAACTGCGGAACGCGTTTTGCAAGCCAGCGGATCGATGCGGTGACATATGTCTGGACGCGTAATGGTTTGTCGAGTGCGTTGCGATGAACTTCCTCGACGCCTTCGAGAAGTGATTCAAATGCGGCGCGGACGTAGGGGTACAGCACTTTGCCCTCTTCGGTCGAGACGATATGTCGCCCCTCCTGCACGAACAATGTCACGCCGAGAGCATCTTCGATGAGCTGTACCTGATGGCTGACTGCAGGGTGTGTGAGGCAAAGCTCGTCCGCAGCATCCCGAATGCTTTGGTGCCGGGTCGCTGCCTCAAAACCCTTCAAGGCTTTGAGCGGCGGCAATTGCTTGAGATCGATCTTTGGGTGCATCGCCAGTCCCTCCCCGGATTCGCGTCCTTCAGTGAGGCTAGCATATCCGGAAACGACTGGTAAATTAAATTAACGCATCATTTTTGCGTCTTCCAAAACCATCTCCGCGCCCTTTTCCGCAACCATCACCGTCGGTGCATTGGTATTTCCCGAGGTAATTGTAGGGAATATCGAAGCGTCGATAACCCGCAAGCCTTCAACGCCGTAGACGCGCAGCCGGACATCGACAACTGAAGTCGCTGGATCAGTTCCCATCATGCAGGTGCTTGTCGGGTGGTAGACTGTGTCGGCGCGCGCACGAAAATCCGCGAGCAGAGCTTCGTCGCCGTCAATTCCTGCGCCGGGAATGATTTCTTCTGTAATAATATCGGCCAAGGGATTGGTGCGCGCGAGTTGGCGTAACAGTCGATTTCCTGCCAAGACGTCGTCAATATCGGACTGCGTTGCCAGGTAATTCGGGTGGATCACGGGACAGACGGCAGCATCGGCGGACGCAAGTTCTAAATGCCCGCGACTACTGGGACGACAGGGATTGTGAGAGAGCAGAAAAGCCGAAAAAGGGTCGGGATTGAGCAGTTTTCGCTCCGAAAGCGGTGTTTTGGTATAACTTACTGGACTGAAATATAGCTGCAGGTTCGGGTGCTTTTTGGCTGGGTCGCTGCGAACAAATCCCCCGCTCTGGTTGACGCTCAGCGATAAGGGGCCGGCCCGGTCGGCCATGTAGCGCAAACCGGCGCGAATTTTCCCAAGCATCGGATGAAGCACATCGTTCAAAGTCGCGGTGCGGACCTTGTAGAAATAGGACACGGCAATATGGTCCTGCAAGTTTCGACCTACCGCCTTTGCATCAACCAAAGGCTCGATATCTACATTTTTCAAATGGCCGGCATCGCCGATGCCCGAAAGCATCAATAACTGCGGCGAATTGATTGCTCCACCCGCCAAAATTACTTCACGCTTGGCCTTGGCGATCCAGACTTTCCCGCCGCGCTTATACTCAACCCCGACCGCACGCCGGCCGTCAAGCACAACACGCGTGACATGCGCGTTGGTCATAACCTTCAGCGTCTTGCGTTTGCGCGCCGGATGCAAAAACGCGTTTGCCGTGGACGCGCGCCAGCCGCCGCGTGTGTTAATGTGGTAGAAACCGACACCTTCAGGCTTGCCGCCGTTGAAGTCGCTGGTGAAACTATAACCGAGTGCCTGCGCGGCTTCGACAAAGCTGTAGCATATCGGGTGGACATGCCTCGAGATGTCGGTGACATGCTGCGGCCCGCCGCGCCCGTGATGCGCGCTATGCCAATCAAAATCCTCTGACTTTTTGAAGTACGGCAGCACGTCGTCCCAACCCCATCCGAGATTGCCGAGCGCTTTCCAGTCTTCAAAATCGCGGGGCTGGCCGCGCACATAGACCATCGCGTTGATCGAACCCGAACCGCCGATAACCTTACCACGCGGCCAATAGCTTCGTCTTCCACCAAGCGCTTCGACCGGCTCGGTGTCGTACATCCAGTTAATCCGCTTGTCGAAAAACGTCCGGCCATATCCTATCGGCATCTGGATCCAGATAGAACGGTCGCTACCGCCGGCTTCCAGTAACAGCACCGTGTATTTACCGCATTCGGTCAGGCGATTGGCGAGCACGCACCCCGCCGTGCCCGCGCCGACGATGATATAGTCGAACTCCTCGGTCACTGAACCGGGTGCTGCGTCATTTCGAGGTGAAGCATGTTGCCGGTGTAGGGGTTAGCGCGAGCCACCTCTTCGTTCAGTTCAACGCCAAGGCCAGGCGCAGTCGGTGGGATAACATGTCCTTCCACAAACTGGATCGGCGATTTCAGGATTTCCGTGTGAAAGCCACCCCAGGTTTCGATGCTTTCCAGTATGAGGAAATTGGGCGAACAGGTTGCAATCTGGATATTTGCGGCGCCCACAATGGGCCCGCAATAGAGATGCGGCGCGATTTGGACGTGATCGACTTCTGCCATCGCGGCAATCTTCTTTGCCTCCAACAGTCCGCCGACACGACCGAGATTCATCTGAAGGATTGCCGCTGCGCCTGCCTTGAGGAGGCGCGCAAAGTCATATTTGGTTGTTAGCCGCTCACCGGTCGCAATCGGAATACTTGTCGCGCGAGCCACTTTGGCCATTTCATCAGGCGCGTCGGGCGGCACCGGTTCTTCGAGCCACAACGGATCATATGGCTCAAGCCGCTTGGCGAGCCGTATCGCCCCCGCTGCGGTCATCTGACCATGCGTTCCGAACAGAAGGTCGGCTTTCGTGCCTACCGCTTCACGCAATTGCCGCGCAAACCGTTCGCACAGGTCTAGTGCTTCCAACGATAATTGCCGCCCGTCGAAAGCCGAATAGGGTCCGGCTGGATCGAACTTCAACGCGGTAAAGCCTTGGTCCAGATATTCCGCAGCACGCTCCGCCGCGAGATCAGGGTCATGATAGACATCTTTTTTATCGCCGGGCCGGGGGTAGATATAGGTATAGGCCCGCAACCGCTCATGCACTCCCCCGCCCAGCAGCTTGTAGACCGGCTTGTTCGCTTCCTTGCCGATGATATCCCAGCAGGCCATTTCAAGCGCTGACAACACGCCCATCAACGTCAGGTCCGGATGCTGGGTAAAGCCGCTCGAATAAACCCGGCGCCAAAGATTTTCGATATCATGCGGATCATTGCCCGCAGCATAGCGCGCAAACACATCCTCGATCATTTTGGCTACCAGATGCGGCTCGAAGGGAACGCAATAGGCCTCACCGATACCCGAAACGCCACTATCAGTGGTGAGCTTCACAAAAACAAAATAGCGGCCGCCAAAATGTGGCGGCGGGTTGCCGACCACAAAGGTCTCAATGTCAGTAAGCTTCATCCTTCAAAGCCGTTGATGACTTTAATCTCCAGGAAGTCATGCAACCCCCACTCACCCCATTCGCGGCCGTTGCCCGACTGTTTGTATCCACCAAAGGGCGAAGCATAATCCTGCCCTGCTCCATTGATGCTAACCCCGCCGGCACGCATCCGGCGAGACACCCGACGGGCACGCTCAAGGTCGCCGCTTTGTACATAGGCGGCCAATCCATAAGGCGTGTCATTGGCAATTTCGATGGCGTCGGCTTCGTCCTTGAACGGGATCATCACAAGCACTGGGCCGAAGACTTCCTCCTGCGCAATTGCCATCTTGTTATTGACCCCGGCAAAGACCGTGGGCTTGACATAATAGCCGCGATTAAAGCCATCTGCACGACCGGCCCCGCCAGCAACCACTTGCGCGCCTTCATCGATTCCGACCTGGATCAGCCGCTGAATTTTGTCGAATTGCAACTTGCTCACCACAGGTCCGAAATGCCGACCCTTTTCCATCGGGTCGCCCAACTTCGCATTTTTTGCGGTGCGTGCAGCAATTTCGACTGCCTCGTCATAAGCCGACGCTTCGACCAGCATTCGCGTCGGTGCGTTGCAAGACTGGCCTGCATTCTCGAAGCAATGGAGCACTCCGCGTTTGACAGATGCCTCAAGATCGGAGTCGGCAAAAACAATATTGGCTGATTTGCCGCCCAGTTCTTGCGACACGCGTTTGACTGTATCTGCCGCCGATTT
Organism: Sphingomonadales bacterium; assembly: GCA_031400695.1. GTDB lineage: Bacteria > Pseudomonadota > Alphaproteobacteria > Sphingomonadales > Sphingomonadaceae > Sphingorhabdus_B. Next base: position 7,037 of record JANNQI010000069.1, on the reverse strand, counting down.
GGCAACCTGAATGCCCGCACGCGTCGAACCGGTGAACGAGATCATATCGACCTCGGGATGGCTGGTCAGCGCATCGCCAATGGCTGGTCCGGTGCCGTGAACCATGTTGAACACACCCGCTGGAAAACCGGCTTCGTCGATGAATTCTGCAAACAGCTGCGCCGATAGGGGGGCGACTTCGCTGGGTTTGAGCACCATCGTGCAACCAGCGATCAACGCCGGGCCAATTTTTGCCGCGAGCTGATTAATCGGCCAATTCCATGGCGTAATGAGGACGCAAACGCCGATAGGTTCGCGCACCAGCCGAGCGTTGGTTCCAATCTTGCGCTCCCACTCCATTTCGCGCGCAGCGGTAATCGTTTCCTTCAAATGGCCGGGACCGCATTCGGCCTGGGCATTGTAGGACAGATCATAAGGCGCGCCCATCTCGGTGGAGATGGCGGTCACCATTTCATCGTAACGACGCTCAAAAATGGCGATCAGCTTTTCGACCAAAGCTATGCGGTGATCCAAAGTGGTCGCTGCATATCCGTCGAATGCGGCGCGGGCTGCACGAACCGCCCGATCAACATCATCATGACCGCACACAGCAACGACGGCGCAGATTTCTTCGGTTGCAGGATTAACCGCCGTGACCGTAGCCGTCGATGTTGCGGGCGAAACCCACTCGCCGTTTATGTATGATTTCAAGGGCGTATTAGACATAACCACAGGCTCTTTTCTGATCTTCGATGATGTATTTTTCGGCGCGCCAATAATGCCATGCGGCCCAAAATCCGGTTGGCGCAAGTACGAGCAATGCCAAACGCAGCGATGCGGCGTCCGCACCGCCCGGCCCGGCGAAATAGTCGCTCAGAAGCCCGACGCCTTGAGGGGCCACAATCAAGTTGAACACATTGGCTATCAGCAGGGATATCGCGATGAACATGGCCCGCATCTTTGGCGGCGCAAGGTTTTGGGCCAATGAAAACGCCGGACCGATATAGAAATAAATCGCGGGAATGAAAATCCACCACATAGCCGTCGCAACGCTTAACGAGTTTGTCCAGTAGGCGATGATCGACGGGATCGTCGCCAACGCCGTTACGACGCCGAGTAGCCGCAATATCTTGCGCGGATCATGATAAGCAGGGCGTGCAACCAGCCAAGCTGTGAACAATGAAGCGGCTATTCCCATGATAAGATGGATTGGACCCACCACTGCCCCTGCTTCGCCAACATCAAGACCATAGGTCCGCTGAATGAAGGTTGGCGTGAACCACATCAACCCCCATCCCCACAAGGCCGAAAGGCCGCTGCCCATCATCGCATGTACCGCCGCCTTTTGCGACCAAAGGAATTTCATGGTCTCGATAAACGGAGGTGCGGGCTGATCGGATACGGCATCAAGCTGTCCACGCTTGGGCTCCTTGATCGTGATAAAAATGATCAGGGCGAGAATAACGCCCGGTACGCCAAGCACAAAGAAAGCGTAGCGCCAGCCATATTCGGCCGCAACAGCACCTGCCATATCGGCGCCAAGCCAAGCACCAATCGGCGCGCCCAGCGCAAAAACCGTCATCGCCATTGCGCGGCGACGGGCCGGAAAATAGTCAGCGACGATCGAGTTGCAAGATGGCGTTCCGCCCGCTTCGCCAATCCCTACACCGATACGTGCGAGCAAAAGTTGCATATAGCCTTGCGACATACCGCAAAGCGCCGTCATCGCCGACCAAATTGCCATCGACGCGGCGAGCAGGTTCTTGCGGTTGTACCGATCTGCAATCCAAGACAGCGGAATGCCCATAGTGACATAGAAAAGCGCCAGCGATACACCCGTTAGAAACGCAACTCCGCTGTCAGTCAGGTTGAGCTCCAACCGGATTGGCTCAAGCACGGTCGACATCACATAACGGTCGGCAATGTTGATCGTGTAAGCGAGCATCATGATGATGAGGACGTACCAGCGTTGCCCCAGCGTAGAGACCTCATCGACGTCGACCGGCGCGGTCGGTGCAGTGCTCGCCATAAAAATCCCCCTTAAGTTGCGGCCAGTCCCGGCCCTAATATGTTCCGTAGCGGGTCTAGATGGGTGCTGAAATTTTCCCACTGATCCACGCCGCTTTTGAAAATGGGTTGGCGTACCTGCTCCGAGCTAGCGGTCCGCACCGCGCGCTCGGTCTGGTGGAAGTTGATGCAGGCCTCTTCAAACGGCAGCTCGCAATAATCGAGCAATCGGCGGACCTGTGTTTCAAGATCGGCAACGACGTCTTCATAGCGAACCCGCAAAATCTTGCCCGGCAATACGGTGTCCCAATGATCCATCAGTGCGACATAATCCTTGTAATAATGGCCGATTTCCGCGAGCCCGTAGGTAAATTCCTGACCCTCCGCGAAAAGCTGTTTGAACCCTGAAAAACAGCAACCCATCGCCCCGCGCCTGGCATCGATAATTTTGGCGTTCGGCAGGATCAGGTGGATGAGGCCGATATGCCGAAAATTATTCGGCATCTTGTCGATGAAAAACGGCGTTCCTGACTTGCGGTGGATCATCGTGTCGTTGATGAAAGCCTCGCCAAATTGCGCCAGCTCTTCTGGTGTCAGCTCGGCAAGGTTGCCCGGATATTCTGGCTCTTCGTCGATACGCCGCCGCCCGCCCAATTTGTGCGCGAGCGCAAGGATATTGGGCAGCTCCATCGTCCCCTCGACGTGGCTGTGTGATGCAAGGATTTGCTCGAGCAGCGTCGAGCCCGCGCGCGGCAGACCAAGGATAAAGATCGGATCGTTTGCCGGATGGCCCGACCCTGCCTTGCCCGAAAAAAGCTCCGGCGTGCAATGCTCGATCTGCCGTTCGATTTCGTCACTGATCCGCCGCCAGTCATAACCCACTTCTTCGCGCTTCAGCCGGTTTCCGCGTTCGTAATAAGCAAATGACTCTGAATATTGGCCATGATCTTCAAGGGCTTTACCCAGCGCGAAACAGAGATGATAGCGATCGGAAAGCTGCGTTGACCGTGCGGCTTCACGGTCCCGCATAAAGGCGATTTGGGCTGCATCGAACTTGTAAGTTTTAAGGTTGGCGAGGCTCCAATAAGCGTCGCCGCAATCAGGCTTAACCTGATAAGCCTGTGTGTAGGCCTCGATCGCTTCTGACTGGTTGCCGACCGTTTTCAGCGCATGGCCTACCGACAGGTGAAGTGAGGCGTTATCGGGCATCTTAGTCAAATGCTGGCGATAAATTGAGAGCGCCTCATCAAATTCGCCTATCGCAAGGCTTTGATTGGCATAGAGGAGGTCGAACTGCGGCTTGTCCGGAGCCTTGCTTCGCAGCACCTTCGCCTGATCAAGCGCATCTCCGAACTTCTGGCGCTTGTGAAGCAGATTAATGTAATCGAAGTGCGCGTTGGTGTTTTCGGGTTCAAGCACCATGCATGATTCGAGTAGAAATTCTGCATCGTCATATGAGTTGAACTTGACGCCAATCTCCGCAAGCAGGCGCATGCCTTCAATATGATGGCCGTTCTTTTGCAGAAAGGCCCGACACAGATTTTCAGCCTTGGCGATCCGGTGCTCGTGGATCAGGCTGATTACCGATTGTAACTCTGGGGGTAGGCTTTCGAGATAGGCGCATTGGGAGCGAGCGTAGCCGGCCGCTTCGCCGCGCCCGGCCGCTTCATGAAGCTCGGCAAGCATGCGCCAGCTGGCGAGAAGACCGACATTATAAGTCACCGCTGCTTGATAGGCGGCTAGGGCTTCGTCGGTGCGGCTGAGCGCACGCAGACAATGTCCGCGTTCTTGATGGGCGCGGCCAAATCCAGCATCAATTTCGATCAGTTGGACAATTGTAGCCAAAGCATCGAGCGGACGACGTGCATAACGCTGGATCGCCGCGAGTAAATAAAGGGCGTCGGGATGCCGAGGGCTGGCTTGAAGCCCTTCTACGCACATGCGCTCAGCTTTGGCCAGCTGCCCTTCTTGTAAGCATGCCTTGGCCTGTTCGACCAGAGTGCCGACATCTTCTTCAATGGCTTTTTCCGCCGATGCTGCGCTGCTTTTCATTGCCATTCAGTCAATCTGGTCGGTTTCGCAACATTGTCCAGTCCCAATCCGCCTTTCCCAACGACCAAGGGCAGCGCGTTGATCCGCTGCCCTTAGCTCAACCCAGAGCGTACCGCCTCTGGACGAGGCGATTCTCTCTACATCTTATAGGAAACGCGCAGACCAATCGTGCGCGGACGCGATGTTGTCACACGAACATCACCGTCGTTTGCGCTGGTGAACAGCTGAGGCCGCTCGTCTCCCAGATTGTCGACGTAAAGCGTAGCCGACCACTCGTCCTTGCTCACCCCGACCGAGGCATCAAACGTGCTATAGCCGGGCTGGCGGAAGGACTGAGGCAGAGGCTGAATAACTGCGCCCGCTGGCACCGTCACACCGTTGATGACCGAAGTCTGACCGCACACCGAATAGGGTGCGCGGCATCCTGTGTAGAGAATGCTGGTATTGTCGACGGCGGACGTGATCGTCTTGCCAACACGGTGGAAGCCGACTTGTGCGAAAGGCTTCAGACCTGAACCGGTTTCCCATTCATAGCGTACCCGGACGTTGCCCTGAAATTTTGGGCTGAGTGCGAGCGGGCTACCAGCCGGGACAATGTTGCCTGAAGTGCACAGCAATGTCGCGATGGCATTGGTCGTGCACCCCTTCAACTCAGTGTCGTTGAACGAGAAACCAGCGCCAATTGTTAATTCTCTGGTAGGTCGGGCGTTGATATCGCCTTCGATGCCTTTGATCCTAGCATTAGCCAAATTGTTCACAAAGGTCTGGTTAGAGATGTTTTGATTGAACGACGCAATCTGGATATCACTCCAATCAATCATGTACGCCGCCAAATTGATCTGCAACTTGCGATCAAGCAGTCCCAGCTTTGCCCCAATTTCATAGTTGGTCACATCATCCGGCGCATAGGCCCGGTTTACAACGCAGGCCGCCGTGAAAGCTGGCCGCGCAGCAACTGAGGCATTACAGCCTTTCCGGTTGAAGCCGCCTGGGCGGAAACCTTCGGAATAAGTGAAATAGACCAGCGATGTAGGATTGATCTTATAGGTTAGGTTGCCCTTGAAAATAACGCCGGTGTATTTGGCCGGACTGATACCCGCGAGGTTGGTCGACAGCACCGCACTCGCCGCCAGCGACGTTGGAGCAACGGCACGCGGCGTATAGTTGCAGGTGGTAAGACCCGATGGCGCAGTATTTACCGTGTTGCATGCGTCGCGCACCGATCCGGTGAAGCTTGTGCTTGACCCGCCTTCCATCGACGCTCGTTCATCATAATAGCGTGCACCGCCGGTGATGGTCAGCTTGTCAGGGATGATGTCGAATGACGCTTCGCCATAGATCGCGAGCTGACGGTCCTTCCGCAGAATCGTGTTGACAAAACCAGCACCCGGCAGAGCGCCTACACCGAGCACATTGACAGCGGGGTTAGGAGCCAGATTATAGTTGAAGCCCGCCGCTGGCAGCACATAATTCCACTGGGTCACATCCTCGATCTTGTTGTCATCGTAGAACAAACCGAACGTCCCACGGAGGCGCTTTTCCGCCGGAGTTGTGATCCGGAACTCATTCGTCCAGCGCGTGTTGCGGTTATCGACCTTATAGCTATTTGCCGGAGAATAGCAGGTCTGCCCTTGCGCTGCCGACGTGGCATAGCCCGAATAATAGACGCCACGATCACAATTGTAGAACGGAATATAAAGGCCAAAGCTAGCATATTTAGCATAGTCGGCCTGCTGAGTGGCGCGATGGTCCTGATAGGACGATGTGAGGATCAAATCGAGCATTCCAAGCCGCCCCTTAAGGGTCAGCGACGAGAGCGTAATCGTGTCGCGCAACGTGTTCGGACTGTATTGCTGGACCTGCAGATCACCGACGCTAGGCGTGTAATCAAAAACGCCGTCGGTTTCGAGTTCCTGATACATCGTCATCGCTTCCAGCGACCAATCCTCATTGAACTTGACGCCGAGCGTCGCGCGACCGCCATTATACTGCGCGTCATTATAGTTTTTTTCGACAAAGGCAGTGTTTGTGATCGATTGACGGATCGGCACCCGGAAACCACCCGACGTACCGGTTGCGGTGGCAACGCAGTTGGCCACGCCCACACAGGACTGGATCGCTTGTTCAACCAACAGCGGGTTGCCGGTTGGCAAACGACCTGCTCCGCCAGGATTCCAAGGCATCTGATAGGTGCCGAGCACATTATCGATATAGCCACCTTGCTTACTGCTATAAGCCGTAAGGCGAAGAGCAAGCTTATCCTTTACGATTGGAATATTGATAAAGCCGTCAACGCTGAAGCTTGGATCACCGCTCTTCGTCGAGGCAGCACCGGCGTTGAACCCGGCTTTGAACTCAGAAAAATCGGGTTTGCCCGTAATGTAGCGAATGACACCGCCCATCGCACTTGCGCCGAAAAGCGTGCCCTGCGGACCAGCCAGAACTTCAACACGCTCAAAGTCAGATGGATAGATATCGAGGTTGCGACCCGGAGTGGAGGCCGGAGCATCGTTCAGATACAGCGCCACGGTCGGCTGGACGCCTGAAACACCCAAAATCTGGGCGCCCGCCGTATCGGTCGAAAGGCCCCGGATATAGACCGATGAAATCCCCGGGCCGCGCGATGCTGTTCGCACATTTGGAAGATATTCGACCAAATCTTCGAAGTTCGCCACATTGAGTTCGCTGAGCGTATCACCGCTGAGCGCGGTTATAGCGAGCGGCACCCTGTTTGCCGACTCTTCGCGCCGTGTGGCAGTCACGACGATGTCCGCGATCCCGCCATCATCTTCCTGAGCGGCCTCATCTTGCGCGAATACGGGCGAAGCGCCTGCTCCCAGCGATGCCAAGACAAACGCGGCCGTCGAAATTTTCAAATAGATCTTCAATTTTCTTCCCCTCAACCATCCCTCGACATTGCGAAGGTCCCAATTCTCCGTTGGTCAGACTGAAACTGGAGTCCCCCTCAAGCAACTGACCAAATTTTCATGATTGGTAAA
>JANNQI010000068.1:0-13001 GCA_031400695.1 Sphingomonadales bacterium | reverse complement strand
CGATGCGGTTCGAAATTGGCTGGAACATGTCGCTAACCAGCTTGACCATGGCTTCGGTGTTCTTCGAACCCTGGGCAACGGCAGTGTCAAAGCCCTTACGAGCCAGTTCACCTTGCAGCTTGACGAAATCGGTTGGCGACTTGACTGCGGTCAATTCCTTGACGGCAACCTGAACTTCTTCGAAATTCTTCTTGGCATAGTCCATGTTGGTCTTGCCCATGTCTTGAGCGCCCTTGGCAACGATCTTGCCGGCTTCGATCATGGCTTCGACATTTGCCTTGTTGAATTCAACAGCATCAGCAGCCATCTTCTTGCCTTTTTCAGCAGCTTCGGTTGCTTTTTCGCGGATGTCGGCGAAGAATTCAGTGGCCTTTTCGGTGGTGGCTTTAACGGTATCAGTCATTTTAGTTACTCCTTGAGCAATCGGGGTTGGTTCAACAGAGACAATCTTTGTAACCAAAGTTTCGGGCTTGGCTGCCGCGACAGGCGCAGGCTTTTCAGCTTGAACCTTTTCAGCAACCGGAGCCGCCTTGGCGGTCTCGGCTTTTATCGCTGCGGGTTTCGCAGTTTTGGTAGTTACGGGGGGTGTTGCCTTACTCGCCATATTAAGCACCATTTCTGTTGTGTTGCACTGCACAATAACGAGTCGCGCTGGCCCTGTCAATAAAAAATGTTGCACTGCACAATAATCGGGGATGGGGGTGTCTTGCTCCTCTCCAACTGCGCCTAGGCCTAGCGGCCAAGGCCAATGTAAGAGCGGGCTCCTGTCTCTTGACGGGCGTTTCAAAAACCAAATATTTATATCGTCACCCTGAACTCGGTTCAGGGTCCATCTTGCAGCGGCCCCTTTGCGGGAGAGAAAACCCAGCCGTGCGTCACTGCGTGGCTTGCGACGACGGGCTGGGAATGGGCTGACAAATAGACCCTGAACCAAGTTCAGGGTGACGTCGAGTGTTAGCAGAATGGGGGAGTTGGACTGCCGTCCTCTCCGCCCGATCAAGCCGCCAGCGTCAGCTTTTCAAAACGGTCGTAATGATGATCAGCCGAACCAAACTGGCCTTCGATCATCGTGGCGCGTTTGAAATAATGGCCGATCGCCAGTTCCTGCGTGATGCCGATGCCGCCATGGGTCTGGATGGCGTTCTGGCCGACAAACTTTGCAGCGCGCGATACTTTCGCCTTGCAGGCCGATACCGCCGCCATGCGTTCTGCGGCGGGCAATTCCAGCTTCAATGTCGCCATCGTCGTCATTGATTTGCTCTGTTCGACTTCCATGAACATATCGACCATGCGGTGCTGCAACACCTGAAAGCGCGAGATCGGCTGGCCGAACTGGTTGCGCTGACGCGCATATTCCAGAGTCCCCTGATGCAGCTTGAACGTCACGCCGCACGCTTCGGCGCAGACGGAAACAGTCGCCTCGTCGACGATCTGCTCGATCAGCGGCAAGCCCGCACCTTCGCCGCCCAGCAACGCGTCTCCGGGAATGGCGACATTTTCGAAATAGACTTCGGACGCCTGAAATCCGTCAACGGTCGGATAATCGCGACGAACAATGCCTGGCAAATTGGCATCGATCAGGAACAGTGAAACGCCACCTGCTTCGCTGCCCGATCCACCGGTACGGGCGGTGACGAGCAAATGGCTTGCCCAAGGCGCGGCATAGACAACGCCCTTGTGGCCGTTGAGGATATAGCCGGCGCCATCCTTTTTTGCGGTAGTGCGGATATTTGCCAGATTGTAGCGGCCCTGCGGTTCGGCATAAGCAAAAGCGATGATGACATTGCCGCCAATGATTTCAGGGATGACGGCATCGGCAATGGCGCCACCGACGGCCTTCAGTGCGCCGCCGCCGAGAACAACAGTCTGCAGATAAGGCTCGATGGCAATGACCTTGCCAAGCTCTTCCATGATTAACGCGTTTTCGAGATGTCCGCCGCCAAGGCCGCCATGATCTTCACTGAACGAAGCACCCAGCATACCAAGATCCTGCGCCAGTGCTTTCCAGATTCCGGCATCGCGTCCTGTGTCGCTGGCGATCATCTTGCCGCGACTGTCGAAGTCATAAGTGTCCGCAAGAAAACGGCTGAGTGTCTCGCGGATCATGTCCTGCGTTTCGGTGTAGCTGAAATCCATTACTTAGCCTCTCTTACAACTTATTTTGTCATTCCCGCGAAAGCGGGAATCCATGGACTGACCGGTGTGCTTGCCCCGAAACTTCAGGCCATGGACCCCCGATCAGGACGGGGGTGACACAGTTTTTGTTTTGGATGTTAACTTAAATACCCAGCACCATCTTGGCGATGATGTTGCGCTGGATCTCGTTTGAGCCACCATAAATCGTCGTCTTGCGGGCGTTGAAATAAGTTGGTGCCGCGCGGTGGGCGTAATCAGGTCCGATGGGATGTTCGTTATCACCTTCACTGAAACCGCGGAAATATGGCGCGCCATAATGGCCGACAGCCTCAAGCGCTAACTCGGTAATCCGCTGCTGGATTTCGCTACCCTTGATCTTGAGCAAACTCGATTCCGGTCCGGGGCCTTTGCCAGCCGCAACGCCCGCAAGACTGCGCAGTTCAGTGAACTCCAGCGCCGTAAGGTCGATTTCCAGTTCGGCAATTTTGCGCTTGAAAAACGGATTGGCGATCAAAGGACGGTCGCCATCCTGTTCGGACCGCGCAATCGCCTTGATCTTCTCAACGCCGCGCTTGGAACGAGCAACGGCGGCAATTCCAGTGCGTTCGTGCGCGAGCAGGAATTTGGCGCAGGTCCATCCCTTGTTCTCCTCGTAGATACGCTGATCGACAGGAACGCGGACATCTTCCAGCCAGACCTCGTTGACCTCATGCTCGCCGCCCAAAGTGATGATCGGACGAACGGTAACGCCGGGTGACTTCATGTCGATCAGCAGGAAACTGATGCCTTCCTGTGCCTTCGCGTCATTGTCGGTGCGGACGAGGAAGAAGCCCCAATCGGCATGCTGCGCCATCGTGGTCCAGGTTTTCTGGCCGTTGACGACGTAATGATCACCGTCGCGGACGGCCTTGGTGCGAAGGCTGGCAAGGTCTGAACCGGCGCCCGGTTCGGAGTAGCCCTGACACCACCAATCGTCGCCCGACAATATGCCGGGCAGGAAGCGCGCCTTCTGTTCTGGCGTGCCAAAGGTGTAGATAACCGGCCCGACCATCGACAGACCGAAAGGCATGGTCTGGATGCAGTCGGCATGGGCCAGTTCTTCCGACCAGATGAAGCGCTGCGTTGGTGTCCAGCCCGTGCCTCCATACTCAACCGGCCAAGCTGGTCCGATCCAGCCTTTTTTGGCAAGGGTGCGATGCCAGCTGAGAAAATCTTCCTTGGAGAGTTCTTCGCCCTCGTCCTGCTTGCCGCGAAGCTGTTCAGGGTAATTCTCGGCGATAAAAGTGCGCACTTCCTGCTGGAAAGCGATTTCTTCGGGGCTGAATTCCAATTGCATGACGACTCTCCTCATATGCGTTGGTTATCAGATACTGGACGTTTACGTAAACGTCAACTTCGGATTTCACGACATGACTTTTTGAATTGCGAAAACGCCGCCTGTCGAATTTGTACTAGTACACCGAGAAGGCGCAGCATATGATCCGCTTAGGGGTCGCACCATAATACGGTATTTTTCAGCGCATGCTCAACGCATGCGCTCAGGAGAAGGTATATATCATGCGACTGATGTTATCGACGCTGCTGGCAGGCACATTGCTGGCACCTGCTGCGCCTGCGACGGCTAAAGAGGACAAGTCCTCGGCCAAAAAGGCGCAGGATAAGAATATGACCGAAATTCCGGTTTGCACTCGCAAGTTGGGAACGGTCGCTATTACCGAACCCGAAACGCAGTGGTGGAGCGAGCTGGGTCTTTCGAACCCAGAAGCGGTCATTAAGTTTTTCGTCCAGAAGTCCGGTTGCTTTAGCCTTGTTGATCGCGGGGGCGGCTTGGCCGCACGCGCGGTCGAACGCGCGCTGGGCGACTCTGACGAATTGCAGCGCGGTTCGAACATTGGCAAGCGTCAGGTCAAGGCCGCAGATTATGTGATCGTCCCCGACATCATCAGCCGCAACAGCAATTCAGGCGGCAGCGGCATTGCAGGCGGTTTGGCCGGTGCGCTGGGCGGACGGCTTCTCGGTGGCTTGGTCGGTGGGCTAAAGGTTTCCAAGAAGGAAGCCAGTGTCTCGCTCTCTGTTGTCAATGTTCGCACCACTGAAATCGAAGCGCTTGCCGAAGGCTATTATCGCAAATCCGACGTCAGCTGGGGCGCAGGCGGCGGCGCATGGTGGGGCGGCGGCCTTGCCGGGGCTGGCGGCGGCAGCTACCAGAACAGCGATATCGGCCAGGTGATCGTCCTTGCTTATCTAGACGCCTATAAAAAGATGGTCGGTGAACTGGGCGGGCTACCCGAAAACGCCAGTGCGGCAGCACCGCAAGCCGAATAGATTTAAAGGGGGGGCGCGAACGTATCGCGCCCTTTCAGCTATCGGGTTTTGACGTAACTTCCAGGCGCTGATTCCAACGCCTTCAGTTTGCCTTCACCGGGGATACGCCCTTTCTTGGCGGCAACCTGTTTGTTGCCGTGCTCTTTAATCCAGCAAAGCCAATCGGGCCACCAGCTGCCCTTTGTTTCGATGGCGCCCTCGATGAATTCTGCCAAATTGGCTGGTTTCGCGTTGTTGGTCCAATATTGATATTTCTGCTGGGCAGGCGGATTCACAACGCCTGCGATATGCCCACTGCCTGCAAGTACAAATTTGACTGGGCCGGTTAAATGGTCCTGCATCTTCCATACGCTCTCGGCTGGCGCAATATGGTCCTCGCGGCCGGCCTGAATGTAGGTCGGTGTTTTTACCTTCCTCAGGTCAATCGGTGTGCCGAGCGCCACCATTTCGTTTGGAATGACCAGTTTGTTATCGCGATAGAGGTCACACAAATATTCCCGGTGCCAGCGAGCGGGCAGGTTGGTGACATCGCCATTCCAGTGGAGCAGGTCGAATGCCGGATATTCCTCGCCGAGCAGGTAGTTCTTGACCACCGTTGACCAGATCAGATCCTTACCGCGCAACAGGTTGAAGCTGAGCGCGAGGAAGCGCCCGTCGAGATAACCTTGCGGTACGGCGAGTGCCTCGACCATTTTGAGCTGATGGTCGTCGATGAAGTTGAGCAGCTCGCCACCACGACTGAAATCGACTTGAGCGGTAAAAAAGGTCGCACTCCGGACTTTTTCGGCTTCGCCCTTGGCCGCCAGTATCGCCAGTGTCGCCGCTAAAGTCGTTCCGGCAACGCAATATCCTATGGTATGGACGTCATCGACCTTCAGTGCTTTGCAAACGGTATCGATGGCGTCAATTTGCGCAGCGATGTAATCGTCCCACACAACATCCTTCATTGAACTGTCTGCCGACTTCCATGACACGACGAAAACGGTAATGCCCTGATCAACACAATATTTGATGAAGCTTTTTTCTGCCGTCAAATCGAGGATGTAGAAGCGGTTAATCCACGGCGGGAAGATGATGAGCGGCGTCTCCAAGACTTCTTCGGTCGTCGGCTCGTATTGGAGCAGCTGGTAAAGTGGTGTCTGATGGACGACCTTGCCGGGGGTCGCGGCTATGTTTTCACCCAGCCGGAATGCTTCGGGGTCGGTGTGCGTCAACTGCCCACGCTGCATGTCGTGGATCAAATGCTGCATCCCCGACATAAGGCTGGCACCTTTGGTCTCGACCGCTTTTTCCAGCGCGACCGGATTTGTGAAAGGTGAGTTGGCGGGACTCATCGCTTCGACCACCGTACGGATCGCGAATCCAATCTTGGCTTTTTCCGCTTCGGGAATATTGTCGAGCTGCTCCGCAGCACCGAGCATATAATCCGACATGACCTGATAGCCCTGACGAACAAGGTCGAAAACCGGATGCTCCCATTGCGGAGCAGCAAAGCGCCGGTCCTTGGGGTCGATTTTATCTCGGCCTGCCTTGGCGAGCGGCGCGAGAACCTGCCCCCACGCGTCGAGTGCTTTTTGGTAGGCGGTAAGCGGGTCGTTCGCCATGCCAGCCCCGTCGATCATTTTGGTGAACTGCTCGGGGTCCATGAACGGTGGGAGTTGTGGTGAATCAGCCATGACGTTGCATAACCCAAGCCGCGCTTTTGTCGAAACATAGATTTATTGTGCAGTGCAGCATGGACATTGCGACAAAATGGGCGCAATGGGCCAAGTATATGACATTTGATAATATCCCGCCGCTTCTCGACGAAGCGCTTACGCAGCGTGGCTATACCACGCTGACCCCCGTTCAATCCGCCGTTATTGCTCCAGAAGCCGAGGGCCGCGATCTTGTTGTTTCGGCACAGACCGGCTCGGGGAAGACAGTCGCCTTTGGCCTCGCGATGGCTCCTCAGATACTCGACGGTGGCATGGTCAGCCTTGCCCGCGAACCCGCCGCGTTGATCATTGCGCCGACGCGCGAACTCGCATTGCAGGTGAGCCGCGAATTGATGTGGCTTTTCGGTAAGGCAGGTGTGCGGATTGCCACCTGTGTCGGCGGTATGGACGCATCCAAGGAACGCCGCAACCTGAGTCAAGGCGCTCAGATTGTGGTTGGCACACCGGGACGGCTTCGCGATCACCTCGAACGCGGCGCACTCGACCTGTCGGCCTTGAAGGTCGCGGTACTGGATGAGGCCGACGAGATGCTCGACATGGGCTTTCGCGAGGAATTGGAAGAAATTCTGAATGCCACGCCGGAAGGCCGCCGGACATTGTTGTTTTCAGCCACTATGCCGAAGCCGATCGTGTCGCTGGCCAAACGCTACCAGCACGATGCGCTGCGCATCTCAACTGTAGGTGAAGACCGAGGCCATGGCGACATCAGCTATCAGGTTGTGACGGTAGCACCGCCTGACATCGAGAACGCAGTAGTCAATCTGTTACGTTTGCACGAGGCTGAAACGGCCATCCTGTTTTGCGCGACCCGCGAAAATGTCCGCCGCCTGCACGCAAGTCTAACCGAGCGCGGTTTCAATGTCGTCGCGCTTTCAGGGGAACATTCACAATCCGAGCGTAATCAGGCGTTGCAGGCGCTTCGCGACCGTCGCGCCCGGGTTTGCGTTGCGACAGATGTTGCTGCTCGTGGTATCGACCTGCCGAATCTTTCTTTGGTGGTGCACGTAGAATTGCCGCGCGATGCCGAAGGATTACAACATCGTTCCGGTCGCACCGGTCGAGCAGGACGTAAAGGCACAGCTGTCCTTATCGTCCCCTATCAGCGTCGCAAGCGCGTCGAATCGATGCTGCGTGGTGCGAAGATTGAGGCTGACTGGATTAAGGTGCCAACGGGCGCAGATATCCGCGCCAAGGACCATGAACGTTTGCTCGAAACGCTCCTAACGCCGGTAGAGGTCGAGGAAGAGGACCGGGCTTTGGGCGCAAAACTGCTCGAAACCATGTCCGCAGAAGACATTGCCGCAGCCTTGGTCCGCGTGCACCGTGCAAAAATGCCTCAGGCCGAAGACATGCTGGATGACGGTAGTCGTGAGCGTCAGCCGGAAAGTCACCGTGCAGGCTTTGATGATTCTGTCTGGTTCAAACTCAATATCGGTCGGCGTAACAACGCCGATCCCAAATGGATATTGCCATTACTGTGTCGCCGTGGCGGCGTTACCAAAAACGACATCGGCGCGATCCGTATCGCTGCCAATGAAACGCATGTCGGCATCGCTGCCGCCGCTGTCGCCAAATTCAGCAAAGCTATCGCCCAACCCGGTCATGAGGAAGACAATGATGTCGAAATCGTCCAGGCAAGTGGACCTCCACGTGAAGCGGCACGCGAGAATAAGCGGATGGGACGCGATGGCGGACGTCCGCCCCGGCCGCAGCTTGGGGTTGCCCCGCGTGGCGATGGCCCGCGTGGCGATGGTCCTCGCGGCGGTCCGCCTAGACGCGATGGCGCTCGGCCTTTCCGCAAGGATGGCCCGCCTCCTTCGAAGCATGGCGTAAAGCACAAGGCCAAGGGCAATCGTCCGCGCTAGTTTCGCTGGAAATGGAAGAAAACATCGCCCATTAGGGCTGCTCTGTAACTTTCAAACGTGAAACGGGAGCAAATGTCCGAAGAATTCTACCGCATCAAGCGCCTGCCGCCTTATGTCATCGCCGAAGTCAATGCGATGCGCGCGGCGGCCCGTAGTGCAGGTGAGGACATTATTGATCTCGGCATGGGCAACCCCGACCTGCCACCGCCGCCACATGTGATCGAGAAATTGTGCGAAGTGGCGCAAAAGCCCGATGCCCACGGTTACTCGGCATCGAAAGGCATCCCCGGGCTTCGCAAGGCTCAGGCCAATTATTACGCCCGCCGGTTTGGGGTGGATGTCGATCCCGAAAGCGAAGTGGTCGTAACGATGGGGTCGAAGGAAGGCCTCGCTAGCCTCGCCACCGCGATCACCGCACCGGGCGACGTCGTGCTGGCACCCAATCCGAGCTACCCGATCCATACGTTCGGTTTCATCATCGCAGGCGCGACAATCCGTTCGGTGCCGACAACGCCCGACGAGAATTACTTCCGCTCGCTCGAACGGGCGATGGCCTTTACCGTACCGCGTCCTTCTATATTGGTGGTGAATTATCCTTCCAACCCAACCGCCGAGACCGTCGATCTCGCTTTCTACGAACGGCTGGTGGCGTGGGCTAAGGAAAACAAGGTCTGGATATTGTCCGACCTTGCCTATTCCGAGCTGTATTTTGACGGCAATCCGACGCCTTCGATTCTGCAGGTGAAGGGCGGCAAGGACGTTGCGGTCGAGTTCACCTCGCTGTCCAAAACCTATTCAATGGCCGGATGGCGCGTTGGTTTTGCGGTTGGCAATAAACAGCTAATCGCGGCGATGACTCGCGTCAAAAGCTATCTCGATTATGGTGCCTTTACGCCAATCCAAGCGGCCGCTTGCGCCGCGCTCAATGGCCCGCAGGACATTGTCGAGCAGAACCGGCAGCTTTATCACAAGCGCCGCGACATATTGGTCGACGCGTTTGGCCGCGCCGGATGGGACATCCCTCCGCCTAAGGCGTCGATGTTCGCTTGGGCACCTTTACCGCCTGCATTGGCACATTTGGGTAGTCTCGAATTTTCGAAACAGATGCTGACCCACGCCAAAGTCGCCGTCGCACCGGGCGTCGGCTATGGCGAGGACGGTGAAGGCTTTGTCCGCATTGCGATGGTGGAAAACGAGCATCGGCTTCGTCAGGCGGCGCGCAATGTGAAGGCGTACCTCAAATCAATGGGCGTCAATACGCCCGACCAATCCAAAGCAATCTGACATGGCGCGGTCCGACTTCGCCTTCCACCACCGTTTCCGTGTGCGCTGGTCAGAGACCGATGCGCAAGGTGTGGTGTTCAACGCCCGCTATCTCGATTATGCCGACATTGCGATCACCGAATATTGGCGCGCAGCGAAGCTGCGGGAGCAGGCAGGGGATGATCCGCTGGAGTTCCATGTCAAGAAGGCGACGGTTATCTGGTTCGCGCCGATCTTGCCCGACGAGATGATCGAAGTCATGGCGCGAACAATCGCGACGGGCCGGACCAGCCTGACGCAAACGGTCGAAATCCACGGGAGCCGCGAAGACGGCGGCGACGATTTGCGCGCTACGGTCGATCTGGTCAGTGTATTAGTGGACCTTGCCACCCACCGACCACAGATTTTGCCCGAATGGATCGGTCCGCTGTTCGTCGCATTCGACGCAGCTGCACCCAGCGCCGTGCTTGTCAGCGAAACCGCGTAAAGTTAGGGCATTCAACATGTTCTTGGGTCGCATATTGTTTATCGCACTTTTGCTTGCGTCGGTAGCAGGCTGTAAACCTGTCGAGGAAGCCAACGGGCGACCTGCCACTTCGCTTGAATTCCCCAAACCCTATCGTCCGGTTTCCGAAGCTGGCGACACCCAATATTCGACTGAAGCCGCGCGCGATGAAGCGGGCGAGGCCGAGTTCGTCATGGACTGGGCGGGCATAAAACTCGGCACCACGGTAGCCGATATCGGCGCGGGCGAGGGCTATTACACTATCCGTCTCGGCGAACGGGTGGGGCCAAAGGGGCGGGTTTTGGCGCAGGATATCAATCGCGGCGCGCTCGACCGCCTTGGCGAACGTGTGACCCGCGAGCAGCTCGATAATGTCGCGATCAAGGAAGGTGCCATCGACGATCCGCGGCTTCCGGAAAACAGTTTCGACCGCATTTTCATGGTTCATATGTATCATGAAGTGGGGGAACCCTACGCCTTCCTCTGGCGTCTCCGGCCTGCGCTGGCCAAGGGTGGCGAGGTCATTGTCGTCGACCGCGACCGCACGACTGACCAGCATGGCATTCCGCCAAAACTGCTATTCTGTGAATTTGCAGCGGTGGGTTACCGACTGACCGGGTTCAGTGAGGAATTGAAGCTGGGCGGATACATCGCCCGCTTCGTGCTTGCCGGCAAAAGTCCAGAGCCCACAGACATCAAGACTTGCGGGACACCTCCGCAAAAATAGGCCAAAAAATGACCCCCAACCCCGTGAGGGGTGGAGGGCCAAAAACGGATTGCCTGGTTGGGGTTTCGGGGGATGGCAATCCGCGTAAATCTGGAGTCATTCCGTAAATTTCTGAGCGGTTATAGCCCGCCTGCACTTCAAACGACTCGATAAGTCTTTGCTAGTAGAGTCATTTTACATTCTTGAGTCAAAAACGCAAATATCGCTCATTTGAGGCGGTGAGTCCGACAATCGGAAGAGCCGATCTCAATTTGCTGCGTATTTATAGAAATATTCCTCGCAAAATATCAGTGGCCATCAAAGCCGATCAGGCTACCGACCTCAATTCCGCGCACCTTCAATTTTTCTGCCCCACCAAGCTCCGGCAAATCGACAATAAACAGCGCCTGCCTTACGATCCCGCCGCCTTGCGTTATCAAATCGACGCCGGCCATCGCCGTGCCACCGGTTGCAATCAGGTCGTCGACGAGCACGACTTTTTGTCCTGCACGCACATGACCGACATGCATTTCGATGCGGTCGGTGCCATATTCAAGCGCATAGTCTGTGCCGATCTTTTCACCCGGCAATTTTCCCGGTTTGCGTAGCATCAGCTTTCCCAAACCCAGCGCATAGGAAAGTCCTGCCGCGACGATGAAACCGCGCGCCTCGATTCCGGCGATCAGCTCGGTGTCGGGTGCAACCATCGCCGCGAGGCGATCAATTGTAGCGCGAAAGCCAGGTCCGTCGAGCAGCAAAGTAGACACATCGCGAAACAATATGCCGGGTTTTGGATAATCGGGAATATTGCGAATCAGCGCGGCGAGGTCAGCATTGTCGGTCATGAACGAGGAGTGCCGTGAACCGTGCGGAATTTCAAAGGAAAATCAGAAATTATCGAAAAACAATAAAACTCTTGACGTGCAACGATGTGGAGTATATTGATTAACAATAATATCAATATTGGAGATCGATATGACAGAAATTGCCGACAACCGCATATTGCGGATTACCAAGCTACTCGTATTCCTGATTATGGGCTTCGTCGCGGTCGGCGGCGTTGTGCTGGCGCTGGTGAGCGTTGGGCTACCCCTGTACTGGAATGAAGCCTTAGCCGAAATCGCCAAAGAAAAGCCTGGTATTGACACCAGCAGCCTGCTCCCCGGCTTGCTGGCGATATTCGCGCTCGGCATTTTGGTGCTCGGCCTGCTCTGGACCATGATGCGTAAATTGCTCACCATCATCGACAGCGTCGAGGACGGAAACCCTTTCATCAAGGCTAATGCCGTTCGTTTGCGCGCCATCGGCTGGATGATGGTCGGGGTCCAGATATTAGGGCTACCCCTGGCGACCGCCGCGGGCAATGTGGCGGACCTCTTTGGCGAGAATGACGTCGGGTACGACTTACCGATCAACGGCATACTCGCCATCCTGCTGGTGTTCATCCTCGCTGGAATCTTCGAACGCGGCGCTGAAATGCGCGAAGAGCTGGAAGGAACGGTCTGATGCCAGTCACCGTCAAACTCGACGACCTGCTCTATGCCCGGCGCATGACGCTGACCGAGTTGGCCGAACGCGTCGACATTACGCTTGCCAATCTATCGATTTTAAAAACTGGCAAGGCCAAGGCAATTCGTTTTTCGACGCTGGAATCGATTTGCAAAGTTCTCGAATGCCAGCCTGGCGACTTGCTGGGTTTTGAAGAAGGAAAGGCATGATGGACCTTTCGTTTAAAATCTCCATTCCGCCGCGCCTGTTGATGCTGCTGGCTTTGGTTGCCACCGCGGCTCTTATCCTCAGCTAACAGCCATTCCATCCCGCCAACGAAAATGGGCGGCCTATCGCTAGGCCGCCCATTTCTCTATCCCGAGAGGGAAAACCGATTACTTGACTTCGACGGTACCGCCGGCTGCCAAGATCTTTGCCTTGATTTCTTCGGCTTCGGCTTTGTTGACGCCTTCCTTGATTGCCTTTGGCGCGGACTCGACGAGCGACTTCGCTTCGGTCAGGCCGAGCTGGGTGATCGCACGGACTTCCTTGATGACGGCGATCTTGTTGCCGCCGTCGCCGGTCAGGATGACGTCGAATTCAGTCTGCTCTTCTGCAGCTGGGCCAGCTTCAGCGGCTGGTCCGGCAACCGCAACAGCAGCGGCTGCCGAAACGCCCCATGCTTCTTCCAGTGCTTTCGCAAGGTCAGCTGCTTCCATAACGGTCAGCTTCGAAAGATCTTCTACTAATTTAGCAATATCAGCCATGTTAAAAACGCTCCAACTTCTTACATTATTTGAGGGCCCGGCCGCAGGTTTCTAAAGTCTGCAAGCCGCCACCGGTTAAACGATAAATTTATGCGGCTTCTTTGGTGGCATAGGCCCCAAAAACGCGTGCCAGCTTTCCTGCCGGTGCAACAACAACCTGTGCGATCTTCGTTGCTGGAGCCTGGATTAGGCCGATCAGCTTTGAACGCAGGGCGTCGAGCGAAGGCA
>JANNQI010000067.1:0-29779 GCA_031400695.1 Sphingomonadales bacterium | reverse complement strand
TTCCCGCCTTTGCCGCCGCCGCCTTAATCTCAATCGCCATCTGCGTAGGATCAAGCGCCGCTGTCAGCCCGTCGGTCTCAAACAGCGGCCAGTTGGGCCGCGCCCAGCTTGGCCCTTGTTCCGCCTCAAAATCATGCTGCTCAAAACCCATTTTCTACTCCACGTCCCTCCGCATTGGCGGTGCCTGGCTAAACTTTCAAAAGCGCAGCAAGTGTTGTGCCAAGCTCTGATGGCGATGGCGATACGCGGATGCCCGCAGCTTCCATCGCGGCTATCTTGTCTTCCGCGCCGCCCTTGCCGCCAGAAACGATGGCGCCGGCATGGCCCATCCGCCGTCCAGGAGGGGCGGTGAGGCCCGCGATGAAACCGACCATCGGCTTCTTGCGACCGCGCTTTGCCTCGTCGATCAGGAATTGCGCGGCTTCTTCCTCCGCGCTGCCGCCGATTTCGCCGATCATGATGATCGACTGGGTGGCTTCATCGGCCAAGAACAGCTCAAGGCAATCAATGAAGTTGGTGCCGTTGACCGGGTCGCCGCCAATGCCGACCGCAGTGGTCTGGCCAAGGCCTTCGGCGGTGGTCTGGAACACGGCCTCATAGGTCAAAGTACCCGAACGCGAGACGACGCCGACAGAACCCGCCGAGAAAATGCTGCCGGGCATGATGCCGATCTTACATTCGTTGGGCGTCAGCACGCCGGGGCAGTTCGGGCCAATCAACCGCGATTTCGAACCCGATAACGCGCGCTTGACCTTGACCATGTCGAGCACCGGAATACCTTCAGTGATGCACACGATCAGCGGGATTTCGGCGTCGATGGCTTCAAGGATAGAATCGGCGGCAAATGGTGGCGGCACATAAACGACGCTGGCATCTGCTCCGGTCGCCTCCTTGGCCTCCAGCACCGTATCGAACATCGGCAGACCGATATGCGTGGTCCCGCCCTTACCGGGGGTAACGCCCGCAACCATCTGCGTGCCATAAGCCAACGCCTGCTCGGTATGGAAAGTGCCGGTGGCACCGGTCATGCCCTGCGTGATGACCTTGGTATGTTTGTTGACTAAGATGCTCATGCCAAACTTCCATCAATTGCCTTACACGCCACCAGCAGTTCCTTCACCGCATCGACGCTGACCGCAAGGTTACCCTTGGCCTCATCATCGAGCGCGATTTCGACGATTTTCTCGACGCCGCCTGCGCCGATCACCACCGGCACACCGACATAAAGATTGTCGACGCCATATTGGCCGGTCAGGTGAACTGCAGCGGGGAGGACGCGTTTTTGGTCGTAGAAATAGGCTTCGGCCATTGCGATACCGCTGGTGGCGGGGGCGTAATAGGCTGAGCCGGTCTTGAGTAACGCGACAATCTCGCCGCCGCCTGCACGGGTCCGTGCGACAATCGCGTCGATGCGTTCCTGAGTCGACATTCCCATTGCGATCAGGTCGGGAACCGGAATGCCCGATACGGTGGAGTAAGCGATGACCGGAACCATCGTGTCGCCATGGCCGCCGAGGACGAAGCTTGTGACATCCTTGACCGAGACGGCGAATTCATCGGCGAGGAAATGGCTGAAGCGGCTCGAATCGAGCACGCCCGCCATGCCGACAACCATATGATGCGGCAGGCCGGAAAATTCGCGCAGGGCCCACACCATCGCATCGAGCGGATTGGTGATGCAGATGACAAATGCGTTCG
Source organism: Sphingomonadales bacterium (assembly GCA_031400695.1). Classification (GTDB taxonomy): domain Bacteria; phylum Pseudomonadota; class Alphaproteobacteria; order Sphingomonadales; family Sphingomonadaceae; genus Sphingorhabdus_B. The sequence continues at coordinate 28,081 of JANNQI010000067.1, read as the reverse complement.
GCGCATTAGCCGCAATGCCTTCGCCTACCGCCTTCATGACCTTCAGGTTGATGCCAAGCAAATCGTCGCGGCTCATCCCCGGCTTGCGCGCGACACCGGCGGTGACGATGATGACGTCTGCGCCCGCGATATCGGCATAATCATTGGTGCCGGTGATTTTGGCATCGAAGCCTTCGACCGGGCCGCATTGCGAAAGGTCGAGCGCCTTGCCCTGCGGTACGCCTTCGACGACGTCGAACAGCACGATGTCGCCAAGGCCTTTCAATGCTGCGAGGTGGGCAAGTGTACCGCCGATATTACCGGCGCCGATAAGCGCAATCTTTTTGCGAGCCATGAAAATGATGTCCTTCCCTTAGGGCTTATAGCGGAATTGCGGCGTCGATACGCCGAATCACGCCCGAGAACAACCCACTAAAGGCCCAAAGTTAAGGCTTTTTCTGATAACAGTTCGCAGTAGCGATAAACGTGATATTTAGCCTGCTACGCGACGCAACATTTCCATCCAGATCGGGATTTGTCCGTGAAAGCCCTCGGCCAGCACGCGTTCGTCAAGCCCGTGAACGCCTTCCTTCTCGCCGACAATGCTCCACACGCCGCCGAAGCCGTAAACCGGAATACCCGCATTGCGCAGATAAGAGCCATCGGTGGCCCCTACCGACATTAAAGGCACGAGCGGCGCATCCTTGAACCGCGTTGCAACCGCGGCACGATAGGCCTCGGTAATGTCCGCACGCAGCGGCGACGGGTCTGACGCGGGCGAGCTGTTGTCCAACGTTACGGCGACGTCCGGTCCGGCGAGCGATTGCAACTGGACGCGCACCGCTTCCGCAGTGGTGCCCGGGAAGATGCGGCAGTTGACGTTCGCTTCGGCCCTCTGCGGCAGCGCATTTGGTGCGTGCCCGCCGTTCAGCATCGTCGCGACGCAGCGCGTCCGGGTTAGCCCCGGGTCGTTGGCCTCAAGCAGATCGGCAATCTCGCGGTCATTGGGGTCGGCGAGGAAGCGCTTGACGAGGTCAGCGAAATTGCCGCCGTCGCTTTGAGCGATACCGGTGAAATAGGCGCGCGTGCCGTCGTTAATCATCGGCTGGAACCGAAAGCGTTCGATCGCCGTCAGCGCGTGGGCGAGCGCGTAAATCGCATTATCCGGTCGCGGTCGGCTACTATGGCCGCCACGGTTGGTCGCGGTCAGCTTGTAATCGGCATAGGTTTTCTCGGCAATTTGCATGCCGAAGCCTTCCACCCTGCCGTCGGCGTAAACACTTCCGCCACCTGCATCACTATTCAAGGCGAATTCGGCGTCGATCAGATCACGCCATTCGGCGACCGCGCGCTTCGCGCCATTAGCCGTTGTTTCTTCGTCGCCAGTGAACAAGACGATGATATCGCGGGTGGTTTCAAACTTCTCGGCGCGCAGATTTTGCAGCGCAATCAATATGCCGGTCAGTCCCGCCTTGTTGTCGTTAGACCCGCGCCCGAGATAATAGCCGCCTTCCTCGCGGAACTTAAACGGCGGATATTTCCAATCGCTTTCCTTGGCCTCGACTACATCCATATGGGCCATCAGCAGGATGGGCCTTTTGCCACTCGGCTTAGTCGCGGGCCAGCGCGCTATCAGTGTTTGGGTGTTGTCATGATCCTTGACAATGACGTTGTTGATGCCCGCCTTGCGGAATTCGGCAGTCAGCAGCGCGGTCATTTTCTTGAACTCGGCAGTGCGGCTTTCCACAGTCGGGATTTCGACTATCTTGGCAAAAAGCTGCTTTTCCGCCAAGCGTTTCGCGTCGTCTTGCGCGTGCAAGGGCGTCAGCGCCAATAACGCCGAGGATAGTGCCAATAGTCGTTTCATGTCGGTCTCCCTCTTTGCGCTACCCTAATGCTCTCCATGTCCTTCGGCCAGATATTCTTCGGACTGCATTTCAAGGAGGCGCGACACGGTGCGGTCGAATTCGAACTTGCCGTCGCCATCGGGGTATAGGGCATCGGGCGCGGCATTGGCGCTGGCCAGCAACTTCACTTTATATTCGTAAAACGCATCGATCAGCGTGACGAACCGTGCCGCTTCGTTGCGGTTCTGCGGGCCCAACACCGGAATGCCGACGATGACGACGCTATGGTAGCGTCGCGCGATCGCTAGATAATCCGCTGCGCCGCGAGGCTCCCCGCAAAGCCGCTTGAAAGAAAAGACCGCCACGCCCTTTAATGACTTCGGCACATGAAGCACTCGGCCGCCGCCCAGATCGATCTCTGCCGTCGGTACATGCGCGCGGTCTTCGGGGGGATAGTCGGTCAAACGGAAGAAGGTTTCGGACAGCTTCTTCGTCGCCTCTGCGCCGTTCGGGACCAGCCAGGTCTCGGCATTGCCCAACCGGTCGCGGCGGTAATCCGTCGGACCGTTGAGGCCGATAACGTCGATCTTCTCTTTCACCAAGTCGATGAAGGGCAGGAACAATTGCCGATTAAGACCGTCCTTATAAAGGTCATCAGGATGGCGATTCGATGTCGTGACCACCGTCACACCCGCAGCGATCAGCCCGGTAAACAGCCGTGACATGATCGCGGCGTCGGCCATGTTGTTCACGACCATCTCGTCAAAACATAATAGCCGCGCTTCGTCGGCCAATGCCTCTACCAGTGGCGGAATAGGGTCGCCCACTTCCTTGTCGCGCTCAACTTTTAGCCGGGCATGAATATCAAGCATGAACTCGTGAAAATGCGCGCGGCGCTTACGTTTGATGCGGACGCTATCGAAGAACAGGTCCATCAGCATCGACTTCCCGCGCCCGACTCCGCCCCAGAGATACAGTCCGCGCGCGGGTTCGGGTTTCTTGCCAAGGAAGCGCCACAACGTACTCCCGCGCGGCGGCACGGCTTCAAGCTCCGCCTGAACCTTGGCGAGCGCTGCCGCCGCTGCCGCCTGATCAGGATCAGCCTTCAACTCACCGGCTGCCACCAGAGCGGCATAACGCTCAGCAACAGGCTGCCCGGTCATCTTTTGGTCGGTTTTCGGATCGTGCCCGAGAAGGCGGCAATCCGCTCGTCGCCTTGCACCACAATGCCGCGCATAAACAAAAGCCTGCCGGTTTCCTTGAGCAGTTCGACCTCGGCATCCAGCGGCTCGCCGATGACGCCTGCGCCGATGAACTGGACCGAAAGGTCAAGTGTTACCGCGGTGCCGGCCGTAATCGACCCAAACATCCGCGAAGCGCCAAACATCGCAATATCGATGAAACCGAGCGTCACTCCGCCATGAACAGCTTCACGCAAATTGCTGTGACGGTGTTCAGGAAACATCCGCAATCGGGCGCGGCCCTCACCTTCGCTCCGGATCAGAATTTTCCCTAGAACCGTCCTGTTATACCGCGTCGCGTCGGTCATCTGCCAGTTCAGCCAGCCGGGATTATCCGGATCAGGGCTGCTGTCGAATGCGGGTGTGTCCAACGGAGCGTCCGCCAAATCAAATATGCCGTTCGGCAACCATCTTCTTGGTTTCGGCGATTGCCTTGGCCGGGTTCAATCCCTTAGGGCAGGCGTTGGCACAGTTCATGATCGTGTGGCAGCGATACAGACGGAACGGATCTTCCAGTTCATCCAGTCGTTCACCGGTCATCTCGTCGCGGCTGTCGGCCAGCCAGCGATAGGCTTGAAGCAAGATTGCCGGACCCAGAAACTTGTCGCTGTTCCACCAGTAAGACGGGCAGCTGGTTGAGCAACACGCGCACAAGATGCACTCGTAAAGGCCATCGAGCTTTGCGCGGTCTTCTGGCGATTGCAGCCGTTCCTTGCCCGAAGGCTCTGGCGTCACGGTCTGCAACCAAGGCTTAATCGATGCATATTGCGCATAGAAATGCGTGAAGTCGGGAACCAGATCCTTGATGACTTCCATATGCGGCAGCGGAGTGATGGTGACTTCGCTTTTGCAATCTTCGATGGCGGTGGTGCAGGCGAGGCCGTTCTTGCCGTCGATGTTCATCGAACAAGACCCACAAATCCCCTCGCGGCACGAACGGCGGAATGTCAGCGAGCTGTCCTGCTCGCCCTTCATCTTGATTAGCGCATCGAGCACCATCGGGCCGCATTCGTCCGTATCGATTTCGAACGTATCATAACGCGGGTTTTCGCCACTATCGGGATCGTAACGATAGACCTTGAATTTCTTGACCGTACCGCCAGTGGCCGCGGCATGGCTCTTGCCCTTTTGCACTCTGCTGTTCTTGGGAAGAAAGAAATCGGCCATGTTATGTCCTGCTAATCCGCTGTTGTGGCAATGCCCTAATCAAGCATCTTCATAATCACAAGCCCTCAACTGCGTTGGACTTGCTTACCTTTTCTGCAAGTCGCACGCGCAGCTTGTCGATTTTGCGCCCGTCCATATCGACAACTTCGAAGCGCCAACCCTGGTCGGTAAACGCTTCACCCTCTTCCGGCAAATGGCGCAATATGTGGAGGACATGGCCCGCTGCGGTCGCATAATCGCGGTCGTCGTCCAGCGTAATGTCCAGCGCAGCGGCCATCGCATCGGCCGACATCGCGCCCGAGACCAGCATCGATCCGTCGTCGAGCGTAACGATATTCGCCGCGCTGCCTTGTGCCTGGTCTGACGCAAATTCCCCGGCAATCGCCGCCAGCAGGTCGTTCGGCGTCACGATGCCCTCGAAATGGCCATATTCGTCGTGGACCAGCAGCATGGGCACATCGGACGAGCGTAATATTTCAAGAGCGTCCATCGCATCGAGCTGGTCGGGGATGATATCCGCCCGACGCATCAGTGCGCGGATATCGAGCGGCTTGTTCTGAATCTGCGCAGCGACAATATCGCGTGATTGCACCACGCCGATGATGTCGTCGTTATTCTCGCCGGTCACCGGAATCCGTGTGTGCAAGGAATGGACAAGCACATCGCGCACTTCGTCCTCGGTGGCGTCGGCCGAAATACGATCCACATCGGTGCGTGGTGTCATCACTTCACGCACCGGTCTGTCGGCCAGACGAACCACGCCCGCGATGACCTTATGCTCATGCTCTTCGATGATGCCCGCATGGGTGGCCTCGGCGAAAACCATCCGCAGCTCTTCGGTGGTCAATGCGTCGCGGCTGTCGCGTCGCAGGCCGAGCATGCGGAAAATCAGCGCGCTCGATTTGTCGAGTAACCAGACGATGGGCGCAGTAATGCGCGCCAACACTTCCATTGGCCCCGCGACTATGACCGCAATCCGCTCGGGCGCGACTAGGGCAAATTGTTTGGGTACCAACTCACCGACAACGAGAGAGGCGTAGGTCGTTATGCTAATGACGACACTGAAGCCCAGCGTATCAGACCAGTCCACCGGAACACCCAGATATGCTAATGCCACAGCGACGGGCTGGCCCAAGGTCGATCCCGAATAGGCACCATTGATGATCCCGATTAGCGTAATGCCGATCTGCACTGTTGAAAGAAATTTCCCCGGGTCACGCGCCAGCCGGAGTGCCGCATTGGCGCCACGTTTGCCGCCGTCTGCCATTGCGTTCAGTTTTGCCGGACGCGAAGAGACGATTGCCAGCTCGGACATGGCAAACACACCGTTCACAGCAATCAGCACTAGGATGATTGCGGCATCGAACCAGGGAAAAGGGAGGGAGGCGTCCATCGCGAGAATTATGTCTTAGGGCCAAGCAGGGGCAGTTGGCAACAAAATGAACGAAAAATGGTTATCTTCAAAAGATGTAACGGCGATGGAACAATAATCTCTCGTTCATCTTATAGGCCGTTAAGCTGAACAAGTTCAAAAATGGAGATGAAATCATGAAAAAGCATCAGATACTATCGCTCGGCCTGATTGCGGCCATCCTGCCGCTGTCGGCTTGCGTTACCGACCCCGAAACGGGCAACCGCACGATCTCAAAGGCAGCGATTGGCGGCCTCGGCGGTGCATTGGGCGGATATCTGCTCGGTGACCTGATCGGCGGCAAGCGTGACAGGACCGAGAAAATCGTTGGCGCTGGCATTGGCGCGGTCGCCGGAGCAGGCGTTGGCTATTATATGGACGAGCAGGAACGCAAATTGCGCCAGCAGACCGCAGGCACCGGCGTCAATGTTATCCGCGATGGTGACAATCTGGTGCTCGACATGCCTTCCGAAGTGACGTTTGCGGTCGATAGCGCGAATATCGATGCAGGATTCCGCAACACGCTTGACCAAGTGGCTACGACGCTGACTCAATATGAGAAAACCTATGTCGATGTGCTCGGCCATACCGATTCGACCGGTTCGGATGCCTATAACCAGAGTCTGTCGGAGCGCCGCGCATCGTCTGTGGCGAACTATCTTACTTCACGTGGTGTCCAATCTGCGCGTTTGGCGACCAAAGGCTATGGCGAAAGCCAGCCCAAGGCGAGCAATCTTGACGAAGCCGGACGCGCAGCCAACCGCCGCGTTGAAATCCGACTGGTACCCGTAACAGCTAGCTAAACCGCAACGCCCTTCAGCAACTTCGGCAAATCGCCGCTCTCGCCCCTTGCCTCGGCCATGAAAAAGGCTTTGGCGGGGGCGGTTCGTTGCACCAGTCCCATGCCAAAGCGACGGACCGCAGACGCGGTATTGCCGGGGATCGAGAACAGCCGGTTCAGACTATCGGTCGACATCGCCACCAACAGTGTATCGATACCGCGCCAACGGGCATATCTGTCTAGTAGCTGTGCATCCGCAAGATCGAGACCGAGACGCGCTCCTTCAACCAGCACTTCGGTTAAAGCAGCGACATCACGCAGGCCGAGATTGAGGCCCTGTCCGGCAATCGGGTGAATACCATGCGCGCTATCGCCAATCAGCACCAGCCGTTCGGCGGTAATTGCACCAGCATGGTGAAAGCCGAGCTTATAAGTCGAAAGCGGTGCTGCGAGTTCGACTTCGCCCAATATTCCGCCCATCGCCTTTTCCAGTTCCGCCGAATAGCCACGCGGCGATAGTTTCATATAGCCCGGCGCATCCGCCTCATCGACCGACCATACAATCGCCGAGCGGTGGCGACCGTCGTCGCTATCGAGCATGGGCAGCACCGCGAATGGCCCGGACGGATAGAAAATTTCATAGGCTACATTATTATGCGGTTTTTCATGAAAAATCGCACCGACCATTGCGCTGTGCCTATATTGCCAGTGAGCGATCTTGATTCCGGCTTCGTCGCGCGTCTGGCTCTGGCGCCCCTCGGCAACGATCACCAGATCGGCGGTGAGCACCTCGCCACCTTCGAGTGTGACGGTTGCTCCAGAAGCATCGCGGTGTTTGGAGCTAATCGGCAAGGGCATGTGCAATTGGATCGCATCATTGGCCTGCGCCGCCTCGTATAATGTCCGGCGCAGGAAGCGGTTTTCGAACATTTGCCCGAGATATCCATCATCCGAGCCCGGCACGAAATCGAGCGCACCGGGTTTCAGTCCGTCCGAAACCCATATCTGCTCTATCGGGCAGCCTTTGCCCGCGAGCGCATCGCCAAGGCCAAGCGCCGCCAGCATCTTCATGCTGGAACTGGAAATCGCCGAGGTTCGCCCGTCAAAACCGGCGGCCAGCATAGCTTCCGGATCGGCCCGGTCGATCACGTGGCTGGTGATGTCGTGTGCGGCCAAGGCCAATGCCTGGGTCAGGCCAATCAGGCCGCCGCCGATGATGATTACGTCTGCTTTGCTGGTCATGGAGCCCTTATGGCCGAGTTGGGACGTCCATTCAAAGGGGGATTTCCCCCGTAATGCTTGACGGCGAGTCCACCGGAGGCGAAAAGGGCGTATTAACTAACTATGGCACTTTGAATATGGCGTCGCGCGTTTCGAAAATTACCGCAAAAACCAAAATGGCGAATTGGCGGCAGATGATGCGCGCTTCGCTGATTCGCAGCGGAGCGTTGATCGGGGCTGGCGCGCTTGCCGCTTTTGCCTTGTTTTATGGTCTTTCCGTGCTCAGTTACTCGCCCGCGGATGCCGCTTTCAACAGCGCAGCTTCGGGTGTCCAGCATAACTGGATGGGCCAGAGCGGTGCCTATCTGGGCGATGCAGCATTGTTTTTGTTCGGGCTACCCGCGATTTTCCTGCTTCCGTTGATGCTGATTTTTGCTCGCCGTTTATGGCGCAACGTACCGCAACCGCAATGGAAGCGGCAATTGGGATTGTGTCTCGGCGGTATGCTGCTGATGGGTTTTGGCATGGCTTATTGGCAGCATGGCAGCGATATCGGCCTGCCCGCCGGTTGGGGTGGAACAATCGCGCTTCTTGCCGACGGTGGTGTAACGCCGTTGGTCGGACAGATCGAAGGCGGGCTTGGCACCTTGGTGCGTGTGCTGCTTATATCGGGCGCTTTGTTCGGCGGCATTGCATTGGTGGTGCGCTCGCTCCAGCTCGAGCGGCCATTATTTCGAATTCCTGCCATCCCGATGCCGCGATTCCCCATCAGAGGTGTGACCGACGCGCAAGAAAACGAAAATTACGTCGTGCCGCTGGCATCCCCACCACCGCCCCGGAAAGTTATTGAACCCGAGAACCGCAGGCCACCAGTCATTGACGACCGTAACTCGGCTCCCAAAAAGGCGGCCTTTTCAACCGGTGCAAGGCAGGGCGACTTCTTCGGCAGTTATACTTTGCCGTCGCTAGACCTGCTCGATCCGCCGCCATCGGTATCGGTACCAAAGCTCGACAAAGCAGCGTTGGAGGCCAATGCGAGGCTGTTGGAATCGGTACTCGACGATTTTCATGTGAAGGGCCAGATCGTAGCCGTCCGCCCCGGTCCCGTGGTAACGATGTACGAACTCGAACCGGCGGCGGGTATCAAATCCAGCCGCGTCGTGCAGTTGGCCGAAGATATTGCGCGGAATATGTCCGCGCTCTCGGCGCGCGTGTCGGTCATTCCCGGACGCACCGTTATGGGCATCGAGCTACCGAATGCCAATCGCGAAGCGGTGGTGTTTCAGGAAATGGTCGGATCGGGTGCTTTTGCCGGTCAGAAGGGCGCCCTGCCGATCATCCTTGGAAAGAATATCTCTGGCGATCCGGTCATTGCCGACCTCGCGCCGATGCCGCATCTGCTCGTGGCTGGTACCACCGGTTCGGGTAAGTCGGTTGGCCTGAACTGCATGATCCTCTCACTGCTTTATCGGCTGACGCCTGACCAGTGCCGGATGATCATGATCGATCCCAAGATGCTCGAGCTTAGCAGCTATGACGATATACCGCATCTGCTCTCGCCGGTGGTCACCGAGCCTGCCAAGGCAATCCGCGCGCTCAAATGGGCGGTCGAACAGATGGAAGAACGCTACCGGATGATGTCGTCGCTGGGGGTGCGCAACCTTGCCAATTTCAACGAAAAGATCCGCGCCGCCAAAGCCAAGGGAACGCCATTGGGGCGTAAGGTGCAGATCGGCTACGATCCCATGACCGGCCAGCCGCAATATGAAGAAGAAAGTCTCGCTTACGAACCGATGCCGCAAATCGTGGTGATCGTCGACGAGCTTGCCGACCTGATGATGACTGCAGGCAAGGAAGTCGAGTTTCTGATCCAGCGGCTGGCGCAAAAGGCCCGGGCAGCCGGCATCCACCTCATCATGGCGACACAGCGACCCTCGGTCGACGTCATCACCGGCGTGATCAAGGCGAACCTGCCGACACGGATTTCCTTCCATGTCACTTCGAAAATCGACAGCCGCACAATCATCGGTGAACAGGGTGCAGAGCAGCTGCTCGGCAAGGGCGACATGCTCTATATGTCGGGCGGACGCGGTCTGACCCGAATCCATGGCCCATTCGTTTCCGACGATGAAGTCCGACGCGTCGCCGATCATTGGCGCGGGCAGGGAAAACCAGAATATATACAGGCGGTGACCGAAGAGCCCGAGGATGGAGGATTCGATTTTGGCGGCATGGGTGGCGATGACAGCGAGGAAGATTCGCAATATCGCAAAGCTTGCCAGATCGTTTTTGAAAGCCAGAAGGCGTCGACCAGTTGGATCCAGCGGCAATTGCGCATCGGCTATAACAGCGCCGCGCGGCTAATCGACCGAATGGAAGAGGACGGTTTCGTCTCTGCGCCTAACCATATTGGCCGCCGCGAAGTGCTGCGCGACCGGAACGGCGATCCGGTTTGACGGTTAAGTTGCGGTTCAAGGCCTTTTGGCTACCCGAACCGCAACTCTCCCAAGGAAAATAACAATGACTTTTGGAAAATATGTTCTGATGTTTGCCCCTGCCGCGCTGGTGCTGACCATGCCGGGTTCGGCGCAGACCGGTACCGACAAGATGGACAAAGTCGTCGCGCACATGCAGGCAGTCGGTACGATGACCTCCAGCTTCACCCAGACCGACCGGCGCGGCGGCACCCTCTCGGGCAAGCTGCTGCTCAAGCGGCCAGGCCAGGTTCGTTTCGAATACCAAAAGGGCGTGCCGCTACTTATCGTGGGCGATGGCAAGGCGCTCACGATGATCGATTATGAGGTTAAGCAAGTCCAACGCTGGCCGATTCGCAACAGCCCGCTTGCCGCGTTGCTCGATCCTGGTCAGGATCTGCGTCGCTACGGTAAGCTTGTGCCTACTTCGACCGATGAAGTCATCAGCGTCGAAGTGCGCGATCCCAAGCGCCCCGAGTTTGGGGTCATCACCATGGTCTTCCTGCGCGCACCGGGGGCGCCCGGTGGCCTAACCCTCAACGGCTGGGTTGCGCTCGATTCGAAAAACAACCGTACCAGCATCCGACTCGGGAATGTAAAATACAACGGAAATGTCCCTAATTCGGCGTTTACCTGGAAAGACCCGCGCCCCGTTCGCCGCAAATCCTGATATCATTTGTTATAGGGCGATGAACCGATGCTGAGCGCCGACCAACTGCCTACCTGAATGGCGTTGTTCATCTGCGTGACAGGAAAGCTGCTGTATAAATTCCTCATCAGCGGTTGGTAGTTCGTGTGGTTTTCCCCCTGTTGCCCACGACGATAAAGCTGGCCACTGATATCCGCGTGACGAACGCAAGCTTAGCCCTCATCCCAAATGCCCCCGGGATGAGGGCTTTGCTTTATCCTACCGATAAATTCATGAATCCGTAGCTTGCCCGCCACGCCGCTGGCCTCTACGGCCATTTGCCTATGCCGCAAACTATTAGTATCGCTTCCTGGAATATCAACTCGGTTCGCGCCCGCCTCGACATCGTCGAGCGTTTCTGCAAGGAAATCGCGCCGGACATATTATGCCTGCAGGAAACCAAGGTCATTGATGGCCTTTTTCCCGAAGGGCTGTTCCGCCAATTCGGCTATCGCCACATGATGATCAACGGCCAGCCGATGCATCATGGTGTTGCCATCGTCAGCAAGGTTCCTTTGCTCAATCGCCGGGTCGAAGACTGGCAGGCGAATGGTGAGGCGCGGCATATCAGCGCGGAGATCGGAACCGAATCGACCAAAGGCGTCCGGCTGGACAACGTCTATATTCCGGCGGGTGGTGAAGTTCCGGATTTGGAAAACAACCCCAAATTCGGGCAAAAGCTGGCTTTCCTCGGCCGCATGACCGAATGGTCGAAGACGGTCGATTGCCCGACCATCCTGACGGGTGATTTCAACGTTGCACCGCTCGAGCATGACGTCTGGAGCCATAAGCAGCTCGTCAATGTCGTCAGCCATACGAAGGTTGAACTTGATTTGCTGGCCGAACTTAAGGCGGCGGGTAACTGGACCGATATCGCACGCGAGTTTGTCGATCCGTCGCAGAAGCTTTATACATGGTGGAGCTATCGCGCGCAGGATTGGGAGACGTCGGACCGTGGTCGGCGGCTCGACCATATGTGGGTAACGCCCGAGCTTAAGGACAAGGCCAAATCGCATATGGTGCACAAGGCCTGCCGAAGCTGGGGCAAGCCGTCGGACCATGCTCCCATCGTCACGGAATTCGCTTTTTGAGCGAACCGGTGCCAGCCACCGGCCCATTTGCCGGAGATGCCCGGCGGGCGGCGCGGGCCATCGACGCTTTGCGGCGTGGTTGGCCGATCCGGGTAGACGGTATGTCCGCCAGCTTGCATCTCACCGCTGTAGAAACCGCCACAGATACTGTCGGGGTAACCGGCCTGCTACTGGCGCCAAGCCGGGCGGCAACCCTCAAGCTCGCCAACCAGCGTGCAGCCGCCGATGTGGCGCAGCCAGTGCTGATAAAAGCGCCCTCCGACCTCGACATTTCGCTGGCGTTGGCGATCGCCGACCCTACGCTCGACTTGCGGTATCCGATGAAGGGACCGTTTGCGGCGGAACCGTTGCCCGATGCACCGGCAGCTTCTGCCGCCATCGAGTTGGCGCGCCTTGCAGGCCTGCTCCCGGCTTTTCTGGTGAGTGCGGGTTCACCCAGTGGCACCGATTCAGTATCAGCAGAGGACGTCGCTGCATTCAATGATAGCGCCGCGCTGCAGATCGCCGCCCGGGCGCGTTTGCCCGTTGCCGTGAATGCTGATGCCGAAATTATCGCGTTCCGTTCGGATGCCGACTCGACCGACCATGTTGCGCTCGTCATCGGCAGGCGCGATGCTTCGCCGCCGGTCGTACGGCTGCACAGCGAGTGCCTGACGGGCGACGTGCTTGGTAGCATGAAATGCGATTGCGGACCGCAGTTGCACGAGGCGTTGGCGCAGATTTCCAGCGCGCAATGGGGTATATTGCTCTATTTACGCCAGGAAGGGCGCGGCATCGGGCTTATCAACAAGCTGCGTGCTTATGCGCTGCAAGATCAGGGTTTCGACACCGTCGATGCCAATATAAGGCTTGGCTTTGCCATCGACGCGCGCGACTTTTCGGTGGCGGCGCGGATGCTCGAACTCATAGGCGTAAGCCATATTAGGCTGCTCACCAACAACCCCGAAAAGGTCGCCGGGATCGAGGCCGAGGGAATAAAGGTTGTCGAACGGCTGCCGCTACAGATCGCTGCCAACCCGCATAATGCCCATTATCTAGCGACGAAGCGCGACCGCACCGGGCACAGATTATAGCCGCTTGCCGACACGCGCGCTGATAGATAGATATTTCAACGCGTAAACAGGCAGGGACTAGATGTGAGACAGGCGGAACATTTGGCGCTGATTGCCGCCTGCTTCCGCTGTTCCGATGCCGAAGCGGCGCTTATCCATGCAGCGACCCACTTCCGTTCATTCGGACATCGCGCGCCGATCGCGGTGCGCGGCGATGCAAGCGAGCATCTTTACCTGGTAATCGATGGCATCGCTTCGGCCGATCTCTACAGTGTGGATGGGCAGCATTCGAGGCTTGCGGGCTATGGTCCCGGTGAGTTGTTCGGTGCCTATCCCGAGCCGGTCACGCACCGGGCCGATATCAGTGCGGTCGGCGGGCTTTCCGTGCTGATGATCGAAACACGCGCACTTTCCGCGCTGGCAAACGAGCACGCCGCAATCGCACAGGGGGTCGCGCTGCTTATGGCGCGGCAACTCGATATGGTACTCGACCGGATGGCGGCGCGTATCGGCCTGAGCGCGACGGGCCGATGCTATCAGGCATTGCTAATAAGGGCCGACGATGATGGCTGGATAAGGCCGTTACCGGTGCTGTCGGCGCTTGCCATCGGCGTCAACACAACACGCGAAACCGCATCACGCGCGCTGGCGCAGTTGGTCCGGCGCGGTATTGTCGAGCGACACGAGGAGGGCCTTAGGATAGTGTCGCGCAGGATGCTCGAGGAAATGATAGTTTAGCTATTGCTCAAGCGGATCTGGTTGTTCGGGCTCCGGATCGGCGGGCCTCCGGCCGAGTGCCTTGTCGATAAATTCTTCGTTCAGCATTTCAGGCTCCTGGCCCGGCGGCAAGGCATTTTCGCCGGTGCCGGGCTGCATCTCGATGGGATTGCCATTTTCGTCGACCAGTATTTCCTCGCCTTCAAGCAACGGGTCTTCCTCTTCCAGTCGCTCGGGGAAGGTCACGTCGGTGGCGAACGGTTCGACCGGGCGGCCAGCCACGGCAACGCGCATGAACGCGGCCCAGGCCTGCGCAGGCGCCCGCCCGCCCTCAAGCCCGCCGACCGCACGTGCATTGTCGCGGCCCATCCAAACTCCGGCGGTCAGTCCGCTTGAGAAGCCAAGAAACCAGCCATCCTTATTGCTGCTGGTCGTGCCGGTCTTGCCCGCAACTGGACGGCCGATATTGGCGGCGCGGCCGGTGCCGGTGGCAACTGCCGTCTGCATCAGGTCGGTCATGCCACCCGCGACATATTCCTCGACAAGCTGGATCGATTTTTGCGGTTTGGCGGAATAGATGACTTCGCCATCGATCGTAGTTACTTTCGAAATACCGAAGGGAGTGATGCTGCGCCCTTTCGCCTGAACCGCGGCAAAGGCGCGGGTCATGTCGATTACCCGAACGTCGGACGTTCCGAGCACCATCGACGGCTGCGTATTGATGGGCGTCGTGATGCCAAAACGGCGCGCCATATTGGCGATGCTGCTGGTGCCAACCTCCTGCCCGATTTGCGCAGCAACGGTGTTTTTCGAATAAGCAAAGGCAGTACGCAAAGTAATTTCGCCTGCATAATTGCCGCCGCTGTTTTTTGGTTGCCAGCCTTCAATATCCACAGGCTTATCCTCAACCTTGTCCTCAGGCCGATACCCAGATTCGAGCGCGGTCAGGTAGACGAACAGCTTCCACGCCGAGCCGGGCTGGCGCACTGCAGTGACCGCACGGTTGTAATTACTTGTGACATAATCGGTGCCGCCGACCATCGCCTTGACTGCGCCATCGCGGTCGATAGCGACCAGCGCACCTTGCGAACCTTTGGGAACATTGGCGATAATCGCTGCGGTCGCGGCACGCTGCATCTTGAGATCAAGCGTCGTCCAAACGTCTATCGGCTTTTCAGTCTCGTCAATCAGCCCGTCGAGTTGCGGCAGGGCCCAGTCGGTAAAATACCGCACGCTATCCTGTGGCGGCTCGGATGCCATCTTGACGAGCGACGGCTTGACCGAAGCGGCTTCGGCAGCGGTAATCATGCCTGCGTCTTGCATAACCTCGACCACCACGCCCGCGCGCCCCAGCGCGGCCTTGGCATCGGCGGTCGGGGAGTAACGCGAAGGGGCCTTGACCAGCCCGGCGATAATCGCTGCTTCGGCCAGTGATAGCTCTTCGGCACCATGATCGAAAAATTTGCGGCTTGCGGCATCGACACCATAGGCGCCGCCGCCGAAATAAACCTTGTTGAGATAAAGTTCGAGAATCTGGTTCTTGGAGAATTTGGTTTCCATGGCCAGAGCAAGGATAATCTCGCGCATCTTGCGGCCGAATTCCTTGTTGTTGTTAAGATATACGTTGCGCGCCAACTGCTGCGTGATTGTCGAACCGCCCTGGGTCCACCGGCCCTCGACCGCGCGCACGTAGAACGACCGAGTGATGCCGATCGGATCGACGCCGGGGTGCATATAATAACGCCGGTCCTCGACCGCGACCATCGCATCCTTCATCTCCGAAGGCAGTTCGTTGACTGTCAGCCAGCGTCCAAAACTGGGCCCCAGTGTCTGGATGACGGTGCCGTCGGCGGCGCGCACGCGGATCATCTGGCCGTTGGGTGAGGCTTTGAGGTCCTCGAAACTGTCTATTTCTCCACGGGCGATGGCGACGAAAATGCCAATCACCATCAGGCCCAAAAGCGCCGCGATGGTGCCGATTTTCAGGAGGCGGATGGTCCAGGTCAGGAACGGTCCGCGTTCGCTCGATGCTGTAGTGCTACGTGCCATTTGGGGCGGTGTTAATGCCTCGCGGAGTCGCCGACAAGCTTCTTATTCGGGGTCGAATTCGAGCGCGGCGCTGTTGATGCAATAGCGCATGCCTTCGGTCCCCGGGCCATCGGGAAAGACATGGCCCAAATGCCCGTCGCACGCGGCACAGCGTACTTCCACCCGGACCATGCCGTGCGAGACATCACGATGCTCGATAACGGTGTCAAGATCGGCGGGTGAGGTGAAGCTCGGCCAGCCCGAGCCGCTGTCATATTTGGTGTCCGATTTAAACAATAAGGTGCCGCATCCGGCGCAGTGAAAGCTGCCATCGCGCTTCTCGTGGGTCAGGCCGCCGGCAAAGGCACGTTCGGTTCCGGCTTCGCGCAACACATGATATTGCACCGGGTCCAATTGCGCGCGCCACTCAGCGTCGGTTTTTTCGATTTTGGGCATAAGGGATACCTTTCGTGAAAGCGATGTGGGGTTCGCATTGGCGGGCTTCAAGGTTACCGGTTTAACCAGTCATTTACCATGATGTCCTATTTCCGGCAGGCTATGACAGGACCAGGTCATATGCTGCGCGCCTTTGCGGCGTTGGGGCTTTTGCCGTTGCTTGTCGCTGCGGGCGACGATTCATGCCGTTTGTGCAAGCCAGACGATGCTATGGCGCCAGCCGAAGTTGCGCGGGAAATCCCGGTGACGCTTGAAATTTCTACTAAACTCGACTTCAGCCGCGCTGCCTTGTCGGGAGCTGGCGGCGGTGCCATCGATCTCGATCCGCAAAGCGGCAACCGCCGTGTCGATGGCGGTATGATAGACCTTGGCGGCTCGGCACTTGCAGGGACCGCCATAGTCCGCGGCGAACCCGGTAGGGCGGTGCGGATCGAGATGCCGACATCCGCCCGAATGACGTCGGCAACCGGCGGTGTAGTTGAAATTACCGGGCTGCGCACAACGCTCACCGGCAACCCCAGACTTGATCAGAGCGGACGGCTCGAATTCTCGTTTGGCGGGAAACTGTTGGTACGCGGCAATGTATCGGGTACCTTCCGGGCGCGAATTCCGATTACCGCGCAATATGAGTAGCTAACTTCGCCGTGCCGCAGCACGAGCTATGCGGATCAGCTCTTCTTCCAGTATCACGCTGCCAAGTCCATCCTTGACCGCCATCAGCTTTGCCTCGACCTCGAGCAAATGGCCGTTTAACCCGGCCAGCCGAGCCGATGGCCATCGCCCTAGCTGTTTGATAAAATCATCGGCCTCTTTCCAGAAAATCGAACGTGTTGCCTTAACCACGGCGGCTGCGTTGGCGCCATTGTCGACCTTTGCGCGGAGCGAGGAGAGTAAGGCCACCCGGCGCTGCAACGCACGCACTATGCGGATCGAGTCCACACCCATGTCGCGCGCCACCGCCAGTTCACGGCCCGTGCCGCGTAACTCGCCGCCCATCACCTGATTAACCAGCCCGCTGACATTCTCTTCGCCGGTTTCGGCGGACAAGGCTTCGAATGCGGCAACTTCGACCGCCATCGGGCGTTCGGGCGAAGCGTCATAATAGAGCGCCAGTTTCTCCAGTTCAGCCTGCGCCAGCTTGCGGTCCTGTCCGGTATAACGGGCAATACGTGCGCCAAGGCTGCGGTCGAGTTTGAGGCCAAGCGTTGCCGCATGCGCCATGACCGAGGCGGCAGCGGTGCCTTCTTCGGGCAGATAACAGATATGCGCCATGGCGCGGGCGTGGCCCTCGGCCAACTTGCGCAACTTGCTGGTTTTGGGAAGGTTGCCCGCCATCGCGATAACCGGATTGGTCCTGTTTTCCAGTTCGAGCAGATTCTCGACTGCAGCCAACCCCTCGTCCCGGCGGAAATTCAGCCGCACATAGCGTTTGTCGCCAAATAGAGAGAGCGCCGAGGCTTCGTCGGCCAGCAACGCCGGGTCGCTGCGGATCCGGTCGCTATCGATATCGATGCGCTCGGCACCGCCCAGTTGCGACGCCATTTGCCCGGCTATGTCGGCGATGGCCGATTCATCCTGCCCGAAAATGAAGAACAGCCGGACATCGGGCCGCGTGGTAATTGCGCTAATGAAGGCGCGTTCCTTCGGGGTGCTCATTCGCCGTTATTGGCGCCGCGCGCGTAGAGCGAGAGCCGGGTCACAATCTGGTCGGCAACGCGTTGCGTCAGGTTTTCGAGCGCGCTGTTTTCGCCGGCTATGGTCGCATATTCGGAGCTTACCACATCGATACCGGCGTCGGACCCAGCGGTTGCATCGATCACTGTAGCCCCGGTAGAGGTATCAATCAGTTGATACCGCGCCCGCAACGTTCGCCGTTCGCGCGTAATGGTATCATCGGCGCGCACACCGAAGCCTTCGATCTGGTCGTCTAATGCAACGGTTAGCCGGTACCGCGTTGTGCCTTCATTGGCTCCCAAACGGTCGTTTAAGGCATTCCGCATCAGCCAGCCATTTTTTCCCTGAATGGGTTCGACTGAAACCGAACCTAAAGTCGTCGCCACCGTGCCTTTTGACCCGCCGCTGTAAAGCGGCTGAAGTCCGCAGCCGGAAAGTGCGATCAAGAACAGGGAAGAAGTTAAGAGACGTTTCATAGGACGATATTGACCAGCCTGTCAGGAACCACAATGACCTTGCGGATCACCGCGCCGTCAATGGCAGATTGAACCTTGTGGCTGGCAAGCGCAAGCGCCTCCATCTCATCTTGCGGCAGGCCCTTGGCTACGGTCAGCGTATCGCGCAGCTTGCCCTTGACCTGCACCGCAATGGTTACCTCGTCGTCGACCAGCAAAGCCTGATCGACAGCAGGCCAAGGCGAGTCGGCGATCAGGCCTTCACCCAATTTGGCCCATGCCTCTTCGGCCAGATGTGGCACCATCGGTGATGAAAGCAAAAGTATCGCCCGGATGGCGGCGTCTCTTGATGCAGAGGGCGCGGCTTTTTCGATGGCATTGGCGAGGTCATAGATTTTGGCGACCGCCTTGTTAAACGATAGTGCTTCGATATCCGCGCCGATGCCGGCAATGGCCTGATGCGTTTTGCGGTCCAATGCTTTGTCGCCACCGTCCGCGCCGCTGACTTGACCGGTCAAACGCCACAGGCGCTGAACGAAACGCCAGCAGCCTTCGATGCCAGCTTCCGACCATTCAAGGTCGCGTTCGGGCGGACTGTCGGACAGCATGAACCAACGCACCGCGTCAGCGCCATATTGGTCGACAATGTCATCTGGATCGACGACATTTTTCTTCGACTTGGACATCTTTTCGATGCGGCCTGCGATTGCGGGTTCACCGCTATCGATGATCGTCCAGATGTCGCCTTCACGCTTCACTTGCTCGGGCGTGAGCCAGTTGCCGCCAGCGTCCTGATATGTTTGATGGGTCACCATCCCTTGGGTAAACAGACTGGCGAACGGCTCCTTCACATCAATCATGCCGATATGGCTGAGCGCGCGGGTCCAGAAACGGGCATAAAGCAAATGCAGAATCGCGTGCTCGACGCCGCCGATGTATTGATCGACCGGCAACCATTTTTCGGCAATCTCGCGGTCGAAGGGCTTGCCATGCGGTTGGCTGGCGAAGCGGATAAAGTACCAGCTTGAGTCCACAAAGGTGTCGAGCGTGTCGGTTTCGCGCCGCGCTGCCTTGCCGCACTTCGGACAATCCACCTTGCTCCATGTCGGATGCCTGTCGAGCGGGTTGCCGGGGATGTCGAATGTCACATCTTCGGGCAGCACCACTGGCAATTGCGCTTCGGGTACCGGCACCGCACCGCAGGTTTCGCAATGGATAATCGGGATCGGCGTGCCCCAGTAACGCTGGCGGCTAACACCCCAGTCGCGCAGCCGATATTGGGTCTGGCCTTCGCCCCAACCTTCGGCTTCGGCCTTGGCGATGACGTCGGCCTT
Organism: Sphingomonadales bacterium; assembly: GCA_031400695.1. Taxonomy (GTDB): domain Bacteria; phylum Pseudomonadota; class Alphaproteobacteria; order Sphingomonadales; family Sphingomonadaceae; genus Sphingorhabdus_B. The sequence goes on along the minus strand of JANNQI010000067.1, from coordinate 8,465 downwards.
GGCCTGATCGATGGTCATGCCATCCATCCAATGCGAATTCACGATTTTACCGGGGCCAGTAAAAGCGATATCGCCTTTGAAATGGCTGTCGGCCTCATCGCCGTCGGCGACAACGCGTGTTACGGGCAGATCATATTTGCGCGCGAAATCGAGGTCGCGCTGATCGTGCGCCGGGCAGCCGAATACCGCGCCGGTGCCATAATCCATCAGCACGAAATTGGCGACGTATACCGGTAAATGCCAACTTGGATCGAGCGGATGCTCGACGGTTAGCCCAATATTGAAGCCCTTTTTCTCGGCCGTCTCGATATCGGCTGCGGTCGTGCCGCCTTTACGGCATTCCTCGATGAACGCCTGCAACTCGGGCGCGTTGGCGGCTAGTTTCTGTGCGACCGGATGGTCGGCGGCAATCGCGACAAAGCTCGCACCGAACATGGTGTCGGGGCGCGTGGTGAAGACATCGATGCCGTCGCTGCTACTGGGATATTTGAACCGGCATTTCAGGCCCTGCGACCGGCCGATCCAATTTTCCTGCATCAGCCGCACCTTGTCGGGCCATTGGTCGAGCGATCCAAGGCCTTCCAACAACTCGTCGGCAAAATCGGTAATCTTCAAAAACCACTGGCTCAGCTTGCGCCGCTCGACCGGCGCGCCCGAGCGCCAGCCCTTGCCGTCGATGACCTGCTCGTTTGCCAGCACGGTCATGTCGACCGGATCCCAGTTTACTGCCGATTCCTTGCGGTACACGAGGCCCGCAGCGTACAGTTTCAGGAACAGCGCTTGCTCATGCCCGTAATAATCTGGCTCGCAAGTCGCGAGTTCGCGCGTCCAGTCGAAGGCAAAGCCAAGCCGTTTCAACTGCGCCTTCATGTTTGCGATATTGTCGCGGGTCCAACCGCCGGGGTGTACGCCCTTTTCCATCGCCGCGTTCTCGGCGGGCATGCCGAACGCATCCCAGCCCATCGGATGCAGCACTTCGTGGCCGGTCATCTTTTTGTAGCGCGCCAGCACATCGCCCATCGTGTAATTGCGGACATGGCCGATATGGATGCGGCCCGACGGATAGGGAAACATCTCGAGCACATAAGCGCGCGGCTTTTCCGACGCGTCATCGGCGACGAAACTCGCTTGCTCTTCCCAAGTCTTCTGCCACCGCGCGTCGGCGACGTGCGGGTTGAAACGCTCTACATTGGACATGAGAGTTTACCCGGTGATGGCCGACCGGCGAAGATCGCGTGCCTTGGTAAGGATGACCGCTTCAAGCTTCTGCACGGTGGCGGCACGCAATGGCGCGGCAACCCACTGGCCGTTCTGTGAAATTTCGCGGCTGCCGGCAACACGCAGTGCATCGGCGCGCAAGTCTTGGTCGAGGATAGATATGGTCAGCTTCACGCGTTCGCCGGGGCTTTGCGGGTTCACATACCAGTCGGTCACAATCACACCGCCTTGCGAGTCGGTTTGCAACAACGGCATAAAGGACAGGGCATCAAGGCTGGCACGCCACAAATAGCTGTTCACACCAATCGTTGTGACCTGACTCGCAGCCAGATCAGCCTTCGGCCGCTCCTTGCCGCCGCAGCCTGAAAGCAGCAGCGTGCCGGAAGCGAGAATGACGGCCAGACGAGTGATGCGCATAAATTGTCCTTGAACGAAGAAAATATCGGGAACCTCTATATCGGCTTGCTGGCTTGGGCAAGCTTTCTGGCTGCTGAACCGGCGCTAATTCACCTTATCTATCACATGTGCCACGTCAGGGTTGTGGATATCATGCAACATATTGGGAAAAATCGCGTTGATTGAAAGAATCTTTGGTTACGGGCCTTTTGAATCGTAAGATTCGGGCGTATGTCGATTACGAACAGGGAGTCGTTTTGACGGACTATGTCTGCGAATAAGCCTTTCCGGCGGAAAAACGCCGCTTTTGCCAGCCTTTTGCTGGCAGCGGGTTCGCTTGTCCTGTCGCCGCTTGCAGTTCCGGCATTCGCCGCAAAGTCATTGCAGCAGGCGGGCAATGCTTCGAAAGACTGGCTCAACACTTTCACGCCATCGGGTGTGGACAGCAAGCTTGCCGTCAAATTTGCGGCGACATCGGGTTCGGCGGATGGTCGGTTTCCCTTCACGCTTGCAGGCGTTGATGCAAATCGAAACCGCACGATTATCGTTGCCGCGCGCGCCAATTCGCGGCTGACCGCTGGCGCAGTTTCGGTGCGCAGCGCAATCGCCGCTGCAGAGTCAGGCGCAGGGACTGGCCTTCGCTTAACTACCGTCGACTATCGCTTGACTGCATCGAAGGGCTGGCAGGGCTTTGCCTTGCCGTCCGTGCCGAAACTGGCAGCGAAAGTTCCGCTTACAGAACTAGGCAAGGGTAGTTTCCGTCTCGACGAAGCCGCCAAAAAGCCGAGCAAGTTCAGCACCAATATCAAACTTGATCAGAATCGCGAAGTTGCGCCGCCCGCAAGAGGCAGCGCCGCAGCAGGCGATTACAAGCTGGACGTCGGCGGCAGCTTCTCGATTAGCCGCAAGATCGACGTAACCGCGGGCGTACGTTATGCCAGCGAAAACGACCGAGTGCTGCCGACCGCCGACAACCGCAAGGACAGCGAAGCGGTTTATGTCGGTACCAAAATCCGATTCTAATCCAGATTTTTTCTGAAAGCATCGATGGCCGCCCAACCATGGATGAGGCGCGGGTTTAATGTGTTTCCGTGTTGGCGCGTTATTCCGCCAAGGGCAATTACCAGCGCTGCCCCGCTTTGCTTTGCCATAGCGTTGAATGCCAGACGCCCGAGCGATCTTGCGCCGGGATGCGAAGCCGTCAGAAACAGCGGCGACACAAAAAGCATGTCCGCGTGTTTTCGTAGCGCTTCGCGTAGCTCGGCACGATTATGTACGGCGGCAGTGCGCGGCAATGACGATCTGCAAATTCCCGTTCGGGTATGGAGGCCATCAGCCCGCCAGCGCACGGCATCCGCTTCCGGCCCCGCCAACACCAGCATATGTCCCCGCTGGCGGCAGATATGGCGTACGCGTCGGAAAAGCTTCCGCCGATCGATATGCCCCATTTGATAATGTCGGAAAATTACGCCCGAGCCAAATGGCAGCCTACGGATGGCGGGAAGCAAGTCATCCCCGTAACGCGGATCGGTCATCAGCCAGATCGTCGGCCAATCGACTTTTGTGCTATTCCGGGGCTGGCGACGTTCCATCGACCCGCCTATAGCCTCGCTGCATGACGGAAGCGACACAAGACAGCGCCCCCAACCGGCTGCAGGAAATCACCGCCCAAATTGCGGTTGCTGCCAAAATCGCGCGGCGCGAAGCATCGGACATTGAGCTGATCGCAGTATCCAAAACGCGCAGCGCTGCCGAAATCGAACCGTTGCTTGTGGCGGGGCATCGGGTTTTCGGCGAAAACCGGGTGCAAGAGGCTGCAGCGAAATGGCCTGCTTTGCGTGCGGCGTATCCCGACACGCAACTCCATCTCATCGGGCAATTGCAATCGAACAAGGCCGATGAAGCTGTGGCGTTGTTCGACTATATCCATTCGCTCGACCGTCGCTCGCTGGCGGCGGCATTGGGCAAAGCAATGCGCGCGGCGAACAGGAAAGTGCCCTGTTTCATTCAGGTCAACATCGGCGATGAACCGCAAAAAGGAGGGTGCCCGGTCGCCGACATTACTGACCTGCTCGCTGCCGCCAAGGTCGAGCAAATCGAAATAGCCGGCCTGATGTGCCTGCCACCTGCCGATATCGAACCGGCGCCTTTCTTCGCGCTACTCGCCCAACTCGCCGCGAGGCATGGCTTGGCTGGTTTAAGCATGGGCATGTCGGACGATTTCGCCACCGCGATCATGCTCGGTGCGACGCATATCCGCGTTGGCACCGCCTTATTTGGCGAACGCGCCCGCGCAGTCGAGCCGGAAGCGGACGAAGCCTGAACGTGTAGGCACCAAGGCTTCCGCAGCTTCGGATTCGGCCAAGTCGCAGGCCCGGCTGATTGCGACGTCGTGCGCATCGAGCCCGCCGGTGAATGCACCGAAAGCAGGCATGATCAGCTTGCGCGGAGCTTTGACGAAGCAGCGCCGCGACACCATCCGCCCGCGCAACACCTGCCGGTATTTGGGATGGAAATGGCCTGATATTTCTGGCTCGTTCTCGCCCCGCACAGCTTCGTGCCGCAATATAACGCCGGACGTCACAAGTTCGTCGACCGAGCGCCCACCCCAACACGCCTCGAGATTACGGTCGTGGTTGCCGGTGATCCATATCCATTCGGTTTCAGCGACCAGTTGCTTCAGCAGGTTGGCCGCATCGGAAGGCAGGCGCGCTTCGCCTGCGTCGTCGTGAAAGTTGTCGCCAAGTGAGACAATGCGTTGGGGGCGGAACTGCGCAACCAGTGCGGTAACGTCGTGCAGGGTCGAAAGACTGTCATAAGGGGGCAGCATCTGGCCTGTGCACGCGAAAGCACTGGCCTTTTCGAGGTGCAGGTCGGAAACGAGCAAAGTACTTTCGGCTGGCCAGTAGAGCGCGGCTGCGCCCGCCAGTTCAAAGACCTGACCGCCAAATTCAAATGTGTGCGACATGGCCGCGCCTATGCTTGCCCGTGTGCGCTGGCGCAAGCCTTCAATCGGCTGAAGCCATCTGCGTGGCCGATTTCCGCTCGACGCCTTTCGGCAGGTCGAAACCCACGCGACGGTTGCCGAAATCGATCAGCACACGGTCGAACAATTTCATCGCGTCCATGCCCAAAAGGATCGCCGGACGGTCCTGCATCGACAATGCGGTAAATGCATAATTGTCGGCAAAGGTAACCGGCAGGTCGTTAATCGTCAGGCCGCCGACCTCGATCTCCCTCAACTGCGTAAATTCGCCGTTGAGAATCGCGCCTGTGACGCTCCTCATCTTCACGGGCACAAATTCGCCAGTGCGGTGACGACGGCGCAGTTTGTCGCGCAGCGCGTAATTCGCCATGCTGCTTTGCGCGCCGGTATCGAGGATGATATCGATCTTGATGCCATCGATCTTTGCAGTCGAAATGATCATGCGCCCCTCTTTTTTCTTGGCGTTGACGACGATCATTCCATTCTCGAGTTTGGTCTTGCCGCGCGTCTTTTTCGACGGCAGCACATCCATTTTCTGGTGCGCAAAATCGAGCAGGACGAGGCTGTCTTCAAGGCTGTCGATCCCAAGCAGGCCATAAGCACCAAGGTTGGCGCGCTCGAGACCCGGTGCCTCCAAACCCTCAAGATTTACGGATGCCGTCGTCAATTTTTCGATGAAGAAACTGTTGACCTGAAATTTCCCCGAAATCGTTGCCAGCGTCAGCGTCGGCCCTGACTCAAGCGAAAGCTTGCGGGCAAGGTCGTTGGCGATCACAGTGCGTTCGGCTCCGGTATCGACAATGAAGGGAACCGCCTCGCTACCGTTGACCTGGACCTGAACTGTCATGCGGTCGCTTCGGTCGATGCCGAACTGCTCAACGATAGCGGGAATGTCTTCGGATATGGCAACGCTACTATCCTGTGCGGCAATTGGCCCGCCAGCCAGCGAGAAGAGCAAGGCCACTAAAAAGATGCGTTTCATTTCTCCGTCTCCCTGCACATAGATACGCCTGTTTGCGTAAGGCCACAAGTCGCCGCGGGTCGAAGCGATTACGAACTTCGTCGAAGGGTTTCGCAAATTCACATTGTTGCGCGCGCTGAGCTCGTTTAGCCTTGAGCTATTAGGACTACGAAGGGGATTTTCCGTGAAGAGACTGCTTTTTATTGCCGCCTTGGCGTTACCTATGATGCCGGCTTTGGCCGACGCGCCCAAGCCCGACGCGCTGGTCGCCGATGGCGTGCCGCCCGTCCCCGATGAATTGCCTGTTGAGACTAGGCCTTATATGGAATTCCGGACCGCCAGCTTTTCGGGCTGGCATCCAACCGATAAGTCCATGCTGATCGCTACGCGCTTCGGCAATACCGCGCAATTGCACCGTGTTGCCGGACCGATGATGGACCGCAAGCAAATCAGTTTCGAAGCCGAGCCCATTGGCGGCGGCAGCTGGGCGCCAAAAACCGGCGACATACTGCTCACGCAAAAGGATATTGGCGGGAATGAATTTTATCAGATCTATTCGTTGAAGGACGGCAAGCTGAAATTGCTCACCGACGGCAAGAGCCGCAACAGCTTGAACGCGTGGAGTGATGATGGCGAGCTGGTCGCCTACACGTCGACGCGACGCAACGGCACCGACAACGACATTTATGTCATGAACCCGCGCGATCCATCGACCAGCAGAATGGTTGCCGAGGTCAAGGGCGGCGGCTGGAATGTCGGCGCGTTTTCGCCCGACAAGAAAAGCGCAGTAGTCGGGCAATATCTTTCGGTTACCAATGTGGATATGTCATTGCTTGACCTTGGCACCGGCACGATGACGCCGATTGGCGATCATGCCAAGGATATCGCCATTGGCGGCGCATCGTTCGCGCCCGATGGCAGTCTGTGGGTCACGTCGGACGAAGGATCGGACTTTCAGCGGTTGGGGACCATCGACATTGCAACCGGCAAATTCACGCCGCGCGGTCCGGCCGAAAAATGGGACGTCGACAGCTTCGATATTTCCCCTGACGGCAGCTTCATTGTTTATGAAACGAATGAAGCGGGCATAAGCAAACTTAAACTGCTCGACCCAAAAACGAACAAGGTTCGCGTTGTGGAGGGCTTGCCCGCTGGCATCATCGGCGGATGCGAAGTGTCCGAATGGGGCGAAATCGGGGTTACGTTCACCTCGGCGCGCAGTGCAGCTGATGCATATAGCGTCGATCCCAAAACGCTGAAAGTTACGCGCTGGACCGAAAGTGAAACCGGTGGTTTGGACGTTTCGAAAAATGTCGAGCCTGAATTGGTCAAGGTGAGGAGCTTTGACGGGTTAGAGGTCTCGGGCTTCCTCTACCGCCCCGACGCCAGCAAGTTCTCCGGCAAGCGGCCGATGATCATGAATGTTCATGGTGGTCCCGAGGGCCAGTCGCGCCCCGGCTTTCAGGGACGCAGCAACTATCTGCTCAACGAGATGGGCGTTGCTATCTTCTATCCCAATGTTCGCGGTTCGACCGGTTACGGCAAGAAATTCGTCAGCCTCGACAACGGCCCGTTCAAACGCGAGGACTCGGTGAAAGACATGGGCGCGTTTCTGGGTGCGCTTGAAAAGGACAAGGGCCTTGATGCTAGCCGCTTTGGTTTGGCGGGCGGATCGTACGGCGGCTATATGTGCTATGCCGCCGCGGTACAGTATAAGGACAAGCTCCGCTCGACCAATTGCATCGTGGCGATTTCGAACTTCGTGACATTCCTTGAAAACACGCAAAGCTATCGCCGCGACCTACGCCGCGTCGAATATGGCGACGAGCGTGATCCGGTGCAGCGGGCGAAATTGCTGGAAATCTCGCCGCTGACCCGGGTAGCGGAAATCACCAAGCCGATGTTTGTGGTAACCGGCGGCAACGACCCGCGGGTACCCTCGTCCGAAGCCGATCAGATTGTGAAGGCCATCCGAGCCAAGGGCGGCACGGCGTGGCATTTGCTTGGCAAAAACGAAGGGCACGGTTTCGCGAAAAAGGAAAATATCGATTATAATTTCTGGACGTCTCTGATGTTCTGGAAGCAGACGCTTTTGAATTGATCTGCCTGTCCTCCCCATCGAAGTCGGTGGGGAGGATACCATTCAAGGCGTCATCGCCACTTCCGCCAAACTCTCGGCCTCGAGCAGTAGCTCGTCATCCACCGACCCTTGCGCGACGCTCTCACGCCCGATCATTACGAGGAGCGGCACCGCCAGCGGGCTGACCCGTTCCAGATCAACATGCAGCATCGTGTCGGCGGCGCGATCCAGCAGGTCGCCGAGCCGCCCGACATCGGTTAGCCGCGCGCGGGCGTCGGCCCATGCCGCCTCAAGCAGCAAATGGTCGGGCTCGTATTTGCGTAGCACATCGTAGATGAGGTCGGTCGAAAAGGTAACCTGCTTGCCGGTTTTGCGCTTGCCAGGATGCTGGCGTTCGACGAGGCCGCTGATAACCGCAACTTCGCGGAATGCGCGTTTTAACAGATAGCTGCTTTCCACCCATTCGACAAATTCGTCGTTTAATATGTCGGCTGAAAACAAGGGTTCCGGATCGGTTATCGGTTTCAGGCTCCACACGCCAAGTGCATAATCGCTCGCTACAAATCCCATCGGCATGAGGCCACGGCTTTCCATCCGCCGGGTCACCAACATCCCAAGCGACTGATGTGCGTTCCAGCCTTCGAACGGATAGGTCACCATATAATGGCGCTTGTCATGCGGAAAGGTTTCGACAAGCAATTGTCCGGGTGTCGGCATTTTGCTGCGATAGGCCTGCATTTCCAGCCACTCGCGCACCTCGTCGGGAAAGCGTGCCCAACCTGCCTGATCGGTGAGCATAGACCGCACCCGCTGGGCCAAATGGG
>JANNQI010000066.1:0-2323 GCA_031400695.1 Sphingomonadales bacterium | reverse complement strand
CGCCCGCAGGTTGGGTACCAACACAGGTCATTTGTCACGCGCGCTGAACGAGGGATTGGGTATCGGCTTTTCCCAATTCGTGAACGATTTGCGTGCGCGCATTGTCGCCGATATGCTGGCCGAGGGCCGTAATGATGATTTTCTCGACCTCGCGCTCGAAGCCGGTTTCAGTTCAAAGGCAAGCTTCAATCGCGCCTTCGCCGCCAGTTTCGGTATGCCTCCGTCACATTGGCGCAGACGTCTCAAATCATGAATATCTGAGATTTTGGCCAAATGCGACGATCTACCCGTCAGAAGGCGTCATCCAGCGACCGTAACAAGGAGACTGGTATGAATCGACGTAACTTTCTTTCAACCGTTAGTGTGGGCATTGCTAGCAGCGTTGCACGTCCGACTGCAGTTCTTGCGTTAACGACTACAGCAACCGACGATATTGCGATTGTGCGCGAGATCCTCACGACTTTGCACCCAGGCCTGTACCGATACAACAGTCCAACAGGCATAGACGTCGCGCTGTCACGGCTTGCCAAGCAATGGACAGCGCAACCCGATCTCGCAGCACGTTACCTCAACCTGTCGCAGTTCTTGGCCACACTCAAATGCGGGCACAGCTACGCCAATTTTTTCAACCAGACATCGGCTGTGAAACAGAAACTGTTTGATCGTGGCTCGCGTCTGCCGTTCGCTTTCAAATGGCTCGGCAAAAACATGGTTGTGTTGCAGGATCAGAGCGGAACCGGATCGCTACCACCCGGTACGGTGATAAATGCTATCAACGATGTGCCAGTCGGTGAATTGCTCGACAGGATGATGCCGTATGTCCGCGCCGACGGCAACAATGACGCCAAGCGCCGCGCTCTGCTGTCGATGACCGGAGCCGACGAATATGAGACGTTCGACATATTCCATGGCCTTCTTTACGGCGCGCCCGGGTCAGAACGGGGCGAACCCCAAAGCGGCGAGCATCGGCTACGCTTGCGATTGCCCAATTCCAACAGCGACGTTTGGGTCGACTTGCCCGCGCTGACGCTCGGTCAACGACAAAGCTTTATCAAGTCCGCAGACAACCGTGGCGATGGACCCGTCTGGGACTGGAGGATGCGCGAGGATGGCATCGCCCTGTTACGGATGGATGGATGGGCACTGTTTAACAGCAAATGGGATTGGAAAAGCTGGCTAGATGACAGGCTCGATAGTCTTATCGGGGCTAAGGGTTTGATCGTCGATATCCGTGAGAATGAAGGCGGGCTTGATTGCGGTGATCTGATCCTGTCGCGGCTGACAGCAAAGGACATTGTCATGCCCTCTACCGACCGGCTTGTTCGGTACCGCAAAACGCCGAAACATCTCGATCGCTATCTCGATACTTGGGACGACAGTTTCCGCGATTGGGGTACCGATGCGGAGCCTTACGATGACCGCTATTACCGGCTGAAGCGCGACGATAATGGTGTCATCGCCGCCAAAGGTCCGCGCATCGAGGTGCCGATGGCGGTGTTGACCAGTGCCCAAAACAGCAGCGCGACTTTCCAATTTGCCAGCCTATGCAAATCAACTGGGCTTGGCACGCTGGTTGGCGAAACCACCGGCGGCAATCAGCGAGGGATCAATGGCGGGGCATTTTTCTTTGCGCGCTTGCCAGATTCGGGGATTGAATTCGACGTGCCTTTGATTGGCTATTTTCCCGAAGGCAAATTTCCCGATGCAGGTATCGACCCGGATATCCGGGTCGGGCTGGATGCCGCAGAAATTGCTGCAGGAAACGACCCGCAACTGAATGCAGCAGTCGCAGACCTACTCCGACGATAGACAAAGAAAAAGACGGCCCTTTCGGTGCCGCCTTCCTCCAAATGTCGATTTGATTATTAACCCGAACTACCGGCCTTCGCGGGCGGCCTTGCCAAACACGCGATACTGTTCGTTGCCGACAAAGCCGAAGCGGGTAATACCGCTGCGCTTTACGACGACCAATGCCTTGTCAACCGTGTCATACGGCGCGGTTGGCGCGGGCTGGAACTGAAGCTCCGGCTCTGGATTCATAGATGTGGTCTGAACCAGATACGACTCTACTTGCTGCAGTGTTACTGGTGTACCATTCCACTGAATCGTGCTGTCCGGCAATATGATGATCTTGTTTATCACCGGATCAATCGGAATTTCCGGTGGAGGTGCATTTGGATCATTGACCGGAAGGTCGATATTTACGGCGTGCGAAACCGGGGGGATGGTGATCATCAGCATGATGAGGAGAACGAGCATGACGTCGATCAACGGCGTCGTGTTCATTTCCATCATCGGCTGGCCATCATCCTTGCCGCCACTC
>JANNQI010000065.1:0-24952 GCA_031400695.1 Sphingomonadales bacterium | reverse complement strand
TTCGCCGGGATCGGCTCGATGCACGCGCTGGTGCCGCCGCAGATGATCGAAATCGACGCGGTGGGCGCGATTGCCATCTTGCAACTGAACCGCTCCATCACGCCCATATCCTCGGCATCGGGGCAGGCGCCGCGTTCGTTGGCGAGCATCATCGATGCCTCGTCGGCTTGCGCGCGGATATGCTTGAAGAACTTCATGTTCCACGATTTGGCGAGCGCAGATTCAAAGCCCACGCCGCGTGACTGCAGGAAGCTGTGATAGCCCATGACGCCGAGGCCGACCGAGCGTTCGCGCGCGGCGGAATATTTCGCACGGCGCATCTCGTCGGGTGCACGGTCGATAAAGTCCTGCAGGACATTGTCGAGCATGCGCATCACGTCTTCGATGAACTGCTTGTCGACGCTCCACTCATCCCAGGTTTCGAGATTGAGCGACGACAGACAGCAGACCGCCGTGCGATCATTACCCAGGTGATCGCGACCCGTGGGCAAAGTGATTTCACTGCAAAGGTTGGATGTGGAAACCTTGAGGCCGAGATCGCGGTGATGCTTTGGCATCGCGTTGTTCACGGTGTCGCTGAAGATGATGTAGGGCTCGCCTGTGGCAAGGCGCGTTTCGACGAGCTTCTGGAACAGCGAGCGCGCGTCGACGGTGCTGCGTACTTCGCCGGTCTTGGGCGAACGCAGGTTGAATTCGTCGCCGCTGCGAACGGCTTCCATGAATTCGTCGGTGAGCAGCACACCATGGTGCAGGTTGAGCGCCTTGCGGTTGAAGTCACCCGACGGCTTGCGGATTTCGAGGAATTCCTCGATTTCGGGATGCGACACGTCGAGATAGCAAGCGGCGCTGCCACGGCGGAGCGAACCCTGCGAAATCGCAAGCGTGAGGCTGTCCATCACGCGAACGAACGGAATGATGCCGCTGGTCTTGCCGTTGAGGCCAACCGGCTCGCCGATACCGCGCACGCTGCCCCAATAGGTGCCAATGCCGCCGCCGCGTGACGCGAGCCAGACATTCTCATTCCAAGTGTTGACGATGCCTTCAAGGCTGTCGTCGACGCTGTTCAGATAGCAACTGATAGGCAGGCCACGACCGGTGCCGCCGTTCGAGAGCACAGGCGTTGCGGGCATGAACCACAATTTCGAGATATAATCATAGAGTCGCTGCGCATGCTCCTGATCATCGGCATAGGCCGAGGCAACGCGCGCAAACAGATCCTGATAATTCTCGCCCGGCAGCAAATAACGGTCCTGCAGCGTGTCTTTGCCGAATTCGGTCAGCAGCGCATCGCGGCTTTCATCGGTGACGATATTGAAACGGCGAACGTCGACCGACTTGCTGTCGCTCTCCGCCTTTTCATAGGCAGCGTCGGTGTTGGTCGCAGCTTTGGCTTTGACCTTTTTAACCGGCTCTGCGCTGACAACCGTATCAACCATTTCTGCTTCCAAAACGTCTGACATATTATCCGATCCGGCCCCCCGGCCTGTGTCTCTGAAATCCATTTTAGCCCCAGCTCCATTTTGTTTAGCGAGTCGCGGGATCACCCCGTGGCCGCAACCGCCCGATATATGCGACGGAAATCGTTGTTCCCGTCTTGTTCGACTCGGGGCGCAAGCGACCCTCTTACCATTATTTGGGCCTTAGGGGGTGCAAAATACGACTTGTCCCCAGCTTATCGACGGGAAAAATCTCCCCGCCGGCAGAATCGGGTTCTGCAGCTTTAAGCACAATGTATGGTGATGCCCCCTACGGCCAACCGCTACCTATAGTGCCTCATTCATTTTCAGACGCAAGAGGGTAAATGGTAAATTTACCATTCCATTCGTCGCTATTGTGATTCCACTCGTCGCAGTGACATAAGTGCTGCAATGCAGCGACGCGTGGAGTTGCTAAGCATTTTTTCGCGCGCAAGATGGAAAAACGATTGCCAAAAATATTTTTGCATTTTGTGCCCGCGATGGTTTTCGAACCCAATATCTGGTGCCCGCCGCGATCGCGCCGCTTGCCAAGATATGGGGTGCGGGGCATGTTTATTCAAGCGCGTGAATCGGCGGGGAGATTTCAGATGAACCGGCTTTTGGGACTGTGTCTGGCGGCGATCACGTTCTGTTGGGCAGGCGCTGCACATGCCAGCGCCGATTCGACGTGCTATCCCGACTGGAAGCTCAAACAGACCGACTATAATGGTTGCAGCAGCACCGCGTTATTGAGCCCCGGCAACGACACGCGCGTCAATTTGCTTATGCTGCTCCATGATCGCCACGGTTCTGTCGGGCCAGCGAGCAAATATGCCTATGACATCCCCGAACGGCGCGGGGAGGCGGAACCGTTCGACTGGGCCGGCTTTGCCTACACGCTCGGGCCTTCACCGAAAGGTGCGGAGGATGATGAGACGGGCGATTTCCCGTTTGGCACACGCTGCATGAGCAATATGGCCGGTAGCGCCGGGTTCATCGACGCGGTGGCCAAGGCCAAGGGATTATCCGCCGAAGAGCGGGCCACCTTGACCGCAGTGCGAGTGGGTCTGAACCCGCAATGTTCGGATGCCAAGGCCGCTGCCGTCACACGCGATGCGCTCGCGTTGGTCAAGTCGAAGTCCGGGCGGGCCTTTTCCCAATATCTGATCGGTGCAGCCAGCTTTTACGATGGTGACTTCGACACTGCGCGCCAGACGTTTGTCGATATCGGCAAGGCAGATTCGCCATGGCTCGCCGAAGCGCGCGCCTATATGCTCGGCCGCGTCGCGCTCAACCAGGCGATGCTGACGGCTTTCGACGAATATGGCGGGCTGTCCAAAGACCAACCCGAGCCCGGCCTGCTCGATAATGCCTATCGGGATTTCCAGGCCTATCTGAAAACCTATCCGCAAGGCCGCTATGCCACATCCGCGCGCGGGTTGCTGCGCCGGGTGTATTGGCTGGGCCAAGATAAGGAGCGGTTGGCGAACGAATATGCTGCTGTATTCCTGCAACCGGTCGCCAAAAGTCAGTCTTTCCCCGACGTCGTGCAGGAAATCGATATCAAGCTGCTTGGCGAACTGAAGCCTGCGGACGTTAGCGATCCCATGCTGCTGGCGGTTTTGAACCTCCGCTCGATGCGCCATGCCAATGATCCGAAATTCGCCGATTACGAGACCAAGCCAATCACGCGCGCGGCGCTCGATGCGCAGAGTGCCAAGTTCGCCGGGAACAAGGCGCTGTTCGGCTATCTGCAGGCGGTGCATGCCTTTTATGTGGCGAACCAGCCAGCAGAGGTTTTGCGGCTGATTCCGGCGAACGGAAGCGACAACAGCTATCTTGGCTATAGCCGCCAATTACTGCGCGCGATGGCGCTTGATGCCACGCGCGATGCAGGAGCAAGGGCGGCGCTCGTGGCACTGACTGCCATCGCCAAGAAACCGCAGCAGCGTGGCTCGGCGGAGCTGGCGCTGGCGTTGCACGACGAGCGCAACAAGGCGGTCGATAACGTCTTTGGGACCAACTCGGTCATCCGCGATCCCGATGTGCGCGAGATACTGTTGCGTTACCATGCAGGGCCTTCATTGTTGCGTAAGCAGGCGGCGAAAGCGGCGACTGATCGCGAACAACAAACGGCTATTTTCACTTTACTCTACAAGGATTTGACGCGCGGTGCCTATGGCGACTTCCTCCGCGACTATGCGCTGATACCCGCAACTGCGCGCCCCAAGCCGCAGGATGATTATCAGGCGCCACGCTATACCGACATTGCGCTATTTCGCTGGACAGGTGAGGGCGAATTCGCCTGTCCTTCGCTCAGGGTGGTGGCGACCACATTGTCCGCCAAACCCAAAGACGCGCAAGGCCTGCTGTGCTTGGGCGAATTCATTCGCACCCAAGGCCTTGACCCAAATTATTATGGTGTAACCCAATATCTCGATGAGCAGCCCGAAGCCGACGAGCTAGGCGGGACACCCAGCCTGTTTACCGGAAAGCGCTTCTCGCGGTTGGACGGGTATAAGGCGGTAATGGCGGACAAGACGACCACGCCGAACAACCGCGCCTATGCGCTCTATCGTGCGGTCAATTGCTATGCCCCGTCGGGCTATAATGGCTGCGATTCAGCCGAAGCTACGAAGGCCCAGCGCAAGATTTGGTTCGACCAGCTGAAAGGGCAATATCCGACATCGGTTTGGGCAAAGAAGCTGCGCTATTATTGGTAAGCGATTATTGCTGCTGGCAACGCTGGCGTTGCTTGGGTCCTGCCAGCAAAAACCGGCGCGGGTGGATGCGGCCCAGTATGACGCGTTCTGGTTGTGGGCTGGGGTCAAGCCGCAACCCGTGTTGGAGCGCGCCAAGACAATCTACATATTGCAGGGTGAAATCAGGAGAGAGGGCAGGCCGCGCCTTATCTCGCTACGGCCGGGGACACCCGACATCCGCCACGCAGAATTGTGGATAGTCTACCGCACGGAAACGCTCGATTGGGGCGCCGATGTTGTGCCGCAAATCCGTTCCGATCTCGCGCGCTGGAAAGCGGCAGGGAACAGGGTGGCAGGGGTTCAGGTCGATTTTGATGCCGCGACGCGGGGGCTCGGCGGGTATGCTGCGTTTTTGCGAAGGTTCCGGCAGCAGCTGCCGCCAGAAACCAAGCTAAGCATCACCGGCCTGCTCGACTGGAGCAGTCAGGGTGACAGTGCCGGACTGAATGCGCTGGCAGGCGTGGTCGACGAAGTAGTGCTCCAAACTTATCAGGGGCGGCATACGATCAAAGGCTATGGGAATTATCTGGCGAGCCTCAAGCGGCTAAACGTTCCCTACAAGATTGGCCTGACGCAAAATGGCGAGTGGCAAGCGCCAAAGGAGATGGCCGACGATCCCGACTTCAAAGGATATGTCGTTTTCCTGCTCAACCCATAACCAACCTGACCCTAAAGGTTGAATCCATCGTCTGTGCCGCTATGGGCGATGAAGTCTCTCAATGCGACAGGACCGCCCGATGACCGTTACTATCAAAACCGCAGACCTGATCGAAAGCGTCGCCGACGCTCTGCAATTTATCAGTTACTTTCACCCGATGGATTATATCCACGCGCTGGGGGAGGCGTATGACGCGGAGCAATCGCCTGCGGCCAAGGATGCCATTGCACAAATCCTGACCAACAGCCGGATGTGTGCCGAGGGACACCGGCCGATTTGCCAGGACACCGGCATCGTCAATGTGTTCGTTAAATGGGGCATGGATTGCCGGTTGGACGATACGTCGCGGTCGCTGCAAGAGGTCGTCGATGAGGGCGTCCGTCGCGCCTATTTGCATCCCGAAAACAAGCTTCGCGCGTCGGTGCTCGCCGACCCGGGATTTACGCGGCGCAACACCAAGGACAATACGCCGTGCGTGCTGCATGTCGAATTGGTCGCTGGATCGAAAGTTTCGGTCGACGTCGCGGCCAAGGGCGGCGGCAGCGAGAACAAGTCGAAGTTCAAAATGATGAACCCGTCGGACAATATCGTTGACTGGGTGGTGGAAATGCTGCCGCAAATGGGTGCTGGCTGGTGTCCGCCGGGCATGCTCGGCATCGGCATCGGCGGCACGGCCGAACATTGCGTGTTGCTTGCCAAACAGGCGCTGATGGAACCGATCGATATGGGACCACTGAAGGCGCGCGGCCCGCAGACCGATATCGAGGCGATGCGGATCGAGATTTTTGACAAGGTCAACGCGCTGGGTATCGGTGCGCAGGGCTTGGGCGGGCTATCGACCATACTTGACGTCAAGATTATGGACGCGCCCTGCCATGCTGCGGGCAAGCCGGTGGCGATGATCCCCAACTGCGCCGCCACCCGCCATGCGCATTTTACTCTCGATGGTTCGGGCCCCGCCTATCTGGCAGCGCCGAACCTTGATGAATGGCCCAAGGTTGATTGGCAGCCTGATGCTGCGGCCAAACGCGTCAATCTCGACACGCTGACGCCCGCCGATGTGCAGGGCTGGAAACAGGGTGACCGGTTGCTGCTTAATGGCAAGATGCTCACTGGGCGTGACGCGGCGCATAAGCGCATCGCCGATATGCTGGCGAAGGGTGAAGAACTTCCCGTTAGCTTTAAGGGCCGCGTGATTTATTATGTCGGCCCGGTCGATCCGGTCGGCGAGGAAGTCGTCGGCCCTGCTGGCCCCACCACCGCGACGCGGATGGACAAGTTCATGGACATGATGCTGGAACAGGGCTTGCTCGCCTGTGTTGGCAAGGCAGAACGGGGTGCCGCAGCGACGCAGAGCATTGCCAAGCACAAGAGCGCCTATTTGATGGCGGTCGGTGGCGCAGCCTATCTGGTTGCGCGCGCGATCAAGGGAAGCAAGGTTGTCGGTTTCGAGGATTTGGGAATGGAAGCGATTTACGAATTCGAGGTTCAGGATTTCCCTGTAACGGTTGCGGTCGACAGCGACGGCGCTAACGTCCACCAACTGGCACCTGCGTTGTGGCAGAAGAAAATCGCAGAGGAGCGGCTATTGGCCGTTACATGAGCAAGCCGGGTAGCTTCCGCCACTTCCTCTCCCGCCTTGGTCCCGGGCTGGTTACAGGCGCGGCAGATGACGACCCTTCTGGTATCGGCACACACAGTCAGGTTGGCGCGCAATTCGGCTATGGGCTGAGCTGGACCTTTCTGTTCAGTTTCCCCTTGATGGTCGCCATTCAGGAAGTCGCGGCGGAAATCGGTCGCGTTACGGGCGCGGGAATCGCGCGCAATTTAAGACGGCATTATCCGCGGCCATTACTTGTGTTGATGGTGGGGCTGCTCTTGATTGCCAACATCGTCAATCTGGGTGCCGATCTGGCCGCAATGGGAGCGGCAGTCGGATTGTTGATTGGCGGACCGTTGGGGTTGTACACCTTGTTATTCGGCATATTTTGCGTGGTTATCGAGGTCTGGCTTTCCTACGATCGCTATTCGTCGGTTCTCAAATGGGCAACGTTGTCGCTGTTTGCCTATGTCGCCGTGGTGGTAGTCGCTCAGGTTCCTTGGGGAGAGGCGCTGACGTCGCTTGTCGTGCCGCGAATCGAGTGGACTGGTGCTTACGCGACTGCTGTTGTCGCAATACTGGGTACCACTATCAGCCCCTATTTGTTTTTCTGGCAGGCTGGGCAGGAGATCGAAGAGCAGAAACGGCATAAGGTAAAGCCGCTGTGCATCACGCCGAAGGAGGCAGGGCCAGAGCTGCAGCGCATCCGTATCGACACGCTAACGGGTATGGCATTCAGTTCGATTGTTTCGCTGGCGATTGTTTTCGCGACCGCCGCGACGCTGCACGCAAATGGTATCCGCGACATCGAAACCTCGGCGCAGGCTGCGGAGGCGTTGCGCCCGATAGCCGGAGATTTTGCCTTTGCGCTGTTTGCGCTGGGTATCATCGGCACCGGCTTGCTCGCGGTCCCCGTGCTTGCGGGTTCGGCGGCCTATGCCGTAACCGAAATGTTCGGAATAGCGGGTAGCCTAGATGCCAAACCGACCAAGGCGCGGCTGTTCTACGGGACGATAGCAGTCACCACCATGATTGGCGTTTCGCTGCAATATGTCGGCATCGATCCTGCACGCGCGCTCTATTGGGCAGCGGTCGTCAACGGAGTACTCGCAGCGCCACTGATGGTCATGATGATGCTGATTGTGCGCAACCCGCGCGCAATGGGTCGGTTGACGCTCGGGCGGCGGGCAACGATAACCGGCTGGTTCGCGACTGCGGTGATGGCGGTTGCGACAATCGTCTTTTTCGCGACGCTTTAGGCAGACTTACTGGGTTGGCGCCTGCTCTTGTTGCGCGCGCATCTGTGCATCGATCTGCGCCTGAATTTCGGGCGGTAAACCTTGTGGCACCGCGCCAGCCTGGCCGCCGCCGGCACCGCCTTGCTGCTTCTGCATTTCCTGCATTTGGCGTTGCATCGCTTCGACCTCGGCGCGCGATTTATATTCGAGCAGGTCGACGTCGAAGATCAGCTCGCTGCCACCCGGAATGGCAACTTCGCCGGTCTGAGGGTTCTTTTGGTCTTCCGGACCGTATCCGAGTTTTGCCGGAATCCACAGGCGATATTGCCCACCGCGCTGCATGATTTTCAGGCCCTCGGAAAAGCCCGGAACTACGCCGGTCACTGCAAGCGCGGCTTGTGGGTTCTGGTCGAAGATTTTCCCATCTTTCAACATGCCGGTATATTTGATGAGCACAACATCATCGTCGGTCGGCGATTTGCCTTCGCCAGTTTTGAGGACCTTGTATCGCAGCCCCGACGCCGTAGTGACAACATCGCCATATTCCTGCCGGACATCGGCGGTACCCCAATAAGCGAGGCCGCCGCCTGCCGCCAGCACCAGTGCGATGCCCGTCCAATATTTGATGAGTGAACCTTTTTTGATGGGGGCGATGGGAACGGCTGTGGTGGACATGAATATTTCCTGATGGCTGTTGTTGCGCGCTGACTAGCAGAAACGCGCTAGGTTTCCAGACACAAAAAAAGCGCCGCTAAGGCGCTTCCCTTGTTCGCAGATTCGGTTGACTACGCTTTCGCGCCGTCGCGTTCCTGTTGCTTGCGTTCCATCTTGCGGGCACGGCGGACGGCGGCTGCCTTTTCACGGGCGCGCTTTTCCGACGGCTTTTCGAAATGGCGACGCAGCTTCATTTCGCGATACACACCTTCACGCTGCAATTTCTTCTTCAGCGCGCGTAGGGCCTGATCAACATTATTGTCGCGAACCATGATCTGCATAAAAAACTCAACTCCGGTATCGAATCGGCAAAATGGCTGAAAACAGCCATTCTGTAAGGCTAAAAAAGAAAAGAGCCGCGCTATTAGGCGGCGTGTTGTGGTGCCCCTTATAGCTCAATCGCACAAAGTTCAAGTCGGAATCGCGCTGATATCTGGGATTTCGCGTTGATTGTGCACAAATCGAGCGGCAATTACGTCTCGGCAAGGGGACCCAGGGTTTTGCGAAGCGGATCGAGCCACGCGCGATACGGTTTCCACGTATCCATCCCGTCGCGGTTGAGCGGCCGTCGTACCTGCTCGCTGCTCGGGGTGCGGACGACGCGGTCAAGTTTGTGGAAATCGAGCATCGTGGGATCCCAGGGAAGGCCGAGATACGCAAGCCCCCCCTTCAACTCTTGTTCGGCATCGACGATTAGACGATCATAGGCAATATGATGGACTATTCCCGGCGCCACAGTCGAAAGATGCTGCATCAAACGGACATAATCGGAATAGCAACGGGCAATATCCTCGAGCACGAAAGACGAAGCATGGGCTGATGAGAAGGACTGCGTGAAGTTTGAGAAACAGCAATCCATTGCCGGACGACGGATATCGATAAACCGAGCCTGCGGGAGTATGCGCCGGATGAAAAGGACGTTGCTCCAATTGTGTGGTAATTTGTCGACAAAGTAGCGACTGTCTGTTTTTCGGTGCAGCTTTACACGGTCGAGGTAATCGCTGCCCAATTTGTCCGCCTGCTGGTCATCCATGCCGGCGAGGAGCTGCGGGACGGTAATTTGCCCACGGCGTGTGGCTAATTCGATCATCGAGCGCAAAATGGCCGGTATGTATGGTAGTTCGCCTATCGGTTCGATGTCGGCATGACTGCCGAGCATCTGTTCAAGCAAGGTCGATCCGGATCGTGGAAGACTTATGATGAAAATTGGTATGGCATCACTCGACGCTGGTCTTCGAAGCTTTTCCATGAACCTTGAGTCCACCGTGCGTTCTACTTCATTGACCTCGTCCGTAAGTTCATTGGCATCGTAGCCGATACTGTCTGCGCGCTGCCGGTTTCCGGTTGCATAATTCTCAAATGCTTCGGCAAACTCGCCCCTATCATGCAACGCACGAGCCAGGGCAAAATGGGTCGGTGCGCTGTTCCTGACATCGATAGCAATCGCGATTGCACGACGCATTTCCGCAACGTCGTCATCGGTCAGCACGCGGCTTTTTATGCTTGCCAAGCCCCACCATGCTTCGCCACATTCGTAATCGACCTTTGTCGCTTTGCGGTACGCTTCAACCGCTTCTTCGACCCGGCTAGCTGCGCGCAAACTGTGGCCGAATGCTATCCAGTAAAATGGGTTTTCCGGGGCTTGCTCAACAAGCCGTTGGCGCATCGCCATTGCCTCGTCGGTTTGCCCAAGCTTGTCGAGTATCACCGCCAGGATGACCCGCAGTGAAGGATCATCGCGTTCCTTAACCAGTGCATCAAACATTGCGCGAGCCTCACCCAGCCTTTCCTGCTGATTGAGCACCGATGCAAGGTTACGTTTCACTTCGGGCGACGTGGCACCGCTGCGCAGAGCAAAACGGAGGAAATGTTCCGCCTGCCCTAACGCACCCAGGCTCATTGCAATGGTACCCAACTGGGCTAAACCGCGCGGCTCATTGGGATGTTGGCGTAAATGCTCCATGGTACAGCGAGCAGCCTGATCGAATTTGTTCGCTGCCATCAGGCCACTTGCTTCCGACAAAAGCGGAAAACCGGTCACGCTATTCGTCACGTGGTTGCTCGCCATTTACGCCTTGTCCTGTTCGTAACCAAGCAACGTGCGCAGTCCGGGCACATGATAGTCCACCAATGCCCGATGACGTGACCCAAGCGCTGCAGGAAATTCGATGGATATACCTGTCAGATTTTCCCTTGCGGTCCCACTTTGCTTCCTGTCGGCACCAATTGCGATCCGTTGGCGCCAGTCGTCGGGCAGGTCTATCGCGCACGCTGACAACAGGCCGGTGAAATACGCTTCGGCACCTTCGCTTTGAAGATGCGCGAGATGGTGGACAATATCTTCATACTTTACCGTGTGGACATTGGTGCCCAGCCAAGCGGCGGCATTCAGTTCGTAAATGTCTTTCAGCGACGGCGCCTTGCCCGGCAATCCGAATATCATCATCGTCAAAAGATCATCAATACCGAGCGCTCCTGACTTCAGGTGATCCATGTTGCCCGAAAACTGCTCGGAAATGAAAAACCGCGCGCGCGCGATCACCCAGTCATAGGGGTCACGATACAGCAGGATACGGCGTGTCGACGCGGTTTCGATGACCGATGCATCGGCCATGAACAAATGCCCCCAACTGAGCATCGGTTTGGCAATGTATAAGGCGGCGCGATGCTGCTGAAGATTGGGCCATTGGATGAAGTCGGCTTTATACTGCTGCTCAACCGGAACGAACATCCGCAATATATTGCGGAGTAAATGGCTGCCGCTTTTGGGAACACTGTTAAGAAAAACAGGCTGACGCAAGGGTTCTTGCGGGAACTTCCGGTTCTCTTCATCCAGCGTGTCAGCGTGAACCCAGACTTCAGGCATCGTCTATTTCTCGCTCTTGGTCATTCAAAAAAGAAAACGGGCGACATGTTGCCATGCCGCCCGTCCAAATCCAACCGCTAGGTTCAGAACTTTGCGGATACGTTGATGAACGCCCGGCGTCCAGCAAAGGGATATTGCGATGCTGCAACAACAGGACCCAAAGTCGAAATCTGCTGGCCGTTCAATATGGATACCCGAGGTGGGCGGGTGTCGAAGATGTTGCTCAGTCCAAATGTGATATCGAACCGGTCGTTAATCTCCTGCGTCAGCGAGATATTATGATAAAAGGTCATCGGAGTTGACACATCCGGGCAATAGGTGCCGTAAATCGTCGATGTGATGCACGGGTTGTCACCATTGTCGTCCAGCAAGTCCTGCAGGTTTGACGTCGATCCAATCACGTTGATACCATAGAAGATTGAGGTTTCGCCCCCTTGAGATTGCCAATTCAAGCGGAAATCGCCTACCCATTTTGGCGACCCTGCTTCGCCATTGTCAGACGTGGCGGGCGATGTGGGCAGCAATATGAGGTTGTCCTTCAGCTGCCACGTCATGTCTGCGGTCAGCGAAACCGAGCCAAGGTTACCAAGATCGTGCCGGATATTGGCCGCCACATCGATACCGCTGTTTCGCTGGTTGGCAATGTTGACAAATTTGTCCCGCACATTGTTCACGTTGAACGGCGCACCAAATTGTCCGCGCGTGAACAGATCGCACAGCGGTTCGTTTGCGAAATCTGTCGAATCATAGCAACCACGCAAGATATTGCCGGCGCCTAGTTGCGTAATTTCATCCCTCACCCTTATGTCAAAATAGTCGACAGAAATGCTGATCCGCGTATCCGGCAGGAAACCGAATTTGGGTGTTAGTACGGTTCCTACTACGAGAGCCTTGGAGGTTTCCGAATCAAGGATGCCGACACCGCCAGACGCGGTAATGTTCGCGCTGACGCCTTGGCCTGAGTGCGTTCCCGGGATGCCGTCAGCTGCACAGTTATCGGCTATTCGCTGGGAGATATTGCCCAGTGCAAGGTTGGCAGCCCAGCGAACGCATGGATCAATGCGACCTTGCGCGAGCGAACTGGTTTCATCGGTCAGGAACTGCTCGAACAGTGCTGGCGCACGGAACGAGGTGCCATAGCTTGCGCGGAAACGAACCCAGTCATTCACTGCCCAGTTCGCACCCAATTTATAGGTGAAGTTGCCGTTATCGCTGTCCGAAAGTCCGTCAAGAGCGCGTGTTGCCTTGACGTTCGTTACGCGACCCGCAGCGGACAAGGTCAGTTCCTTGAAAAAGTCGGTGTCCGCCAAAATGGGAACTCGCATTTCGCCAAACGCTTCCAGCGTTTCGCCTTTACCTGCAGTAATACCGGAAGTTGAAGTACCCCATGCATTACCTGCGCGGGTAATTTCTCCGGGAGTATCATTGATCCGGTCACGACGGGCAGTCACACCTGCGGCAACCGAAAGTGGTCCCGCTGGCAATTCGAACAGTTTTCCGCTCAAAGTCGCTTCACCCGTCAACTGGGTGTAAACGGTCTTGCCTTCTTCCCATTCGAAGATGAAATCGATTTGCGCGGGCGTCAGTTCGCCGCGAAGGAAATACGGGTCGTTCCAAGGAATATCGATGCACTGCTTGCCCGAGATGGGCGTTACGGTCCCGACGCACGACGCCGACTGGAAATAGCCGGTATCATAGACGTCCTGTAAAATCTGCTGAGTGCGATAGCGACCGATGCTTTTGCTGTACTGGCCGTAAATTTCCCATTTCCAGTTACCAGAACCGCCAAAATCGCCACGAAAGCCCCCAACTCCGCGATAATAATCAACCTTCTGGCTGCTATCGCTCTGGTTCGTAATGGCGGTCGGGCTGAGGAGGTTAAGACCCTGCCATCCGTCTGCCCAAATCGTGGCCGGTGTTCCGGTGCCATAGAGGTCGCCGGTGTAACCGAAGTTCCAGAATTGCCGCCAGCCATTTTGGTAGGTTTTACGACGGTTAAACAGGAATTCCCCAAAAGCTTCGATCGAGTCGGTTAATTCGTACGAACCCTCGGCATAGGCTGTGTAAAGATCTGTTGCCGGAATGATTGTCTGTTCTTCTACGAACGGATGATAGCTGTTCTGTATCGCTGAAGACGCAGCATCATATCCGGTAGGGAACCAACCAGCAGGGGTTCCAATGTCCCCCTCATAAGCCGGTGCTCCATAGGCTGGAACCCCCAGCCTCTCTCCAGGATACTGGTATTGCATCAAAATCGTCGCGCCCGTTGGCGACGTGTTGAGACCTGTATTCGGTCCGCCGGGACCGTCGAGCTGCAGGTTGTCGATCAGGTTGTAAGTCCACACATGGCCCCAGCGCAGATCTTCGCATTTGGGTTGGCCAGTGCGCGGATCGATCAAATCGGCGCGCGAACCGTCCTGCCGGAAAATATAAGCCTCAGGACAAGCGAGATAGGACCGGTCACCGCGTTTCAACTCGTTTGTGTGGCTGTAATCAGCTGCCACCATGATGTGGCCGCGATCGAATTTTTTGCCATAAATGGCGTTGAGGCGATATTCCTCGCCACCACTGTCGAGAGGTGCCGAAATATTCCCGTTCAGGTAAAGGCCGTCGAGATTTTTCTTGGTCTGGATGTTCACAACGCCAGCAACAGCGTCCGAACCGTAAACCGACGATGCACCGGTTTTTACGATATCGATCGTCTGCACGATTGATTGCGGCAAGACGTTAAGATCGAACGAAGAAACCGACCCACGGGTACCGGCCGGACCAGCACGACGGTTATTGAGCAATACGAGCGTACGGTTCGGGCCAAGGCCACGAAGGTCAACGGTTTGCGCTCCAGGTCCGCCAGCGGTAACGAAGTTGGACGAAATTGCAGAAGTAATCTGGGTGGAACCTGCAGCAACCGGTGAACTTTGCAGTGTCGAGGCAATATCGAACTTGCCTTCCTTCGCCGACAACTCGGGATCGATTACGGTGATGGGATCGGGGCTGTTGAACGCGTCGGTTCCCTGAATGCGCGAGCCCGTGACGACAATTGCGTCTTCTTTTGCTGTTTCTTCTGCAGCTGCGTCGGCGTCCTGCGCCAATGCCGGATTTGCCAACATGATCGCGAGCACTGACGCGCCGATCAGGCCGAGCTTTCCACAGCGCAATTCATTCGAAAAATTTGTTTTCATGATGCTCCCCAGCATTCAGTTTTGTCCTAGGCCCAACTCCATCGCGCAAAAACGGCTGAAAATTTGGGTTTCTAACGACCAGATCGAAATTAGTTTCAAGGAACACGCTTCTTGTCAACACTCCACTGGATTTCTGCTAGATTTGCACGAGATCTACCCAAAAGCTGATGCTAAAATGTCGCAGTAAAAATGCCATTCAGATGCAACAATCCATCTTCTTTGGAGACGAATTAAAAAGTTTGAGCGGGAAGCAGGTCAGTTGCCAAGTACCACTTATCATTGCATGATGTAGCACAAAGGAGAGCGAGCATGGCGACGCAGTTGAGGCAGAACAGCAAATATAGTGAGGCCGAATGGACCGCGCGGCAGGAACTGGCCGCGTGTTACCGGATATTTTCGATGTTCGGCTGGGATGAACTGGTTTTCAACCATATTACCGTGAAAGTGCCCGATGAAGAAGGCGCGTTCCTGATTAATCCTTATGGCATGCACTTTGGTGAAATCACTGCGTCGAGCCTCATCAAGGTCGATATTGATGGCAACAAGCTCGATGTCGATAATCCGTGGCACGTGAACAAGGCGGGCTTTGTCCAGCACAGCCTGTTCCACCGTACCTTGCCTGATGCGCACGCGATCATCCATACGCATACGACGGCGACCGTGGCAGTCTGCAGCCTTGAAGGCGGTTTGCAGCCCGTCAATTTCTACGCCTGCAACTTCATGGGGCAATTGGCCTATCACGATTTCGAGGGCGTGACGGTGCGCGAGGAAGAGGGTGTGCGACTGGTCGAGCATCTTGGCGACAAGCGGATATTGATGCTGCGCAATCATGGTCCAGTGGTGATGGGCAAGACGCTGCCCGATGCTTTCATCAAATATTGGGCGCTGCAACGTGCGTGCGAACATCAGATGGCAACGATGCAGATGGGCACGCCGATTATGGTGTCGCCCGAAGTAATCGCGGTGCACCAGCGCGACCTGTATATGGCCTCACCCCCCGGCGGTTCGGGCCGTGTCGAATTCGACGCGATGGTGCGCAAGGTCGACCAGATCGACAAAAGCTGGCGGGATTGATTGCGGCGCAAAGAGAGTCTAGCGCCGCTGCATGACCAAATTCACCGTCAACGACCGTCCGGTCCGTTACAAGATGGACCCGGCAACGCCTTTGCTTTGGGCGTTGCGCGACGCATCGAACCTGACCGGCACCAAATATGGCTGCGGCACCGGCGATTGCGGTGCGTGCATGGTCGAGATCGATGGCGAGGCCATCCGCTCGTGCCTTGTCACCATAGCCGAGGCGGAAGGACGCTTTGTCACCACAATCGAAGGCCTCAGCCGCGATCGCTCGCATCCGCTGCAACAGGCGTTCGTCGCAGGCAATGTGCCGCAATGCGGTTTCTGCATCCCGGGCATCATCATGGCAGCATCGGTATTGCTAAAGAAAAGCAGCAACCCGACCGACGAAGAAATCGACGTGGCGATCACCAACTTGTGCCGCTGCGGCGTCTATCCCCGATTGCGCGACGCAATCAAACGCGCTGGCCGTGTGATGCGGGGCGAAGAACGTATCGCTGCGGCGCCCCCGCCGGGAATTACGCCCGAGGATGCGGCGCGGGCGGTGCCTGCTTTGACGGTAACGGAGTAAGGAGTAATGTCAAAGCAACACTTCGTCATAGTCACGACACCTAACTAATCTCCCGCTTTTCTACCCTTTTAGGAGTGATTATGAATAATCAGCGGACAAACACGGAGAACGCTGTCGCTTTTTATTTGATGATGTTTAACGATTGTCAGGCAGCGGCGGCCATTGAGCAATTTGTTGGCGATAAGTATATCCAACATAATCCTCACGTAGCGGACGGGAAACAAGGTTTTATTGATTATTTTGACCGAATGGCGCAAGAGTGGCCGGGCAAAAGAGTTACCATAAAACGCTCAGTAGCAGAAAACGATTTCGTGGCGCTGCATTGCCTGCAGCAATGGCCGGGCAATCATGATTACGCGGGAATTGACATATTCCGGTTCGACGGTGACGGCAAGATCGTGGAGCATTGGGACGTGCTACAAATCATTTCCGAAAAATCAGCTAATTCGAACGGGTTATTCTAAATGACATGACGCAGCCGTTTTGGTGCCTATGATGGTTAAGCCGCTGTCAGGCTAATCAACCCTCCAGCTCGATATCCCAGTACAACCAATCATGCCATGTCTCGTGCAGATGGTTCGGCGGGAAGGCGCGGCCTCTGTCCTGCAACTGCCAACTGGTCGGGCGGATCGCGGCCATGTTGAGCTGCATATGCGCTTGCTTGGGTGTGCGCCCACCCTTCTTTAGGTTGCACGGCAGGCAAGCGGTGGTGACATTTTCCCAGCTGGTAATGCCGCCGAGACGGCGCGGGACGACGTGATCGAACGTCAGATTGTCACCCGATCCGCAATATTGGCATTCGAACTTGTCGCGCAGGAACAGGTTGAAGCGGGTGAAGGCGGGATATTCCGAAGGCTTCACATATTGGCGCAGCGCGATGACCGACGGGATCTTCATGTCGATGCTGGGACTGTGCACGTGGCGGTCGTAGTTCGAGACGATATCGACCTTGTCGAGGAACACCGCCTTGATCGCGGTCTGCCACGGCCATAGGCTCAGCGGATAATAGCTAAGCGGCGTATAATCGGCATTCAGCACCAGAGCGGGGCAATTTTCCGGATGCCGCGCCCTGCCAGCTGCTTCGAAAGTTCCGGTATGCAACATAAGTCGAACCTACTCCCCCTGTTGTCATAGCCGCTTTAAGCTTATCAGCGTTACAGCATTTTGACACTAGGCCGTGAACTCATACATATCATCGTCGAGGTTTGAGGCCATTTTGCTCAGTGCAAGGCGGTAAGCCACAGACTTAGTGGTTCTAAGTCAAGGCTTGCCAACGCAGCAATGGGCAAAATGGGTCAAATCCTCCGGACGTCAAAATGGCTTCGATCTCGAAACAAAATACGCTTGCAGGCAGAACAACTGCCTGACTGCACGCATTTTGCTCCGATATCTTTGCCATTTTGACGCCTCGACGATGATATGTATTAGTTCACGGCCTGCACAACCTATTTGCACATATTGTGACGTCAAGAGGGCAAACGCACTAGATATGGGATTTTTACCAGTCATGGATTTTGCGCCACAGGGCAGGGTGCGGACGCGAATTGCGCCGAGTCCGAATGGCGCGCTGCACCTTGGGCATGCTTACTCGGCGCTGTGCGCGCATGATTTTGCACGCGCTGCTGGCGGTGAATTCCTGCTGCGCATCGAGGATATTGACGGAACGCGGAGCAGGCCGGAGCATATCGACGCGATATTGGCGGACATGGACTGGCTGGGATTGGTGCCCGATGGTCCAGTGCAATATCAATCGAACAATATCGACCGATATGCAAAAGCTATGGAAAAGCTCAAATCGCTTGGGTTGTTATACCGCTGTTCGTGCACACGCAGCGACATTGCGGATGCACTAAAGCTGGCACCTGTGCCGCATGGACCCGACGGGCCGCATTATCCCGGCACCTGCCGCGACCGAGCGATTGGCGAGGATGCGCCACATAACTGGCGCATCGATATGGCCAAGGCCGTTGCACTCACCGGCGCACTGAAATGGACCGATCTTGCAGCAGGCGAGCAATTTGCGGACCCGATGCTATTCGGTGACGTCGTGTTGTGGCGCAAGGATACGCCGGCGTCCTATCATCTTGCCGCTACCGTTGATGATGCAGCTGATGGAATCAGTCATGTTGTGCGGGGCAAGGACCTGTTTGCCTATACCGCAATCCACCGGTTGCTGCAGGAATTGCTCGGCCTGCCGACGCCAGTTTACTGGCACCATCCCTTATTGCTCGACGATAGCGGCGAGAAACTGGCCAAAAGCAAATCTTCTCCTGCCCTGTCGACAAGGCGCTTGGCGGGAGAGGACGGCCGCACACTTATCGATAATTTGCGTCAGAGTGTCCTGCCGCTTGGCATTTCGCTGTCCAGTGCCTAGATAGGGCGCGCAGGGTATTGGCCTTGCAAAAGGATATCCCCCCATGACGATTTTGCTGGTTTTGTTGATAGTTGCCGCCGCTGGCGCGGTGGTGTTTGCTCTGGTTCGCGGGCTTCATGCTTTTGCCAATATGCGCCCTGCAGAGGTTGACGAACATGGTATTCCCAATTCGCTCAACGTGCAGAACAAGATGATGTTTGCCCGTGTCAAATGGCAGGCGATCACCATCTTGCTGATTGTACTGTTGCTAATGGTCTTCAAGGCTGGATAAGCCCAGTTCATGGTCAAGCTGAACAAGATTTACACACGCACAGGCGATGACGGTACCACCGGGCTCGTTGATGGATCGCGCGTTTCGAAAACCGATAAACGGCTGCATGCGATTGGCGAGGTCGATGAGGCGAACAGTGCGCTGGGTGTCGCTATTCAGGCGTTGGAAGAGGATGAAGGCAATTCGCAGTTGGTCGCTGGACTGCGTCGAATCCAGAACGACCTTTTTGATTTGGGCGCGGATATCGCCACGCCGGGCGAAAGCTTTGAACCGTCGCCGATGGAATTACGGATTGTGGCGGATCAGGTCAATTGGTTAGAGGCTGCAATTGATGCAGCCAATGACCAATTACCACCGCTGAGCAGTTTCATTCTTCCAGGTGGTAGTCCGGCAGCCGCGCACATGCACATGGCGCGAGCCATTGTGCGCCGAGCTGAACGCGCATTGGTGGCCGCGTCGCTTGTCGTTGGCATTAATCCGCATGCTTTGACCTACCTCAATCGGCTTTCGGATTATCTGTTCGTCTTATGCCGCCTGATTAATTCGACGCGCGGTGGCGATATCCTGTGGGTCCCGGGCGCGTCGCGGTGATTGCCGACATTAAAGGCCGTTTTTTTACAACGCGTAAGCTAACAGCGGATCTGGCGGCACCATTGTCTGATGCCGATGCTACCGTCCAGTCAATGCCAGACGCGTCGCCAACGAAATGGCATCTGGCGCATGTCACATGGTTCCTCGAAAGCTTTATCCTGCGAGACCATGTTGCTGGATATCGCGCATTCGACGACAGTTTCGCTTATCTGTTCAACAGTTATTATGAGGCCGAGGGAGCGCGCCATTCGCGCACCGCGCGTGGGTTGATTACCCGGCCGTCGCTGACGAAAATCCTGGAATATCGCGCCCATGTCGAAGCGAGCATCGACGCGCACTGGAACAATCTGCCAGACGCAGCATTGCAATTGATAGAGCTTGGTATCCACCATGAGCAACAACATCAGGAATTGCTGCTGACCGACATTTTGCATCTGTTTTCGTGCAATCCGACGTCGCCAGCCTATTGGCCGGAGCCGGTTTTGCGCGATATACCATCGTCCGATGTCGCGCCTTTGGGCTGGATAGACGGCCCATCGGGAATCCAGTCTATCGGTCATGAAGGTGACAGCTTTGCCTTCGACTGCGAAGGTCCGCGCCACCAAATAATCTTGCAACCTTTTGCGCTTGCCGACCGAACCGTAACAAATGGTGAATGGATTCAATTCATGAACGACGGCGGTTATAGCGAGCCGCGTCACTGGCTGTCGGATGGTTGGGCATGGGTGCAACACGAAGGCATTGCCGCGCCGCTATACTGGCAGCAGGACAATGACGGCCAATGGCTTGCCTTCGGGCTCGATGGGCTGCGGTTGTTGGATGTTGCGGCGCCGGTGACGCATATCAGCCTTTTTGAGGCCGATGCCTATGCCAGTTGGGCGGGCGCCCGGCTGCCCACCGAAGCCGAATGGGAAGTGGTTGCCACGACCCGTGACCCGCGCGAAGGCAATCAACTCGATACCCCCGGCGCGGTGTGGCCATCGGCGCCGGGCGCGCGTGCCCTTTTCGGCAACGTCTGGCAATGGACCGGTAGCGCCTATCGCCCCTATCCGGGTTTTCGCGCCGCCGAGGGAGCGGTCGGCGAATATAATGGCAAGTTCATGAGCGGGCAGTTTGTGCTGCGCGGCGGAAGCTGCGCGAGCCCGCGCGGGCATTTGCGGGCAAGCTATCGCAATTTCTTCTACCCGCATCAGCGGTGGCAGTTCACAGGATTGCGATTAGCCAAAGATGTCTGAGGCTGATTTCCAGCTTCGCGCAGATCCGCAGTTTCGTGCCGATGTGCTTGAAGGCTTGCGTGGGCCGCGTCGTGCTATTCCGGCGCGCTGGTTTTACGATGAACGCGGATCGGAGCTATTCGACGAGATTACCCGGTTGCCGGAATATTATCCGACGCGGACCGAGACTGCTCTGCTTGAACAGTGCCGCGGCGACATTGCCGAACATATTGGGGCGGGTGCAGCAGTAGTTGAGTTCGGCGCGGGTAGCGCCACCAAGACGCCGTTGCTGTTAGAAGCCATTGCGCCATCGGCTTATGTACCGATCGACATTTCCGGCGACTATCTGCGCGCGTCAGCCGATGTCCTGCAATCGCGATTTCCATCACTCAATGTGATCCCGATAGAAGCCGACTTTACACAATCCATGGCATTGCCGCCCATTATCGACGGGGCACCCCGGTTGGGCTTCTTTCCCGGCTCCACCATCGGAAATTTCGTGCCGCGCAGCAGCGTCAACCTGCTTCGCCACATGCGCGAAATATTGGAAGAAGGTTCAAAGCTGCTTATCGGGTTCGACCGCATCAAGCCGGTCGATATCCTCATTCCTGCCTATGACGATGCCAAAGGCGTCACTGCTGCCTTCAACCTCAACCTGCTGCACCGCATAAATCGCGAGCTGGACGGCGACATTCCCGCTGGCGCCTTCGTCCACGATGTCCGCTGGAACGACCGCGAAGCGCGGATTGAAATGCACTTGCGCTGCATCCGTGACGTGCGGTTCTCGGTAGCGGGCGATATATTTTCGATGCGCGATGGCGAGAGCATCCACACCGAAAACAGCCACAAATATGACCTGCGCAGCCTGAGACTGTTGCTGCGCGCTGCGTGTTGGACGCCGCTGGTCGATTATAGCGACGCAGATAACTGGTTTACGTTAGTGCTGGCCGAAGCCGCACCCATCTACACCGCGCCCTAACGCTTGCGGCCGCAAGGTCCGAGCGAATCCAGCACGAATTTGTAATCGGCCTGCGCGCGTGCCGCATCGCCGCCATTAGCTGCCTCGACCACATCGGAAGATAGAGTACGCGGAAGGTCGCAGGCGAGGCGATACCATAAAAGCGTAAATTTGGCGGGGGCGGTGGCCGATTCGTCAATCACTTCAGCTGTCGAAACCGCCCATCGTTTTGCCTGGCCGGGACGGCTCAGTATCGAAAGCGATAACGGCTGCTCCTTTGCGGTCTTCAAAAAAACCTGCGTTTCGCCTTCACCCAGCACGGTCCCTGAGCTGTAAAAAGCGCTGATTACCCCAGTTATCTTTGACGGTGCATTGATAAGAACGGCTTCTTTGGTGATATTGCGCAATAGTGTGTCGTTCGCGGCGCTATATTGTACCAGTGCGTTGGGACGCGACAGACGAATTTCGCCGGGTCGTCCAGCTACCGTGCTGCCAAACAGGAATAGCCGCTGTTTTTTCAGTTTTGGAATTTTGCCTTTCGGATCTTTCGGTACATCGAGCAGAAAACGGATGCGCGGTGTGATGCCGCCCTCACCGCGAATCAAGGCGATGACGTCGGCTTCCACAAGCATCCTTTGCATGTTTGCGGGAGTGCCGACCGCCTGTTCAGGCGCAATTTTTTGCAAATTCCTAATGGTTGTATCGATGATAAGCGGAGAAATCGTAACCAGATCCGCAATATCCGCATAGGCAGCGTCATTGGCCGGAACTGCCAAAGCATTTGGCAGGCCTAACACCGTTTGTGCCGACGCCATGCCGCCAAATCCAAGCATTATCGCTGCGAATCCAAGTGCCTGCTTGCCAGCTTTCATCTTTTTTCCTTCCAGAGTCACCGCCCAAGGCGCAACTTCGGCGCTTAACCGATCTGTCCCCTTATGGTAAGTCGCGACATGAATTGCGGATGAATCGCAGAATCCGGATTGCCTGCCCTCTATCGCTTGGCTAAAGCTGCGATGAATCGAAGGCAAAAATAAAAGAATTCGATATCGCTGGGGGTGTTTCGGTCGCATTTGCAAAACATGCGATGGTAATGCGCTTTTTTGTTTTGAAGGTAGGAGAGTACTTTCCGCATGGCATATGCTGATCAAGATGGGATGAGCACGAACCGTTTGGTTTCGGTCATCATTGTTATCCTACTTCACGCGTTCCTCGGTTATGCCTTGGTGACCGGTCTCGCTTACGATGCGGTCCTTGCCATCAAGGAAAAAATGACCGTCGTCGACGTGAAGGAAGAAGAGCCTCCCGAAGAGGAAGAGCCACCGCCAGAGCCAGAAAAGCAGATCGAGCCGCCGGTCGTTTCGCCTCCACCGTTGGTGAAGACGGTGACGCCGCCGCCGACGATCACAACTGTGCAGAACCCGCCGCCGTCGGCACCGATCGTGCCGACAGCTGCGCCGCCTGCACCGCCGGCACCTCCGCCGCCGCCTGTGGCGAGGCGTCCAAACCCGATTCCAAAGGGTAACCCTGGCAACTGGGCGAACACGAACGACTATCCTTCGCGTGCGCTCCAGCAGGAACGCGAAGGCACAACCGGTTTCCGTGTCACCGTCGGCGCCAATGGCCGCGTGGCTGATTGTCAAATTACCTCGTCCAGTGGTCACCCTGATCTAGATCAGGCGACTTGCGCCAACGTTACGCGTCGTGCGCGTTTCGACCCGGCCCTGGATGGCAGCGGTAACCCGACCACTGGCAGCTATTCGAATCGTGTCCGGTGGCAAATTCCCAAATAATTTCAATGGCCCGGCAAGGGGGAGCCTTCGCGCCGGGCCTTTTTGCTAGCACGTCAAATTTTTCTGAGAGGTAGTTAAAATGTCGATTTTGTTCCTAACCGCAGCACCAGAGGCAGCAGCCCAATTCGGTCTGATTCCTGCACTTAAAGAAGGCGGCCCGATCTCCATCGCGATTTTCTCGGTCATGGTCATCATGTCGGTCTTTTCGTTTTACATCATGTTCACCAAATTGTTCGAGCAGCAGAAGGTGCTCAATCAGGCTAAGCAGGTGAAAGCACAGTTTTGGCGTGCCAACACCTTGGAAGAAGGTGCTGCAAAGCTCGATAAGAACAGTGCATTCCGCCAGGTCGTCGATGACGGCATTGAAGCGCAAAAGCAGCATGGCCTTTTGACCGACCCTGTCGAAGCGCATGATTGGCTGCACGGCGCAATGGAGCGTTCGGAACAATCGATCAACGACAAGCTTGCGGGCGGCCTGCCGTTCCTTGCGACTGTTGGTGCAACCGCTCCGTTCGTCGGTCTGCTCGGTACGGTTATCGGCATCTACTCGGCGCTGATCAAGATCGGTATCGCAGGGCAAGCCGACATCGGCAAGATTGCAGGGCCAGTTGGTGAAGCACTGATCATGACCGCCATCGGTCTGTTCGTTGCTGTGCCTGCGGTGCTTGCGTACAACTGGCTCCAGGCGCGTAACAAATCGATCGCCCGCAGCCTTGCGACATTCTCGAACGATGTACTTGGTTACATCTCGTCGGGTGGTCGCGTAAAGCCAGCCGTTATGGCACAGGCCGGTAAGCCTGCTCCTGCCGCGGTGAAGAAGTAAGATTGGGTAAGGGCTGCGCCGCGTCGCAGCCCCGACCGCCGGTATTTTCCGGCTCTCGATTTTGACCCAATTTAGCTAGAGAGGATTAGCCAATGGCAATCAGTTCAGGAGGCGGCGCCATAGAAACGCCAATGTCTGACATCAACACGACGCCGCTTGTGGACGTCATGTTGGTGCTCCTAATCGTCTTCCTCATCGCAATTCCTGTCGCCATTCAGACGGTGAAGATGGACATTCCGGTCGTGAAGTTCGAACCTACGAAGGCAAAGCGCGAAAACGTTCTGTTATCGGTGACTACAACGGATTCGGCCGGGCGTGACCCAGGCGATCCGGCCTATGATGGCGCCAATCCCAATGGTGAATGCCGCATTTACTGGAATGTGACTCCAATCGATTCGACCGAGCTGGTTGACCGTGCGGCGAAGCATCTGAAAGCCGAATTCGAGAAACTGGGCGGCGAGCAAGCCGCAGCGGCAGGCCTGATCGAACCCGATATGTTGCCCGAGGCGCATATACGTGGTGATATCAACACGCCTTACCGGTGCATCGGCGGCGCTATCTATACCATGCAAATGGCCGGTTTCGCCCGCGTTGGGTTCATTTCTTCGCCGTTCGAAAATGCGAACGTGCAGTAAGCAAATTCTCTGAGGAGTACGTAGTATGGCAATGAGTGGCGGCAAGGATGATGGCCAGCCGATGATGGAAATGAACACGACGCCGTTGATCGACGTCATGCTCGTTCTCCTCATCATGCTGATGATCACCATCCCCCCGGTTTCGCACGCCGTAAATATCGACCTTCCGGTCAA
>JANNQI010000064.1:0-69587 GCA_031400695.1 Sphingomonadales bacterium | reverse complement strand
ATGCGTCGCCGCCGAAACACTTTAGCGCAAATTCCTTCGCCTAAAATCTTACCTGCTTGAAGTCGATTGAACCCCGCTGGTGCGATCCGGCGGGGTTTATTTGTTGGACATTCTGTAGCCAGGCGCGAAAGGTCAGATGTCCAATTCCGGCGATTCAGTCAGCGGCCCCAGTGCGAAGTTAAGCAGTTGCAAATCACTGGACGATAATCCGTCCGTAATGACTTCCGGTCTGAGTTTCCTTATTACATTTACAAAGAGAACTTCGTGCGGCGATAGCCATCGTTCAGAGGCATGATCATCGCGAAGAACCTCCCGAATAATCCGCATCTGCGATGGTGTCGCGTTGCTGAGCCCGACAGGCAAGCTTTGATGGTTCAGCTCGCTTAACAAGGCGAAATGATTGGTCACGTCGTCTTCTACCGATATCGGCATATTCGGATATCGCTGTTTTAGAACCAGCTTCATGAACGCGTGGGGGTTAATATCGAGCACAGTTGCAATCTCTTGGGCGCGCTCAACGGGAATAGGTATCCGACCATTTGCCATATGACTCAGAACAGCAGCCTGTTTGTAGTTTAGCAGCTTTGCAATTGTCCGAAGGCTTGTCTTGTTTTCATCTTTTGCTCTCTTCAGTGCAGATTGCAGAGTACGGGCTGCCGGCGAGTCCGCGTGAGGGAACGGGTTATCTGGGGATGTGGATATCACGTTTGCTTCAAGCCTTATGCGAATTTTGAACAACGAATGCACTTACCATATAGCTGATCGACACTTTAATGTAATGACGAACACGCGTGTTGGCCTTGCGCGCTCATCGGAAACTTTGATGGTGTTTGTCTGGCTGGGCATTCATCTCATGTTGCATCCATGTTGCATGGAGTAGCCGGAACATAGCGTAATGGGAGGGAAACCCGCGGAAATGCGTGACACTTGTGCGCAATGCCATAAATGCAAATTTGCAGCGGAATTACGAATAATTATCTTTAAAAAACAATGATTTATGATGGTTCCCCGGTAAGGATTCGAACCTCAATAGACGGAGTCAGAGTCCGTAGTCTTACCGTTAGACGACCGGGGAATTAGGGGGCGCCTATATGCCGCAGCTTCGGGACGGTCAAGCCGCTGAATGGGTGGATTTGCCCGCACTTTGCAAAAATCTTGATATTTTAACCGGTTCGGATTAACAACCGCGTCAGGTACCGGCGGAATATCCGATCCGGATAGAAAATAAGAAGCGAGTTACGGCCATGGGCGAGAATGTCGCACCATCGCCGCAAAAGGGACGCGGGCGCAAACGCAAGAAGCCGCCCCGTCGCAAGAATGCGGCACCCAAGGCTGCAAAACTGCAGCAGGCTCCGGCCAGTGCAGCGCTGCGCGTAGAAATTTCCAATGCACCTTCGCAACCCGAGTCCGGCAATTTTCGGCGAACATGGTTCGAACGCACCGCCTATGCGGCCCTTGACCTCGGCACCAACAACTGCCGGCTGTTGATTGCAAAGGTCGGCGGTGATGACTTCACTGTGGTTGATGCATTTTCGCGAGTGGTGCGGCTGGGCGAAGGACTCAACAGCACCGGGCGGATGAGCGACGAGGCAATGGATCGCGCGGTCGAGGCACTGTCGGTATGTGCCGAAAAGCTGAAAAAGCGCAATGTCGTGCTTGCCCGATCGGTTGCGACCGAGGCCTGTCGGCAGGCGCTGAACGGCGTAGAGTTCATTGAGCGCGTGAAACGCGAGACCGGTATCCATCTCGACATAATAAGTCCCAAGGAGGAGGCGCGGCTGGCCGTGATGGGCTGCCACGCACTGCTGGAAGCGGGCGAGGGGCCTGCGCTGATTTTCGACATTGGCGGCGGTTCGACCGAACTTGTGCTGGTGTCGACCGACGGGCTGGTGCCGGAAATTCTCGACTGGGTCAGTGTGCCATGGGGGGTAGTATCGCTCACCGAAAGCGAACGCGGCAGCGATGACAGCCCCCAGGCGTTGGAAGCAACATATGCCGCGATGCGCGACAAGGTTGGGGCGAGCTTTGCCGAATTTGCCGCGCGCCTGCCAAAGGATGGCGGTGACCACCGGCTGCTTGGGACATCTGGGACCGTGACCACGCTTGCCAGTGTCTATCTGAAACTACCAAGTTATGATCGGCGGGCCGTGGACGGTTTGCATTTACCGACGGCAGCGATGCGCGACATAAGCCGCGAACTCGCACTGCGGACTATCGATGGTCGCGCAGAATTTCCGACCATCGGACATGAGCGTGCCGATCTGGTAGTCGCGGGCTGCGCAATTTTGGAGGCAATTTTCGATATCTGGCCGGGTGAGCGTTTGGGCGTCGCCGATCGAGGTATCCGTGAAGGCATATTGAGGGCACTTATGGCGAGCGATGCCAAACGCCGCAACCGGCGGCATAACTGATGGCGGACAATCTTTTTGGTGGCAAAGATTCGGGCCGGACGCTTGCAGGCAAGCAAAAGGTCAAGACCGCGAAGCGGCGCACCGCTGGCTCGACGCGCTGGCTCGAACGGCAGCTGAATGATCCTTATGTCAAAAAGGCGCACGGCGAGGGCTATCGCAGCCGTGCGGCCTATAAGCTGGTCGAGCTCGACGAGAAATTCCATATATTGCGCGGCAAGCGGGCAATTGTCGATCTGGGTGTTGCTCCCGGCGGCTGGGCGCAGGTCGTGCGGCGGCAAGTGCCAAAAGCGGCGATTGTCGGCATCGACCTATTGCCAGTCGACCCCATTCAAGGCGTTACCCTGCTTGAAATGGACTTCATGCACGACAGCGCGCCTGACCGGCTGATCGCTGAGCTGGGCGATGCGCCCGACCTCATATTGTCCGACATGGCAGCAAACACCGTCGGGCATAAACAGACCGACCATCTGCGCACGATGGGCCTAGTCGAGGCAGCAGTAGATTTCGCGGTGCAGGTGCTGAAGCCCGGCGGTGATTTTGTCGCCAAAGTGTTTGCAGGCGGCACCGATCCGGTGATGCTCGCCATCCTCAAATCCAACTTCACCACCGTAAAACACGCAAAACCGCCGGCTAGCCGCAAGGGTTCGGTCGAATGGTACGTGATCGCGCAGGGGAAAAAAGCTTAGTCGTCAAAGCGTTAAAGGGAGTCAGCCCTACTTGCGAGCCTTTGCCACCGCATTTTTAAGAGCATCATAACCTAGTGCGCCTTCCAGTATCTCGTCGCCGATGATGAATGTCGGCGTCCCGCTGAAGCCTAGCTGCTGCATCATCGCACGGTTACTTTCGACTTCGGCAATGGCAATGGGCGATGCGGCAAACTTCTCCGCAGCAGCGAGATCCATTCCGGCTTTGACGGCGGCGGCGCGGATGCTTTGTGCGTCGGGCCGTGCGCCGCTGAACATCGCGTCGTGAAAGGCCTTGTGCTTGCCCTGTTTAGCCGCGGCCAGTGCCCAGAGTGCTGCGTCGCGGCTCGTGGCGCTTAAGATCGGGCTTTCGCGGTAAACTATACGAACACCTTTGTCGTTCTGGATCAGCTTTTGCACATCGGCGACGCTGGCGCGGCAATATCCGCAATTATAGTCGGTAAACTCCACGACGGTAACGTCGCCGTTAGGGTTGCCGGCAACCGCGCCAGGAAAGGGCGTCGCCATTTTGCTGCCAGCCGAAGCCAGGCGCTTTGCTGCTTCGCGCTTTTGCAGGATTTCGACGGCTTCGGGAATGATCTCCGGATTTTCGAGTATATAGGCGCGAACAATAGCCTCCACCGCTTTGCGCTCACTAGGCTTCATGTCGGCGGCAGCCACGGCAGTATCGGCGCTGCTTTCGGCAAGAGCATTTTTTTGTTCGATCGATCCGCGTTCCACAGTTCCGCCACTGCGCCCGAACAGATAGCCGCCGATGCCAAGCAAAATTACCGTGCCGAAAAGCGCGATGATGAGAGGAATGCGGTTAGTGCCCATAGATGTGTCGCTCATACAGGCGGAAATAGCTGGCCCTGCAGGCAGTTACCAGTCTTTATCTTAGCGACGTTTTTTCTTCAGTTGCGACAGTTGTGCTTCGGCAACGAGGTTGATGTCCTGCGCACGGATCCAGTCGGTGGAATATTCGGGCAAGCCGGCCATCGCAGTTTGCGCGTTGGGCAGCGCGAATTGTGGTGCACCTTCCATCAAATAACGCTCTGCACTCGCAAGCGCGGCGCGGGCAGTGTCGCCTTTCTGTTCATAGACGACGCCAAGCTGATACCAGGCAAAGGGGTTCAGGTTATCCTTTGCAACGGCGGCCTTAAGCACTGTCGCTGCCTCGTCGAGATTGGCCTTGTCCTCGGTCGCAACCAATGCGTGACCAAAAATGCCGGCAATAAGTGGCTGGTTTCCGGTTAGTTGGACAGCTTTGCGCAGCGGCGCGACAGCTTCGACCGGCTTGCCCGATTCAAGAAGAATCTGCCCGTATAGTTCGAGGAAATAAGGGTCGTCCGGCGCCTGCGCTACTAGTGCAGAGGATTCCTCCAGCGCCTTTTGCGGATAGGCCGATTTATGCCACGCATAGGCGCGGGCATAACGCGCAGGCACGCTTTTGTCGCTTTCGGGATAGTCGCGCATTGTCGCCTTCGGTTCAGACAAAAAGCCGGTTAGTTTTGCCTTGATACGTTTGAAATCGCTTTCCCATTTCGAGTTCAGCGGCTTGTTCCAGGCGGGATCGACCGAATAAGTATCTTCGAGCACCGAAATACGCTCGCCTGACAGCGGGTGGGTGCGGCCATAACTGTCTTCCTGCGGGATCCCCAAGCGGAACTCGAAGTTCTGCAATTTCTTAAAGAACGCAATCGAGCCCTTGCCGGTTATCCCGGCAGCTGAAAGGTAGCGCGCGCCGGATGCGTCAGCGGTTCCTTCCTGCGCGCGACTGAACGCAAGAAACTTGCCCAACGCAGCTTGCTGTCCGGCGGCCATGATTCCCATACCCGCTTCGCCAGCGCCTGCAGCAATCGCTGCGGCAGCGAGAATCAGCGTTGCAATGCTAATTCCGCCTGCTGCCTTCGCACCATCGGCATACCGGATGACATGACCGCCTTCGACATGGCCGAGTTCGTGCGCGATCACGCCCTGAACTTCGTTGGCCGAGGTCGCGGCATCAATCAGGCCGCTATGCAGATAGACAATCTGACCGCCCGCGACGAAGGCGTTGATCGACCTGTCGTTAATCAGAACGATATCGACATTGTTGGGATCAAGATTGGCGGCTCTGATGAGCGGTTCGGAAATTTCTTTGAAAAAGGCCTCGGTTTCCGCGTCGCGCAGGATCGATTGCGCCATTGCGGGCTGCATACACAGCGCCGTTGCAACTATTGCGGCAAGTGTCGCGCGGAGACGACGGAATGAGAAAAGGGTCATGTGCCATGAATGGCCTCGACCGCCTGAACACGCAATGAAGAAGTTGGGCAAAGAAAAACCCCGCTGGACCGGAGAGCAGCGGGGTTTCTTAATTTCATCGGGGTTAACCAAAGGTGCGTTGCCACCAGCCACTGCGGGGCGTGCCATCGCTGTCGTCGGCTTCGGCAGCTTCGACCTTGGCAGGTGCCTTCTTGCGGCTGGCCTTGGGCTTGGTTTCAACCGCTTCATTGATCGGTGCCGCAACTACTTCAACAGCTTCGGCCTTGGCCTTACCGCGCTTCTTCGGCGCAGGCTTGTCTTCGGCGACGGGCGTTTCAGCAACTTCAACGTCTGCCACAACTTCGGGCTTGGCCTTAGCGCGGCTGCGGCGTTTGGGCTTTTCGTCGGCTACTGCCTCGGCTTCTACCGGTGCTTCGACTTCAGCGGCAGTTTCTGCCTCTGCCGGAGCAGCCTCGTCACGACGTCCGCCTCGACGGCCACGGCGGGCCTTCGGTGCTGCCTTGGGTTCGTCAGACGGTGCGTCAATAATAACTTCATCCGCCGACACTTCTGTCTGATCGGCCGGTGCAGTTTCTTGACCTTCGCGCTCGCGACCCTTGCCGCCGCGCCGTCCGCGACGACGTTTCCGCCTACGGCCTTCGCCTTCTGCTGCACCCTCCTCGCGCGGACGCTCTTCGCGTGCACTGCCTTCTCTTGAGCGGGTAGTTTCGCGGACTTCTTCTTCCTCGGCGTCGAAATCGTCGAAATCTTCTTCGACTTCATCATCATCTTCGAGGTCGATGATCGGCGGCAACATCACGGGGGCTTCTGGCCGCGGGCCGGAGCTTGATACCGCCAACTTCGCGCCTTCGGTCTCGCCATTAGGAACGATCAGTACGCGGACGTGATAGCGTTCCTCGATGTCTGCGAGTTCGGCGCGCTTGTTGTTGAGGCAGTAGATCGTCGCTTCCTGGCTTGCCTGCAGCACGATTTGGTTGCCGTGGCCCTTGGCCGCTTCTTCTTCGACCAGACGGAGCGCCGACAAGGCCGCTGACGATGCAGTACGGACAAGTCCCGTACCCTCGCAATGCGGGCATTGGCGGGTGGATGCTTCTAGCACGCCGGTGCGCAGGCGCTGGCGGCTCATTTCCATCAGACCAAAGCCTGAAATGCGACCGACCTGGATGCGTGCGCGGTCGTGCTTGAGTGCTTCTTTCATGGCGCGCTCGACCTTGCGGGCGTTTCCGTGATGCTCCATGTCGATAAAGTCGATGACGACTAGGCCGGCCATATCGCGCAAGCGAAGCTGACGAGCAATTTCACGCGCCGCTTCGAGGTTTGTCGAAAGCGCAGTCTGCTCGATGCCATGTTCCTTGGTCGAGCGACCAGAGTTGATGTCGATCGAAACTAAAGCTTCGGTCGGATTGATGACGATATAGCCACCCGACTTCAACTGGACGATCGGCTGATACATGGCGTTGAGTTGATCTTCGACATGGTAACGCTGGAACAAAGGCACCGGGTCGGCGTAATGCTGCACCTTCTTAGCGTGACTCGGCATCAGCAGCTTCATGAATTCCTTGGCGGCCCGGTAGCCCTCGTCCCCCTCGACGAAGACCTCTTCAATATCCTTGTTATAGATGTCGCGAATCGCGCGTTTAATGAGGTCGCTATCGGTGTGGATCAGCATAGGTGCCGATCCTTTCAGCGTATTCTCGCGAATTCCGTCCCATAGCCGCGCGAGATAGTCGAAGTCGCGCTTGATCTCTGGCTTCGTTCGCGCAAGCCCTGCGGTGCGGATAATGCAGCCCATCGTGGCGGGCAGCGTCAGGTCCGACATGATGGATTTCAAACGCTTGCGGTCAGCCGCGCTGTGGATTTTGCGGCTGATTCCGCCACCATGCGAGGTGTTTGGCATCAAAACGCAATAGCGTCCCGCGAGACTCAGATAGGTGGTCAAAGCCGCACCCTTGTTGCCGCGTTCTTCCTTGACGACTTGAACGAGCAGCACTTGGCGGCGGTGGATGACGTCCTGGATTTTGTACCGGCGACGCAGGTTCATGCGCTTGGCACGGACTTCATCGCTGGCTTTGGGGGCGCGGCCTTCGCCGCCATTGCGTCCGCCGCGTCCGCGACGGCGCCGATTGTTGCGATCATTATTGCCGCGTTCGTTCTCTTCAGAACCTTCTTCGCCCGGTTCCTGACCGTTCTCGTCGAGTTCCGGCTCTTCGCCTTCGCTCATGTCGATGGTATCGACGCTATCGTCGCTGTCGACTTCTATCAGGTCAGAAACCTCATCCTCGCGCTCTTCCGAGCCCTGCATAATGTCGGAAGGCTCGTCGCTTTCCTCTTCTTCCTGCTCACGCAGTGCAGCTTCTTCGGCAGCGGCAGCGGCTTCTTCCGCAAGCAAGCGTTCACGGTCTTCGCGCGGTATCTGGTAATAATCCGGGTGGATTTCGGCAAAGGCGAGGAACCCGTGGCGGTTGCCGCCATAATCGACGAATGCCGCCTGAAGCGACGGTTCGACGCGGGTTACTTTAGCCAGATAGATGTTGCCCTTGAGCTGCTTGTGCTCGGCAGATTCGAAATCAAACTCCTCGATACGGTTCCCGGTGACGACCGCGACCCGGGTTTCTTCCCGGTGCCGCGCGTCGATTAGCATACGCGTTGTCATTGATATTACTCCAGCGGGCGGACCGCTCGGTTGTCAGCCGAAGGCCGCACGCTCTATGGTTGATGCCGTGCCGCATCGGACGCAGGGCGTCGGCGTCGGCATGGCGATATGGTGGATGTGAAAAGAATGCGTCTGCTGCTTGCGCATGGCGGGCGAATGTCGCGCGCGCTTGATTTCCGGCCCAAACGCCAAGCCCTGTAAGGGCGGCGATGGTGGAAATATCATGCCTCATGCAGCGTCAACCTGTTAAAATGCCGGACTAATTTAGGTCCGGCCACGAAAATACGGGCCTTTTTTGAAATTTCATGCCCGTAATTATGTTGCTAGCACTCCCCGCGCGTATCGGCAAGGGCAGCGCGTTAAATAGCTTTATCATACGGCGCCATCGTCGTTCCGTTTATTGC
Organism: Sphingomonadales bacterium; assembly: GCA_031400695.1. GTDB lineage: Bacteria > Pseudomonadota > Alphaproteobacteria > Sphingomonadales > Sphingomonadaceae > Sphingorhabdus_B. Next base: position 61,171 of record JANNQI010000064.1, on the reverse strand, counting down.
TAACGCTGTATTAACCCTGTCCGGATACCGTGTTTTACATGCCTATGGCTAATCCGCTGTTTACCGAATCAACGGAGCAAATGCGTGGCGCAAAGAAAATTCTGGACCGGACGGCCTACAAAATCGCATAAGATTAAAATGCTGTCCTCTGTACTTTTTGCCGCAATGTCATTTACCATGTCGCCTGCCTTAGCAGGCACCATCCTTAAGGTATCGGCGAGCGACGGTGCAGTGGTTATCCAGTTCGACGATGTCGTCAATAAGGCCTCGGTTTTTGCCCTGACAGGCCCGGACCGCATTGCCGTTGATGTCATGGGTGCGACCATCGGGTCGAGTTCTCTTGCGGGCGGGCAGGTCGCCAAGGTGCGACAGGGGCAGTTTGATTCCGATACCGCACGCGTTGTTCTGGAACTAGCATCACCGGTCATATTCAAAGGCGGCTCGTTTTCCGTCGACGGAAAGAGTCTTCGCCTAAACCTTCAGCAGGCGACAGTGTCGGGTGGCTTGGGACGTGGCAAGACTGAAATCGTCCCACCGCTCGCCTTTCGTGCCGAACCGCCCAAGCGCAAATATGAGGTTAGCGCTCCGATCAAGGCCGGTGCTTCCAAAAGCCTTCCCAAGATTAGCGGCCCCGCCGATGGCACGCTGCCATTGGTTGTCATTGATGCAGGGCATGGCGGTCATGATCCCGGCGCGGTCAGTCCGCATGGCGGCCAGCGCGAAAAGGAAATTACACTGGCGATTGCGAAGGCGGTGCAGCGGGAAATGCTCAAAAGCGGGCGTGTTCGTGTTGCGCTGACTCGCGACGCCGACAAGTTTTTGGTGCTTCAGGATCGCTACGAGATTGCGCGAAAGATGAACGCCGACCTGTTCGTTTCGATCCACGCTGATAGCGCCGAGAGTCAGAACGCAACGGGCGGCACGGTCTACACATTGTCTGAAGTAGCGTCCGACCGTGAGGCACAAAGACTGGCAGCGCGCGAGAACAAGGCTAATATCATTAACGGCGTAAATCTTGGCGGGGCGGATGCAAATGTGTCGTCGATCCTCATCGATTTGACGCAGCGTGAAACGATGAACGTGTCTGCGGATTTCGCCAAATTGCTGCTGCGCGAGGCCAAGCCCAATATGCGTATGCGGTCGAACTCTCACCGTTTTGCTTCGTTTATCGTGCTCAAGGCGCCGGATACACCATCTATCCTATTCGAGACCGGCTATCTCAGTAATTTGTCGGATGTGGAATTTCTCTCTTCGACCGAAGGCCAGCAAAAGGTCGCTCGCAGCCTTGCCAATGCGATCCAGATACACTTCGCTCGAAGGCTTGCCTCGCGATGAAGTAAATTCGCAAGTGCTGGCCTATTAACATTATGGACCTCTCGGCCAAATCGGCTAGAGAAGCCCGTATATGGACAACGCCGCCCCACCTGTCGAAGAACCGACGAACATCAGTTACAAACTGAAACGCGATGTCGATGGTTTTGTTGGTCGCTGGCAGGGCTGGTGGCAGATGAAACGCTTCCGCTGGGTGACCTATGCAATTGGCGGATTGTTCCTTTTGTTGCTGCTATTCTGGGCGTTGTTTGCGCGCAACCTGCCCGACGCAGATGCTCTTATCGAATATGAATCGCCTTTGCCGACCGTGGTGCGTGATATCGATGGTCAACCGTTCCACAGTTATGCGCGCGAACGACGGGTTCAGCTCGAATATGCCGATTTCCCCAAACTGCTGATCCGCGCATATCTGGCGGCGGAAGACAAAACCTTTTTCAGCCATGGTGGCATCGATTATCCCGGCATCGCCTCCGCAATTGTTGACAATATATTCAGCAGCAAACGCGCCCGTGGGGCATCGACGATCACGCAGCAGGTCGCCAAAAACCTGCTGTTGACCAACGAATACAGCTACACGCGCAAGGTGAAAGAGGCGATCCTAGCCAAGCGTATCGAAGGCGCACTCAGCAAGCAGCAGATATTGTCGCTCTACCTCAACGAAATCGCGCTGGGACGGCAGTCGTTCGGCGTTGAAGCAGCTGCACAGGCTTATTTCGCAAAGAGCGTCGACCAGTTGCAGCTGCACGAAATGGCGTTCCTCGCCATCCTGCCCAAAGCTCCAGAACGTTATGGCCGCGCTAAAAATGCAGGGCTTGCGATGGCACGCCGCAATTGGGTCTTGGGCGAAATGCGTTCCAACGGCTGGATTACCGATGCGCAGCTGGCTGAAGCGCGTGCACAGCCGCTTGGACTCGCGCCGCAACGCGGCACCGGATATAGAAATGTTGGAGGCTACTACACCGAAGAAGTGCGGCGCCAGTTGATTGAACGCTTCGGCGAAACCGACAAAGACGGGCCTTACAGTGTCTATGCAGGCGGCTTGTGGGTCCGGACGTCGATGAACCCGCAATATCAGGTTTTGGCGACCAAGGCACTGCGCGACGGCCTGTTGCGTTACAATGCCGGCAAGGCTTGGAAAGCCAATATGGGCAGTATCGACGTGTCCGACGACCAGTGGGCATCGCGCTTTGCAGCGAGCAATGTCAGCATCGATTACGCCAACTGGCGTGCGGGCGTCGCGCTTGGCAAGGGCCGCGTCGGGTTTGCCGACGGCACAGTCGGAACACTGAACGGCGGGCCAGCGGCAATGAAAGCAGGCGACGTGATTGCGGTCGTGCCCAATGGCGGCAGCAGTTTTTCGGTGCGTACCGTGCCCGAAGTCGGCGGCGGGATGGTTGTCGAGAACCCGTTGAACGGCCGCATCCTTGCGGTGCAGGGTGGGTTTGATAATCGCATATCGAGCTTCAACCGCGCGACACAGGCGCAGCGCCAGCCAGGGTCGACGATCAAGCCTTTCGTCTACGCGACCGCGCTCGACAATGGCATGACCCCGACCTCGATTATCGTCGACGGGCCCTATTGTGTTTATGACGGCAGCACGCGCAGCCAGAAATGCTTCCGTAATTTCGGTGGCGGTGGCGCAGGACCCCAAACGATGCGCTGGGGCCTCGAACAATCGCGCAATCTGATGACGGTGCGCGCGGCGGCGGAAGCAGGCATGGATAATGTCAACGACACCTTCCGCGCGGTGGGCATCGGCGATTATCCCGATTATCTGTCTTATGCGCTGGGCGCTGGTGACACGACTGTGCTGAAAATGGTCAACGCCTATTCGATGTTGGTCAATCACGGACGCGAGCTGAAGCCGACGTTCATCGACTATGTGCAGAACCGAAGGGGCAAAGTTATTTTGCCAGCGAAATGGAAACCCTGCGCTGGTTGCCGCGCAAAGGACTGGAACGGCAAGCCGATGCCGCGCTTTGTTGCGGCGGGCAAGCAGGTAATGGACCCGATCACTGCCTATCAAGTGGTACACATGCTCGAAGGCGTAATTCAGCGCGGCACCGCGACCATATTGCGCGATCTCGACCGGCCCTTGTTCGGCAAGACCGGAACAACAACCGGTCCGACCAATGTCTGGTTCGTCGGCGGCTCTCCGCACTTGGTTGCAGGATTGTATCTTGGCTATGATCAGCCGCGCAATATGGGCGGCTATGCTCAAGGCGGCTCGCTTGCCGCGCCAGTGTTCAAACAGTTCGCGCGCGCTGCGATGGAAGGCATGCCCAAAACCCCGTTTGTCGCATCCGAAGGCGTTCGTCTGGTTCGCATCGACCGCAAAAGCGGAAAGCGGGTCTATGGCGCATGGCCCGGCGACGACCCCAAAAGCGCGGTAATCTGGGAAGCATTCAAAGCCGAAACCGAGCCTAAACGTTCAATCCGTCAGGCGGAGCTGGCGGCGCGCGGAGACAAGCCGGTGAAGAAAGATCGGGTCGTATCAGGCAACGGTACAAGCTCGGGCGCGTCGCAGGGTCCGAGTTCAGGCACGAAGCGCGACCAGGAGTTTATCCAGCAGGGCGGCGGGATTTATTGAACGCTGTCTATTACGACGCTACTTATTGCGTTTGCATTTTACGCTCGTAAACTCAAAATAGGGTCGCTCCAATCAAGCCTTTATGGCTTTCGTGGAGGCGTGCATGAGCGGTTTTGAAAACAAGGTCATCCTGATTACCGGCGCGACATCCGGCCTTGGCGCAACAGCGGCGGTTTCGCTGGCTGCCAAAGGTGCGAAGGTCGCCATTACCGGGCGGCGCGAAGAGCAAGGCAATGCTGTAATCGAACAGATGAAGGCCGCAGGCGGCGAAGGACTGTTTATCAAGGCCGACGTTACCGTCCGCGCCGATGTCGAGGCGATGGTCGCAAAGACGGTCGAGAAGTTCGGACGGCTCGACGGCGCGGTCAACTATGCGGGGATCACCGGCGGCATGTTCAAGCCGCTCGCCGACTATTCCGACGAAGACTGGAACAGCGTGATCGACACCAACCTGACTGGTGTGTTCCAAAGTATGCGTGCCCAGATTCCAGCCATTCTGGCGAGCGGGGGCGGATCGATCGTCAACATCTCGTCGATGTACGGTACCGTCGGCGGCGACATTGGCAATGCAGGCTACGTCAGCAGCAAGTGGGGCGTCATCGGCCTGACCAAAACCGCCGCGATCGACTATGCGCGGCAAGGGATCCGCGTAAACGCTATCTGCCCCGGATACTGCCATTCTGAAATGGTCGATCCCTACGCCGAGGCAGAGCCTGCTTTGTTCGAGAAACTGCTCGAACGCTACACCGCAACGGGCCAGTTGGGTGAATCGCACGTCGTTTCCGATGCAATCGAATTTCTGCTGTCCGACCAATCGAGTTTCATAAGCGGCGCGGCGATACCGGTTCAGGGCGGCGAGCATTCGCGGCTTTACTAAGAATGGCATACGGATACGGCTGGTATCGTTTGGCTTGAGCGTATCAAGACGAAAACTCTGATGGCTTTCGCGCCGAATTTCGCAGCTAAGTCACAGGGTTCAAAACTTCACTTCAGGCGCGGCGCTAATCGCGGGCCGCTCTTCAGCGCCGAGTTCCCAGAACTTCTCTTCGCCGAATCCGAACGCGCCTGCGAACAGCACTGCCGGGAATGCTTGCCTTGCGCCGTTATAGTCGGCGGTGACGGCGTTGTAGGCGCGGCGCGAGGCAGCGAGCTTGTCTTCGACGTCGGATAGTTCGTGCTGGAGCGTCTGGAAATTCTGGTTGGCTTTCAGGTCGGGGTAGTTTTCCGCCAGCGCAAAGAGGTTTTTGAGCGCGCCTGACAGGCCTGCCTCGGCGGTCGCTGCTGCCGCTGGAGAAGCTGCTCCCAATGCCGAATTTCTCGCCGAAATCACTGCGTCGAGCGTGGTTTTCTCGTGCGTGGCATAGCCCTGCACCGCGCTGACTAGATTGGGGATCAAGTCATGCCGCTGGCGCAATTGCGCGTCGATATCGGCCCAGCCCTGCCGCACATTCTGGCGCAGACCGACGAGCCGGTTGTAAATCATGATGGCAATCAGGCCGAGAAAAACGACGATACCGATAATCACCAAACCCATTGCTTTACTCCCCCTCAAACGGTCGATAGCATGGAATATCATGGGTTAGGGGGAATGCAAAACATGATATCGCTGCCCGATGTCGATGCACTGATGGCTGGCGGGCTGCAGGCGCGGCTCGATGGCCTTTCGGCGGAACGGGCCAAGGCCAAGGAGAAGGTCTACTGGACCGGCGGGGGCGGGGTCGCTGTCGGCATCTTGGTCGCTATGATACTTTTCCTGCTTGGCGCGCAGCAATTTGCTTATTTTGCAGGGTTCATAATTATCGGTGGCGCGCTGGCCTGGGCCAACAGTATCAGGCAAAAAATGGTCAATTCGCTCAAGGCCGAGATGAACGGTGCGCTCGCGAAGGCGCTGCAGATCGATTATTCGGTCGCGGCGTTTAGTGGCCAAGAATTCGAACATGCCTGCGCGTTCGATATCCTGCCGTCCTATGACGACTGCTATTTGCAAGACCAGTGGCATGGCTCCATCGAGGGCACCGATTTCCTGCTTTACGAGGCGAAGCTGACCGAAACACGTGGGAGTGGCAAAAACCGGCGGACGGTGACGGTGTTCGAGGGCGTGGTTCTCCGCTTCCAATTCGCGCGGCCCTTTCTCGCCACCACCCTGGTCCGCCGCGACGGGTTCAAATTCACGCTATTTGGGGACAGCAAGTCATATGGCGGACAAACATTGGAGCGGATCAAGATGGTCGATCCGCGTTTCGAGGATGCGTTCGATGTCTATGGCACCGATCAGGTCGAGGGCCGGTATCTGGTGCACCCGGCATATTGCCAGCGATTGCTCGACCTGGAGAAGGAATTTGACGGGGAGAAACTGGCTGCATTGTTCCGCGGCGGCGATTTGATCGTTGCCTTGCGCACCGGGGACATTTTTGAAAGCGCAACGCTGAACCCCGCGCAGGACCGCGAACTGCTCGGCAAGACTATCGCGCAATTTGGCTCAATCGCGCGGCTCGTAAAGCTGCTCAACGAACGTCCGCGCAATTAGGCGCCTTTGACTTGGCCACTCTTTGAGCTAAAGGCCGCGCCAACGATTTTTCATTCCCTTTGGAGTTTTCCCATGCGCGCCGACGCAGAAGGCTATGTTGCCCGCATTGATGCCGCCCTCAACCTCGTCCGCATGTCGCTCGACTGGGACCGCGCGCTGCGCCGCCTGGACGAGTTGAACGCCAAGGTCGAGGACCCGACTTTATGGGATAATCCCAAGGCCGCCGAAGAAGTGATGCGCGAAAGGCGTCGCCTCGATGCGGCCATTAGCACGGTGCGCGAAATCGATGCCGACAAGGTTGGCACGGTCGAACTGATCGAGCTAGCCGAAATGGAGGGCGATGCGGCGCTCGGCGACGAGGGCGCGGCCGCCCTGAAGACGCTGGCCGACAGGGCTGATAAGGACAAGGTCATGGCGTTGCTCTCTGGCGAGGCCGATGGCAATGACTGCTTCATCGAAATCCATGCCGGCGCGGGAGGCACAGAGAGTCAGGACTGGGCCGAAATGCTGCAACGCATGTATTACCGCTGGGCGGAACAACGCGGCTACAAGGTCGAGATGGTCGATTATCAGGCGGGCGATCAAGCCGGAATTAAATCGGCAACGATGCAGATCAAGGGCGAGAATGCCTATGGCTATGCAAAGACCGAAAGCGGCGTTCACCGGCTGGTACGCATTTCGCCATATGACAGCGCCGCCAAACGCCACACGAGCTTTTCCAGCGTCTGGGTCTATCCCGTTATCGATGACAATATCGAGATAGAGATTAACGAAGGCGACCTGAAAATCGACACTTATCGCGCCTCGGGTGCAGGCGGTCAGCACGTTAACACGACCGATTCTGCGGTGCGGATTACGCACAAACCGACCGGCATTGTCGTTGCCAGCCAGAACGACCGTAGCCAGCATAAGAATCGGGCAACCGCGATGGGAATGCTGAAGGCGCGGATGTATGAGGCCGAACTCCGCAAACGCGAGGAAGTGGCGAGCGGAGAATATGCGGCAAAAACCGAAATTGGCTGGGGCCACCAGATCCGTTCTTACGTCTTGCAGCCCTATCAGATGGTCAAGGATCTGCGGACCGGTTATACCTCGCCAACGCCGAGCGATGTTCTTGATGGCGATCTGGACAACTTCATCGCAGCGGCCCTCGCCCAGCGGGTGACGGGCGAAGCTATTGCTATAGACGATGTGGATTAAGCTTTAGTCACCCGGCGCCGCTGAAGATCCGGCGAGTAACCCGCCGTCCAAATGCACCTCGCTGCCGGTCATGTAAGCTGCGTCATCGGAGGCAAGCATTAGCGCAATCACGGCAACTTCCTCCACTGTGCCGAACCGTTTCATCGGCGTATCCGCGACCATCGCAGCCATCCGCGCTTCGCGGTCCGGGCCATCGCCGATCAGTGCTTCCCACATCGGCGTGAGTATTGCCGCCGGGTGGATAGAGTTGCACCGGATGTTGAGGCCTTGGCCTGCGCAATAGAGCGCAACAGATTTGGTGTGGTTGCGGATTGCCGCTTTCGACGACGCATAAGCCGCGGCGCCGGGAATACCGACGAGGCCAGAGCGTGACGACATATTGATAATCGACCCGGCACCTTTGGCGCGCATCGCCTTAATGGCATAGCGGCAGCCCAAAAATGTACCGTCGAGATTGACGGCGTGTACGCGGCGCCATTCTTCCAGTGATGCATGTTCGGGGCCATGCGGGCCGGGGCTGTCCTCGAAACCGGTAATGCCTGCATTGTTGACGACGATATCGATGGAAGGATGTTCGGCGGCAAGCCGACCCCAATCTCCTTCATCGGCAACGTTCAAGTCGAAATATGTACCGTCAATTTCTGCGGCGATGCGTTTGCCGTTTTCGGCATCAATGTCGCCAACGATAACATGCGCGCCTTCGCGGGCAAAGCTACGGGCAATCGCCTCGCCAATACCGCGTGCACCGCCTGTTACGAGGGCGGATTTGTTCTGTAATTTGGGCATGAGTTGTTCCTGTATTCAAATGATATGAATGCCCGCGATACGTCGCGAACCTATCTGAGCCATGTGAAGCGCGTTTGCGCTCTTTAGCCTTGAATCACTGGACCTACTCCACTTAAGCAGCGACAAGCATAGGGCGTAGCGCAGGAGAGAGCAAGTGAGCGAGCATCAGGACTGGTTTCCGATTCCCGAAAGCGCGACCGTGCACACGCATTGCACCGCGGCGGATTATGACCGGATGTATGCGCAGAGCATCAATGAACCCGATGCGTTTTGGGCGGAACAAGCCAAACGTATCGACTGGATGACACCACCGACGAAAATCGGCAACTGGTCCTACGACCCGGTCTCGATCAAATGGTTTGAAGATGGCGTCCTGAACCTCTGCTACAATGCAGTCGACAGGCATGTAGCGGCCGGAGATGGTGACCGGATTGCGTTCATTTTCGAGCCCGACGACGCTGCCAAGGACGCACGCCGCGTCAGCTATGCCGAGTTGCAGGCCGAAGTCATCCGCATGGCGAACTGCCTCAAGCAACTGGGCGTCACTAAGGGTGAGCGCGTTACGATCTACATGCCGATGATAGTCGAGGGCGCGGTCGCAATGCTTGCCTGTGCGCGAATTGGCGCGGTGCATAGCGTGGTATTTGGCGGCTTCTCGCCCGAGGCGCTGGCTGGCCGGATAGAGGACTGCGGCAGCCGCTTTGTCGTTTGTGCCGATAGCGGCCTGCGCGGCGGCAAGGGCGTGCCGTTGAAGGCCAATGTCGATGCGGCGCTTGAGAAAGTTTCGGGCGTCAAGGCGGTGCTGGTGGTTAGCCACACCGGAGAACCTATCACGATGCGCGAGGGCCGTGATCACTGGTACCATGAAGCCGAAGTCGGCACCGAATGCCCCTGCGAACCGATGGGCGCAGAAGATCCGCTGTTCATCCTCTACACATCGGGTTCGACAGGCAGCCCGAAAGGCGTGCTGCACACCACCGGCGGCTACTCGGTGTGGACGGCCAGCACCTTTCATTTTGTCTTTGACTACCGCCCGGGCGAAGTATTCTTTTGCTCTGCCGATATCGGTTGGGTCACCGGTCACAGTTATGTTGTCTACGGCCCGCTGCAGAACGGTGCCACCAGCGTCATTTTTGAAGGCGTCCCCAACCATCCGGACAATGGCCGGTTCTGGGACATCATCGACCGGCATCAGGTCAATATTTTCTACACCGCTCCAACCGCGCTACGGGCGCTAATGCGCGATGGCGATGCGCCTGTGAAGGCGCGTAGCCGCAAAAGCCTGCGCTTGCTGGGAACGGTCGGCGAGCCAATCAATCCCGAGGCATGGCGCTGGTATCATGATGTGGTGGGCGACGGTAATCTGCCGATCGTCGATACCTGGTGGCAGACCGAAACCGGTGGGGCAATGATTACAACCTTGCCCGGTGCGCACGGGATGAAGCCGGGCAGTGCGGGGCGGCCATTTTTTGGTATCCAGCCGCAACTGGTCGATAACGAAGGCGGCGTGCTGGAAGGCGCAGCATCGGGTAATCTCTGCATCACGCATAGCTGGCCGGGGCAGGCGCGGACGATTTACGGGGACCATGACCGTTTCGCCCAGACCTATTTCTCGACCTATAAAGGCAAATATTTCACCGGCGACGGGTGCCGCCGCGACGAGGATTGCTATTACTGGATCACAGGCCGCGTGGACGACGTCATCAATGTCTCCGGACACCGGATGGGCACCGCCGAGGTAGAAAGTGCGCTGGTGCTGCACGATCTGGTAGCGGAGGCTGCCGTCGTTGGCTTTCCGCACGATATCAAAGGGCAGGGAATTTACTGCTATGTCACGTTGAACGCAGATGTTGTTGCCAATGAAGAGCTGCACGGTGAACTGCGTAACCATGTGCGTACCGAAATCGGTCCGATAGCCTCACCCGACCATATCCATTTCACGCCCGCGTTGCCCAAAACGCGGTCAGGCAAGATTATGCGGCGGATATTGCGCAAAATTGCGGAAAACGATTTTGCCAGCTTGGGCGACACGTCTACTTTGGCCGATCCAAGCGTGGTCGATGCGCTAATCGAGGGGCGGAAAAACCGGTAGTTGACGCTTGCGTCAACCTATCGGAGGCGCTAACAGGCGCGGGTTAATTGCGCGATTAAACGCGTATGCTGCTTTTCCGTAGCGGAAGGATGCCATGACCGACTCACCAGCTAAGACCGGCCCACTCAGCGGCATCAAGGTTGTCGAACTTGCTGGTATCGGCCCCGGACCGTATACTGGGCAGTTGCTGGCGGACATGGGCGCGGAGGTGGTCGTAATCGACCGCCCTGGCAATTCCATGCCCAAGGCGATTGATGGGCGCGGTAAACGGTCCGTCGTGCTCGATCTTAAAAAGCCCGAAGCGGTCGACGCGTTGCTGAGGCTGCTCGCAACGGCGGACATATTGATCGAAGGCCTTCGTCCGGGCGTTACCGAGCGCATGGGCGTTGGGCCGGATGCATGCCACGCGGTCAACCCCGGCCTGATCTATGGCCGCATGACAGGATGGGGGCAAAGCGGCCCCTGGAGCCAGATGGCGGGCCATGATATCAACTATATCGGCATGACTGGAGTACTGAACGCAATTGGCAAAGAAGGTCAACCGCCGGTACCGCCGCTCAACATGATCGGCGATTTTGGTGGCGGGTCGATGTTTTTGCTGACTGGTATCTTGGCTGCGCTGGTCGAGCGCGGGCGCACGGGGAAAGGCAATGTCGTCGATGCGGCGATTGTCGATGGCACGCACAGCCTTATGAGCTTTGTCCATGGCATGGCAGGGCTGGGCCAGTGGCGGACGCAGCGCGAGGGCAATTTGCTCGACGGTGCAGCGCCATTCTACCGTTGCTACATGACAGCCGATGGCAAGTTCATAGCCGTGGGTTGCATCGAACCACAATTCTTCGCCACGATGATGGAACGCTTGCCCATAAACGCGGAAGACTATGGCGGCCAGCACGACCGAGCCAAATTCGCCAAACAACATGAATTGCTGGAGGATGTGTTCGCCACCAAGACGCGTGACGAATGGGAGGCGATTTTTGCCGGAACCGATGCTTGCGTCACGCCCGTCCTCGATTATATCGAAGCTGCATCGCACCCCGCCAATGCCGAACGGCAGGCGGTGGTTCAGGACGGTCGCTGGCTACATCCGCAAATCGCGCCGCGCCTTGCAACGCAGCCGCTCGCTACCCATTTCGAAATTGCAACAAAAGGCGGTAACTATGCCGCTATCTTGGCCGAAGCAGGCTTGACCGAAACAGAAATCTCCCAATTGATCGCGGCGGGTGCCGTGGTCGCAAACAAGGACTGAATATGACCGAAGCCTATATCTATGACGCGGTGCGAAGCCCGCGCGGCAAAGGGCGCTCCGACGGCGCTCTGCATGAAATCACCCCGCTCGATCTGGCGGCCCAGGTGCTGGCCAGCGTACGCGAGCGTAACGGCCTTGCGCCCGACGCGGTTGAAGACATCGCGTTCGGTTGCGTTTCTCCCGTGGGTGAGCAGGGTGCAGTGATAACGCGGACCGCAGCTTTGCAGGCGGGTTATGCGCACACGACATCGGGCATTCAGGTCAACCGCTTCTGCGGATCGGGGCTGGAGGCATCGAATATCGCATCGGCCAAGGTTATGTCAGGCGAATGCGATCTCGCGATTGGCGGCGGCGTCGAGTCGATGAGCCGCGTGCCGATGGGATCGGACGGCGGCGCATGGCCGATCGACCCGCGCTCGGCGATTGCCAATTACTTTATCCCTCAGGGGATTTCCGCCGACCTCATCGCCACGATTTACGGCTATAGTCGCGATGATGTCGATTCCTATTCGGTCGAAAGCCAGAAGCGCGCTGCAAAGGCTTGGGCAGAGAAGCGTTTCGCCAAGTCGATCCTGCCGATCAAGGATGTCATCGGTGAAGTGATTTTGGACCATGACGAACTGATGCGACCCGAAACCGATATGCAGTCATTGGGTGCGCTGTCACCCGCATTCCAGATGATGGGCACGATGATGCCGGGCTTCGACGACATTGCGATCATGCGTTATCCCGAGGTCGAGAAGATCAACCACGTCCACCATGCGGGTAACAGCTCAGGGATAGTCGACGGCGCAGCCGCCGTGCTGATCGGTAACAAGGAAGCGGGCGAGAAACTCGGCCTGAAACCGCGCGCGCGTATCGTGTCGATGGCGTCGATTGGCTCCGAACCCTCTATCATGCTCACCGGTCCCGAATTTGCCGCGCAAAAGGCACTGTCGCGTGCTGGAATGGCCAAGGGCGACATTGATGTGTGGGAATTGAATGAGGCGTTTGCCGCCGTCGTTCTGCGCTTCATGGAGGCGATGAACATCGACCACAGCGATATCAACGTGAATGGCGGCGCAATCGCGATGGGGCATCCATTGGGTGCTACTGGCGCGATGATCTTGGGCACGGTGCTCGACGAACTCGAGCGATCGGGCAAATCGACCGCGCTGACCACGCTCTGCATCGGCGCGGGCATGGGCACAGCAACCATCATCGAACGCGTGAATTGAGGACGGCCAACATGACTTACAAAACTTTTTCGGTCGATGTGGACGCCGACGGCATTGCGCTTTTGACGATTGACCTTCCCGATGCTTCGATGAACGTGTGGAACGGCGCGCTGATTACCGAATTCGGGCAATGGGTCGATGACTTTACGATCAACGATTCGATCAAGGGCGCGGTGATTACCTCGGGCAAGAAGTCCGGGTTCCTCGCGGGCGCCGACCTCACCATGTTGGGCGGCGCGAAAGCGGCGACCACCAAGGAAGCGTTCGAACAGGCGTTCGCGCTCAACGCATTGCTCCGCAAGATGGAAGCGGGCGGGCAAAGCGCCAAGGACCTGAGCAGCGGCAAGGCATCGGCCAAGCCGGTTGCTTGCGCGCTCAATGGTCTGGCGCTCGGCGGTGGTTTGGAACTGGCGCTGGCGTGCCATTACAGGGTCGTTGCCGACAATCCGAAAATCCAGCTGGGTATGCCCGAAGTTATGGTCGGCCTGCTGCCCGGCGGTGGCGGTACGCAACGCACGCCTCGTCTGATTGGTCTGCAGAATGCTGCGATGATGATAATCCAGGGCAAGTCGCTCGATCCGGCAACGGCGAAAGCGCAAGGGCTGGTGCATGAAGTCGTGGCAGCCGAAGGCCTGATCGCCAATGCTAAGGCTTGGGTAAAGGCAAACCCGAAGGTCACCGCGCCGTGGGACAAAAAGGATTTCAAATTCCCCGGCGGGGCAGGCGCGATGGACCCGCGTTCAGTGCAGCTCTTTGTGGGCCTCAATGCGATGGCGCACAAGGAAAGCAAGGGCAATTTCGATGCAGTGAAGGCGATCTTGTCGTGCCTCTATGAAGGTTCGATCCTGCCGTTCGACACGGCTCTGCGGGTGGAATCGAAATATTTCACCAAACTGCTCTCTGGCTCGCAGGCCAAGAACATGATCCGCACTTTGTTCATCAACAAACAGGCCGCGGAAAAGGGCGCTGGGCGTCCGAAGGACCAGCCGCCGGTCGATATCAAGAAAGTCGGCGTCCTCGGCGGCGGCTTGATGGGTTCGGGCATCACGCATGTCACCGTCAAAGGCGGGATGGACGTTGTCGTGCTCGACCGCTCGATGGAAGATGCGAACAAGGCAGTCGATTACAGCCGCAAGATTATCGACAAAGCGGTCAGCCGTGGCAAGATGACCAAAGAGGCGGGCGAAGCTTTCATGGCGCGGATCAAACCGACCGATAATTATGATGACCTCAAGGATGTCGACCTGATTATCGAAGCGGTGTTTGAACGTCCGGATGTCAAAGCCGACGTGATCCAGAAGGCCGAAGCGGTGATACGGCCCGACGTGGTGTTCGCGTCGAACACCTCGACCCTGCCGATTACCGGTCTCGCCAAAAACTCGGTGCGTCCCGAGCTTTTCATCGGTCTACATTTCTTCTCTCCTGTCGAGAAAATGCCGCTTCTGGAAATCATCCCTGGCGAACACACCGGCGATCGCGCGTTGGCGGCGGCGTTCGATTATAACGCGAAGATCAAGAAGACGCCGATTGTCGTAAAGGACGTCCGCGGCTTCTTCACCAACCGCGTTTTCCCGCCCTATATGGGCGAGGCGATGAAGCTGGTAACCGAGGGCGTGAAGCCTGCGCTCATCGAAAATGCCGCAAAATCGCTCGGTATGCCCATCGGCCCGCTGGCTTTGCTCGATGAAACGACGTTGCAATTGGGCTATGACGTGATGCAGTCGACGAAGAAGGAATTGGGCGACGCGTATCAGCCGAGCGGCACCGAGGAATTCATGGAGCTGATGGTGATGAAACTCGGCCGCAAGGGCCGTCGTTTCGGCTCGGGCTTTTACGACTATGACGAGAAGGGTGAACGCAAGGGGCTGTGGCAGGGAATGGCCGAGCATTATCCGCTCGCCGAAAACCAACCATCGGTCGAAGAAGTCAAGCAGCGCCTGCTCTACATCCAGCTTATTGCCACCGCGCAATGCTTTGAGGAAGAAGTCGTCCGCGACCCGCAAAGCGCAGATCTTGGCGCCATATTCGGTTGGGGCTTTGCGCCTTATACCGGCGGTCCGATGAGCTATATCGACACCGTTGGCCTCGAAAACTTCGTGCGCACGGCCGATAATTTGGCGCAGCAATATGGCAACCGTTTCGCGCCACCAAAAAGCTTCCGCGAAATGGCGGATAATGGCGATACGCTTTACAAAGCTGCCGCTTAATCAAACGAAATAAAAAGGGGCGGCCTCTACATCGGAAGCCGCCCCATTTTTGCGTGACGTATTTAGATTAGAACTTCGCGCGCACTGTAACCCCGTACATGCGTGGCTCTTCTACGAAACCGATCAACGACCGCGTACCAGCGCCACCGCGAAGTGGCGTGTTGGCAGTAATTCCACGCGTAATCTCGTTCGACAGGTTGGTGCCCCATAATTCAAAAGTGAACCGTTCATCGGGCGTGGTCAGCCCTATGCGTGCGTTCATTTTGAAATAGTTCTCCTGACGCGCAAGCGGCACCGGCAGGCCATTAGTGTCGATATCGATCGTTCGCGTAGTGCGGCTGTCCGAGTAATTGACGCTACCATTGACGAGCAATCCCCATCCCGAATCATTCAGTGGCCCGTCATATGTCAGGCCAATTACGCTGGTAAATTTCGGCGCATTGGTCAGGTCTTGACCGCAAAGACGAGTGACCGAGCCCAAGGCTGAAGCGGCAACACCGACCGCGCAGTTGCTCGGATATCGGGCATCGGCATAGGTCATTGCCAAATTACCGCTCATATGATTGCCAAAATTGCCGAACAACTCAAGTTCCGCTCCGGTTGACCGAGCCGAATTGACATTAAACGTCAGGAACTGAACGCCTGTAAATTCGAGAACTTGGAAGTCGCTCATCTTCATGTCAAACAAAGCCAGATTGGCTTTGATCGGGCCGAAAGTCGCTTTCACGCCGACTTCGATCTGGTCGACCTTTTCTGATTTGAACCGCGGATCGGCGTAAATCGGTGCTGCGCCAGTTGTCAGTACCGCCGTCGAGTTGGTTAGATTGGCCGCCGTCGGATCTAGGTTGAAACCACCTGATTTGAAACCATGGCTATACCCAGCATAAATCAACAGATCCGGGTTGGCCTTATAGCCGATCTGGCCGGTATAGGTGATTTCATCGTCCTTGAACCGGTTGGCCCAAGCACGTGGCAATGGCAGCTTGGAGCTTGCCAGCCCGCCGCCTGCGACTGCCGGAGCGGTCAGATTGACTGGGACCGCAAACGGGAAGCAATTCAGCCCGACCAGACCTGCGCGGAGTGGCGCGGGCACCAGACCCGTCAGCACGCCGTTGACACTGGCCTGACAGGCCGGGTTGCTTGCGCTGATCTGATTGAACGAGGCATCTTTGGTCTCGTTTACATAACGCGCGCCAAGCGTCAGACTTAGTTTATCGGTGATGTTAAAAACATTATGGGTAAAAATCGAATAGCTTTTTGCGTCCTGCGAAAACAGATTGTTGCCGAACGAGTTATTCGAATTAACCGGAAGGCCAGGTGTCGGTGCCGCCGCTGTTCCGCCCGAACCCAAAGCCGTCAGCGCAAACAGGGGATTAACGCCTGCCGCAGGGCCAAAGTTAAACGCGCTGTTGGCGGCCTGATAATCGGGGCCGAAAGACATTGTTTGCTGGGCGGCGATGTCTTCGTTCGAATAGAAACCACCGATCAACCAATCGAGCGAGTCGTTGAACGCAGTGCCTTGCAAACGTAGTTCCTGCGTAAAGGTCTTAATGCGGTCACCGTTGGGCAAAACGCCCGGCGCTTGAATCGATCCGCCCACGCCCGTGGTGAAAATCCGCAGGCTGGTAAAATCGGATTCTGCAGTCGAACTTGACTTAAAGTCGCGGTAGGAACCGATGTACGTCAATTTGGCGCCGCCTAAATCCCATTTAACCTCGCCCGAAACGCCCCATTGTTCGGCGCCGTTGAAGAAACGCTGACTGTTCGTATCGAGGTTTTTGAGCGCCGTCGGGCCGAACTGGTCGACACCGTCATTTGCCAGGCCATGAAATGCAGAGAATGGCGCAAGTTCGGTTTCGCGGACGATCACGGCATCGCAGCAATGTTCATCGACTTTGGAATAGTCAGCGAGCAAACGGATGCTGATATCAGCACTGGGTTCGAGGTAGAGCTGGCCGCGGATCATGTAGCGATCACGGTCGTTGCTGTCCGCACCTGTTGAGCTTTTCAGATAGCCGTCACGTTTGCGGTAGGTACCGGCGATGCGGAATGCGGCAACGTCTTGAACAATCGGAACGCTGATCCCGCCCTGCACATTGATAAAGCTATAGTTGCCATAGCTGGCATTTGCGAAGCCCTCGACTTCTGAGAGATTTGCGCGTTTGGTAGAAATATTAAGCGCGCCTGCTGAGGTGTTACGGCCGAACAAGGTACCCTGCGGACCGCGCAGAATTTCCAGGCGCTCCAAATCGACGAGATCGCCGAGTGCCACGCCGGGGCGTGATTGATACACGCCGTCGATGAACACGCCAACCGAGCTCTCAAGGCCGGTGTTATTTCCGGTTGTGCCGACACCGCGTATCTTGATCGAGGTGCCTTGTGTTTCGGTTTGTGACGACTGGATGTTGAAACTCGGCGAGATCGATGCGAGGTTCTTGATGTCCGAAATACCCTGACGCTCAAGTGCTTCCGGAGCCACGGCTGTCACGGCAAGCGGAATATCCTGCACGTCCATCGCGCGCAGCGTTGCGGTCACGATGATCGGCTCGTCGCCACTATCTTCTTCGGCTTGGGGTGCTTCCTGCGCATAGGCGGCTGGAACTAACATGGCGCTGCACAGGGCAGCCGTCATCACACGGTTCAGTTTACGCATTTCTCTCTCCTCCTACTTGACCGGCAACCGTCGCGGCATTTTCTGCTCGTCTTAGTTGTTCGGTCATGACAAATTCGCTGGGATGTTTTCCCGGGGAATAAACTCTCTCTCACTGCTCATCCTATCGAACAATCTTCACAAATCCAGCAATTTAATCGCGCGATTGAATTTGGCGATTTGGTGTGGCTTTTGTGCTCTGCTGCTTTATTCACGCTGCCGATATGTTTGACCGCCCCACGATAATCGACGAAGCCTTCGTTCGCCGCGTTGTAGCTCATGATTTTCCTGCACCACGCAGCAATGCTGCAGCATTTCTTGTCCCCACCGATAAGCTGGTCGACATATTCGACAGCCAGATTATGAGCCGCCATCTCGATTTGTGGGCGCGGCGGTCAAAGGGTAAAACCTTTTACTCGATAGGTAGTTCGGGTCATGAAGGCACCGCGGCGATGGCGGCAGCGACGCGTACTACCGACATGGCGTTCTTGCATTACCGCGATGGGGCTTTCCTGATCCAGCGCAAGAAACAGGCCGGGGGTCTAACACCGCTATACGATATGGCTCTGTCTTTTGCTGCGTCTGCCGAAGACCCGATTTCGGGCGGGCGCCATAAAGTGCTTGGATGCGCGAATACATTTGTACCGCCGCAAACCAGCACGATAGCCTCGCATTTGCCCAAGGCCGTGGGAGCAGCGCATTCGATCGGAATGGCGCACCGGCTGAAGCTGGCGGATGCCGTTTTACCACATGATGGAATTATTATATGTTCGTTCGGAGATGCTTCGGCAAACCACTCGACATCGCAAGGAGCATTCAATGCGGCCTGCTGGGCGGCGTACCAGCATCTGCCGATGCCGATCGTATTCATATGCGAGGATAACGGCATCGGCATTTCGGTCCGCACACCCGGTGGTTGGATCGAAGCCAATTTCGCGCATCGGCCTGCGCTGCATTATATCCAGTGCGACGGCGCCGATTTGAACGACGCGCTGCGGGGATGCGAAGAGGCGGTGCAATATGCGCGTTCCCGCCGCAGGCCGGTGTTCCTCCATATGCGAACAGTTCGCCTCATGGGGCATGCCGGGGCCGATGTGGAGGCCAGTTATTCGGCGCTTGCTAACATTGAGGCCGCCGAAGCGCAGGATCCGTTACTACATACTGCACGCATTTTGCATGAGCAGGCCGGGATGTCGGGTGATGAGATTGTTGCCCGCTACGAAGAGATGCGCGCGCGCGTTGACCGTGTCGCGCAGGAAGCACTGGCCAAACCAAGGCTTGAAATCGTGGCTGATGTCATGGCGTCGATTGAGCCGACCATTGGCGAGAAAGTTTCGCCGCTATTACCAGTCGAGTCGGTGCGCGATGCGATCTTCACAAAAGACGCGCGCAACCTCGCCAAGCCGGTGACGCTGGCAAAAAGTATTAACTTCGCGCTAGCCGACCTGATGCTGCAATATCCCAATATTTCGCTATTTGGTGAAGATGTCGCGCGCAAGGGCGGGGTATATGGCGTTACGCAAGGGTTGCAGGACAAGTTCGGTGCAGCGCGCGTTTTCGATACGCTGCTGGATGAGCAGACGATTTTGGGCCTCGCTATCGGTATGGGCCATAATGGTTTCGTTCCGGTCCCGGAAATCCAGTTTCTGGCCTATCTGCACAATGCCGAGGACCAGATACGTGGTGAGGCGGCGACCCTGTCGTTCTTCTCGAACCGGCAATATCGTAACCCGATGGTCGTGCGTATCGCAGGTCTGCCCTATCAGAAGGGATTTGGCGGGCACTTCCATAACGACAACAGTCTTGCGGTATTGACCGACATTCCGGGTATCATAGTGGCCTGTCCCTCGAATGCTGCCGACGCCCCGGCCATGCTCCGCGAATGTGTGCGAATGGCGCATGAGGATGGGCGGGTTATTATATTCGTCGAACCCATTGCACTTTATCATACCATCGACTTGCTGACACCGGAGGATGGAGCGTGGACCGCGCCTTATATTGCGCCCGAAAAGGCGGATAAAATCGGTTTTGGTGAACTCAAGCAGCATGGCGACGGTACGGAACTGGCGATTATAACCTACGGAAATGGTTATTTTCTGTCGCGTCAAGCCGAAGCAGATCTCCGCACAACAGGAATAGACATGCGGATCATTGATCTGCGCTGGCTGCATCCTTTGAATGACGCTGCAATCGTGGCGTCGGTAGCGGCGTGTAAGAATATCCTGATTGTGGATGAAAGTAGGCGCTCGGGTAGCCTGAGCGAAAAACTCATGACGATACTGACCGAGGCGGGACGTGGTGATGCCGTGAGCCGGATTACGGCCGAAGATTGCTTTATTCCGTTGGGCCCAGCGGCCGAATTGGTTTTGCCGAGCAAGGCATCAATTATTGAAGCAGCCAAGGCGGCAGTGGCATGAAACAAACAGCTTTGGTCGTCTGTCCTGGTCGCGGCACGTATAACGCCAGTGAACTCGGCTACCTTAAAGCCCATCATGCCGACCGGCGTGACTTGATCGCAAAGCTCGATGCCCTTCGCATTTCTCAGGGTCAGATTCCTATTTCGGAACTGGATAGCGCAGACAAATATGCGCCCTCGGTGCATATGACGGGGGAGAATGCGTCTCTGCTTATCTACGCATGCGCACTGGCAGACTTTGATGCCATCGATCGTGAGCGTTACGAAATTGTCGCGATCACCGGCAATTCGATGGGCTGGTATCTGGCGCTGGCTTGCGCGGGAATATTGGATTTCGAGAGCGGTGCGCGGCTGGTCAATAATATGGGCAGCTTGATGCACAGTCATGGCACTGGCGGGCAGATTGTGTGGCCTATCGTCGATGCTGACTGGCGAATAGATCAACAAAAAATGAATTTAATGAGCGCGTTGTTGGTAGAAGCTAAAGATCTGCCAGATGTAGCCGTTCACGCATCAATCATGCTTGGCGGCATGGCTGTTTTTGCCGCGGATGAGGCGGGCCTGAAATGGCTGTCCGAACGCCTGCCCAAAGACGATCGTTTCCCGATGCGCTTGATGCATCATGCGGCATTTCACAGCCCGCTGCTTGATCACATACTGCCGATGGCGCGGGAAGCCAATCCGGTGGGTGATTTCGGGCGCGGCACAGTTGCTGCCATCGACGGGAAGGGCAAAATCTGGTCTCCAAAGGCTTTCGATCCTGCATCTATTTATGACTACACGTTGGGGGCGCAGCTCAACGATACTTATGATTTTACGCGCGCGGTGCAGGTGGCAGCGGCCGAATTTGCGCCTGACAAAGTCATCGTCGTTGGCCCCGGCACCACCCTTGGCGCACCTACAGCTCAATCGCTTATCGCGTCGGGCTGGCGCGGTTTGTCGGGCAAAGCCGATTTTCAGGCGCAGCAGGCGGAAAGCCCGGTCATCTTGTCGATGGGCATCGCCGAACAGCGGGCGCTTGTTGTAAGTTGATACTGGTGCATACGAATAAGCCCTAGACGGCCCCCGTCTGCGGGTTAAGGGGTATCATGATTTCGGCGCGTCAATCCCTCGCAGCCGTTGGAGATGGACGAAAATGAGCGACCATAGTTCAACCTTGCTATTGTTCGGCGCAACGGGTGATTTGTCGCGGCGAATGTTACTGCCATCGCTCTACGCACTTCATGCCGACGAATTAATTGCGCCGGAATTGCGGATATTCGGCACCGCGCGCAGCGCCTACGCCGATGAAGAATTCCGCGAATTTGCCCGCGCCGCGTTATGCGAATTTCTGCCCGATGACCGCAAGGCCGAAGGGATGATTGACGCCTTTTTGCAGCGGTTATGTTATCAGGCGCTGGATGCTTCAAAACCCGATGGCTTTGCTGCGCTGGCCGATAAGATCGGCGACATTTCCGGCGGACTCTCGATTTTCCTCTCTACCGCACCATCCTTGTTCGAACCGACCATCAAAGGCTTGGAAAGCGCTGGGCTTGCGGGCGATAATGTCCGTATTGGTCTGGAAAAACCGTTGGGTAATGATCTGGCGAGCAGTTGCCAGATCAACGATGCGGTCAATGCGGTATTCCCCGAAAAGCGGACGTTCCGCATCGACCATTATCTAGGGAAGGAAACGGTGCAAAATCTGATGGCGCTCCGTTTCGCCAATATGCTGTTCGAGCCGCTGTGGAACGCCAACGCCATCGAGCATGTGCAAATTACCGTCAGCGAAACCGTTGGCCTTGAAGGTCGTGCAGGCTTTTACGACGACACTGGCGCGCTGCGCGATATGGTGCAGAACCATATGCTTCAACTTGTAGCACTGACCGCGATGGAGCCGCCTGCAAACCTAGATGCGACGGCCATTCGCGATGAAAAGGTGAAAGTGCTTCGCGCGCTGCGTCCCGTGGTCGAAGGCGATGTGGTGACTGGCCAATATGGTGACGGCGCGGTGAAGGGTGAGGCGGTTAAGAGCTACTACACCGACCTCGGCAAAGCTTCCGACACCGAGACCTTCGTCGCGATCAAGGCCTATGTCGACAATTGGCGCTGGCAGGGTGTTCCCTTCTTCCTCCGCACCGGTAAACGTTTGCCCGAACGGCGGAGCGAAATTGTCATCCAGTTCAAGCCAGTGCCGCATAATGTGTTCAAGGCACGAGGAGGACGGCTGGAGGCTAACACGCTGGTGATCCGCTTGCAGCCGGAGGAATATGTGCGCCTTTTGGTCATGGCCAAGGAGCCAGGACTGGATCGTGGCGGGATAACGTTACAGGAGGTTCCGCTCGACTTGTCGCTCACGACCGCCTTTGCGGGGTCCCGACGGCGGATCGCTTATGAACGATTGTTACTCGACCTGATCGAGGGTGATCAGACGTTGTTTGTGCGCCGCGACGAGGTTGAAGCGCAATGGAAATGGGTGGATGCCATCCGCGCTCTTTGGAACACGACCGGCCTGAAGCCGAAAAACTACGGTGCAGGAAGCTGGGGGCCAAATGCCGCAATTGCGCTCGCCGAACGCGATGGAGTGAGCTGGCATGAGTAAGCTGCACGACACGCTGGAAGCGGTTACGGCACGGATAATCGAGCGTTCGAAACCCGGTCGCGCAGCCTATCTCGATCTGATCGCGCGCCAACGCGAGGCGGGTGTCAACCGGCCGACCTTGAGCTGCGGCAATCTGGCCCACGGTTTTGCCGCGAGCGGTGATGACAAAGCGGCCATTCGCGGTGGCAACTCAATGAACATTGGCATAATCAGTGCCTACAACGACATGCTTTCCGCGCATCAGCCTTATGGCCGTTACCCCGAGCAGATGAAGATTTTCGCCCGCGAAGTTGGTGCAACCGCTCAGGTCGCAGGCGCAGTTCCCGCGATGTGCGACGGCGTCACGCAGGGGCAGGACTCGATGGAGCTGTCGCTGTTCAGCCGCGATGTCATTGCGATGGGAACGGCGGTCGGCCTTAGCCACGGGATGTTCGAAAGTGTCGCGATGCTGGGTATTTGCGATAAGATCGTACCCGGTTTGCTGATCGGTGCTCTGCGGTTCGGGCATTTGCCGACGATATTTGTGCCAGCCGGACCGATGCCATCGGGCCTCGCAAACAAGGAAAAGCAACGCGTCCGGCAATTATATGCCGAGGGTAAGGTGGGGCGCGAAGAGCTGCTGGAGGCGGAAGCCGCTTCTTACCACGGCGCAGGCACCTGCACCTTTTACGGGACGGCCAATTCTAACCAGATGATGATGGAGGTCATGGGGCTCCACATTCCGGGCGCAGCCTTCATTAATCCGGGTACGAAATTGCGCACGGAACTCACCCGCGCTGCGGTGCATAGGTTGGCGGAAATCGGTTGGGACGGCGACGATTATCGTCCGCTGGGTCTATGCGTCGATGAAAAAGCGATTGTGAACGCCTGCGTCGGTTTGCTCGCAACTGGCGGGTCAACAAACCACGCGCTGCATATTCCGGCGATCGCTCGGGCTGCCGGCATCATTATCGACTGGGAAGATCTCGACCAGCTTTCGGCAACGGTACCTTTGATTGCACGGGTGTATCCCAACGGTTCAGGCGACGTGAACCATTTCCATGCAGCTGGCGGCATGGGATATGTCATCCGCGAATTGCTGGATGCAGGGTTGCTACATCGCGACATCATGACCGTCGCCGCCGACGATTTGACCGCTTATGGTCAGGAACCGGTGCTCGACGGCGAAGCCATAGCATGGCGTGATGCGCCTGCTGTCACTGCAGACGAGACGATGCTGCGTCCGCCATCGAATCCGTTTAGCGCCGACGGCGGGATGCGTCTTGTCACCGGAAATCTGGGCCGTGCAACGTTCAAGACCAGTGCCGTCGATCCTGTGCGCTGGACCATCGAGGCACCTGTGCGGGTGTTCCACGACCAGAATGATGCGTTGGCGGCATTCAAGGCGGGCGAATTTGACCGCGACGTGATCGTCGTCATACGCTTTCAGGGGCCTGCCGCAAACGGCATGCCCGAATTGCATAAGCTGACCCCGCCTTTGGGTGTGCTGCAGGACAAAGGGTTCAAGGTTGCGCTCATCACCGATGGCCGGATGTCCGGCGCGTCGGGTAAGGTTCCTGCCGCGATCCACCTCAGCCCCGAAGCGGCGCGTGGCGGAGCAATCGCAAAATTGCAGGATGGTGACGTCGTCAGGCTTTGCGCCAACAATGGCGCGCTCAATGTATTGGTGGAAGAGGCCGAATGGGCTGCGCGTATGCCGGTTCCAATGCCGCCGCAGCATGTCGGCACAGGTCGCGAGTTGTTCGCGCTTATGCGAGCAACCGCAGACGAGGCAGAGAAGGGTGGTTCGGCGATGCTGGCCGCAGCAGGCCTATGACACAGATTGTCTCGGTCGATATTGGCGGTACGCACGCGCGATTTGCAATCGCCGAAGTCGAGGGCGGTCGAGTTGTAGATTTGGGTGAGGCGGTAACGCTGAAAACTGCAGAGCATGCAAGTTTCCAGACGGCATGGGAAGAATTCGGCCGCATTACGGGTAAACGGCTACCCCGCGCCGCCGCGATTGCCATCGCAGGACCGGTAGACGCCGATGTCATTAAGCTAACCAACAACCCATGGATCATCCGCCGCTCTTTGGTGTGCGAGAAACTGAACGTAGACAGTTTTGTCATCGTTAATGATTTCGGCGCGGTGGGTCATGCCGTCGCGCAGGCCAGCGCCATGCACTTTTTGCATCTTACCGGTCCGGAACAACCGCTGGCCGAAAATGGAACGATTAGCATTATCGGTCCGGGAACAGGCCTTGGCGTTGCGCATGTCTGGCGCAAAGTTGACGGATATCACGTTCAAGCGACTGAGGGCGGGCATATCGACTTTGCGCCACTCGACAGCATCGAGGACGCACTGCTCGAACGTTTGCGAAAAAGGTATCGCCGTGTGTCGGTTGAGCGCGTGGTGTCGGGTCCTGGGCTTGTCGAGATATATGAGGCGTTAGCCGCGCTCGAGGGCAAAGCAGTCCAACAACTCGACGACAAACAATTGTGGCAACTGGGTATGTCGGGCGAGGATAGTCTGGCGGCGGCTGCGGTCGACCGGTTTTGCCTATCGCTTGGCAGCGTCGCTGGCGACGTCACGCTTGCGCAAGGTGGGTTTGGTGGTGTTGTCATCGCGGGCGGCCTTGGCCTGCGCATCAAGGACATTCTTGTTCGTTCCGGTTTTGCCGAGCGCTTCCGTGCCAAAGGTCGCTTCGAAGGCTTGATGGCATCGATCCCTGTCAAACTGATAACCCATCCGCAGCCTGGCCTATTTGGTGCCGCTGCTGCTTATGCCCAGGAGCATACCGTATGAAGCCAGTCGAAACCGTCATGCGTATCGCTCCGGTTATTCCCGTCTTGGTGATCGAAGATGTCGCCCACGCTCGCCCGATAGCCGAAGCCTTGGTCGCCGGCGGTTTGCCCGTACTTGAGGTGACGTTGCGTACTGCTGCGGCGCTGGATGTCATCGCCGAAATGAAGAAAGTGCCCGGTGCTATTGTCGGTGCCGGAACGGTTGTCGATATCCCCGGACTCGAAAGTGCGATTGCTGCGGGGGCAGAATTTATCGTCTCGCCCGGCCTCACCGAAAATCTAGGCAAAGCTGCGGTCGCGAAGGGCATCCCGTTCCTGCCCGGTGTAGCGAATGCTGGGGATATCATGCGCGGCCTAGATCTCGGCCTTACGCATTTCAAATTCTTCCCCGCCGAAGCAAATGGCGGCTTGCCTGCGCTCAAATCGCTGATCGGACCCTTCGGGCAATGCAAATTCTGCCCCACCGGCGGGATCAAACAGGAAACCGCTGCCGACTGGCTGGCCGTTCCTGAAATTTTATGTGTTGGCGGAAGCTGGCTAATTGCTAAAGGAACGCCGGATGTCGTGGCGATTGAGGCTGCGGCGCGCGCCGCAGTGGCGCTGAAAGTATGAGCGGAGCAAGTCATGGCCGAAGAAATCGAGTGGTGGGAATTCGATTCCGCTGAAGAAATGACCGACCAGATCGTCGGTGACGTCACATTCATCATCGAACAGGCGCTCGATTCGCGCGGTCAGGCGCTGGTCGCTTTTCCCGGTGGATCGACGCCAAAGCCGATTCTGGAAAAACTGGCGCAGGCCAATTTGCGTTGGAAAAATGTCACCATTGTGCCGACCGACGACCGGCTGGTTCCGGTCGACAGCCCGCTGTCCAATGTGGCGATGATTGCAAAGATATTCATCCCGAAAGGCGCCCGCGTCCTGCCGATTACCAGCGAAGCGGTGGATCACAAGCTGGCTGGGAACGCCGCCAATGCACGTCTCGCCGACCTGCATTGGCCACCCGATTTGGTTTGGCTGGGCATGGGCGAGGACGGGCACACTGCTTCGATCTTTCCCGGCCCCGACCTCGACGATGCGTTGAACGGTGGCAAGGATGTGCGTGCCGTCGGCGTGGCACCCGATCCTCTGCCGCCCGAAGCTGCTGTCAATCGCGTAACGCTGACCGCGGCGGCGATTGCTTCGGCGCGAACCACAATATTGGTGATATCGGGCGCCAAGAAACGCGAAGTGCTTGAAAAGGCTATAGAGGAAGGTGCAAAGTCCGCCTATCCAGTGGGCCGCGTTCTCGACCGCATTGAAGTACCGGTCGATATCTATTGCCTGGATAATTAAAGCCGACGAAGTTTGCTTGGTACGGGCGGGTTGTTAAGTTTCTTGAGGTAGCTTGGCATCTCTATCTCGCCCGATCCTACCGGATTGCGCGCATCTTTGGGATTGATTGGATGATCGAAGGCGATGCCTACCCGGCCTTCGGTTACCCAAGCAACATGCCCGGTAATCCAGCCGATACTGCGCAAGTTGATTTCGACTGGTTCGCCGCGCACGACGCGCAACGGAGCTTCGGCCATCAATCCGCCTGCCGAAAGGTTGCGAATACGCACTTCACCTTCATTTTTGGAATTGGGGAAGCGCAGAATTGCCTTGAGAAGCAAGCTGTCGCGATTCAGACTACGTTTGGCAACGGGTGTTTCGGACTTCATCGGATCGTTCATATCGCGCACCCAAGAGGCTGAATTGCCATCATGTTAAGCGATATTACTGGCAGGAAAATGTAGCTAAAAGGTTAATATGGCCGTTAATTCCGGCGTTTTGGCACGGTACCAATTAACCAAAACTACGGCGAGTTATCTCGGTCAGTCGTCTCGCGACACACGTTCCTGCCGCTCGTGCCTTTCCTGCGCCTCCAATGTCATGGTCGCTATCGGCCGGGCACGCAAACGGGCCAGCGAAATCGGCTCTCCTGTGACTTGGCAATAGCCATATTCGCCTTCTTTAATGCGGCGCATTGCGGCCTCGATCTTGGTAATCAGTTTACGCTGGCGGTCGCGGGTTCGAAGTTCGATGCTCCAGTCGGTCTCGCTGGATGCACGGTCGTTCAGGTCGGGTTCGCGGATGGGTCCGTCCTGCAACTGGTTCAGTGTGCCTTGCGCTTCGGCAAGGATGCTGTTCTTCCAGTCATGTAGCTGCTTTTCGAAAAATTTCAGCTGCCGCTCGTTCATGAACGGCTCGTCGTCAGTCGGCACGTATGACGGATCCAAGTCATAATCCAAATTACTGATTTCGCTGATATTTTCTTGAGGCTTGGCGCTCGCGCCCATATAAATTCTCCACCTCTTGCAGCCCCTGCAGAAAGCGGGGAATCTGCTTAGAACCTACTCTCGGGGCGGCCTATAGACTCGGGGCTATAGGCGCACAAGCGGCAAATCGTTCCGGATGTAATCCGCCAGACAAAAGCTGTGGAAACTGTTGCACGAAGTAAATGCTTCGATTGTAAACAGTTCCAGTTCGGGACGCTTTGGTAAATGCCCGCTTAAATTTTGTGAAATCGCTGCTCGACGCCTCTCAAACAGGGTTAATGTGTTTGAGCTTCGGGCTATGTTCTGCGTTTCTTGGCACATCAGGAGACAAGGGGAGTCAGTCCGCACCGCGACTGCACCATTTGTCCCAAGACTGAAGAAGGTCGGGATTATGTCAGTACGCATGGCTTTAGCGAAATTATGTGCCTGCACTTGCGGCGGCGCACTTATCGGAGGCGGCGCAATGCAGGTGGCGGATACGCCCCCTGCGCAGGTCCATAAAGTTGCGAAGAAAAAGCATAAGGTACGCAAGATTGCGTACCATAAGCCGGTCCGCAAGATGAAGCGCGTCCGCAAGGTCGTGCGCACGACGACGACCAGCACCTGCACCCCCACGGTCGTAACTGTGGCAAGCCAGGGCATGCCACCCATTCCTGTGCCGTTCCTGCCGCCTGCACCCTATGAAGGCGGCGGCGGCGGCGTTCCAGTGGTTATCGGAGGATCAGGCGGATTTGGCGGCGGTTTCGGCGGCGGCTTCTTCGGAGGTTTTTCGGGCGGTGGCGGAGGCGGCAGCAGCGGCACCGTGGTGATTTCATCGACTTCAAGCAGCACCGGCGGCATTTCCAGTTCGACGTCGTCCGGTGGTTCGGGGGGGTCAAGCACTTCGAGCACCTCGGGCGGCGTTTCAACTTCGACCGGCGGTGTCAGCACTTCTACGTCCACCGGCGGTGTATCAACCTCAACGGGCGGTGTCAGCACTTCAACAGGCGGCGTTTCGACCTCGTCAGGAAACGTCAGCACGTCGAGCGGTGCAGTAACCAGTTCGGGCTCATCTTCGTCCTCATCGTCCAGCTCTTCATCCTCGTCCAGTTCGTCATCAAGCAGCTCGTCGTCGGGCGGCGGTGATGGCGGTAGTTCGGGTAAGCCGGGACATGGATCTTCCAGCTACGGCGGCAGCTCGGGTAAACCCGGCGGATCGTCAAGTTACGGCGGTTCGGGCGGCAGCAACGGGTCAAGCGGTGGCTCCTCGGGTTCCAGCGGATCTTCGGGTTCGAGCGGCTCCAGCGGTTCGTCTTCATCGTCCAGCTCGTCTTCGTCGAGCTCATCCTCGTCGGGTTCATCCTCGGGCGGCTCTTCCAGCTTTGGCGGCAGCGGTGGCAGCACCTCGTCGTCCTTCGGCGGAACCTCCTCGGGTTCGAGCGGCGCTTCGTCCTCGTCGAGCAGCAGTTCTTCGTCTTCTTCGTCCAGCTCCTCGTCGTCGAGCGGCGGATCGGGCGGTTCGACCGGCGGCACCGACGTTCCGGCTCCGCCGATGGTACTGCTTTTTGGCGCAGCAGCAGCAGGCCTCGTCGCCCGCCGCCGCGTTGCCAAAAAATCGAAGGACAAGATTGCCGCATAGGGGGCTATGCATCTTGTTCTTAAAGGGCGGTTCGGGGGAGCCGCCCTTTTTCGTTGCACGGGACGCGACGGCTCGGCATAGCCAGCGGCCATGCACGACCTGAAATATATCCGCGAAAATCCTGTAGCTTTTGACGCTGCGCTGAAACGGCGCGGGGCTGAGGCGGTGTCGGCTTCGATATTGAAGCTCGATGAATCGCGCCGCTCGCTACAGACCGGAATGCAGAACGCACAGGCCCGACGAAACGAGGCTTCCAAGGCCATCGGCGCAGCGATGGGTAAGGGCGAAGTTGCTACTGCAGACGCCTTGAAGGCCGAAGTAGCTGCTCTGAAAGACAACATGCCACAGATGGAAGAGCAGGAGCGGGTGATCGGTGCAGAACTGGATGCGCTTCTTGCTGCTATACCGAACCTTCCGGCAGATGATGCGCCGATAGGTGCTGACGAGAATGAAAATGTCGAAGTTTCACTTTGGGGACAGCGACGCAATTTCGATTTTGTTCCAAAAGATCATGCCGACCTTGGACCACCGCTTGGTCTCGACTTCGAAACCGGAGTCGCGATATCTGGCGCACGATTTACCTTTATGCGCGGTCAGATGGCACGTCTCAATCGCGCGCTTGGCCAGTTCATGCTCGATTACCAGACAGTGCGGCGTGGCTATTCGGAGTGCGCGACGCCGTATCTGGTCAAACAGGAATCGCTATTCGGCACCGGGCAGCTGCCCAAATTCGCCGAGGACAATTTTCAGACCACCGATGGCCGCTGGCTGATCCCCACCGCCGAAGTATCGCTGACCAACAGCGTGCGCGAGCAGATCTTGGACGAGGCGGCGTTGCCGATACGCATGACCGCGCTGACTCCCTGTTTCCGTTCCGAGGCAGGTGCAGCCGGGCGCGATACCAAGGGCCTTATTCGCCAGCATCAGTTCGAGAAGGTTGAACTCGTCTCGATTGTCCGTCCCGAAGACAGCGCCGCCGAACATGAACGCATGGTCGAAAGCGCCGAAGGTATATTGCAGACGCTCGAACTGCCCTATCGCAAAATGCTGCTCTGCACCGGCGACATGGGCGCGAGCGCGCGCAAGACTTACGACCTCGAAGTCTGGCTACCCGGGCAGGGGTTGTATCGCGAGATTTCGAGCTGCTCGAATTGCGGTGATTGGCAGGCGCGGCGGATGAATACGCGTTACCGGCCTACAGAAGGTAAAGGGAATGTCTTCGTGCACACCCTTAACGGTTCCGGCCTCGCGGTCGGACGCACGTTGGTCGCGGTTCTGGAAAACTATCAGGAAACTGACGGCAGCGTGACCGTCCCCGCCGCCTTGCTGCCTTATATGGGCGGCCTTACCAAATTGGAGCCGATGGCCTGATGCGTATACTTTTGACCAACGACGATGGCGTCAACGCGCCGGGCCTTAAAGTCCTCGAAACTATTGCACGCAGCATCAGCGACGACATCTGGATTGTCGCACCGGCCGAGGAAAATTCTGGCGCGGGCCATTCGCTCACGCTCACCAAGCCCGTCCGCATCCGCCAGCACGGTGAGAAGCATTACTCGGTTGCGGGAACGCCAACCGATTCGGTGATGCTAGGGCTGGGTGTAATCATGAAGGACTCGAAGCCCGATTTGATCCTTTCGGGCGTCAATCGCGGCGCCAATCTGGGTGATGACATTACGTATTCGGGAACTGTATCTGCCGCGATGGAAGGCGCCTTGGCTGGCATTCGTTCGATTGCATTGAGCCAAGTTTACAGCAAGGAAGGCATGGCCGATAGCGTGCCGTTCTCGGCAGCAGAGGCTTGGGGTGAGCGCGTTTTGCGGCCTCTGCTTGATATGCCGTTCACACTGCGAACGCTTATTAACGTCAACTTCCCGGCATTGTTGCCGCAGGATGTTAAAGGCATCAAGGTCGCACGGCAGGGCTTTCACGATTATAGCCGCGGCTCGATTGTCAAAGGCACCGACCCGCGCGGCTATGATTACTACTGGTTCGGGTTGCACGGTATGTTGCATACGTCGGGCCACGATACTGACCTCGAGGTGATCGAGGATGGTTATATCGCGGTTACACCGCTGCAGCTTGATCTGACGCACAGGGAATCGCTTGCAGGGTTACACAACGCTTACAGCGGCTAAGGGATTAGGGCATGCGGGGGAGGTGTTTTGCGCTTGGGGCGGCCTTTGCCCTTTCCGCCTGCATTCCGCGTGGAGGCGACGTTTATCGAATCGGTCGCAATTCGAATGTTGCGACACCTGTAACGACGCAGCCACAGCTGGTTCCCGAAAAAGCCATCGTCGTCGAAACACCGATCTGGAGCCCGGCACGCGTAACGCGCAATGCGCGTCGGGTCGCTACATCCACCTATGTCGTGCAATCGGGCGACGGCCTTTTCGCTATCGCCACCAAAACGGGGGCAGGGGCGACCGCCATTGCCGACGCCAACAATCTCCATCCACCTTATGCGATAGGGAAGGGTGACCAGCTGCAAATCCCGGGCGGGCTGTATCATAAGGTCGGATCGGGTGAGACCGGAATCGCCATTGCGCGCGCTTATGGCGTGAAATGGGCCGATATCGTGGCGCTCAATGCGTTGCCGCCGCCCTATACACTTCAAGTGGGTCAAAATCTGCTTTTGCTCTCGAACGCCGAGGCCGAAACTCCCATAGCCGAAATTACCCCCGAAATGCGCGCGG
This sequence comes from Sphingomonadales bacterium, assembly GCA_031400695.1. Classification (GTDB taxonomy): domain Bacteria; phylum Pseudomonadota; class Alphaproteobacteria; order Sphingomonadales; family Sphingomonadaceae; genus Sphingorhabdus_B. The sequence goes on along the minus strand of JANNQI010000064.1, from coordinate 28,927 downwards.
CTGCGTTCACTCTGAACATCGATGACATTGTGACAGGTGGACAACCGGCAACACCAACGGCTGCAACGCTTTCAATTCCGGTCGCTTTTGGCGGAGCCTTCCACTGGCCCGTAAATGGCCAAGTGATTGCGGGCTTCGGTTCGCAGGGTGGTGGCAGGGTGAACGATGGGCTAAACATTGCGGCGCTGCGCGGCACGACGGTAAGTGCTTCCGCGCCCGGCGTTGTTGTTTATAGCGGTAATGAAATCGGCGTGTTCGGGGGGCTGGTACTTCTCGACCATGGTGCGGGCTGGGTGACGGCCTATGGCCACCTCGGCCGCCTAAATGTTGTCAAAGGCGATCGCGTTACAGCGGGACAAGCCGTCGGTACGGTCGGCGAAACCGGTTATGTGAATCAACCGCAGTTACACTTCGAAATCCGCAAGGATCGGAAGCCTCTAGACCCGCTGACGAAGTTGCCCGCGCGTTAGTGACCGAGAATTACAAACACCGCGCCCATTGCTGCATAAAATACCACCCAATAGCCGGCATCGATGGCAAATAATTTGCCTGACTTGCGGGCGAACAGGTAATTAGTCCCGATCGCAGGAACGATATAGCCGAGCGCAACGCCCGTCGAAATCATCATCGTTGCGCGGGCGCCGGTGTCAAAAAATGCCAACAAATGGCCGAGGAAAACCGCCGAAAGCACGGAGAAAGCAAAGGTAAGCCCGTAAATTTTGAGCATGTTCGCTTTTTTCAGCTGCTCTTCCGTAAAGCCGTTCTCCGCCATCCATGCTTTGCCGAACAGAGGTCCGTACCAGAGGCCGCCGACCAGAAAGCCAGCAGCAGCAGCGACAATAATCGCCAATAAATTCGCATTCGCCATGACATTTTTCCCCCTTACATCTATTATGTAATAATGCGCCTGTTCGCGGTTCGTGACAAGGCTGCACAAACCCGCTATGCGCGCCGCCATCATGGCAACTCAAATCAAAGCAGCGCCCAAGGTGGGTATGGTATCGCTCGGCTGTCCCAAGGCACTGGTCGACAGCGAACGGATTCTGACCAAACTGCGTGCCGATGGCTATGAAATGTCACCGGATTATGCGGGCGCCGACGTGGTCTTGGTAAACACCTGCGGATTCCTGGATTCGGCCAAGGAAGAAAGCCTTGAGGCAATCGGCGAGGCGCTGGCCGAAAATGGCCGCGTTATTGTCACCGGCTGCCTTGGCAACGAAGCCGAAATGATCCGCGCGCGCTATCCCAAGGTGCTCGCGATCAGCGGCGCGCATCAATATGAAGCGGTGGTTGGCGCAGTCCACGAAGCGGCACCGATGCCGGTCAACGCGTTCATCAATCTGGTGCCCGAAGGCGCGCTGAAACTCACGCCGCGCCATTATTCCTATTTGAAGATTTCCGAAGGCTGCAACCACCGCTGCGCCTTTTGTATCATCCCGAGCATCCGCGGCGACCTCGTTAGCCGCCGCATAGATGCGGTGTTGCGCGAGGCGGAAAAACTGGTCGCAGCGGGGACTAAGGAACTGTTGGTTATTTCTCAGGACACCTCGGCTTACGGCGTTGATACCCGCCATGAGCCGCGCGAGTGGAAGGGCCGCGAAGTCCGCGCACATATGACCGATCTGGCCCGCGAACTGGGCGGCTTGCGGACATCGGACGGCACGTCGCCATGGGTACGGCTGCATTATGTCTATCCTTACCCCCATGTCGATCAGGTTATCCCGTTGATGGCAGAAGGGCTGCTTACGCCCTATCTCGACATCCCGTTCCAGCACGCCGCGCCTAATGTGCTCAAAGCCATGAAGCGCCCCGCGAACGAAGCGAAAGTGCTCGAACGCGTGCACAAATGGCGCGATATCTGCCCCGACATCACTATTCGTTCGACTTTCGTCGTCGGCTTCCCGGGCGAAACCGAAGCAGACTTCGAATATCTGCTCGATTGGCTGGATGAAGCGCAACTCGACAGGGTCGGTGCGTTCCGTTTCGAACCTGTCAAAGGGGCGGCGGCAAACTTGCTCCCAAATCCGGTGCCCGAAGAAGTCAAAGAAGAACGCTACCAACGCATCATGGAAAAAACCGCTGCGATTAGTGCTGCGAAACTGGCGGCAAAGGTCGGGCGGATATTGCCCGTAATCATCGACGAAATCGGCGAAGCCTACGATGAAGGCGGCATCGGTGCTACCGGGCGTTCGCAAGCCGATGCGCCGGAAATCGACGGCAATGTGTTTCTACGCGATGTGTCGGTAACATTGGCCCAAGGCGACATCGTTAATGTCGAAATCGAAGACGCCGACGATCATGATTTATTTGGGGTAATTTCGGCTTAACCACCTGCATCGCTTGCCGCATAAAAACTTCTTCGATAGTCGGGTGGAAATCATTCCAGTCGAAAGTCCCCGATGTCCGACGATACTCCGCTTCCCACCGGCTACCAGCTTTCGGCATTGGACCCGACCTATCGCGAGACGCCTTGGGTGCCGCTCGACCGCCTGCGGGCGGCGGATCCGGTGCATCATGACCAGCAGCTTGGACGCTATTTCCTGACCCGCGGCAAAGAGGTTTCGGAGCTTATCAAGAACCGCGACCTCAACGCTGATCCGCGCAAGGCGAACGAGGGCAGTTTTTCTAAAACACTTTACGGTAACAACAGCAAGGAACTGTCGATCCTGATGCTCGACGATCCAGAGCATAAAAGGCAGCGTACTTTGGTGTTGCAGGCGTTCAACAAACGCTCTGTCGATGCGCTCTTGCCGCGGATTGAGGAGATTGCGAGCAGCCTGTGTGACGATATCGAAGCGGCAGAGGGCGAGTTCGACTTTGTCCAGCTTTTCGGATCGCCGTTGCCGACGACGGTAATGGCCGAGCTGCTTGGCATCGACCCCGCCGATCGCAAGGATTTTCGGCGTTGGTCGCTGGGATGTATGCAGGCGCTCAATCCGTTCCGCACGCCAGAGCAGACAGCATTATATGAGGAATCGACGACCGTTCTCGCCGAATATCTGGCGCGCGAGGTTGATATCCGCAGGACGAAACCGAGCGATGATCTGATAACGCGACTGGCGCTGGCCGAAGAGCAAGGCGACACGCTGACCACGCAGGATATCGTGTTGCTCATTCGGTTGCTGTTGATTGCGGGCAATTCCACAACGACCGACATGCTGGGGGCAGGGGTTGTGCAACTGCTCAAGAATCCAGATCAACTTGCCAAATTCCGCAGGCGTCCCGACCTTCACGACAATGCTATGGACGAGATTTTGCGGGTCGAGCCGCCGGTCACTCAGGTCTTGCGCAGCGCCCATCAGGATATGCAGGTGGCAGACAAGCAAGTGAAGCAGGGCGACACTGTGCATATGTCGCTATTCGGCGTCCATTTCGATCCCGGGATGAATCCCGACCCACTCAAGTTCGATATCGAACGCGAGAATATCCAGCATTTCGCGTTCGGCGGAGGCGCGCATTATTGTCTAGGAGCCGGCCTCGGCAAGGCGCAGGCGAAAATCGCGCTGCCGATGCTGTTCGAACGCTTCCCAAACCTCGCGTTCGCGCCGGATCGCGAGGTGAAGCACAAGATTGCACCAGCCTTTAACGGCTATGGCGAGATTTGGCTGGTAAAGTGATTATCGTTTGGGCGGCAACGGAAAAAAGCCCGACGTTCGCCTTACATATTCCGCATATTCGGGTCGCGTTTTCTTCATGCCCTTTTCGAGCAAAGGCTTTCCCGACCAACGGGTAAGCGTGAAGGTCAGAAAAATCGGCCCGATAACACTGATCCAACCAGGCAAGCCGGTCTCAGCTGCAACCAGCCAAATGCCCCACCATGTGCAGGCATCACCGAAATAATTTGGATGGCGGGTATAACGCCATAGGCCCGTATCGAGTACCTGACCCTTGTTCGCGGGATCCGCGCGGAAACGGTTGAGTTGTGCATCGCCGACTGTTTCAAACACAATACCAATGAGCGCAATCAGCGCGCCTGCCGCGCCTAGCGGACCGATCACGGTCCGTCCGCCATCGCTTGCCCAAATGCCGAGCTGCGCGGGGAGGCAAGTGATGAACAACAAAGGCGCTTGTGTCAGGAACACCGAAAGCAAGGACGTTTTGGGCCAGCTCCAACCCTTTTTCTCCATGACGCCGCCCATGATCTTTGCGTAGCGCGGGTCCTCACCGTGTGCACGCCATCGGGTCCACAGATGCAGCGACAGCCGCAATCCCCACAATGTTGTCAGACCGAGCAGCAAATGCGAGCGCGCGCCTGGCTGTCCTGATTGCGCCCATGTGGCCCACGCAAGCAGCACCATACCGAAAGCCCAGAAGGCATCAATGAACGAAACATCGCGTATCTTCACTGAATAAGCCCAAAGCAAAAGGATGACCGCCAGCAAGGCTGCGCCATTTATCAGAAACGTTGTCAAAACCGGCGTCATGTCTCATCCTTTGCAATAACGTCCGTCATGCCTTTGGCGGGATGCTTGGGGGTCACTTTGGCATAAATTTCGGCGATCTTCTTCATGTCTGCAGCATAGTCGCCTGTCGGCCAGATAGCCGGGCCTAGGCCGCCCGATTTCGAGGAGTAATCCATCATCCCCACCACCAGTGGCACACCAGCGCCCATCGCGATATGGTAAAATCCGGTCTTCCAGGCTTTGACCGTTCCGCGCGTTCCTTCAGGCGCAATGGTCAGCATGAATTCCTTGCGGCACTTGAATTCATCGATCATCTGCTGGACGTAGTTTTTGTTGGAAGACCGGTCGACTGGGACACCACCCATGTCGAGCATGAAATTCGTGAACGGCCAGCGAAAAAGCGAAGTCTTTGCCATGAAATGCGGCTTTATGCCAAGCTCGTCGGTCAAGCCTAGAAAATAGACGAAATCCCAGTTGCTGGTGTGCGGGGCAGCGATTAGGACGAACTTGCGTGGTTCGGGTACCACGCCATGTGCGCGCCATCCATTCCGCTTATAGATGCCTACAAGCGTCTTGCGAAACACGCGCGACAGCCAGCTTGGTTTGCGTTCTTCCAACGACATTCAGTCCTCCCCCGACAAGATGTTTAGCGATGTTACACGCGTGCGCAAACGGCTTGTTTCACAAATACGTAAGCGCTAGGCGTTTGGCTTCAATTTATAAAACAAGCGGGAAAACAAATGTCGCAAAGCGGGCCAGCCGCAATACCGGTTATATCCTCAACCGGATTGTTCACGCCATCGGATATCATAACAAACGAAGAGCTGGTCGCGAGCTTCAACGCCTATGCCGACCGCTATAATGCCGCCAATCCCGACGCCGATCCACTGACTCACAGCTCGGTCGAATTTGTCGAAAAAGCGAGCGGCATCAAATCCAGGCATGTGATGGACAAGCGCGCAATACTCGATCCCGATATAATGGAGCCGCGCTATCCCGAACGACCCAATGACCAGATTTCGCTTATGGCGGAAATCGGCGTTGCCGCCTGCCGCGATGCGTTGGAACGTGCGGGGCGCGACATCGCCGATGTCGATGCCGTGCTGTGTGCGGCTTCGAACATGCAACGTGGATACCCGGCGATGGCGGTTGAGATTCAACATGAGCTGGGCATGGAACGGGGTTTCGGCTTCGACATGAACGTCGCTTGTTCCTCGGCAACCTTCGGCATACAAACCGCCGCTGATTATATCCGTAGCGGCAATGCGCGCTCGGTGCTGGTAGTCAACCCCGAGATAACTTCAGGCCACCTCAACTGGCGCGATCGCGATAGTCATTTTATCTTCGGTGATGTTGCAACGGCTATATTGGTTGAAGCAAAAGACATCGCGCCCGCAAAGCATTGGGAAATACTTGGCACTCGCCTAAAAACCCAATTCTCCAACAACATCCGCAACAATTTTGGTTTCCTCAATCGAGCGCATGGTGACGGGCCAATCGACCAGAGTGGCCCAAGCACCGACAAACTGTTCGTGCAAGAGGGCCGCAAGGTGTTCAAGGAAGTGGTGCCGATGGTCGGCAGCATGATCCTAGACCATGCGGCAAGCCTTGGGTTATCGGGAGCCGACCTGCGTCGAATGTGGTTGCATCAGGCTAACACGGGCATGAACCGTCTGATTGCGCACAAGGTGCTAGGCCATGAGGCCAGCGATGATGAAAGTCCGACGGTACTCGACACTTATGCCAATACGTCAAGCGCGGGCTCTATCATTGCCTTCCACAAACATAATGAAGATATGGCGGTAGGCGACTTCGGCCTCATTTGCTCGTTCGGCGCGGGCTATTCGGCAGGCACCGTTTTTGTGCGTAAGGTGGGATAAGCGGCGCGCCAATCCGCTGGCGTTACAAATTCGCCCACCCAAATTCCGCGTTTTGCGGCATGGGCGATGTCCTCTTCATCGCCATAATCGCGGATACCGAAATATTCATTTGATACGGCCATTCCGGCCAGCACTTGTGCGCTGCCGATGTCGTGAGTGCCCGAGGCAGAGCAGGTAACAAGCGCACGGCGATATTGGTCGACGGCACTGGCCGCGCAAGACAGGCCGGGCAGGCGCAGCATCCGTTCAAGCGACGCTCGCGCCAATTTACCGCAATCCCATACGCCCCCCGAAGCATTTTTGCAGGTCTGGTGATATTCGGGGGCGTCGATGCCCATGAGGCGCAGTTTCTGCGTGGCAATCGCGAAACTGTCACCGTCTGCAACGTAGATGTGTTGCCCACGCGCTTTGATGATTCTCGGTGGATCGGCCCATTTGTCTAAAAGCGATGCCGCTATTGCCATAAGCATTAAAAGCGCAAGCCAGCCGGTAATTCGCCCGAGACGCATCAGCCTTGATCGCGCGGTGTCGGGAAATTCCACTTTGCTTGCCGGAAATCGCGTCAGGACCGCCTTCTCAATTTCGGATATGTGCGGATGATATGGTCATATACTGCCTCGTGCAGACGCTTTTTGAATTCGCATCCGTAAAAATCGCCATCCTGCCAGGCAATGCGCGCTTCGAGTGATTCAAAACCATGCATGGTCAAGAACACCATGCGGTCATCCGGAATCAAAAAGATGCAATGCATCCGAAATCCTGATCGGGACAAATCGATTACCGAGATCTTTTGCTTTCCCGCACCTTTTTCGCGGATTTCCGCAGGAATACTTACCGGATCGCGCTCAAATTCGCGTGAATGATAATGTCGATCGTCCTCGTCCACCTGTGCCTCCTACCGAGCGGCGAATTTGCGCCATTTATAGGGTAAGAGGCAAGTCTAAAAGAATCCGTTTTCGATCAGTCGAGTATCATCGCCAGCACGATGTAGATCAGGATCGGCGAGCCGAAGCCAACCAGCGTTGCAACAGCGAAAATCAGGCGGACAACCATCGGGTCCATATTTGCCCAGTTGGCAAGACCGGCGCAGACGCCGAGGATTTTCTTGTTGGCTTTATCGAGAACAAGACGTGACATTCTATTTACTCCCAAAAAAAATCGGTTGGTGGGTTTTCCCGCCTCAGGCGAACAGGCCTGTGGCGGGGGCAACGGCAGGCGCTACGCTGATGCCGATGGTGATGAAGGCGCAGATGACAGCGGCGAAGGCCGATGCGATCTGGTTGCGAGCAGTCGAGTTCATTTCCATTTCCTATGTTGTTCGTCTTAAGCGACGAGCGAAGCGACAGGGGCAACGGCGGGAGCAACGCTCATGCCGACGGTGATGAAGGCGCAGACAACAGCTGCAAAAACCGATGCGATTTGGTTACGTGAAGAGAGGGTCATTTTAATTTCCTTTGTCATTCGCCGGACCATTCCGGCTATGCCAGAGTTACTGCATGGGGTGTGCCAGTTTTTGAAATTACTTATAAAACAGATGGATAGTATGAAACTGTCAATCCAGTCATTATCGTAACATTTCATATATTAGGAAATTATCCCAATATTTAGGGTACTGATTTGGCGAAATATCCGGTTGACCAAGGCGGACGCTGCTTTAGCAGAAGCGGGCTATGGCCCTGACCCGCCTTTCGCTGACCGATTTTCGCAATCATGCCCTGTTGACGCTTGAGCCGCAGGCGCAATTTATTGCGCTGCACGGACCCAACGGTGCCGGCAAGACCAATATATTGGAAGCGATATCGCTGCTGGTGCCAGGCAGAGGTCTGCGGCGTGCTGCATTGTCGGAAATGGTTCGCGGTGGGGGGGAAGGCGGTTTTGTGGTCTCGGCAGATATCTCCGACGTTCAGATTGGTACCGGTGTGGATGCGACAGCACCCGAAAGGCGCAAGGTCCGCATCAACGGCGCCAATGCGACAATCAACAATCTCGCCGAATGGCTTTCGGTGATTTGGCTCACGCCCGCAATGGATCGGCTCTTTGTCGAAGGAGCGGGAGCGCGACGGCGTTTTCTCGACCGGTTGGTGCTGGCGCTTGAGCCGTCGCACGCGCAGGCCAGCAGCCGTTACGAAAAAGCGGTGCAGCAACGGAACAGGCTGCTATCCGGCGCAGAAACGCCCGATGCGATGTGGCTCGATGCACTGGAGGCGCAGATGGCGGAAAGCGGTGCGGCGATTATCGAAGCGCGCAACCGGATGATGTCAGCGCTTACGGCGCAACTTGAAAATTCGCCGCAGGGACCATTTGCGGTACCGAATATCAGCCTTGCAAATGCAGATTTTTCGACAGCCGCAGAGCTGATGGATGCCTGGCGAAAAGGCCGCCGCCGCGATACCGGGGCAGGACGGACGCTGATCGGACCGCACCGGGCAGACCTTACGGTCCGCAATCGCGCAAATAATCAGGCCGCCGACCTCAGTTCGACCGGAGAGCAAAAGGCGCTGCTGCTCTCGCTCATCCTCGCCCACGCTTGGCTGGTGACCGCGCAACGCGGAACGCCACCGATATTGCTGCTCGACGAAATCGCCGCTCATCTCGATCCGTCGCGGCGGGCGGCTTTGTTCGAGCGGCTGCACACAACCGGCGCTCAGGTCTGGATGACCGGAACCGAGCCGGCGTTGTTTGATGGAATAGGGCCGACGGCGGAGTTGGTTGCCGTCGGCGTCTGATTATTCCGCCTTGCTCGCCTTATCCTTTGCCGCTTTTTTTTTCGGCGACCTAGGCTTGCTCGCCTTTGGCGGTGCGGGAGTGACTTCGAACACCGGCTGGCCATCCTTCATATGGACCGCGACTTCCCCGCCATGCACCAGCTTGCCGAACAGCAGTTCTTCGGCGAGCGGTTGCTTGATCTTTTCCTGGATTAGTCGGCCCATCGGGCGCGCACCATATAGCCTGTCATAACCACGCTCGGTCAACCAGGCGCGCGCCTCGTCGTCGAGTTTGATATGCACATTCTGGTCGGCGAGTTGCAGTTCTAACTGAAGAATGAACTTGTCGACCACGCGAGCAACAACTTCGGTAGGCAGGTATGCAAATGGCACCTGCGCATCCAGACGATTGCGGAATTCGGGCGCGAACAGCTTCTTCACTGCCTCGTCGCCTGCATCTTCCTTGCTGATATTGTTACCGAAACCGATGCCTTCCTTTGCCATCTCGCTAGCGCCTGCATTGGTGGTCATGATCAGGATAACGTTGCGGAAATCGACGGTTTTGCCGTGATGGTCGGTCAGACGGCCATTATCCATCACTTGCAACAATATGTTGAACAAGTCGGGGTGCGCCTTTTCGATTTCGTCGAGCAGCAGTACGCAATGTGGATTCTGGTCGACTGCATCGGTCAGCAGACCGCCCTGATCGAAGCCGACATAGCCCGGAGGTGCGCCAATCAGGCGGCTCACTGAATGGCGCTCCATATATTCGCTCATGTCAAAGCGCTTCAAAGGAATACCCATGATGCTCGCCAATTGCCGTGCGACTTCGGTTTTGCCGACGCCTGTTGGGCCGCTGAACAGGTAATTGCCAATCGGCTTGTCACCATCGCGAAGCCCTGCGCGGGAAAGTTTTATCGCCGACGCCAGCACCTCGATGGCTTTGTCCTGCCCGAATACGACGCGCTTCAGGTCAGCCTCAAGCGTGCCCAATGCGGTTTTGTCGTCGGTCGAGACATTTTTCGGCGGGATGCGCGCGATGGTAGCGATCACCGCCTCGATTTCGCGGGCGGTAATCAACTTGCGGCGCTTAGACGGCGCGACCAGCATCTGCATTGCTCCGACCTCGTCGATGACATCGATGGCTTTATCGGGCAGCTTGCGGTCGTTGATGTAGCGCGCGGACAGTTCAACCGCAGCCTTCAGCGCGTCGGGCGTATATTTGACGTTGTGATGCTCTTCGAACGCACTGCGTAGGCCGGCCAATATCTTGATGGTGTCGTCGATTGTCGGTTCATTGACATCTATCTTCTGAAACCGGCGCAGCAATGCGCGGTCCTTTTCGAAATGGTTGCGGAATTCCTTGTAGGTGGTCGAACCGATGCAGCGGATCGTACCGCCCGACAGAGCGGGCTTGAGGAGGTTCGAGGCGTCCATTGCGCCGCCGCTAGTCGCGCCAGCGCCGATTACGGTGTGGATTTCGTCAATAAATAGGATTGCGTCCGGAAGTTTTTCCAACTCGGATACCACCGCTTTCAGCCGCTCCTCGAAATCGCCGCGATAGCGCGTACCTGCCAGCAACGAGCCCATGTCGAGCGAATAGATGACGGCAGGCAGCAACACTTCAGGCACCTGCTTTTCGACAATCCGGCGCGCCAGCCCTTCGGCTATCGCGGTCTTGCCCACGCCGGGTTCACCGACATAAAGCGGGTTATTCTTCGAACGGCGGCAAAGAATCTGCACGGTGCGGTCTACTTCTGCAGCCCGACCAATTAATGGATCGATTCGGCCCTGCTTTGCCTTTTCGTTTAGATTGACGGTAAACTGGTCGAGCGCGCCTTCCTTCTTGTCCTTCTTTGACTTGGAATCGTCTTGCTCTTCGTTCTTCTGCTCACTGCCCGTCACCTGACGCGGCTCGGCGAGTTTGCCGTCCTTGCCGATGCCGTGGCTGATATAGGAGACTGCATCAAGGCGGCTCATATCCTGTTGTTGCAGGAAATAGACGGCATAACTCTCGCGTTCGGAAAACAACGCCACGAGCACATTTGCGCCGGTGACCACATCCTTGCCTGAACTCTGAACATGCAGGATTGCCCGCTGGACGACGCGTTGGAACCCGCTGGTCGGCGAGGGATCGACCTTGCCCTCGACACGCAGGCTTTCGAGCTCGCTGTCGAGATAGGTAATGACGATATCGGACAGCTCGCCTAGATCGACGCCGCAAGCCTGCATGACCTTGGCCGCATCGGCATCGTCGATCAGCGCGAGAAGCAGATGTTCAAGCGTTGCATATTCGTGCGCTCGGTCGCCAGCATGCTTGAGCGCGTTATGGAGCGTGGCTTCCAGCGATTCCGCAAATGATGGCATATTGGTAATTCCTTAAACTGGGGTCGCTGGTTGGTTCATACTCTATATCGGCGTCTGCTTTTGCGCTTTCAAGCGCAGTGCGACAGATATCGGATTACACGCCGAAATTGTTAGAAAAGCGTTGCGGCGAGTCACTTTTTGAACAACGCGTCGGCGACGCTGCGGTGTCTGGTCGCAAAGGCGATTTTACCTTCGCAGCGGCTAATTTCCGACTTCAATGTCGCGATGCGTTCTTCAAGTTCATCGACCGACAAGGGGTCGAGGTCCTGTCTGACCAGTTTGGCCAGCGGGTCTTCGCTGCGCAGCGGCAGATTTTCGTCGGCTTCCATGGACATATTTTGACACGACCACGCTTGCTGTCAATATCAAGCTTGCGTAGAAGGCGCGGCATCCATCAGGGGGAACGAAGATGGCCGCTTTGCCGGACATGATGACTGTAATCGAGATTTCCACGCCTGGCGGACCCGAGGTGCTGAAGCCTTGCCAGCGGCCCGTGCCAACACCCGCGCCGGGCGAGGTTCTGCTCAAGGTTGCTTATGCCGGTGTGAACCGCCCCGATGTCGTCCAGCGCAAGGGGCTTTACCCGCCGCCTCCGGGTGCAAGTGACCTTCCGGGGTTGGAAGTTTCTGGGACTGTGGTTGCGGTCGGCGAAGGTGTCGATGCAGGCGAAATCGGCAGCCGCTTTTGCTCTTTGGTATCGGGCGGCGGCTATGCCGAATATTGCGTCGCTGCGTTTGACCAGTGTTTCCCGGTCCCGGCAGCGCTGAACATGGCCGAAGCTGCGGCTTTGCCAGAGACGCTGATGACCGTCTGGCACAATGTGTTCGAGCGCGCCTATGCAACCGAAGGTGAAAGCATTCTTGTGCACGGCGGCACAAGCGGCATCGGCACGATGGCGGTCAAGCTGTGCAAGCTTTTCGGACTGACAGTCATCGTGACCTGCGGGTCGGACGACAAGTGCTTAGCCGCGAAGGCCTTGGGCGCGGATCATGCGATCAATTATTTGACCGCGGACTTTGTTGAAGAAGTGAAGACAATCACCGGCGGGCAGGGTGTGCATATCGTCCTCGACATGGTTGCGGGCAGCTATGTGCCGCGCAACCTGCAATCTCTGTGCGAAGATGGCCGCCATGTCACCATCGCTGTGCAAGGCGGCATGGTCGCCGAAATCAACATGGCGCAAGTGATGATGCGCCGCCTGACGCTGACCGGCTCCACGCTGCGTCCGCGCTCTGCCGAGTTCAAGGCGCTACTGGCTCAAGAGATTTACGCAACCGTCTGGCCGATGGTTGCCGGTGGGGAGTTGCGACCGGAAATGGACCGGACATTTCCCCTAACCGATGCCTCTGCGGCTCATACCTATATGGAAGCGGGTGAACATATCGGGAAGATTGTACTAAAGGTTTAGGCGGCGGGTTTTGGCAACCCGTCCAACCAGACCTTCACGTCATTAGCGCTTTCGTCAGGCACTTCTTCCATCGGGATATGGCCGACCTTGGGATAGACGACCAATTTCGAACCAGGAATCGCGTCGGCAAACCAGCGCGCTGAACTGACGGGGATCAGATTGTCCTCTTCGCCCCACATCGTCATAACTGGCACCTTGATTGCGGCGAGTTTCTCCTTGGACGCCGCCCAATTGTTATGCGGCAGCGAAAAGCGCTTCATCGTTGCTTCGCGGTTTCCGGGGTAGCGGTTCAATTCCCAATAGCGGTCGATGAGCTTGTCGTTGATTTTCGACTGAACGCTCATCGATGTCCGGATGCTCGATTCAAACATGGAGCGAGGGGCGATGAAGCGGGCGAGTTCCTTTACGACTGGCATCCGCATCACGCGGAACCCGATGGGGGTTTTTCTCGACTGCCAAGCGGGCGCGCCCGCCGCGTCGACCAGCAATACGGCTTCGGTCTTATCCGGATGCGCCAGCGCAAACATCCATGCGGTGCCACCGCCCATCGAATTGCCGCTGATGACGGCCTTGGGGATGTCGAGTTTCGCCATGAGTTTATCAACGACAGCGACAAACACCGGATAGTCATACACGCCGCCTGGATGGCTGCCGGTCAAGCCGTGGCCGGGCAAATCCAGCGAAACGATCCTGTAGTCCTTGCCCAATCGCGCAACCCAAGGCTCCCATGTTTGGAGCGAGGCGTTGGAGCCGTGGATGAGTAGCACCACGCGCCCGTCGCGCTTGCCCTCGTCACGGTAATGAACGTTGAGCCCCGGCTGTAACTCGACGAATCGCGAAGCCCCGCCGCCATATTTCGCTTTCATCGCGGCAGCATCGGTATCGGGCGCAAAACCCCAGATGAAGAGCGCTGCGATGAGCGCCAATAGTACCACCGCCAGCCACTTGAAAAACCGCTTCATGTTCATCTCCCGCTTTCCCCAAGACGGTTGCCCGTTCGACCGCCCGTGCGCAAGCATCTTTGCGACTTGCCGCCGCGCTAAACTTGGCCTAATAGTCCGACCAACATTTTCAGGCCGCTCCGGTAAGGGGCGGCCCTTATTATTGGAGCAAAAGACATGGCCACCCCGTTGATGCCGCATGCGACCGCCGCTTGGCTGGTCGACAATACTGCGCTCAGCTTCTCGCAAATTGCGGAATTCTGCGGAATTCACATCCTCGAAGTACAGGCAATGGCCGACGACATGACCGGTTCGAAGTATACTGGACGCGATCCTGTGCACGCCGGCGAATTGGCCATGGAGGAAATCGAAAAGGGTCAGGCGGATGAAGATTACGTCCTAAAAATGTCGGTCGGCCCAGATCAGGTCCGCCGCACCAAAGGTCCGCGTTACACGCCAGTATCAAAGCGTCAGGACAAGCCCGACGGTATCGCCTGGCTGCTGCGCAACCACCCTGAAATTTCCGACGGCGCTATCTGCAAGCTGATCGGTACAACGCGCAACACGATCGCCGCGATCCGCGATCGAAGCCACTGGAATATCGCCGAAATCCAGCCGAAGGATCCGGTGACGCTTGGTCTCACGTCGCAGCGCGAACTCGACGCTATCGTCAATCGCATGGCGAAGAAGGCCGGCATCGACAACACCGCCGCCAACGACGCCCGCCTCGGCACCGACCGCGAGGCGCTGATCGAAGAACTCCGCGCCGAACGCACCGAAGCCGCGCGCAAGGCCGAAGCCGCGCTGAACGGAGAAGAAGATGAAGTCGTGAAGCCTGAACTGACGGCGGATACGCTGTTCAAGAAGGCCGGAGAATAACTCGGCAGTCGAGTTTTTGAAGGTACTTGGTAAACTGGTATTGTAGTTCCATTTCCTGTTCCTGGCGGCGTTCCGATGGTATGATGATCCGGCGGAGGCCAGATCATGACAACGACCGGGAACATGGAACTAGATGGGTTTATCGAAAGATACACGCCTGAAGTGGCGTCGCTGACCTTCGCGTGTTTCGACAAGATACGCGCGCGTATTCCCGGCGCGATGATTATGGCCTGCGACTATTATAATGCGCTTGCGATCGGCTGGTCCCCCGACGACCGCACCTCGCATGGCATCTTGTCGCTTGCGCTTTATCCGCGCTGGATCAATCTTTGCTTCCTCTGTGGAACCGATTTGCCCGATCCGCATGGTCTGCTCGTCGGCTCTGGCAATCAGGTTCGTACAATCCGGCTCGACGATGCGGCGCTGCTCGACGATCCGCGCATCGACGCGCTGATCGCTGCAGCTTTGGCACGGTCTGACCCGCCCGTCGATCCCGATGCGCCCGGCACCATCATGATCAAGAGCGTTTCCGCTAAACAACGTCCGCGGCGGCCCAGCTAATTCCGGACTCACGGTTAGCCGCCCAGAGGCCTTCTCCTCGCGTCCTTCCGCCTTCCCTAACGTCACCATTGCCTTAACCGCGCGGTTAAGGCACGGGCGTTTGATGGCCACAACTGCTCCCCCCGCATATGACATGTCGCTCGTCGATCACGGCTTCGAGGCGAAGGAGCTAAAGGGGCTGACTTATCCGCTCGGCGACCATGCACCGGAATATGGCGAAATCTATAATCTCGCCCCGGATTTGGGTTGGACGCGGATGCCGGTGCCGGGGAATTTGAATCACATCAACCTGTGGCTGCTTGATGACGATGGATTGCAAAGCAACGGCTATGCGATTGCCGATACCGGGCTGTTTCTGCCGGGCGTGGTTGATTACTGGAAATCGATATTTGCAGGTGCGTTGTCGGAACGGCAATTGACCCGCATATTTGTAACGCATTTCCATCCCGATCATGTCGGTTGTGCAGGCTGGTTGGCGAACAAGTTCAAGGTGCCGATATGGATGAACCGCACCGAATGGCTGATGGCACGCATGCTGACCAGCGATATCAAAGAACATCCCCCAGAGGACATCCTGCGCCGCCGCAAGCTTTACGGGTTTGACGAAGAGCGGATCGAGAAGATGCGAAGCGGCGGCTGGGGCAATTTTGCCCGCGCGGTGTCGCGCCTGCCATCGGGACATCACCGGCTGGACGATGGCGCGGTGGTGCACGTCGGCAATCGCGACTGGCACATACTCACAGGCGGGGGGCATACGCCCGAACATGCTTGCATGGTTGATTACCAAAACGGCGTGATCATCGCTGGCGACCAGATATTGCCGCGGATTACCTCCAACGTCTCGATCATGGACAGCGAGCCCGATGCGGATCCGCTGGCTGAATGGCTGGCATCGATAGCGAAGTTCCGCACGGTGTTGCCGGAAGATATGCTGGTGCTGCCCGCGCACGGTTTCCCTTTCAAGGGTGTTCACGTGCGTCTCGACAAGCTCGCATCGGGGCATCACGAGCAGCTTGACCGGCTGGAGGGGGCTTTACGTGAGAAGGAAATGCGTGCGGTCGATACCTTCGGACTGTTGTTCGGAAGGCCGATCGACGATAGCATTTACGGTCTCGCCACGGGCGAAGCGATGGCGCATTTGCGCTATCTGGAACGGGCGGGTCGGGCCAAGCTTGAAATCCGCGATGGCGTTGGCTGGTATCACGCGGCATAACAAGGCGATGAACTGGACAACCAATTATCTGCACCCCGTAAAGTGGGACCAGCATTTTCCGCCGCTCGCGCTGCATGATATGTTCTTCGAGTCTACCCAGCGGATGGGTAGCGCCGCCCTGGCCGACTTCATGGGCCGCAAATATAGTTACGTCGATATGGCCGATGCCGTGCGCCGCGTGGCGAAGGGCTTGCAGGATAAGGGCATCGGCAAGGGCGACCATGTCGGCCTGTTCCTGCCCAACGTGCCGCATTATATCGCCGCTTATTATGGCGCGCTGGCGGCAGGCGCGACGGTGGTCAATTTTTCTCCGCTCTACACGGTAGACGAATTGTCGCATCAAGTGGCGGACAGCGGGACGAGTATATTGTTCACCGTGTCGGCGGCGGCTTTGTTGCCGACTGCGATAAAGGTACTAGACAATTCGAGCCTGAAGGAATTGATTGTCGGCAGCGTGTCCGAGGCTTTACCGACGGTTAAAGGCTGGGCATACCGGTTATTCAAGCGCAAGGACGTGGCGGTTATTCCAGCGGACAGTCGGATCACGACTTATACCGATCTGCTCGCCAATAAAGGCGACTATGCAGTCCAGCCTTGCATACCCGACAAAGACATCGCGCAGCTCCAATATACTGGCGGCACCACTGGTACCCCCAAGGGCGCGATGCTGAGTCACCAGAATATCACGGCAAACGCGAGGCAGATCAATTTGCTCGACCCGGAATCGCACGTCAACAAACCCGGCGCACGGAGCGACGACCGGATTTTGGGCGTCCTGCCTTTCTTTCATGTATTCGCAAACGCTACCGTGCTGAACCGAACGATCAACAATGGCGGCGAAATCGTCATGCTGCCACGTTTCGAAGCAAAGGCGGCGTTGGCTGCGGTGAACCGGACGAAGATCACATCGCTGCCCGGCGTACCGACGATGTATCAGGCATTGCTCGACTGCCCCGACATCGAGGAAACCGATTTCACCTCCCTACGCGCCTGTATCTCGGGCGGCGCGCCGCTACCAGCGGAGCTTAAGGCGCGGTTTGAAGCACTGACCGGGGCCGTCGTTATCGAAGGCTATGGCCTGACCGAAAGTTCTGGCGTGGTTTCATGCAATCCCTATGACGGCCTCAACAAGCTTGGCAGCATCGGCCAACCGATCCCCGGCACCGACGTCAAATTGCTCGACAAAGAAAACCCTACCAAGCCCGCCCCCGAGGGCGAACCCGGCGAACTGGCCTTCTCCGGACCGCAAGTCATGTGCGGCTATTGGGGGCGTCCGGAGGCGGATGCGGAAGTTTTCGTCGATGGCTATCTGCGCACCGGCGACGTTGCGACCATCGACGAGGACGGCTTCATTTTTATCGTCGACCGACTGAAAGACATGATCGCAGTCGGCGGCTTCAAGGTGTTCCCCAGCCAGGTTGAGAATGTTTTATACCGGCACCCTGCAATCAAGGAGGCGCTTGTGATCGGTGTGCCCGACAAATATCACGGCGAAATGCCGCGAGCCTTTGTTACACTGCAGGAAGGTGAAACGATAGACGGCGCGGCGCTAACCGGGTGGCTCAACCCGCAACTTGGCAAGCATGAGCGGGTGCAGTCGGTGGTGGTGATGGATGTGTTGCCCAAAACGATGATTGGCAAGCTCGACCGCAAGGCACTGCGGGCCGCAGTCGGGGTGTAGTCGGCGGAACAGGCGTTGTCCGATCCTAATCCTACCAGCCGCAAAATTATCCATGTCGATATGGATGCGTTTTACGCGAGCGTCGAGCAGCGTGATAATCCTGATTTACGCGGAAAACCGGTAGCGGTTGGCGGATCATCCAAACGCGGGGTGGTGGCTGCCGCGAGTTACGAGGCGCGCGCTTTCGGCGTCCGCTCGGCGATGCCGTCGATAACCGCGCAGCGACAATGCCCCGACCTGATTTTCGTCAAGCCGCGCTTTGAGGCTTACAAAGCGGTTTCGCGCCAGATTCGCGAGATTTTCGCACGGCATACCGACATCATTCAGCCGCTCTCGCTCGATGAGGCCTATCTCGACGTCACCGTGGACAAGCAGTGCATCGGTTCGGCGGTCAAAATCGCCAAGGCCATCCGCGCCGCCATCCAAGAGGAAACCGGCCTCACAGCCAGTGCTGGTGTGAGCTACAACAAATTCATTGCCAAGCTCGCCAGCGATCAGAACAAGCCCGACGGCCTGTGTGTCATCCTGCCCGAACAAGGTGCCGCATTTGTCGCCGGCCTTCCCGTCCGCCGCTTCCATGGCGTTGGCCCGCGCACAGCGGAAAAGATGGCGAGGCTTAGCGTGCATACCGGGGCTGATCTCGCGCAAAAAGACGAGGCATGGCTGGCGCATCATTTTGGTAGCTGGGGAGAGTATTTGTTCAATGCGGCACGCGGTATCGACGACCGACCGGTTAATGCCAACGCCATCCGCAAGTCATTGGGTGGTGAGACTACCTATTTTGAGGACAAGAAAAGCGAAGCTGAACTGCGCGATGCATTGGAAGGCATCATTGAACTCGTATGGGACCGCATCGAACGCTATCAAGCGCGCGGCAAGACTTTGGTGTTAAAGGCGCGCTATTCCGATTTTCATACGGTCACCCGTTCTCGCACTGTCGGCCATATCATCGCAGAACGGCCTGAATTCGCACAGCTTGCGCACAGCCTGCTCGACCAGATATTGCCTGCCGAGCTGGGCATCAGACTGCTCGGATTGACATTGTCGGGGCTGGTTGGCGAGGAGGGTATTCAAGACATTGCAACGCCGCAGGCCAGTTTTGCATTCGACGCCATTGAAGATTGAAGATATCCATCATATATCACAAAACTGTTATAACAGAGCAATACAGGGAGGCCATGATGGCCCGTCCGCAGACCGACATAGACGCAGGCAGAGAGCAGCTTTTGGAGGTTGTAGACGACCTCGTCCGAAAACGCGGTTCTGCCGATATTTCGATGACCGACCTTGCGGCAGCGGCGGGAATGTCGCCCTCCAACCTCTACCGTTTCTTTGAAAATAGGGAGGCACTGCTTGAGGCGGTTGCCGAACGTTTCTTCGCCGAAAAAGTGAAGATAATGGAAGAGGTCACCGCCGCTGACCTGCCGATCCGCGACAAGATGTTCCAATATTTCGGTCGCCGGTTCGAATTGATGGTTCAGCAGTATGAGGCGGAGCCGGATTTGCTGAAAAGCTATCTCGAAATCGGCCAGCAACATTTCGAGGTCGTGCGCGGCTATGTCGATCTCGGCGATCATTATCTCGCGCTGATTGTAGCCGAAGCGATGGAGCAGGGCTATTTCGAAGGACTGTCGATTGACGAAAGCGTGTCGCTGATCAACCAGATGATGCAATGCTACACCAATCCCGAAGCCATCATCTACATCGGCACGGGAAAGCTGAAAGTCGAGAAATTGGCGCGGATTGTCGACACGATTTTTGCTGGCTTGAACAGCAAGGCGTTCGCGGTGCCGGTGGCAGAGCCGCACATCAAAATCGTTTCCTGACCACTTGCCATTGCCGGGGCGCTCTGGCAAAGGCGCGCGCTCTGTCCTCACAGGACGGGCGATTAGCTTAGCGGTAGAGCACTCGCTTCACACGCGAGGGGTCACAAGTTCAAACCTTGTATCGCCCACCATTTTTCGGGAAAGAATGACCATGCGGGGCATGGTGGTCGGCAAAAATCCCGAGCGCAAGCGATGGTCGCCTGTGGCCCAATGCACAATCGCTTTTACATTGCCTCTGCCCTGATTTAAGCAAGCGATTAAATAAGGGACGGGAGGCTCATCATGCAAGTTACAAACGCGGTATTTCCTTCGATGGAGCAGGCTACGGCATTTTTCGGTAGTCCCGAAAACGGTCCGTTCGTCATGGTCAATTTGCTGAAATTCAAGACCAAGGCTGAATATGCCGATGGCAGCGACACAGATCTTACTGGCGCCCAGGCTTACGCTCGATATGGCAAGGCTGTGAAGACTTGCCTCGCATCGGTTGGTGGTCGTCAGGTTTATGCCGGGCCGGTTACTGGCTTGATGCTCGGCGAAGTCGAGGAATTGTGGGATATGGTTGCGCTCGCCGAATATCCGTCGCTCGCGGCGATGCAGGCGATGGTTTCGTCGCCCGAATATCAAGCCATTGAGCATCATCGCAAGGCTGGCCTTGCAGGTCAGCTCAACATCCGCACCAGCCCGATCGGACGCTGAACCGTGAAACCCATCAAAAACCGCATCACCGAATTGCTCGGCGTCGAATATCCCATCGTGCAGGCCCCGATGGGCTGGATAGCCCGCGCGCAACTGGCGTCGGCTGTTTCCAATGCCGGCGGGTTGGGAATTATCGAAACCTCGTCGGGCCAGCTCGAAGAAGTGCGCGCCGAAATAGTCAAAATGCGAGAGTTGACCGACAAACCATTCGGCGTGAATATCGCGCAGGCCTTTGTCCGCGACCCCGGCATCGTCGATTTTGTTGTAGATCAGGGCGTCAAATTCGTCACAACATCGGCGGGCGACCCGAACAAGTATTGCGGGCCATTAAAGGCCGCAGGGCTGACGGTGTTCCATGTCGTGCCGACGCTTGCGGGCGCGCTGAAAGCTATTGCCGCTGGCGTTGACGGGCTTGTGGTCGAAGGCGGCGAGGGTGGCGGGTTCAAAAGCCCGAACGACGTCGCGCTGATGGTTTTACTGCCGTTGATCCGCAGTAAAGTCGATGTACCGATCATTGCCGCGGGTGGCATGGTCTGCGGACGGACGATGGCGGCGGCATTTGCGCTGGGTGCAGAGGGCGTGCAGATGGGCACGCGAATGGTCAGCGCGGCGGAATCGCCGGTGCATCACAATTGGAAAGACGCCATCGTCAACGCGAGGGAAACCGATACGCTGTTCCTCAATCGTCACGGCCCCGGACCCGCGCTCCGCGCGCTGCGCACCGAGCGCACGACCAAGCTTGACCGCGAGCCGACCGAAAACATCATGGGCGAAATGCGCGGC
Organism: Sphingomonadales bacterium; assembly: GCA_031400695.1. Lineage (GTDB taxonomy): Bacteria > Pseudomonadota > Alphaproteobacteria > Sphingomonadales > Sphingomonadaceae > Sphingorhabdus_B. The sequence continues at coordinate 7,584 of JANNQI010000064.1, read as the reverse complement.
GTTCTCGATCTTTACTTCGGCGGCGATATGGAGGCGGCGATTGCTCTGTCCGGACAGGTCGCAGGACGGATCGATGAGGTAAAACCGGCCAAACAGATCATCGATGAAGTCATCGCAGAATTTCATGACATCATGGGCGAACTGGCTAAAAGCTATCTTTAGGAGCGCGCTTGGACCCTGTCCTTGAAGATTTTCTAAGCGATCCCTCTGCGGATGTGTCCGCGCTGCATGATGTCGCGCGGATTAAGTCGATACTTGAACAATGCGTGCGCGAAGGTCGGGCGATCAGCTATTCTGAATTGCTGCTCAACCTAGGTTTCCGCTTCACCCGGCCGAAGATGCGTGCGGTTTGCAAGACGCTCGACCGCATCGACCAATTGACCGCCGCCGAGGGCGCCACCGCGCTCGCCGTCCTCGTGGTTCGAGAAGGCGACGGGTTGCCAGGGCAGGGCTGGTGGACCGGGCGTAGTGACTATCAGGGCGAATGGATCGGCCCAGCGGCACAGGCGCATGTGCATAAGTTGCAGGAAGCGGCGTTCGCTTATTGGCGAAACGGGCGGCCATGAGCGCCGACTTCGCCCGTTGCATTGCGCACTTCGTCCAGCGGAGCCTTGGTGGAACCGCGACCGTCGAAAATTTGCAACGCCTGACCAGCGGCGCAAACATGGAAAGCTGGTCTTTCAACTATGAAGGGCAAGGCTATGTGCTGCGGCACTCCCCTTCAGCCGACTTAATGGCAGGCCGGGCCTATCATCACGTTGAGGCCGCAGTGGTGCGCGCGGCCTTTGATGCTGGGGTTAAAGCCCCCGAGATTGTAGCCGAGATCGAAACCGTTGACGGTCTTGGCACAGGCTATTTGATGCGGCGGGTCGAGGCGGAGGTTAATCCTTCGAAGATACTGTCCGAGCCACCACCATCGTTACTCGCAGATTTGGCCCGCGAACTGGCCGCGATACATCGAATACCGATCGAAAAATTGCCCGCTTTGCCATCACCCGATACCGCGACACTGCTCGCTGACCTGAAGGCAAAGTTCATCGAATATGGCGGCGACCGGCCGGTGATGGCGCTGGCGTTCAGATGGCTTTATGACCATCTGCCGTCCCCGGTCGAGCCTGTCCTCCTCCACGGCGATTTTCGCATGGGCAACATCATGGTGGATCAGCAAGGTCTGGCCGCAGTGCTCGACTGGGAGCTCGCGCATCTGGGTGACCGACATCAGGATCTGGCCTTTGGTTGCATCAACAGCTGGCGTTTTGGATATATCGACCGGCACGCATTTGGTGTCGGCGCTCTCGAAGAATATTGGACCGCTTATGAAAAGCAAAGCGGTGTGCCGGTCGAACCCGATCGCTTCCGCTGGTGGCTGGTATACTCGACGCTCTGGTGGGGCATATGCTGCCTGCAAATGGCCGAAATCTGGCGCAGCGGGATCGATGCAGGATTGGAGCGCGTAGTTATCGGGCGGCGCGCGTCGGAGACCGAGGTCGATCTGCTGATTCTGTTGGAAGAGGACGCGCCCGAAAGTGAACGTACGCCAATTTTGCTGCTACCGGCTGCTAATGCCCGCCGCTGGGGTGAGCCATCACCAACTGAAATGCTGGAGGCGTTGGCCAGTTGGATCGAGGCTGACATTAAACCTGTAGCTCAAGGCCGCGACCGTTTCATGGCGTCGGTCGCGCTCAATGCGCTTGGCATGTTGCAACGAGAAGCGGCGCAACCGGTCGAAGGGCATGACAAGGTTTTGGCGGACGAATTGCTCGCCGGTCGTCAATCACTTTCCACCCCGGGCTTGCTAGCTAATCTTAAATCAAAGACGCTGGCCAAGCTCGCTGCAGACCAGCCGAAATATTCCGCCTTGGCCGCGGCCACCAAGAAATGGACCATCTAATGCTGTTCGAAATCCCGCAAGTCATTACCGATTATCTCGCTGTTCTCGACGAATTCATCGAACGCGAAATCAAGCCAATCGAGAACCGCGACGACAATATCCGTTTCTTCGACCACCGGCGCGAACATGCGCGCACCGACTGGGACAATGACGGCCATCCCCGCGCCGACTGGTGGGCATTGCTGGCGGAGATGCGCAGCGTAGCCGATCGGGCAGGGCATTACCGCTACGCCATTCCTGCCGAGTTCGGCGGCAAGAATGGATCGAACCTGGCGATGGCCGTGATCCGGCATCATCTTGCGCACAAGGGGCTGGGTTTGCACAATGATTTACAGAATGAAAGCAGCATTGTGGGTAATCTGGTCCAAGTGCTGATGCTGCGTGATTTTGGCACCGAGCAACAAAAGCGCGATTTCATCCCGCCGATGCTGGAGGGCAAGATGGGCTGGAGTTTCGGGTTGACCGAAGAGCAACATGGTTCGGATGCTACGCATATGGAGACGCGCGCTGTAGTCGAGGTGCGTGACGGAGTTCCGGGGTACCTCATCAATGGCAACAAGATGTGGACCACCGGGCTGCCCTACACATCGCACGTGATGACCTTCGCCCGCACGTCAGGGGAAGATGGCAAAGCACAGGGCATCACCTGCTTCGTCGTGCCCACCGACGCATCGGGCTTTGAAATTGGTCAATATATGTGGACGTTCAACATGCCCACCGACCATCCCAAGGTGAAATATACCGACGTATGGGTGCCCGAAAGCACAATATTGGGCGAGCCCGACAACGGCCTCGCCGTAGCGCAGCATTTCGTCCACGAAAACCGCATCCGGCAAGCCGCCTCTTCGCTCGGTGCGGCGCAATATTGCATCGACGAGGCGGTCAAGTATGCGCGCGAAAGGAAACCTTTCGGCAAACCGCTCGCGGTCAATCAAGGTATCCAGTTTCCGCTCGTCGAACTGCAAACCGACGCCGAAATGTTGCGGCTTCTGATCTACAAAATCGCCGCGGAAATGGACATGATGTCAAAACCCGAAGTCGCCATTCGTCTGTCCGACAAGGTCAGCATGTGCAACTACAAAGCCAACCGCCTCGTCTGCAACGCTGCGGATTTTGCTATGCAGGTCCATGGCGGCCTCGGCTATTCGCGGCACAAGCCGTTCGAGCATATCTATCGCCACCACCGCCGCTACCGCATCACAGAAGGCGCAGAAGAAATCCAGATGCGCAAGGTGGCCGGTCATTTGTTTGGATTTATGGGGTGATGGCGATGCAGCAAGCGACGGACTTTCTTGAGGAGAGCGAAGCCCTCCGCACACTTCTTGGTTCATTGTCCGATGCGGACTTTGAAATGCCAACCCAGTTCAAGAGCTGGACTATCAACAATATCGTTCGCCATTTGCACGTCTGGAATATCGCGGCTGATCTGGCGCTGTCCGATGAAACTGCCTTCGGCGAGTTTATAGCAAAGATGATGGCGGGCATTCGGGGCGGGCGGCTCCCAGATTTCGAGGCGGAGTATCTGGGCGGCCTGTCGGGACAGGCGCTGCTCGCCGAATGGGCCGCTCATTATCGCGCTATGACCCCGCGCTTTGCCGCCGCTGACCCCAGGCACCGGGTTAAATGGGTCGGGCCTGACATGAGCGTGTTGAGCTCAATCACCGCGCGACTGATGGAGACATGGAGCCACGCACAGGCGATCAACGATGTGCTGGGAGCGAAGCGCGCCGACACCGATCGCATCGGCAATATCGTCCGGTTGGGCGTCAATACCTATGGGTTTACTTGGAAAAACCGCCGCCAAGACTCGCCCGGCCCGATGCCGCGATTAAGGCTTACCGCACCGTCGGGCGCAATCTGGGAATATGGCGAGCCTTCGGAAAGCGGCGTCATCACCGGCAGCGCTACCCAATTCTGTCAGGTCGTCACGCAATGCCGCAACATCGCTGACACATCGCTTGCTGTCACCGGCGAAGTCGCGCATCAATGGATGGCTGTCGCGCAATGCTTTGCCGGACCACCGCAAGACCCGCCGGGAGCGGGCACAAGATTTCGCAGGGGAGATTGAGGACATGAAGAAACTGGCATTCGTCTCGTTAGGTGTATTGGCTTTGGCGACCTCTCCGCTGTCCGCGCAAACCCCTGAACAGGTCACCGTAATTCATGCTGGCCAGTTGCTCGACAAGCCCGGCTCACCCGCGCGCGGACAATCGACCATCGTCATCCGTAATGGCAAAATCGCCGAAGTGCTGAACGGCCACCAAACCGCCCCAGCAGGCGCAACGCTAATCGACCTGAAAGACAAATTCGTTCTCCCTGGCCTGATCGACAGCCACGTCCATCTGGACAGCGACGCGGGCGGCAATGCGGGATTAATCGAAGCAGTGACCGATAGCCCCGCGCGCGCTGCATTCCGCGCCGCCGGCAACGCGAAGAAGACGCTGATGGCTGGCTTCACTACTGTGCGCAATCTCGGTGACGGCACGGGCGCGACACTGGCGCTGCGCGATGCGGTTGCGGCAGGGGAGCTTCCCGGACCACGCATCATCGACGCGGGCCGCTCGATTTCGACCACAAGCGGCCATATGGACGCAACGCTGAGTCTTGGAGAGGATTTACACGCCGCAATTGGTCAGGAAAATCTGTGCGACGGCGTCGAAAGCTGTCGCCGCGCGGTGCGGCTGCAGATCCGTAGAGGCGTCGATGTCATCAAGATCGCCACCACCGGTGGCGTCAACAGCCGGATCGGTGCTGGGCTGGGGCGGCAATTGTTCGATGACGAGGTGAAGGCGCTGGTCGACACCGCCCATCTCTACGGCAAGAAAATGGCTGTCCACGCGCACGGCACCGATGGCATCAACGCCGCGCTCGCGGCAGGTGCGGATTCTATTGAGCATGGCACAATGCTGGATGATGCCAGCATCAAATTGTTCAAATCATCCGGCGCTTATTATGTGCCCACGCTCTCAACGGTGAACGGCTATATCGAGCGGCTGGCAGCCGACCCTAACGCTTATCCGCCCGCAGTATTGGCAAAGGTTAAGTGGCGCATTGGCGTAACCGGCAAAAGCCTCGCCAAGGCCTATCCCGCAGGCGTGAAGATCGCGTTCGGCACCGACGCCGGTGTGTCAAAGCACGGCAAGAATGCCGACGAGTTCGAGCTTATGGTCAAACACGGAATGCCCGCCAGCGCCGCTATCCAGGCAGCGACGATGAATGCTGCAACTTTGCTTGGCGTGGAAAAGGAAGTGGGCTCGCTCGAACCGGGCAAGGTGGCGGATTTGATCGCAGTAGCAGGGGACCCGACGGCGGATGTGACCGTGCTGAAGGCGGTGAAGTTTGTCATGAAAGACGGGCGGGTTTTTAAGGCCGAATGACAATCCCGATCTGCGGGTCCGCTCTGCCTTCCAAGGTTTCTACAAAAGCTTGAGCCGCAGCGTCGAGCCCGTGCCGTTCGTGGATGGCAACCACGCCGTCAACCGCACCCAAGAAGTTTTTCCAGCTTCTGCCGACAGCTTCGCCAAAGCCTTTGGGGCCTAATTCCTGCACAGTCGCCAGAGCATGATCGGGCGCGAAAAACAGGATAGGTTTGGGGCCGGACATTTCACTGCCGCCGCCGCTAGAGCTATTCGCGCCGCGCGCGTCGACATGTGTTGCGCCGACGAGGCAGCTATATTTAAGCTGTTCGTCAAGTGCTTCATGGATGCCGCGGAGGAGGCTGGAGTTTCCGGCGAAATCGACCGATACCGAGGGCATCTGAGGTAGGGCGGCGACGTCCTCATAGGCCATAACCTCGTCATACAGGCCGGTGCTGGCGACGAAACCGACATTGCTCTTCGACGTCAATCCGAGGCGCTTGATGCCCGGCGACAGGTCTTTGGCAACGCTGGCTAGGCCCATCGACGTTTTAGACGACGCGCTGGTCATGATCAAATTCTGCGCGCCGAACCAGCCTTCGCGGCGGAACATTGCTTCGATCAGAAATCCGGTTTTGAACAATGGGCCAAAAAGCATCCGCTCGGCCTCTTTGGTGGAGTCGTGCTCGGGGTCGGCGTTGAGGCGGCTATACTGGTTGTAGATCGGGCTCATCGGCTGCCGGTGAGCCGCCATGTCGGTGAAGCCGCTGGAGCTTACTTTTCCAGGCAGCACATCGAGATGCGTGCCCATCGGCAAATAGCCGTAAACACGCTCTCCGACGGCGATGTCGGGGTGTTGCGATTGCTCGACGACGGCATGACCCCACATCGGTACAATCCCCCAGTCGCCCTCTGCCGGGAAGAAATTCCAATAGCCAAACATGTCGCCGATCACGGCGTAAGTGATGTTGTTGGCGGTGACCGAGAAGCTTTCGATTTTGAGCCGGACTTCGCCATCGCCGAGCGTGTGCAGCGCATCTTCATGGAGTTGCGTTTCGGCCAGCGCCGATTTCTTCACCCAAACCGTCTGCGCCATATCATCCTCCCAGCTTAATGTGATTCAATCTTTGACAATCACATTTAAATGTGAAAATGAAGAATCATGAGCACTCAACTTATCACCAAACTCCGCAGCCTCGTCAATGACGGTGGCCTCTCCCGCTCCGGCCTTGCCCGCGCCGCAGGGCTTCACGCCAACACGCTGCGCGATCTCGACCAACCCGACTGGAACCCGACCGCCGACACGCTGCGCAAGTTGGAAAGCTACATCTTCGCCAATGATGACACGCCCGCTTTGGTGCCAATCGAGGAAATCATCGAAGAAGCGCGCAATGGACGGATGTATATCCTTGTCGATGATGAAGACCGCGAGAATGAGGGCGACCTCATCATTCCCGCACAGATGGCGACGCCCGATGCGATCAATTTCATGGCGACGCATGGGCGCGGGCTGATCTGCCTGTCTATGACCAAGCAGCGGTGTGAGCAATTGGGCCTAACCCCGATGGCGCGAGAAAATCGTGAGAGCATGCAGACCGCTTTCACCGTGTCGATCGAAGCGCGCGAGGGCGTTACTACCGGGATTAGCGCCGCTGACCGTGCTCGTACGATTTCGGTTGCGGTCGATGCCTCCAAAGGGCCCGATGATATCGTCTCGCCCGGCCATGTTTTTCCGCTGACCGCGCGCGATGGCGGCGTCCTCGTGCGTGCAGGACACACCGAGGCGGCTGTCGATATCAGCCGTCTCGCGGGGCTTAATCCCTCCGGCGTAATCTGCGAAATCATGAAGGATGATGGCAGCATGGCGCGGATGGATGATCTTGTGTCGTTTGCGCGGCTCCATGGCCTCAAAATGGGTACGATCCGCGACCTTATTGCCTATCGCCGCAAGCATGACCATCTCGTCGAAAAGCGCGCGGAGATGAAGTTCACCAGCAAATGGGGTGGCGACTGGACCGCTATGACCTTTTACAACAAAGCGACCGGCGACGAAACGATGTCGCTCGTCAAAGGACGGGTCGATCCGGCCAAACCGACGCTGGTGCGGATGCATACCATGTCGATGTTCGTTGATGTGTTTGGCGAGGATAACGAGCGTTCCGGTCTGTTGTCGCGCTCGATGGAAGCAATTGTCGAGGAAGGCAGCGGCGTCGTTGTGGTCATAAACAAGCCGATGAAAAACGTCGTATCACGGTTCATGCAATTGCGCGCCGAAGGTAAAAGCGCGGGCGCGCCAGAAATTGAAGAGCTGCGCGACTATGGCGGCGGGGCGCAAAT
>JANNQI010000063.1:0-76552 GCA_031400695.1 Sphingomonadales bacterium | reverse complement strand
AGCCAAGGAAGGCCGCGCGCATATCCTTGGTGAAATGGCGAAGGCACTCGGCGAAGCTCGCGGCGAACTTTCCGCCCATGCACCGCGTATCGAAACGATGCAGATCGACAAAGCGAAGATCCGCGACATCATCGGCACCGGCGGCAAGGTCATTCGCGAAATCGTCGCCACCACCGGCGCAAAGGTCGACATCGATGACGAAGGTCTCATCAAGATTTCGTCGTCCGACATCGCGCAGATCGAAGCCGCTCGTAAGTGGATTTCGGGCATCGTCGAAGAAGCAGAAGTCGGCAAAATCTATGACGGCAAGGTCGTCAACATGGTCGATTTCGGCGCTTTTGTAAACTTCATGGGCGGCAAGGACGGCCTTGTGCACGTTTCCGAAATCGCCAACGAGCGCGTTGAAAAGGTCAGCGACGTCCTGTCCGAAGGTCAGGAAGTCAAGGTCAAGGTCCTCGAAATCGACCAGCGCGGCAAGGTTCGCCTGTCGATGCGTGTTGTGGACCAGGAAACCGGCGCCGAACTGGAAGACACCCGCCCACCACGCGAAGAACGCCCCAGAGGCGAAGGGCGCGGCGATCGTCCGGACCGTGGACCCCGTCGTGAAGGCGGCGGTGGCGGACGCGGCGAAGGTCGCGGCGACCGTGGACCTCGGAGGGATGGGGGTCGTGATGGCGGCGGAAACCGCGATCGCGGACCGCGTCCAGAACGCAGCGAAGGCGGAAACGAAGGCGGCGGCAACCCCGACCACGTTCCTGCGTTTTTGAAAGACTAGTTACAGCACCGCAAAGGTGAGGAGAGGAAAGGGGTCGCTGCGGCGGCCCCTTTTTCGTTTGGGTAATTACCCGCATTATGGCAAATAAAGCCTATGACACGGCATAGCTCAAAATCCGTCATTGGCACTAAGGCCTTCGCCGCAATTACTGCAGTCGAAGGACTGAAGCTAAGCGCTGCAAGCAAGACCCGTCTTTCGAACTTGAAAGCCAAGGGCCTCAACAATGATGAGCGCCGCGCAGAAGTCATCCGCGCCTACAGGGCCGCCCGATAATTGTGAGCGGAAGTGCTTACGACAGCTTCGACGACCCATATTGCTACAAGCGAAGTTTCGTTCTCAAAAACAGGGCGGGGCTGCGTGATCCAGATGCGCTTGAAGGTTTCGAGCTCGAAATGTCATCAATCCGGGCAGAGGAGCCTTTACCCGAAGGTACATTCAACCCTGCGCATTATTGCTCCGTGCACCGCCATCTGTTTCAGGACGTCTATGTTTGGGCAGGCAAATACCGGACTGTGAGGACGGCCAAAGACGGCAATTCATTTTGCTATCCTGAACATATTGGGTCGCAGATGGACGGATTGTTCGAACGCTTCAACGATGCCACATTTCTGCCCGGCGTGCCTCGCGCCGCTTTCGCGGAAGCGGCGGCTCATTTTCTCGGTGAGCTAAATGCAATCCACGCGTTTCGCGAAGGCAATGGCCGCACGCAGCTAAGCTACCTTTATCTTATTGGATTGAGGGCAGGGTATCCCCTCGATTTGGCGCGTGTGCAAGCCGAACCCATGTTGGCCGCCATGATAGCCAGCTTCCACGGCAAATTTGCGGCGTTGGAGGTTGAGATACAAAGGCTGTTGATTGACTGACGCGAATTAACGAAGCGCTGCGTAAGGCAGGGTGAGGCGGCGGCAACCCCGACCACGTTCCTGCATTCTTGAAAGACTAGTTACAGCACCGCAAAGGTGAGGAGAGGAAAGGGGTCGCTTCGGCGGCCCCTTTTTTGTTGTGGGGTAGGGGTCGGTTAACCTTCGGTCGCCTTCGGCACGGCGGCCGCTTCTTCGTTATGCCACGTAGGGGGTAGAAAATATACCATTTCAGTGTTATATCACGTGCGATGTTCGAATATGATCCCGACAAAAGTGCCGCCAATCTGGCCAAGCACAAGATCGATTTCGAACAGGCGCAGGCGCTTTGGGACGATGATGACCGACTTGTCATCCTTTCTCCGACGCCCGGCGAAGTGAGGTGGATGTTGATCGGCAGGATTTCGGAGCAATACTGGACTGCTGTTTATACAAACAGGGACGGCGCCGTCCGGATAATATCGGTTCGCCGTTCACGCGATAATGAGGTTAAGGACTATGACAGCCAAAAAGGTGATTAGCGGTGAAGAGTTCGACCGTCGTTTCGACGACGGTGAAGACATGAGCGATTATATCGACTGGTCAACGGCACACCGGCCTGGTCGCGATGCAAAACGCGTCAATGTCGATATGCCCTCGGGCATGATCGCCAAGCTGGACATTCAGGCAAAGAAGCGCGGCGTAACGCGGCAAGCGCTGATCAAGATGTGGCTGGCGGACCGTTTGGAGACGGCTGCCTAAAGCCGCAGCCTCACGTTATGCCCCGAAAGATTGAAACCGCTATCGATAGCGACAACCCCGAATGGACCGGGGCCGACTTCGCGCGTGCCAAGACCGGCGAAGACATCCCCGCCCATATCCGTGCCGCCTTCCCGAAAACACGCGGTCGGCCAAAGGGAGAAACCAAGCAATTGGTGAGCCTGCGTCTGGACAAGAAAATCCTCGAACGCTTCCGCGCGACCGGGCCGGGATGGCAGTCACGGATTAACGAGGCGCTGCGTAAGGCGGAGGGCGGCGGCAACCCCGACCACGTTCCTGCGTTCTTGAAAGACTAGTTACAGCACCGCAAAGGTGAGGAGAGGAAAGGGGTCGCTGCGGCGGCCCCTTTTTCGTTTAACCTATGTAGTCTATTAGCGGCGCGCCGCCGCGGCTAATCTTTTAAACCTAGTGTCATTTCGTAAGTTGACGTTGGCGATTTCTATCGAAGCGAGTGCTTCACTAAGATCGTATGGGATGACGCTCGTCTTAGCTTCTCCAACCGTTAAATCTAGCAGCTTTAGGAAGGCTTTGGCCTTGTCAGGCGTGTCTATAAACGCCTGCTTTTCTTCTCCGTAAAGGCCGTAATCAAGCATTGACCAGCAATCGAATGGAATCAAGAATCGAGCAATGGTTTCCACTGCGTCGGGGAAAGCATCGTTTGCAGTTGCTGGCAGATCTGACAAACCAGCACTTATGCTCGAACTAGTTAGAGAGCGCTCCTTAGGCCAAACATTTTCAAGAAATGGTTTGGCAGCGGTTTCAAAAATGTCTGCTCTCGGTTCATCCACATCTACGTCGCGTACGAATCGTTGAATTGCGTTGGCCGCACTGGCGCGGAGGCCGTCTTCGATTGTTCGAAGCACCTGCGTGACTTTGACATTGGCGACGCTCGGGGCACGCTTTTCCCTGAAAGCGTGCATGGACTCTATTACAAGGCTGAAAAGTAAAGATTCGCGAGTTCTTCGAGGCAGACGTTTGTCGCTAATACGCTCTAACACCTCATTACCTATCTGCGCTAAGGCGTCTTTCCAGAGGGTTCGTTGCGCCACTGCTTGCCATAGGACCAGTGCGTCGTCGTCGTTAGCCCGCAGAGTTGAAATCAGCGCTTTCTCAGCCCAAGACGGATCTGCTTTTAGAAAGTAACCAATACCTGTGATCAACCGATGGCGAGCTATAAGCATGCTCGCTCCCGTGGCTCGCATAATAACGTCGCGCATTACTTTTGCGGCACCCGCAGGCCAATTGCCTCGGTGGGTCGCTTTCAAGCTTGGGCATAACTGCAAGAAGCAACCAACAAGTCTACCTGCAGGGTTGTTCAAAGTATCTAAATTGGACGCACGACCGTCATCTTCAGCTACAGAAAATGCAGCGTCAAAGGCAACATCTGCTTTATCAGCGACATTCTTATTGGTCACTTCTACCGCTAAAGGCCAAAGCCGATGCCAGACGAGTAAGCCATTCTTAGAACCAATGACACTCTTATCTTGGCAACTAAACCAATGTGTTAGGGCGTCAATTGCTTCAGTAATCGTTTTGTCAGTCAGTTTTTGAATGAGTTGCAATATCTTTACTGACTGCTTGCCAGTCGAAACGTGCGCCCAAGCAAATGCTGACCATGTTTGTGGAAATGCATTCCCTGCAGCATCATCTAACTCAAAATCCGATAGCACCAGTGTTGAATTGCCGGGTACTCTCATCCAATCAAGAGCGCCGCTACTCGGATCACTATCCCAACTCCGTTCTGTTTTTAGTGCAGTTTCCAACGCCAAGAGACGGTTTGTCCCGTCGAGATCGTCATATTGGGGGTTTGGATTTGCCTCGCGCGCGCGGATTTTAAATCCTTCAGCGTAAAGGCTGCTAGTCGTGAGTTCTTCAAGTTCCGGAAATTCTACAAGCGCTTTATTCAGCAGTAGCTGCGGTGACTCAGGTAAAACTACTCCCGCTAGCGACAGGCGTTTCAGTTCTCGCGCTGACCAAAACCTCTTGGCTGCCTTTAATTCGTCACCTGTTGGGCGACTGTACCAGTTATTCTGTAAAGGACCTTCGATTATTTTTTTTAGGGTTGCGCGTTGGGCTTCGTCGGTAAGCGATGCAAACTTTTTGGTGCGCAGTTCGATTACCTCGGGCAAACCGTAAACGTCCCAAAAATCTGCAGAGTCGATATTCTCCAGAAACTCCGAAATTATATTTTGCGCGACTAAGGTCGAATTAAGCGCAATTGCCGCCCACAAGCGAATGTAGATTGGCGATCTGCAAAACCGCCATCTGGCAATAATATCCTTTGTTTTTTCAGGGTTTACTGCGGCCAGCCGGAGCACCACTGCATGTAGAAGTTTTGTGCAAGGCGCACATCCTTCGTTGAAAGCATCCGGATCACCATTTTCACCCGGTTCGGTAACATAATATGCGCATTTCATGCTGCCCGGATGACAATCGGTTCTACGAGTGATGTTGATGCCTCGTTGAAGAACGGCGTCTAGCCCGTTTACTAGCTCCTGCAGAAAATCTTCTTCAAAGATGTCGTCTAGAGCGAGAAGCTCGAGGTTTACCAGTTTTCCACTGCGTAGCTGCGCCCCCAGCTTATGGGCAGTGGTCAGGCGGAGGTTAGTTTTTTGCCTGCGACGAGAAGAGTGAATTTGGACCAGAGAAACTTCGAGACGCGGTGCTACAAGATTACAAATCTGACTAATAATTGACCCAGATCGATCACCAGCCTGAAGGCGGCGTTGAATATGATAAATACTTAATTCGGGATCGTCATCCCACTCGTCGGCCCAAGATTCCTCGATCAACCTCCAAGCTGTCATCCAAGCTTTGTCAAGGCCATCGTCTTTCGGCCTATTCAGTACATCGATTAAGGCAAGACGTTCTACTCGATGATTGGATGAGAGTTGCAAGGCCCACTCCAATGTTGCCACTTCATCCAAACGCTTCATCAGAAACGACGAAACTGTCCTAAATCTGTCCCTATCTGTTTCGTTCAGGCTTCTCCAGCTCGGATTCATCTCCGTCGCCCTTGAAATGTTTCGTCACACGCAGCAGCTATCTCGTTTAGCCAAGCAATATCGGCACCGGCTTCGGAGGCTACAATTGCCAGTCGTGACCGCTCGCTGGCGTTACCGCGCCTAAATAAATGGCCGAACAGATCTCGATCGCTATCGCTTGCATCATCCCATCGGCTTTTTGAAATACGCCTTAGTTCTCGTTCGGCACTTCCCGATTTGCCGTTGATGGCCGAAAAATATGCCCATCGCTCAAGGGTATCGCGAAGAATGGTGTGCTCTTTATGCTGATCATAATGGATGGGTGTAATGTGGCGTGCCTTCCAATCTTCGTGAGCCACTGGATCCAAGTTATCGGCGCCTACAAAAGTAAATCTTTCCTTCAAATCCTCGAAGCGTTGGCCGTCAGCTGCAACTGCATTTAACAGGTAGCGCATGGGCGGATCATTTGCGCTATAGCCAACCAATACTAAGTTGTAGAGCCGAGCGGCATCGTAAATGAAATCAGGTACAGAACGGCGCCGCAAATAGAACTCTCCGAAATCTTGGTCGGAAAGTACTAGTTCGCTATGCCTTGCCGGTAACGGATCAACCATACCATGAATATGCATGACGCCTGACCAATCGGATTGAAGCATTGGCCGTGGAATAGAACCCAATGAATAACTTTCAATCTTTGGGCCTTGCCGCCCTATCCGACTGCCAGCGAGTTCCAACAAACGATCAAAATTGGTTGTAACAATTGCGGTTGCTCCGCCTCGGTCCGCTAACCGCATCAACGCTTTGTGAATACGCGCGGGCTGATTGGCCTTTGTCCGAATTAATTGAATCGTTGTTTGACGCATCCGGCTGCTTTGCGCCGTCTGATTATCTAGCCTCCGCTCAAGCATACCCAGAACAACGTCATAATCTCCCTTTATGAAGCGCCTTGCTTCCGCCAACTGACTAGCAATTAGCTCGCTACAATCTATCCCGTCTAACGTGGGTTCATTTACTTGAACTTGTACGATTACAGAATGAACGCTGGGATCCAAAATCTCGTAGATATCGATAACCAGCTGCCTGAAGTCCGGAAGGCCTGCAGGCCTCGATATTCCGGCGCCACATATAAACAACACTTCACCACGGGCATGTGCTAACAGTAGTCGTTCAGGAATTGGTGGCAATCCAGTTCCAAAGATAATGGTCCGGTCTTGATTAGAAGACATCAAACGCTTGCCTTGTTGGTCCATGCTAACTTCGTGTAACAGAGCTAGAAAATTTGTATCTAGCTTTTTGTTTTGAATTATCTCTTTCCTACAACCCCAACCCCTGCCTAATAACCCAGTCCTCTAAATCCGACTCAAGAGGACTCCTTCATGTCAGCCAAAACCAGCAAGGCCCGCACCGAGGCCTTCTTCACCGCGCTCGCCGAAACCGGAAACCAGACGATCTCTGCCGAACGCGCACGGGTGTCGCGGTCTTGGGTGACGCTCCACCGTTCCACTGACCCGGCGTTCAAGGCGCGGATGGAATCCTGCATCGCGGAGGCGCGGGAGCGGCTTTCGCGCGCCGGGGCGGTGACGTCTTCGGGGAAATGGGCGAATATCGAAGGCGAGAAACTCGTGGTGCGCGGCTCGCGCGGGCGGCGGGCGCAGATTTCTCGCGCGCGGCTGAAGCAATGGACGGCGGCGGAGGAGGGGCGGTTTCTAGCCGTGCTGTCGGCGACCGCCAATGTGAACATGGCGTGCGAGGCGGTCGGGCTTTCGGTGCCGTCGGCCTATATGCACGCCGAACGCTGGCCGGGATTTGCGGCGGCGTGGCAGGACGCGCTGCTTGATGGTTACCCTGCGCTGGAGGCGGCGATGCTGCAAAATGCGCTGCGCCGTTTCGGGCCTGAAGACCCGGATGCGGCGGATGGCGCGGCGGCGTTTCCGCTGACGCCGATGACGGCGCAGCATGCGATGGCGTTAATCGATATTCACAAAAGACATATGGCGCGCGCGCGTCTGGAGGGCAGTCCGGAGTTTCAGGAACAGGAGCAACGTGAGCGCGATGCGAACGTGAAGAAACTCCTTGGTAATTTACGCGCGCTCAAGCGACGCCTGGACGCGGGCGAGGGGTGAGGTAAATTGGCGTCGGGTCCGTCACCGCCCGTCGCAGTTCATCCCCGATACAGGCGGGCTTCCCCACATTGCCCGCGACTTTATCGGCCCCATATTGCAAAATGCTTGGCGGGGCGGCCAAGATTATCTAGGGAACGTCCATGAACAGAAAAACGATACTGGCCGCAGGCCTGCTTGCCGCCACTTCCTTGCTTTCCGGATGCGCTGCGCTTGGCCTGGGGGGCGGTGACGCCAAACCGGGCAGCAACACCCGCTATGTCGCGCGCGACGTCAACACGCTGTATAATGCGGCGAAGGAAAAGCTCGACAACCGGAATTACCAGGTGGCTGCTGCGTTGTTCGACGAGGTCGAGCGCCAACACCCTTATTCGCCGTGGGCGCGCCGTGCGCAGCTGATGAGCTCGTTCAGTTACTATATGGCGCAGAAGTATAACGAATCGATCCAGTCATCGCGCCGTTTTCTGTCGATTCACCCGGGCAACAAGGACGCGCCTTATGCATATTATCTAATCGCGCTGTCTTATTATGAGCAGATCAGCGATGTGACCCGCGACCAGAAGATTTCGGAACAGGCGCTGGCTGCGCTGGGCGAAGTGCAACGTCGCTACCCGACCAGCCGTTATGCCGCCGACGCGACGCTGAAGATGGATCTGGTGCGCGATCACCTTGCGGGCAAGGAAATGGAAATTGGCCGTTTCTATCAGCGCCGGGCGCTCTGGCTTGCTTCGTCGCTCCGCTTCCGCGAAGTCGTCGACAAGTTCGACACGACGACCCACGCGCCGGAGGCTTTGTACCGGCTGACCGAATCCTATCTGGCGATGGGCGTTCCGGAAGAAGCGAAAAAGGCCGCGGCTGTGCTCGGTGCCAATTATCCCGGTAGCGAATGGTACCAGCGCGCATACGACCTGATGCAGAAAAACGCGCCCAGCGCCTGATGGAATGCTAACGGGGCTTTCGATCCGCGATGTGGTGCTGATCGAAGCGCTCGACCTTGATTTTACAGGCGGGCTCGGGGTCCTGACCGGTGAGACCGGGGCCGGAAAATCGATATTGCTGGACGCGCTTGGACTTGCGCTGGGTGCACGCGCGGATAGCGGGCTGGTGCGCAGTGGGTCGGACAAGGCACAGGTCACCGCGAGTTTCGATGCGCCTGCGGGCGTCGTAGCGCTGCTTGCCGATAATGACATCGAGATCGACACGGGCGAACCCTTGCTCATCCGGCGGTCGGTCAAGGCCGATGGCGGCAGCAAGGCGTTTATCAATGACCAGCCCTGTTCGGCGGCTTTGCTGCGCGACGTGGGGGCAATGCTGGTGGAAATTCACGGCCAGCACGACGACAGGGGCTTGCTCAACCCGCGCGGGCATCGGGCTTTGCTCGATACATTCGGGCGCTGCGATACCGCAAGCGTCGCTGCCAATTTCGCCGCGTGGCAAGAGGCGAAGGCGCGGCTTGATGTAGCGCGCGAGGCGCTCGATAATGCAGCGCGTGATCGCGAGTGGCTCGAGCATGCCGTGGCCGAGCTTGCCGCGTTCGATCCGCAGGCCGGTGAGGAAGAGCAGCTCGCCGGTGAACGCTCCGACATGCAAAAGGGCGAACGGATTGCCGAAGATTTGAAGGCGGTGCTCGAAAGCTTCGAAGGCCCGAAGAGCGGCATTGCGCTCATTCGCGGTGCTGCAAGGAAACTAGACCGGCTGGCCGACGCCCATCCGCTGCTCGCCGAAGCACTAACCGCGCTCGATCGTTCGGTAATCGAGGCGAGCGAGGCCGAGGACAAGTTGAACGCTGCGGCCCGCGCGATCGAATTTGAACCGGCGCGGCTTGACGAAATCGAGGTCCGCCTGTTCGAACTGCGGGCGCTGGCGCGCAAACATAATGTCGCGCCCGATGCTATCGTATCCTTGCAGCAAAATCTGAATGCCCGATTGGAATCGATCGAGGCGGGCGGCGAGGGGCTGGCTAAGCTCGAAGCAGAGGTTGCAGCCAAGCACGCGGCCTATGTCGAGTCAGCGATTGCGTTGTCCGATGCACGGACCGTCGCAGCGGCAAAGCTGGATAACGCGGTAAAGTCCGAACTCGCGCCATTGAAACTCGATGCAGCGCAGTTCCGGACAGCGGTTGAACGCCTGGGCGAAGACCGCTGGGCGGCGTCGGGTATGGACCGCGTCGAATTCCTTATTTCGACTAACCCCGGCGCCCCCTTTGCGCCGCTGACAAAAATTGCATCGGGCGGCGAATTGTCGCGTTTCATATTGGCGCTGAAGGTTGCACTCGCCGAAGAAGGCGGCGCGGCTACGATCATCTTTGATGAAATCGACCGTGGCGTTGGCGGCGCGGTTGCGGCGGCGATTGGTGAGCGGTTGGCGCGGCTTGCCCAACGTACGCAGTTGCTTGCGGTTACCCATAGCCCGCAAGTCGCGGCCAAGGGCCAAGCGCATTATTTCATTGCCAAATCGAGCCAAGGCACGGTTACGCGAACGGGCGTGACTTTGCTCGACGCCGAGGCGCGCCGTCAGGAAATCGCTCGAATGCTGTCCGGTGCGGAAGTCACCGATGAGGCAAGGGCTCAGGCCGAGCGCTTGCTGGAGGTGGTGTGAAAAAACTCTCAATTTTATTAGCGTTAAGTCTCGGTAGTTGCGTCTCAACACCGGAACCTGCCGATCCACGAGATGTATTTTTCCAGCGGATGTCGACGTTGTGCGGTAAAAGCTTTAGCGGGAAGATGAACGCTGGCAATGAGAGCGATGCCAGCTTTGCAACGGCTGACCTGCAAGCGCATGCCCGCGAATGTTCATCCCAAGAAATTCGTATCGCCTTTGATGTTGGAGATGACCGCTCACGCACCTGGATTATCACGCGCACCGATAGCGGCCTGCGACTGAAGCATCGACACATGCTGAAGGACGGCACCGAGGACCCTGTATCGCAATATGGCGGCGATACGTCGGCGGCGGGCACGCCTGCGCGGCAGGAATTTCCGGTCGACGAGTTTTCAAAGGCGATGTTCACCAAAGAGGGGCGCACGGTGTCAAATACCAATGTCTGGTCGTTCGAGATCGAACCCGGGCAGTCGCTGGTATATGAACTGGCAAGACCCGGACGTTTGTTTAGGGTTTCGTTCGATTTGGGAAAGCCGCTTGCCGGAGCCAATAAGTGACGTCTGAAGCCGACGCCGCCAACGAACTGATGCGGTTGGCCAAGACCATCGCCCGTCATAACAGACTGTATCACACCGATGACTCACCGGAAATTTCCGATGCCGAATATGATGCATTGGTCCGGCGGAATACTGAGCTTGAGGCTGCGTTTCCGCATCTGGTCCGCGCTGATAGTCCCAATAAGGTCGTAGGCGCTTCGGTAGAGCTTTCGGGGCTGAAAAAGGTCACGCACGCCAAGCGGATGATGAGCCTCGACAATGCGTTCAATGCCGAGGACGTTGCGGACTTTGTCGCGCGGGTACGGCGGTTTTTGAATTTGCCTGAGGGTGCCGAAGTAGCCCTGACCGCTGAAGACAAAATCGACGGGCTGTCGCTTTCGCTTCGTTATGAGGACGGCGTTCTAAAGCAGGCGGCGACGCGCGGCGATGGCACGGTTGGTGAAGACGTTACAGCGAATGTCGCTTACATCACCGACATTCCGCAACACCTGTCAGGCACTGCGCCGGCCATCTTCGAAATTCGCGGCGAGGTCTATATGGCCAAATCCGATTTTGCCGCGTTGAATGTCGATCAGGAAGCCAAGGGCGGCAAGATATTTGCCAATCCGCGCAACGCAGCGGCGGGATCGCTTCGGCAGAAGGATGCCAAGATCACCGCCTCGCGGCCTTTGCGGTTTTTGGCACATGGCTGGGGTGAGGTGAGCGCGCTCCCCGCCGACACTCAACAAGGCGTATTGGCTACGATTGCTTCGTGGGGTGTCCCGGTGTCACCTCTGCTGGTGCGCGTCGAGGGAGCCGAAGGGGCATTGGCGCATTATGCCGCCATCGAACGCCAGCGGGCCGAGCTAGCTTATGATATCGACGGCGTCGTCTACAAGGTCGACCGGCTCGACTGGCAGGAGCGGTTGGGCTTTGTTGCGAAAGCCCCGCGCTGGGCGATTGCGCATAAATTTCCGGCTGAGCGTGCAGAGACGACATTGGAAGCCATCGATATCCAGGTTGGCCGCACCGGGAAGTTAACTCCAGTTGGACGGTTGACGCCGGTGACGGTGGGCGGCGTGGTGGTGTCGAATGTGACGCTACACAATCGCGATGAAATAGCGCGCTTGGGGGTTCGCCTCGGCGACCGGGTTGTGGTTCAGCGTGCAGGAGACGTCATTCCTCAGGTGGTCGAGAATCTGACGCTAGCAGAGCCGCGCGCCGCATATGCCTTTCCGGACCATTGCCCGGCATGCAATTCCGAAGCCGTTGCCGAGGATGGCGAAGTCGATGTCCGTTGTACCGGCGGCCTAATCTGCCCGGCGCAGCGTTTCGAACGTCTGCGGCATTTCGTGAGCCGCGCTGCGCTTGATATTGAGGGCCTTGGCGAAAAAAGCATAAGCGAGTTCATCGATGCAGGGTGGCTGCAATCGCCAGCCGATATTTTCCGGCTGAAACAACATCGTGGAGAACTGCTTGGACGCGAAGGGTGGCAGGAAAAGTCTGTGGATAACCTGTTGACAGCAATTGAGACAAAACGCGCGCCCGACGGCGCGCGCTTGTTGTTCGGCTTGGGTATTCGCCACATCGGGGCGGTGACCGCGAAAGATCTGTTCAAGAATTTCGGGTCGCTCGCCGCAATTCACGATATAGGCATGAGGCTCGCTAGCCACGATGAAAGTGCCGTCGCGGATTTGACCGGAATTGACGGCATCGGCCCGACAGTGGCCGAAGCGCTTGGCGATTTTTTCCATGAGCCCCATAACCGCGAGGTTTGGGATGATTTATTGAGCGAGGTCAATCCTCCCGATTATGTCTCCAACATTCGGGAGAGCGAATGGACGGGCAAGACCATCGTATTCACCGGCAAGCTCGAAACGATGAGTCGCGACGAGGCAAAATCGCAGGCTGAGGCTTTGGGTGCCAAGGCGGCGGGTTCGGTGAGCGTGAAGACCGACCTTGTTGTCGCTGGTCCTGGGGCTGGATCGAAACTGAAACAGGCCACGGCGCTTGGCATCCGCGTCATTGACGAAGCCGAATGGTCGGCGATTGTAGCAGCGATCTAAGGAAAGCTTGACGGCGCGCTGATTAAAAAGGAGCAACCAGCGCGCCGTCAGAACCGCAGCAGCCCCCCTCAGCGCCGCGCAGCCCAAAGCTGTCCACCCCCAAAGAACTTCCAGACATCTTCGTTTCGGCTAAGATGTTGTGCGACTCCGAAAGGACTTGCTTCGATGACACTTATATGACGATTGGCTTGCCGATAATGCCAAAAATTTTACAATCGAAAAATCCTCCCGAAAATACTGGACGTTCGGTCGGCGCGCCTGCCTTGTTTGCGAGCTTTCCCGAGGAATTGCAGACCGAATTGCGCGCGAAAGCGATTCGCAGGAGTTTTGCGCCGGGGCAGTTTCTTCATCATCGCGGCGACGCCGCCGACGGCTTCTGGATCGTCGAAAATGGACAGGTAAAGTGCGGACATCAGGACGCGCAAGGCAATATGCACGTGTTATTTATTCTGGGGCCGGGCGATAGCTTCGGCGAGCTCGCGTGCCTGGGGCAGTTCGAACGGGTTCTCGACATCGAAGCGTTGGGCAAGGTCGACATGCTGTGGGTCAGCGAAAAGATATTTTCTGAAGCGATGGGTCGTTCGCCCGATATCGTGCGCGAGATGCTGAAAATATTGGCGAAGCAGTTGCAGGAAGCTCTCGATAATCTTTTGGTCTTTCGCAATATGTCAGCGCCCAAAAGGCTGGCGCAGCGCCTGATCGCGTTCGCGGTAGATCGCGAGCCGCCGGTGAAGCTGGGCATCAAGCAACAGGAACTGGCCGAACTGATCGGGGTGTCGCGGATGACGATTGCTTCTGCGTTATCGGAACTGGAAAGCAAGGGGTTGGTCACGCGTCGTTACGGGCATCTTGTGATCGAAGACCCGGCGGCACTGCGGGACTGGATGAAAGCCTAGAACCAGCGCATTACCCCGCCGGGCATCGGCGTCCAGATTCCGATGCGCACGCCCGCGTTGCTCAGGATTTCGCCGGTCCAGTTATTGCAGGTGTTGATGGCCGAGTAATGGCCGCGGCTGTCATAGAATTGGTTGTCAGGACCGTAAGCGGGGTAGGCGCGGCTATGCCCGGTCCTGTCGAGACGGAATGTCCGGCGGATTTGCGAAATGATGACGTGATATTGTCTGGGCGTGACCCTGAGTATTTTCCGGTGGGGTAATGCTTGAGGATTTTTCAGATGGTAGACATGCAGCGTGGTGTGGTCGGAGCCAAAAATCGCGCTGGTAACATCACCGCTGCGGACATCGCCCCAAGTTTGTGCATTGCGATATACACGGCCATGGCCCCAGCCGATCATTGCATGCGTCCCATATAAATCGCGGTTTCGAAGATCCTCGGGACGGATGAGATCGCTTAAGTCTTCGCCAGCGGCTGCCATCGGCACGACAAGGCTGACATGAACGCCGTTGGTTTCGACGAAAATCTCAATGCCGTCTTGGGGTTGCTCCCAATCAGAGTTAGCGGGAACGTGGCTGCCCACCAACGCACCCAGCATGTAAAGTCCTGCCACAAGCAATGGCCAACCGGCGATCGCGCGCAGGGCTGTCCACAGGCTGTTGATGCGAAACAGTTTCAAGTGTAACCACTTCCCTATGGCCGATTTCCAGCATGTTTACGCGTCGCCACCCGAAGGTGCAAATGTCGACTGGACGATTCTACAAAATTGGGATGCATTCGGTTCGGACGAACATGCGATGTGGGACCGGCTGTTTGCGCGGCAATCGGAGATGTTGCCGGGCAGGGCCGCAGATGCGTTTCTGCGCGGGATGGACGTTCTGAAACTGTCGAAGCCGGGCATCCCCGATTATCGCGAACTCAATGCGCGGCTGATGTCGGCAACGGGTTGGCAAGTGGTTGCGGTGCCGGGGCTGGTTCCAGACGGAGTCTTTTTCGATCATCTTGCGAACCGGCGCTTTCCGGCGGGCAATTTCATTCGCACGCCGGAGCAGTTCGATTATCTGCAAGAACCCGATGTCTTCCATGACGTTTTTGGCCACGTCCCGATGCTCGCCGATCCGGTGTTTGCGGATTACATGGTGGCTTACGGGCAGGGCGGTTTACGCAGCCTAGGCTTCGGCGCGCTTGACCATCTGGCGCGGCTATATTGGTACACGGTGGAATTCGGACTGATCAAACAACCCAACGGAATGCGCATTTACGGCGCGGGTATCGTGTCGAGCTATGCCGAGAGCGTGTTCGCGCTGGACGATCCGAGCCCTAATCGCATCGGCTTTGATCTGCTGCGGGTGATGCGGACCGAATACCGTATCGACGATTTCCAGCAGAATTATTTTGTTATTCCAAGTCTCGACCATTTGCTGAAGGTCACGGTCGAAACCGACTTCGCGCCGCTTTATGCCCAGCTTGAGGATTTACCTGACGTCGCGATAGCGGACATATTGGCCGACGATGAGGTGATTACGCGCGGCACGCAGGCATATGCGGAAGGGACCGGTCGCTAAAAAGGGAGGGAAAAGCGACCGGCCCCCGCATTTACTGCCTGCTTAAGGCAGCAAAACCGAATCGATGACGTGGACGACGCCGTTCGACTGCATGACGTCGACCTGTGTTACCTTCGACATGCCGCCCTTTGCATCTGTGACGATAACGTCCTTGCCGACGATCTTTGCCGTCAGCTTGCCGCCCGCCACGGTATTAAGCGTTGCGGTGCCGCCGCCTGCCTTGATTGCCTTGACGATGTCCTTGCTGGTCAGCTTTCCAGCAACGACATGGTAGGTCAGGATCGAGGTCAGCGTTGCCTTGTTCTCAGGCTTTACAAGTGTTTGGACGGTGCCTGCCGGAAGCTTGGCGAAAGCGTCATTGGTTGGTGCGAATACCGTAAACGGTCCGGGGCTGGCGAGCGTTTCGACCAATCCTGCGGCCGATACGGCTGCGACGAGCGTGGTGAGGTTAGGCGCTGCCGACGCGTTTTCGGCAATGGTCTTGGCGGGGAACATTTCTGCGCCGCCGACCATCGGATTGGCCATCGCATGGTGATTTGCGAGTAATGCGGTGCCGGTAAGGCTGGACGATGCCAGTGCGATTGCTACGAAAATGGTGTTGGTCTTTTTCATGAGTTCAACTTTCCTGTTCTGCGCACGTCCGGGGGATGGCGTGCTGAGAGCAGAAACGGAGGCAATCGCTATCCGGATGCACCAACCTAAGATTTTATTTAAATCGTTGCAATTTTTCCGCTGGCGATAACCGGGCCCGTTGCTTTGCCGCCTGGCGCGCCACCTTCGGGCTCGGGCGTGATTGCCAGTGTGCCGCCGACATCCAGAAACTGCCGCTTGTCGGCAGGCACGATGATAGAAGTCGCTGATTTGGATGCGACAATCCCTAACGACCGCGCGGTGCCGTCGGCAGGAATGATCCATAGTTCAGGATATAGCTTGCCAGTATCGAGCGATACCGGTGTGACGATCATCCGCCCGGTGCCGGCATCATAGCTGGCCGTGAGCGAGGCGTTACCCGTCTCGCTGCCGAGCGCCGCGATAAGCGGGGCTTCGTTTGCTAGCGGGGCCACAGCTTCGGGTTTTTGCAAAAGCAATATGCCCAATATTGCGGCAGCGCCGACTGAAATGCCAGTCAAAGTCCGCCAGAACAGCAACTTGCCTGTGCCGACATCCTGCTCGGTAGGGGCAGGCAGATTGTTCTGAACCCTGTTCCAGATGTGCGCTGGCGGCGTTTCCTCGCCCTCCAGCATCGGCGCAAGCCGTTCGCGCCATGCCTCGACTTCGGCAGCAAACGCCGCATCGGTTGCCATGCGCGCGCTGGTGGTAGCTTCGCCCGCCGCATCGAGCAGGCCTAGCACATATTCACCGGCAAGGGCGACATCGTCTTCGCTCAAGTTGGTCATGAAGCCCCCTCCATGCACGCGCGCAGCTTAATCAGCGCGCGCCTTATCCGGCTTTTGACCGTGCCGAGCGGTTCACCTTCGCGTTGTGCCAGATCGGCATAGGTCGCGCCACCGATGAATGCGCTCCGGATGAAATGCGCGTCGCGCCGCTCGAGCCCATCGATGCAGCCATGCAACACACGGTCTTCGCCTGAACTGAGCAATTGTGCGTCTGCCAGTGGCGCAGGGTCCGCAATTTCTGCCGCTTCGTCAAGCGACACCAACCCTGCCTTGCCACGCGAACGCAACCGGTCGATTGCGCGGTTGCGCGTCACCGCCACGAGCCAGCTGATAGGGCTGGCGCGCCCTGCCTCAAAGCTCGCGGCTTTGTTCCAGATGGTGAGATACGCGTCTTGCAATGCTTCTTCCGCTTCATTCCTGTCGGGGAAGATACGAAGGCAGACGCCGAATAGTTTCGCCGATGTTGCCTTGTACACAGCTTCGAATGCAGAACGGTCGCCGCGGCCGGTCCGGATTAGCGCATCGGCCAACCGTGCCCGCCGCGCGGAATCCAGATCGGAACTAGCTGAATCTGCTGCCATTGTTTCGGGATATGGCGGATGCGCCTTTGCGACGCAATACGGCTTTAATTACCAAGTGCCGAAATCTCCGGGCGGCTGGCTGGTTTGACCATCGGCACGCAGCGGCCGGCGCCAACTGTAATTGCGCCGCTTGACCAGCCACAGGCAGGGCCAGTCGCCAGTGTCCTCGCGCCGTTGCAAACGGAAACCCTGCAAGCGATACGCACGCAATACCGCTTTGGCTTGGGTATCGAGCAGACCTGCAAGGATTAGAGATCCGCCGTCTTGTGTGATTTCCGCTAGTGAGGGCGCAAGTTCGATCAACGGCCCGGCCAAAATGTTGGCGATTACCAGGTCGTAAGGCGCACGTTGGTGGATCAGCGCGTGGTTGGTGCCCGATGCGGCGCACAAAGCTATTTCGCCTTGGCCGGTGCCGACAACAACATGGTTGGCTATCGCATTGTCCGCTGTCACTTTCACGCTGACCGGGTCGATGTCCGATGCCATGAGATAGGCGCGGGGCCACAGATGCCGGGCGGCAAATGCAAGCAATCCGGTGCCGGTGCCAATGTCTGCAATCAGGTCGAAATATTTGCCCTGCTGTTTGATTCGGTCGAGCATCGCCAGGCAGCCGCTTGTTGTTTCGTGTCCCCCAGTGCCGAACGCGCGGCTTGCCTCTATCAAAAATGGGATTGCGCCGTTTGGAACTTCGCCTTTGTTGGTTGACGTGTGGATGTAAAAACGCCCCGCATAGACGGGCTGCAGCCCTTGCTGGCTCAGGACCAGCCAGTCTTCGTCGGGCAGTTTTTCGAGCGTTGCCTTTGCTTTTGCGGCGCTCGGCAGGCGGCCCTGAATTGCGACTGTGACGCGTTTGCTAGGCTCCTTGGCAAAATACGCCTTCACCCGCCATTTGGCATCGTTAAACGCCTCGACCTCTTCAGCAACAATGGTCGGCATGGGGTCGAGTAGCGAGAGCCACTCGTCATCGTTATGCAATGCCTCCGCCTCGGCACGGGTGCAGGGCAGGGTGAGCAGCCAGTTCACTCCCCAACCTCTTTGGCAAGGCGGCCGTCCAGCCGCTCGCGGGCGGCGGTTACATATTGTTTGCAGCGCCCGGCGGCGACCAGTGGCTTTGCACCTGCCAGCCGTTCAAAAAATTCGCTTTGAAACGGATGCGGGCTGATCATGATATCGCAGTCGGTGATAGCCTCTATCCGCGCCATCGACCTGCGCAGCGTTGCGACATAGGCCGGATGGTCGGTGAAGCGGTAAGCGTCTGCCGATACTGCGTTAAGGCTGTCGGCATAGACGATAGTGCGGCAAACCGTCCCTTCGCAGGACTTCCAAGTATAGCTTGTTCCACCGGGCGAGTGGCCGGGCGTGGCAATGACGGTAATCTGCTGCTTGCCAATCTGAAGCGTTTCTCCATCGCTGATTATCCGGTCGGCTTTGATTCCGGGAAAGGCAGGGTGGATGCCATGTTGTGGATCGTCCATTACTGGCAAACCTGTTTCCAAGCTCTGCCTTGCTGCTTCGCGCGTGGCAAACTTTGCGCCCGTGATTTGCTTCAACCGCGCCAGACCGCCCGCATGGTCCAGATGCTCGTGCGTCACGAGGAGAAATCGGACATCCTTGGGATCAAAACCGAGCGAGCGGATATTCTCTGCGATGCCGGCCGCCGCTTCATCGGTTGCGCCATCGATCAGGAAATGGCCATCGGGCGTGGTAATCAGCAACGATGTGATGCCGCATGTTCCGACCATATAGACATTGCCAAAAACATGCGCGGGCGGCGCCGCGTCGCTCCAGCCGTCACGGCCTTCGCAGGCTTTTGCCAAAGCTGCACCTTGAAAGCGCACGTCGTTCTTGGAAACCATCGGCGTAACCGGCGCGCAACCGGCCAAGAGTATCGCCGCCATCGCAGCAATTCTAACGGACATAGCTTGCTCCATTGATATCGAGAACGGCGCCAGTCATCGAAGGCGGCGCGTCGAGCGCGCAGAATTTGGCGATAGCGGCGACTTCTTCAGGATCGGCCACCTTACCGAGCGGGATGTCGGCAAGTAGCTTGTCGCCGCCGCGGCTGTCGAGATAATCTTCGGCCATGCCGGTCATTGTAAAGCCCGGACAGATGGCAAAGGCATATATCCTTTGCGCGGCATAAGCGCGGGCGATGGTTTTGGTCATCGCGACCATACCGGCCTTCGACGCAGCATAATGCCAGTGGTCAGGGCTATCGCCGCGGTGCGCGGCGCGGCTGGCGATGTTCACGATGCGTCCGCTGGATTGTTTCTCCTGCCAGTGAAGTACGGCAAGGCGGCAAAGTTCGGCGCTTGCGGTCAGGTTCACCTGCATGGTGCGGTTCCAGCTTTTGCGCCAGCTTTCGTCATCGGTGTTTATCGGGTTTGCCTCGAACACGCCTGCGTTGTTGATGAGAACGTCGACACGTCCATCCAATTTGACCAGCGAATCGGCCCATAATTTTAGGGGGACCCCCGGGTCAGCAAGATCGCCGTCCCCGCTCGATAGCGCGAGCAGGCGAACCGTTTCGGGGTCGAAAGTTTTGGCAATGGCCGCACCGATTCCGCGCGATGCGCCGGTGACAAGGATATGGATTTGAGATTTTGAAGTCATGGCCCGCTGCTTTTCACAACGGGGATAGAAATTCAATGACGCTTATTGCTTATCCGAGGCCAGCGACGAATTTGCGCGCATTGTCCTGCAACGACGACAATTTGGCATCGACCTGATTAAAGCCCTGCTCCAGCGCGCTGATTTCCGAAACTACATTTTCGGTGTCAGAACGGATGGCCGAAATTGTGTTGGACATCAAATCTGCAGCCAATGCGGTTTCATCGACCGACGCTGTGATCATTGTAACCGTCTGCGCCTGATCTTCCATCGCGTGACGGATACGCTCGGCGCTGTGTTGTACCTCGCCGACAATCGACTGAATTGCGGCATTGGATTCGACCGAAGCCTTGGTAGCGTTCTGAATGGCAGAGATTTTTTGCGCAATTTCGTCAGTCGCCTGCGCGGTTTGGTTGGCAAGGCTTTTGACTTCCTGTGCGACGACGGCAAAGCCGCGACCGGCATCGCCAGCACGCGCCGCTTCGATTGTGGCGTTGAGTGCAAGCAGGTTGGTCTGGCCCGCGATGTCGCGGATAAGGCCAAGGATCGAGTCAATGGATTGTGACTGTTCGGACAGCGTGTCGGTGGCAACCACGCTTTGCGAAGCCTGCGCGGCGGCGCGCGTGGCTACATCCGATGCTGTTTCGACTTCGGTCCGGGCATCTTCGATGGCGCGGATCAACCCCGCAGCGGTTTGCGCGGCTTCACGCATTGCGACTGCCGATTGCTCAGAGGCAGCGGCGACTTCGCTGGTTTTTGCCAACATGCCATGCGCCATTTGCGAACTGCTGGCGGCTTGATGTTTCAAAAGGCTGGTCTGTTCTGCAACCGCCGAAGTGGCGCTGCCGATATCCGCTTCAAAATTTGCCGAATTGGCGATCTGGCGTTCGGCAAAGCGCATTTGTTCGTGCTGCCCGAAAATAGTCGCGGTAATGGTCAGTTCGATGGCGTTTATCTTGCTCATGGTATTCACATGCTGCGACATTTCGTCTCCGGGAATCGACGCGTCGGCCATGAGGATGGCGATAAACCGGTTGTTGGCGGTACCAGTTGCGGCCATCACCAAAGCAAGCGGTACACCGCGCTCGCAGGAATCGACGATCATCGATCGACTGATGTTGAGCCATTGCCGGTCATCAAAGCGGCTCGTGCGCATCTGCAGATAGGTTGCCAGTAAATCGCGCGATTTACGAATTCGTTCGGCGTCGAACCCTGAACCGAACTCGGCAGAGTTGATCCAGAACGACCAATAGTCCTCGGCGAGTGCGTCGTATTTGCCGTCCAGATACACCGCAAGCATACGGCAGTTTTCTGCCAGTTTTCCGTCTGTATCATGAGGAGCAATTATAGCTTCCAGATCGATTTGTTTCTGTCCGTCCGACTGGCCCATTACTTGCTCCGTTTTCTGTGCCGAAATATGCTCGGCTAGTTCGAGTTATTTCTAAACGTAAAATGGTTAACAGCGGGTTATGCACGGATAGTCTTTCCGTTCCCGTTTTCTGCCTGAACGGGCCTTGCGTGGGGCGGCTAAAACATTAAAGAGCAACGCAACGCCGCAAATTTGCCGTTTAAGAAGGACGTGAACCCATGGGGGAAAAAGCTGGCAGACCATTGTCGCCGCATTTGCAGATTTATCGCTGGTCGCCGCAGATGGCGATTTCGATTTTCCACCGTGCAACGGGATTTGTTCTGGCGACTGCCGGAATGCTGACTTTACTGTGGTGGTTGTCGGCGATTGGCGGCGCAGCGGAAAGCTATGCGACGTTCCAGAAGTACGTCATTTCGGCGGGTGAAGAGGCCAGTGGCCTGCTAACCGCCGCGAACTGGTTTTTTCGCCTTGTTGCACTTGCCGTGACCTTTAGCTTTTTCCAGCATCTGTTTTCAGGGTTGCGTCACCTCGTTCTCGATATGGGGGCAGGTTACGAATTGAAAACCAACCGCACATGGGCGCTGGCTGCATTTATTGCGGCCTTTTTTGCAACTGCATTGGTGGCCCTGCTTGTGGCATCGCGTTTCTTGGGAATTTCATAATGGGTAGTGGAACGAATATCGGAAAAGTACGCGGGCTGGGATCGGCCAAGCATGGCGGCGGACATTGGCTTACCCAACGCACGACTGCGGTGGGTAATCTTTTGCTGACGACATGGCTGGTCGTGTCGCTGCTGATCATGCCCAATTTCGACCAAGGGACATTGGCTCAATGGTTGTCACAGCCGACCGTCGCCGTACCGATGATTCTGATGCTGGTCAGCATATTCTGGCATGTCCGTCTGGGGCTTCAGGTGCTGATCGAGGATTATGTCCATGACGACGCGCTGAAATTCGGCGCGATGACGTTGCTCAATTTCTATGTGGTTGGCGGTGCCGTGTTCGGCATCTTCACCGTCGCTAAACTTGCCTTCACCGGAGCTGCCGCCTGATGTCCGAAGCCTATAAGATTATTGACCACACCTATGATACCGTCGTTATTGGCGCCGGCGGATCTGGATTGCGTGCGACGATGGGCAGCGCCGAAGCGGGGCTAAAAACTGCGTGTATCACCAAGGTTTTTCCGACGCGTTCGCACACTGTCGCGGCACAAGGCGGGATTGCGGCTTCGCTTGGCAATAATAGCCCGGATCATTGGACGTGGCATATGTATGACACGGTCAAGGGCTCCGACTGGCTCGGCGATCAGGATGCGATTGAATATATGGTGCGCGAAGCTCCCGCCGCTGTTTATGAACTCGAACATGCCGGTGTGCCTTTCTCGCGCAACACCGACGGCACAATTTATCAGCGCCCCTTTGGCGGCCATATGCAGAATATGGGCGAAGGCCCGCCCGTTCAGCGCACTTGCGCTGCCGCAGACCGCACCGGTCACGCGATGCTGCATGCGCTCTACCAGCAGAGCCTGAAATATGACGCGGATTTCTTCATCGAATATTTCGCGCTCGACCTGATTATGGAAAACGGCGAATGCCGGGGCGTCATAGCGATGTGCATGGAAGATGGCAGCATCCACCGGTTCAAGAGCCATGCCGTTGTATTGGCAACCGGCGGCTATGGCCGCGCCTATTTCTCCGCGACCTCGGCGCATACCTGCACCGGCGACGGTGGTGGCATGGTGCTTCGTGCTGGCCTGCCTTTGCAGGATATGGAGTTTGTCCAGTTCCACCCGACTGGCATTTATGGCGCGGGCGTGCTGATTACAGAAGGCGCACGCGGCGAGGGCGGGTACCTGACCAACAGCGAAGGCGAGCGTTTCATGGAGCGTTACGCGCCTTCGGCGAAGGATCTGGCTTCGCGCGACGTGGTTAGCCGTTCGATGGCGCTCGAAATGCGCGAAGGTCGCGGCGTTGGTCCGGAAAAGGACCATATTTATCTGCACCTCGACCACATCGACCCGAAGGTTTTGGCCGAGCGTCTGCCGGGCATAACCGAAAGCGGCAAGATTTTCGCAGGCGTCGATTTGACGCGTCAGCCTCTGCCGGTGTCGCCGACTGTCCATTATAATATGGGCGGGATTCCGTGCAATTATCACGGACAGGTTGTTACCAAGAAAGACGGCAATGACGATGCGGTTGTGCCCGGTCTTTATGCCGTGGGCGAGGCAGCTTGCGTTTCGGTGCATGGTGCCAACCGTTTAGGGTCGAACTCGCTGATCGATCTCGTGGTATTTGGCCGCGCGACAGGTTTGCATCTGAAGGCCAATCTAACACCCAGCGCGTCGCACAAGCCTTTGCCGAAGAGCGCAACCGACCTGCCGCTAGCGCGCGTCGATAAGTTCCGTAACGCCAAGGGCGGATCGCCAACCTCGCAAATCCGCCTTGAAATGCAGCGCACGATGCAAAAGCACGCTGCCGTGTTCCGCGACACCGAATTGCTCGCCGAGGGCGTGACGTTGATGCAAAAGGTCAACAAGCGGATGGAGGACGTTGCCGTCACCGACCGCAGCCTGATCTGGAACACCGACCTTATCGAAACGCTCGAGCTCGACAATTTGATGGCGCAGGCCGTTTGTACGATGGAAAGCGCGAACAACCGCAAAGAAAGCCGCGGCGCGCATGCGCACGAAGATTTCCCCAACCGCGATGATGAAAACTGGATGAAGCATACGGCTTCGTGGTTTGACGGATGGGGCGGCTCAGGCGGCAAGGTAACGTTGGATTACCGCGCGGTGCATGATTACACGCTGACCGATGAGGCGGAGTATATCAAGCCGAAGGCGCGGGTTTATTGATATCAGCGAAAGCGGAAGCTGCAATTTCCAAACTCCGCTTGCGCTTTTGATGGTCGAAAATCGAGCTAGCGACGATGATTTCGTCCGCCTTTGTCCGCTCAATAAACGCCTCGACCCCTGCCGTCACCGTATCCACGGCGCCGATCGCGCTTGCCGACAGCACATTGTCCAGCATCGCCGCGTGCGATGGCAGTAACGATGCGCGGTAACCCTCGACTGGCGGGGGCATTTGGCGGGGGTTGCCGTTGCGGAGCGAGACGAAGCTTTGCTGCATCGAGCTGGCGAGATATTCGGCCTCTGCATCGGTTTCGGCGGCGATGATGTTGAACGCCGCCATCGCGTAAGGCGCGTCCAATGCTGCGCTTGGTCGGAAATGGCTGCGGTAGATGTGCAGTGCTTCGTCGAGCATGTCGGGCGCAAAGTGGCTGGCGAAGGCGAAGGGCAGGCCCAATGCGCCTGCGACTTGTGCCCCATACAGGCTGCTGCCCAGGATGTAGAGTTGCACATCCGCGCCTGCTCCGGGGGTCGCGACAATCCCTGTTTGGCCGTCATCGGCGAAGTAGCTTTGTAGCTCCATGACATCGCGCGGGAAGGCGTTGGGGTCGCTGTCGAGCGTTCGCCTAATCGCGGCGGCGACGCGCTGGTCGCTTCCCGGGGCACGGCCTAGCCCCAAATCGATGCGTCCAGGGTAGAGCGCATCCAGCGTGCCGAACTGTTCGGCGATTACCAAAGGCGAGTGATTGGGTAGCATGATGCCACCCGAGCCAACCCGAATGGATTTCGTAGCGGCAGCGATGTGGCCGATGACCACACTAGTCGCGGCGCTGGCGATGCCGCGCATGCCGTGATGTTCGGCAACCCAGTAACGAGTGAAGCCAAGACTTTCGGCATGGACAGCAAGATCGGCGGCATTGGCGAGAGCGGTGGCGACGTTGCCGCCTTCGACGACGGGTACGAGATCGAGCAGTGAATAAACAGTCATTTGCTTTAGATGGTGGCACGGATGTCTAAAGCCAAGCGCAATCGACTAACGTCATGCGCCATGCCATAGTTACACCGATGCTGACCGAGATGTTCGTGCCTTTCCTGATTACCGCATTGCTGATCGAACTTACCCCCGGTCCGAATATGGCGTGGCTTGCGTTGACCAGTGCAAGTCAAGGCAAGCGATCCGGGTTTGCAGCGGTCGCCGGTATTGCGCTGGGACTTACGTTGCTCGGTGGTGCGTCGGCGTTGGGATTGGCGGAACTGGCTGCCCGCTCGCCATTCACTTTCCACCTGCTCCGATATGCAGGCGTGACCTATTTGTTATGGCTGGCGTGGAAGGCATGGGTCGGCGAAAAAGAACTTTCCCCCGATGCCGCGTCGCATAACGAACTTGGCGCCTGGTTCCGACACGGGTTTCTGCTCAATTTGCTCAACCCGAAAGCTGCTGTTTTTTTTGTCGCGGTTCTGCCGAATTACATTTTGCCCGATGCCAAAGTAGCGCCGCAGACATTTCTTTTGTCGGCGAGTTACGTGGCGATTGCGACCGTCATTCATCTTGTTATTGTCGCATTCGCAGGACACGCGCATGGCTGGATATCGGCCGGTAACAGAAGATTCGTCATTAGGCGCATTTTTGCCGCTTTGTTGGCGGCGATTGCATTCTGGTTCCTCGTCAGCACTGCCTGATTGCATCTTATTCATCTGGCGTTCATCACTTCGTTCATAGACGAAGCGTGCTATTTCATAGACGAACCGTTGAACGGTGAAAGGAAAGCATATCATGACAACCGAACGAAGTCCCGGCTGGAAACTGTTCCTTGCCGGTATTATTGGCATCGCCCTCGTCATTCCTTTGATGATGGTTTATGCGCTGGTCTGGGACCGGCAGGAGCAATCCAACGTCGCGCAAAACTCGATCGCGGCTGGCTGGGGCGGGCCTCAGGTGGTGGTCGGACCAGTGTTGGTCATCCCCTATACGGCCAATAGCGTCGAGACGGTGGATCAGAACGGCCGCCAAACGACGCGGACGGTGCAAGTAACCAAAGAACTTTTCCTTTCGCCTGAAACGAACGAGCTCTCAACTAATTTGAAGCCGGATCGCAAAAAGAAATCGATCTATGAAAGTGTTCTGTTTGTCGCCGAAAATAGCGGAAAGGCACGCTTCGCCTTACCCGCCGATTTTGCGCGCTATGGCATCGCGCGGGACGCGTTGAATTTGGCGGGTGCGGAATTGCGCTTCGGAATATCCGACGCACGCGGGCTTCAGGCGGACAGTAAGGTCGTCGTCAATGGCACTTCGCTTGAGTTGCAACCCGGCAAGGGACTGGCCGCATCGGGTGGTTCCGGTTTCTTCACCTTTGTAGATTGGGACGCAGCCAGCCCGATGGAGGTCAGCTACAATTACGCCATTCGCGGCAACAAAACGCTGACGATGGTTCCGCGCGGCGGCGAGACCAAATGGGACGTGAAGTCATCATGGCCGAGCCCAAGCTTTGCGGGTGATTTCCTGCCGACAAAGCGTGATGTGAAATCGTCCGGCTTTACGTCGAGCCATGCAGTCACCAATCTCGCGCTCGGGCAGGCGTTGGTGCTGACCGATGACCTCGCTCCACCTATGCAAGCCAACATCACAAAATATGACGGCATGGAAACGATGAACGTTAGCGCACCATCCGCCGGTGGCGGCCAAAGCCAAGCGGCAACCATCGGTCTTATCGAACCCGTCGATCTCTACAGCCAAGTCGACCGCTCGGTGAAATATGGTTTCCTGTTCATCGGCTTTACCTTCTTGGCCTTCCTGATGTTCGATGTAATCGCAGGCGCAAAGGTTGCTGCGGCGGAATATTTGCTGACGGGTGCTGGCTTGGTATTGTTCTTCGTTCTGCTACTCGCCTTTGCCGAGGTCGTCGGCTTTATGTGGGCATATCTGATCGCGGGTGGCGCGATCACCGGGTTGCTGACGGCCTATTCGGCGGCTGTGCTGAAAAGCTGGATGCGTGCTCGGTTTATCGGCGGATTGCTGGTGGGGTTATATGCCACGCTATATGTTCTGCTGAACCTTGAGGCGTACTCGCTGATTATCGGCTCGCTGCTGCTTTTCGTAGCACTTGCGGTGGTGATGTGGGCAACCCGCGCTATCGATTGGAGTGCCAAGCGTGAGGTCGCTGCTGAAGAGCCTACCGCCAGCGCAGCATAGAACGGTCAAGCTGTGAGACGGATCGGACGCCCATGAGTTTCATGTCGCGTTCGATCTCGTCGCGCAGCTTGCCGACAATACGCTGAACGCCGGGTTCGCCCGCAGCGGCCAGTGCATACAAATATAATCGCCCGCCGGAGCACGCTGTTGCCCCGGCGGCGATTGCTTTCAGGACATGACTGCCGCGCCTGATGCCGCCATCGCAGATGATGTCGATCTTGCCGCCGACGGCATCAGCGATTTCGGCAATCTGGTCGAATGGCGAGCGCGACCCGTCAAGCTGCCGCCCGCCGTGGTTTGACACCATGATTGCGGTCGCGCCGATATCGACCGCGCGTTTGGCGTCATCGACCGACATGATGCCCTTAAGACAAAAATGGCCGCCCCAGTCAGCACGGACCTTCTCGGCCATTTTCCAGTCCATTGAGGTATCGAGCATCGCATTGAAATACTCGGCGACCGAGACCGCAACATTGGTGCCTGCATCGACATGCGTTTGCAGATTAGGCAACGCAAATTTTTCGCGGAACAGGTAGTTGGCGACCCAACCGGGGTGCATCGCGTAGCTTAGGACCGAGGCGGGGGTGAAGCGTGGCGGCGAGGTGAACCCGCTGCGCAAACAGCGCTCCCGATTGCCCGAAACGATGGTGTCCACGGTCAACGCAATTGCATCGAACTTCGCCGTCTTGCACCGTTCGATCATCGATGTGTTGAGGCCCTTGTCCTTATGGATATAGAGCTGGAACAGCTTGGGCGATTTAATCGTTTCGCCGATTTCCTCGATACTCACCGTAGCCAGCGAAGATATCCCGAACCATGTATCGAACGCTTGCGCCGTTGCCGCGACGGCACGCTCCCCCTGCCAGTGAAAGAGCCGCTGCAACGCGGTGGGCGAGAGCATCAATGGCATAGCAATGCGCTTACCCATAACCGTCGTACCCATGTCGATTTCGGATACGCCTGCCAACACATTTGGCACAAGGTCACAGTCAGCAAAAGCCGAAGTGTTGCGGTCCTTCGTCCGCTCATCATCTGCTGCGCCGTCAATATAATTGAATATCGGCGATGGCAGTCGAGCCTTGGCTAAAAGGCGGAAATCTTCGACATTATGACAATCGCTTAAGCGCATTCAGATACTATTGCAGACCTTGCAGATAATTGCACGAATTCGGATTCTTGCTCTGCAGGCCGCGTTTCAACGCCTCCATCCGTTGTTCCGACGTGCCGTGTGTGAACATGCTCTCGACTGGCGCGCGTCCGGCGTCCGCCATCAGTTTATCGTCGCCAATCGCATTGGCAGCGCGCATCCCTTCTTCGATATCACCCGGTTCGATGCGGTTGGCGTTGATGCCCGCCCATACTCCGGCAAAACAGTCGGCTTGCAGTTCCATGCCAACCTGCAAGCGATTGCCGTCGGCCTGGCTCGAACGCGCCTGAAGCTTGCGGACCTGATCGGCGATACCAGCCAGATTTTGGATGTGATGCCCCATCTCATGCGCGACGACATAGGCATAAGCGAAATCTCCACCCGCGCCCATTTGTTGCTCCATTTGCTGGAAGAAGGTGGTGTCGAGATAGATGCCGCGGTCACTCGGGCAATAAAATGGACCCATCGCGGATTGCGCTGCGCCGCAGCCCGACTGGCCGCCACCCTGATAGAAATTCAGCGATGCAGGCTGGTAATTTGGTAGCAATTGCTTCCATGTTTGCTCGGTCGAAGTAAACACCCGGCAGGCAAACAACTCGCTTTGCGTATCGCACGCCGTATTGCCACTCGTTTTTTCTTGGTTGGTGCCGGGCGCAACGCTCGGGCTCGAGAGGAAATTGCTGCTCGACAGAAAGAAATATCCGACCACCGCGATAATCAGCAACGTCCCACAACCCATTTTGCGACCCAACAGCATCGGTAGCAAACCGAACAGTAGCCCGAGCATTCCGCCGCCGCCGCCGCCGCCAAAACCACCGCCGCCGGCGCCTTGGTCGTTGATATTGCCACTTGGGTCGATGTCATCGAGGCGCATGCGATTCTCCGTTATTGCCGCAAGCCAACATTGCGGTTAGCGCACAAAAGCGCAAGTAAAGTTGGTTCCTAACACAAAGGCATTCCCCCATGTTTCTTAAAGGCAAAACTGCTCTCATCACTGGCTCCACATCCGGCATTGGTCTTGGATATGCTCGCGCGCTTGCGGCTGAAGGTGCGAACGTCATGTTGAACGGCTTTGGCGACCAAGCGGCAATTGACGGATATGTTGCTGAGTTAGCGACAGCGAGTGGCGGCCGCGCATCATATTCAGGTGCAGACATGACCAGGCCTGATGAAATTCGGGCAATGGTTGCGAATTGCACGGCGCAGCTCGGCGCTCCCGATATCTTGATCAATAATGCAGGTATCCAGCACGTGGCGCCGATCGACGAATTTCCCGACGACAAATGGGATTCGGTGCTGGCGATCATATTGTCGTCGGCATTTCATACGACAAAATCAGCGTTGCCCGGCATGAAGGCAAAGGGCTGGGGGAGGGTAATCAACACCGGATCGATGCACAGCCTCGTCGCGTCGCCTTACAAATCTGCCTACAATGCTGCAAAGCATGGGCTCGCAGGGCTAACGAAAACAGTGGCACTGGAAGTGGCAACTCAAGGCATTACGGTGAATAATATCTGTCCGGGCTATGTCTGGACATCGTTGGTCGAGAACCAGATTCCCGACACGATGAAAACGCGTGGGCTTACGCGTGATCAAGTTATCAACGATGTGCTGCTCGCCAATCAGCCGCAGAAGAAGTTCGTGCAGGTCGAACAACTTGCCGCGCTCGCCGTGTTCCTGTGCCGAGATGAAGCCAGCGCGATTACCGGAACCAATCTTTCGGTCGATGGGGGATGGACGGCGCAATAAGCGCGCGTTAGCCTGCCTAAAATTTGCTGGGGAGCAGAATTTATGAAGAAAATTTTGGGGTTAGTCGGGTTGATGGCATTGGTTGCGATGCCCGCACAGGCGCAAGAACTGCGCAAGGCAGTCGAAATTGATATGCCGTCGCTGATGGAGCTGTATCGCGATCTCCACGCTAATCCCGAACTGAGCTTTCAGGAATTTCGCACTTCAGCAAAATTGGCAGCGGAGGCAAAACGCCTCGGGTTTGCGGTGACAGAAAAGGTTGGGCAAACGGGCGTCGTTGCTGTTCTGAAAAACGGCCCTGGGCCTGTTGTCATGCTGCGTGCCGACATGGACGGGCTACCGGTCATAGAACAAACCGGCTTGCCTTATGCTTCCAAGGTCAAAGGCGTCAGCAAGTCCGGGCTTGAAACCGGCGTCATGCACGCCTGCGGCCATGACACGCACATGACCGCATGGGTCGGAACCGCACGGCAGATGGTGGCGAACAAGGATAAATGGTCGGGGACGTTGGTAATGATATTGCAGCCGGCGGAAGAAATCGGCTCGGGCGCGCGCGCAATGCTCAACGATGGATTGTATACACGCTTTCCAAAGCCGAAATATGTCGTGGGCTTTCATGACGCGGCGCAGTTTCCGGCCGGCGCGATCGGTTATTCGTCCGGCTTTGCGCTTGCCAACGTAGACAGCGTCGATATCAAAGTGAAAGGTGTGGGCGGCCACGGCGCCTACCCCCATACCACCAAGGATCCGATCGTTTTGGCAAGCCGGATCGTTGGATCGTTACAAACTTTGGTAAGTCGAGAGGTAGACCCGCAAGATGCCGCGGTCGTTACTGTTGGCAGCATCCATGGCGGGGCCAAACATAATATCATTTCGGATGAAGTGACGATGTTGCTAACCGTGCGCAGCTATTCGGATGAAACGCGCAAATTGTTGCTCGACGACATTCGCCGGATCGCAAAAGGTGAGGCGGAAGCCGCGGGTATGCCATCAGAAAAAATGCCCGAAGTTACCATCGCCGATAATGAATTTACGCCCGCGACTTACAACACGCCCGCATTGACCGCACGCATGGCGGCATTATTCAAAGCAAGGTTTGGCGATACGCGCGTAATCGCCACGGCACCCGTCATGGGTGGCGAGGATTTCAGTGAATTCTACCGGGCGGACAAAGCAAATGTAGAAAGTCTGATTTTCTGGGTCGGCGGCGTTCCGCAGGCGCAGTATGACGCGGCGATGAAAAGCGGCAAGGGGCTACCTTCGCTGCATTCGCCTTTCTGGGCTCCGGATGCTGACAAGGTGATATCAACCGCAACCGAGGCGATGACTGCCGCAGCTATGGACCTTATGAAAAAGTAACCGAGGAACTTAGTTGGCCGGTGACAGAGCAACCGATGGTGAGTAAATGGGCTCTGAAATAATGCCCGGTTGGCTATAACTCGGGGTTGCCGGCGACGAATATTGTTCCGAAGCAGGTGGAGTCGAATTGCTATTGTTTTGGAATGAAGACTGTATCGGATTTCCATCGATTGCAGGCTCACCCATCGCGAATACGTCGTCGTCGTTTAGTTCAGATTCTTCATCGGACTGCTCTTCGGCAACAAATTCCGTTTCTGCGGCTGGTTCAACAATGGTGGGAGCGACGGTTGCAATACTAGCGACCGGTGGAGCCATGGGATCACCCGATGGAACGAGCATCGCAATCATACCTGCGACGCCCAGCACGCCCAATATCAGTTTTTGAATATTATCCATTGTCAATTCCGGCTGCTTATTTCCAAGCTGTTAGCCGAAGGCCGTTAATATAATATTAGCGATGCAAATTCGTAATCTGAAAAAAGGCCGCCGACAAAAAACTGCCGGCGGCACAGGCGTTTTCCTCCCCAGGAAAACTCGAATTTCGTAAGGTGTGGCTATTTGCCGCCGGCGCTACCCAGTCGGTGGTATAGACGCGCGAATTTCACCGATTCCGGCTTGTCCTTGATAACCTCGAGATAGTGCACCAATGCCTGACGTAATAGCGTCAGGTCTTCGGTCGACAATACAGCTCTAGCGCGGGCGGGTTCGCTCATTGTCTCGCTCCCGTCAGGCCGCGTTGGCGAACTGGTTCATGGTGTTGTCTTTGCCACCAGCCTTTAGCGCGGCTTCTCCAGCGAAATATTCCTTATGATCGTCACCAATGTCGGAGCCCGACATATTCTGGTGCTTGACGCAGGCAATACCTTGGCGGATTTCCTTGCGTTGGACGCCTGCAACATATCCCAGCATACCCATTTCCCCGAAATAGTCCTTGGCGAGATTATCGGTGCTTAGGGCGGCTGTGTGGTACGTTGGTAGCGTTATAAGGTGGTGGAAAATACCGGCACGCTGGGCAGAATCGCGCTGGAAGTTTTGGATGCGACTGTCGGCTTCGACGCCGAGTGCGGTTTCGTCGTAGGAAGCGCTCATCAAATTGGCGCGATCATATGCCGACACATCCTTGCCATCCGCCGACCACGCGTCGAACACTTGCTGGCGGAAATTCAGCGTCCAGTTGAAGCTGGGCGAGTTGTTGTAAGCCAGTTTGGCGTTAGGAACGACTTCGCGGATGCGGTCGACCATGCCGGCAATTTGTTCGATATGCGGCTTCTCGGTCTCGATCCAGATTAGGTCCGCACCGTTCTGCAAGCTTGTGATGCAGTCGAGGACGCATCGGTCTTCGCCGGTGCCGGCGCGGAACTGGAAGAGGTTCGATGGCAGGCGCTTGGGACGAAGCAACTTGCCATTGCGGTTCAGGATGACGTCGCCATTTTGCGCGGTGGTTGGGTCGATTTCTTCACAATCGAGGAAGCTATTGTAGAGGTCTCCCAAATCGCCGGGCTCGTTCGATACGGCGATCTGTTTTGTCAAACCAGCGCCGAGCGAGTCTGTACGTGCAACAATGATGCCGTTCGGCACTCCCAGTTCAAGGAAGGCATAACGGCAGGCACGGATTTTCTGGAGGAAATCCTCGTGCGGTACAGTGACTTTGCCGTCCTGATGCCCGCATTGTTTTTCATCCGAAACCTGGTTCTCGATTTGCAGCGCGCAGGCGCCGGCCTCAATCATTTTCTTGGCGAGCAGATAGGTTGCCTCGGCATTCCCGAAACCTGCGTCGATATCGGCAATAATTGGCACGACATGGGTTTCGAAATTCTCGATCTTCGCCATCAACTCCGCTTCCGCCGCCGAATTACCAGCATCGCGCGCCTTGTCGAGATCGCGGAACAGGATGTTGAGTTCGCGCGAATCTGCTTGGCGCAAGAAGGTGTAGAGTTCCTCGATTAACGCAGGAACACTCGTCTTTTCGTGCATCGACTGGTCGGGCAACGGGCCGAATTCGCTGCGTAACGCCGCAATCATCCAGCCAGACAAATACAGATAGCGGCTTTTGGTAGTGCCGAAGTGCTTTTTGACCGCGATCATCTTTTGCTGCGCGATGAACCCGTGCCAGCAGCCCAGTGACTGGGTGTATTGAGCCGGGTCGGCATCGTACGCGGCCATGTCTTCGCGCATGATATTGGCGGTATAACGGGCGATGTCGAGGCCGGTCTGGAAGCGGTTTTGGAGTTGCATGCGGGCAACAGATTCAGGGCTAATGGAATCCCATGTTCCATTCTGGGCGGCGATGAGTTTGCCCATTTCGCTGATATTTTGCTGGTACGTCATAACGGCGTTCTTTCTGAGGAGTTTGTTTCTGCCGTCACAATGCGCCTAACAAAGGGTGTTAGCGAGTCTGTGTTGTAATATTTGTTGTATATACGTCATACAAATCTCATTAAAGTTTGTAATGTTGTCATATATCTGACAAAAGGCCCTATGTCCGAGCAAAAGCTTTTCGCGGGCCATGCCGTCCGTCGTATCCGAAGGGCCAATGGCCTGACACAAGCGGTTATGGCCGAGGCACTTGGTGTATCGCCGTCTTACCTCAACCTGATTGAGCGCAACCAGCGGCCACTGACAGCCGCGCTCCTCCTGAAGCTGGCGGAGCGGTACGATTTTGACCCGCGCACGCTGACCGGGGCCACACCAGGCGGGGGTGTTGAGGCGATCCGCCGCCGCCTTTCGGATCCGATGTTTGCAGACCTCAACATCGACCGGGCACAGGTCGAGGAATGGTTCGCCGTCAGCCCCGATGCCGCCGAAGCCTTTGCGCGCGCTTTCGACCGTGTGTCGGGCGGAAGTACGGGCGCGGCGAGCGCAACTATCGAGCCCGAAGCCATTGCGTCGGCGCGCCGCGAGATCGAACGCTGGCGCAACCATTTTGCCGATCTCGATGCGCATGCCGAGGCGCTGGCTGACGAGCTGCGGCTCAGCAACGCAGATCTTTATGCCGCGATGACCGAACGATTGCGCATTAAACACCAGCTTAGCATTCGCATACTGCCGTTTGACGTTATGCCCGGCCACCTCCGCCGCCTCGACCTCCACGCGCGGCAGTTGCAACTCTCCGAACTGCTCGACCCCGCAAGCCGCACTTTCGCCGCCGCCTATCAGCTTGCGACGCTGGAGGCGAAGGCGGAAATCGACTCGCTCGTTGCAGGCGGCGGCTTTACCGAACGGGCAGGGGAACGGCTCTACCGCCGCCATTTGACCAGTTACTTCGCCGCCGCCGTGATGATGCCCTATGCCCGTTTCTTGCGCGCGTGCGAGGCGACGGGTTACGACATCGTCCTGCTGCAACGCCGCTTTGGCGCAGGCTTTGAACAGATCGCCCACCGCCTGACCACGCTGCAGCGCGTGGGCCAACGCGGCTTGCCCTTCTTCATGCTGCGCATCGACCGCGCCGGGCAAAGCAGCAAACGTTATGCCGGGGCCAGCGCCTCACCGCTCGTCGAGACCGAACGGCGATGCCCGTTATGGCAAGTGCACAATGTCTTCGCCCGCCCCGGCACACTGATGCCGCATCTGGTCGAGCTGGAGGATGAAAGCCGCTGGTTCACATTATCACGCACAGTTCACCCGCAAACCGCCGTCAGTGGCGCGGTCGAGGCGGAGTTCGCCATCTGCCTCGGCCTCGATGCCAAGCTCGCCACGCCGCTCGCCGCCGCGCGCGGCATAGACCTCAACACCGGAGCCGCTACCCCGATCGGCCTCGGCTGCCCCGCCTGCACGCGCCCCGAATGCCCCCAACGCAGCGCGCCGCCCGCAGGCAGGGTGCTGGTGTTTAACGAGCGGGAGCGGGGAATGTCGCCTTTTGCTTTTGATCGGGATTGATTGCGGGCGAAGTCTGTTCTTCGCTTGATTGGGAAAGGTAGAGCGGTCAGTTATCTGACTGCTAGTTTTCTGGTCGCCGTTACTTCAAATAAACGCCAGCTAATCCTTCGCGAAATCCCGGACCTTCTGGCTCGACCCTCGCGGCATGATCATTACCTCATTGCCATTAGCCACAATGATAAGGTCATCGACGCCGTGCAAAGATATCCGGATGCCGTCGGCGTGGATCAGGTTGCCGGTGCCCGCGTGGATCCGGACCGCGCCGGTGGTGACATTGCCGGCATTGTCCTTCGATCCGATTTCGTGAAGTGAATCCCAGCTGCCGACGTCGGACCAGCCCATGCTGACAGGCGCGACTGCGACGCGGCCCCCGGTTTCTTTGGCTGCCTTTTCCATCACGGCATAATCGATGCTGTCGGACGGGCAGGCGTCGAATTCTGAAGCGTCAGGGTGGATCTGGTTGTCGTAGCGTTCGGCCTTGTCCATTGCGGCCTGCGCTGCCGCAAGCATGGCGGGGGCGTGGACCGCCAGGACGCCGAGATAGATATCGGCACGGAACAGAAAGATTCCGCCGTTCCAGACGTGGTCGCCGCTGGCAATCATTTCGGCGGCGCGGGACGCGTCGGGCTTTTCAACGAAGCGGGCGACGGCGTGGACGCCGGCGGCCTGCCCGGCGTCCATCTGGATATAGCCATAGCCGGTTTCAGGGCCGGTGGGGCTGATGCCATAGGTCGCGAGCCAGCCATCTTCGACCAGCGGCAGCAAGGCCGCGGTGGCGGCATCGAATGCTTCGGTATCGGCGATGACATGGTCGCTGGGCATCACCAGCATTGGCGATTGGGGATTATCGAGCGAAAGCGCGGCCAGCGCAATGGCAGGCGCCGTATTGCGCGCGCACGGCTCGAGCAGCAGGACAGCGTCGGTAATGCCGATTTCGGCGAGTTGCGCCTCGACTATTTCGGCATGCGCAGCGTTAGCGACGATGACCGGCGCGGTAAAGCGGGTCCGGTCCATGACGCGCCGGACG
The DNA here is from genome assembly GCA_031400695.1 of Sphingomonadales bacterium. GTDB lineage: Bacteria > Pseudomonadota > Alphaproteobacteria > Sphingomonadales > Sphingomonadaceae > Sphingorhabdus_B. The sequence continues at coordinate 40,240 of JANNQI010000063.1, read as the reverse complement.
GTGAGCTGGAACATCGTCTCTTCGGCGGTCAGCGCAAGAAACTGCTTGGGCGATTGCGGGGTCGAAAGCGGCCACAACCGCGTCCCGCCGCCGCCCGATAATATGACTGGGGTAATCAGCACTGGAGTTCCTCTTGATATATTGGACAGAGTCTGACGCCGCTATTGCGAATGAACTCGCACCCGTCAAATGCCAAAAAATGCCTTTGTTCCATTATGTTGCAATAAAAGTGTAAAATTAAGCGACACTTTACTTTTAGCCGTTAAAAAATCCGACATGATGGGTGGCAGCGTTCGATGATACGGCTTTTCAAGCACTATATACCATATGCGGTGCTGTTTCTTGGCATAATCGATTTTTGCCTGCTGATTGCTGCCGCCGAAACCGCTTGGGTAATACGTGCCGGCCAGATCGGGATGCATGTTGATTATATCGGCAACCGCATGGGGCAGCTGCTGACTTTTGCCGCATCGGTTCACGTCGCGGCGATGGCGGTTGGGGTCTATGGTTCCGATGCGTTGCAGTCACTGCGTTTTGCAATTGCGCGGTTGCTCGTGGCAGTTTCGCTGGGCGTGATTTTTCAGTCAGTGATGGCGTTCATGCTACCAGGTATGACTTTGTGGCGGTCCAATTCTTTGTACGCGATGATATTGGCGTTTTTCTTTCTCGCAATCAGCCGCGCGTTGCTCGGTAGCTTGGTCGGCGGCGAAAGTTTCAAGCGGCGATTACTGGTGCTGGGCGCCGGACGGCGGGCGCAGCGCATCAAGGATCTTGAAGCCAAGCCGGGATCAGGCTTCGTCGTCGTCGGCTATATCGCGATGGACGAAAACAAGAGGAGCATTCCTGAGGCGATCAACCGCAGCGCGATTTACAATCTTGCCGATTATGTCGTCAAACTGGGGACAAGTGAAGTGGTGCTGGCGCTTGAAGAGCGCCGCAATGCGTTGCCGCTCGATGACCTTTTGCGCATCAAAACGACCGGCGTCCATGTGAACGATATCTCTACCTTTCTGGAACGCGAGACGGGGCGTGTCGACCTTGACAGCGTTAACCCGAGTTGGCTGATTTTTTCCGACGGTTTCTCGTCTGGGCGGCGGTTGTCGGGAATTGCCAAGCGACTGTTCGATATCGCCGCGAGTTCGCTTTTGTTGTTATTCACGGCGCCAATCATTTTCCTCTTCGCGCTGCTGATTAAGTTGGAGAGCAAGGGGCCAGCATTTTATCGGCAAATGCGCGTCGGCCTGTTCGGGCAGCCCTATAGCGTGGTCAAGCTGCGCTCGATGCGTAATGATGCGGAAGTCGGCGGCAAGGCGATTTGGGCGGAAAAGGATGATCCGCGCATTACGCGCATCGGCAATTTCATCCGCAAGGTGCGCATCGACGAATTGCCGCAAATCTGGAACGTTCTGAAAGGCGAGATGAGCTTCGTCGGTCCACGTCCCGAGCGGCCCGAGTTCGTCGCAGACCTAGAGCAACAGCTTTCTTATTATGCCGAGCGCCATATGGTGAAACCCGTCATCACCGGTTGGGCGCAGATCAATTATCCTTATGGCGCATCGATCGACGATTCGCGGCACAAGCTGGAATATGACCTCTATTACGCGAAGAATTACACCCCGTTCCTCGATCTGTTAATCCTGCTCCAGACCATCCGCGTCGTTTTATGGCCGGAGGGTGCGCGCTGATGGAAGCAGCACTGCCTTTCCTGTCTTTTTGGGGCCATACTGCTGTCGGCTTTGCCTATGCTGCGCTCGCCATCTGGCTGGTGCATAAATATGGTTCAATCAACCGGCAGCAGGTGATCCTGATCGCCGCTATGGCGCTCACCTCGCTTTGGGGGATTGCAGCCACCGTTTCGGGACCGCTCAGCCTTGCGGCTTCATGGGCCGAAAGTGCCCGTAACCTTGCGTGGCTGGGCTTCATGTTCTTCCTGTTGCGCAGCGGAGAGGGGCGCGAGCAACCCCGCACAATCAATATGATCTACATTGTGCTTTTGGTCGTCCTGCTGTGCCAGCCGCTGAACGATTGGGCGGTTACGCTCATAGGGGCAAATGGCGCGGCCACAGATATAGCGATTCAGTCGGCTATGACGCTACGGATGATATATGCGGTGGGCGCGCTGGTCCTCGTGCATAATTTGTACACCGTTTCCGCTCCCGAAGCGCGTTGGGGAGTCAGTCTGCCGATGGCGGCGCTGGCCGCGATGTGGACCTATGACCTTAACCAGTACACGATTAGCTATCTGACCGACAGCACCTCTGCCGAACTGATCGCGACGCGAGGTTTCGCCGCTGCAGTATTGGCACCGGTGTTCGTGATGGCGGCGCGGCGCAACAGCAGCTGGCGGATTCGGCTTTCACGCTCGGTAGCGTTCCAGTCAATATCGCTCGTTGCTATCGGCGTATACCTGCTCGGCATGGTATTGCTGGCGACTGCACTGGAACTGGTTGGTGGTGAATATGTGCGGTTGGCGCAGATCACGCTGATTTTTGGCATGTCGCTGGCAGCGTTGCTTATCCTGCCGTCGGGGCGGTTCAGAAGCTGGCTCAACGTTATTGTTGCCAAGAATTTCTTCCAGCATCGCTATGATTATCGATCCGAATGGATGCGCTTTGCCGACACGATTGGCTTTCCGTCCAAAGAGGCAGCTCCCTTTTATGAGCGCGTGGTCAAGTCGCTCGCCGACATATTCGAAAGCCCGGCAGGGCTGCTGATGGTGCCCGATGAAGAAGGCAGGCTGACGCTGCAGGCTCGGTGGAATTGGGCGACGGCTGATGTGCCTGCCAACTGTGTAACATCGATGACGATGCCGTTCTTTGAGTCGACAGGACACATATTGTCGATGGACGAGGTGCGTGCGGGAACTGACGAGCGTTGTGATCCACGTGCGGTGCCGCAATGGTTGTATGACGAGCAACAGGCCTGGGCAGTGGTGCCGCTGGTGCATTTCGGAAAGCTCGCTGGGCTTGCGGTGCTCGCGCGGCCGCGTTTGCCGCGCGCTCTCGATTGGGAAGATCTCGACATGCTGCGCGTCGTCGGGCGGCAGTTGGCGAGCTATCTTGCCGAGGCGGCCAGCCAACAGGCGCTCGCGGAAAGTCAGCAGTTCGAACAGTTCAACCGGCGGTTCGCCTTTGTCGTGCACGACATCAAAAACCTTGTAAGCCAATTGAGCATATTGGCACGCAACGCAGAACGTCATGCCGAAAAGCCCGAATTTCGCGCCGATATGATCGATACGCTACGTTCGTCGGTGGACAAGATGAACGAACTGCTCGCGCGGTTGTCACAGCACAATAAATCAAGGCATGCGCCGCCGGTTGCGATCGATATCGGCGAAGCGGTATTGAACGCGGTGCATGCCAAGCGGTTGATTTACCCGGTAGATGCGCAACTCACGCCCGGTCACTTCGCGGTCGCCGACTCAGCACGGGTCGACACGATTATCGGCCACCTGCTGCAGAACGCGATTGAGGCAACGCCCGACGGCTCGCCGGTGCGTATAACTTGCCGTGCGCAAGGCAATGACATTGCGGTGAACATTACCGACAGCGGCGTGGGCATGAGCGAGGGCTTTATTGCCAACCAGTTATTCAAGCCGTTCGAATCCACCAAGGATGGCGGCTTCGGCATCGGCGCCTATGAAGCGCGCGCGTTGGCGATGTCGATGGGCGGACAATTGCGCGTCGATAGCCGCGTCGGCAAAGGCACGACATTCACATTATTGTTACCGGCCGCACGCGAAGGCGGCGGTCAAAATTCTCTTGAAGAGGCGGCTTGATCATGGGCGAAGCAAGACAAAAATTGTTGATTGTCGAGGATGATCTGGGCCTGCAGAAGCAGCTCAAATGGTCCTATGAGGATTTCGAGGTGTTCTGTGCCGCCAACCGTGACGAGGCAATGGCGTTGCTACGTTCAGAGGAGCCAGATGTCGTCACCCTCGACCTCGGTCTGCCGCCCGATCCCGATGGTGTGACCGAAGGCTTTAAGGTGCTTGACGAAATGTTGAAGCTGAAGCCCGATACCAAGGTAATCGTAGCGTCGGGGCATGGTGCAAAAGAAAGCGCGTTGCGCGCAATTTCCGCAGGCGCGTGGGATTTTTACCAGAAGCCGGTTGAAATCGATGAGCTACATCTGATCGTCAAACGCGCCTTCCATGTGCGTCAGCTCGAATTGCAAAACGAAAAATTGCAGCAGCCCGATGCTGGCGGTGAATTGCTGCTTGGCTCGATAATCACGGCGTCGTCCGAAATGGTGAAGGTTGCGCGCACCATCGAACGTGTTGCGCCGACCGATGTTTCGGTGATGCTTCTCGGCGCGAGTGGCACCGGTAAAGAACTGCTGGCGCGTGGATTGCATAATGCGAGTGGCCGTTCAGACAAGCCTTTTGTCGCAATTAATTGCGGCGCGATCCCCGAAAATCTGCTCGAATCCGAATTGTTTGGGCACGAAAAAGGCGCATTTACCGGCGCTGTAAAAATGACCGAAGGCAAAATCGAGTTGGCCGATGGCGGCACACTTTTCCTCGATGAGGTTGGTGATATTCCATTGCCGCTGCAGGTCAAATTGCTACGCTTTTTACAGGAGCGGAATTTCGAGCGTATCGGCGGGCGCAAGCCGATTAACGTCGATGTCCGCGTGGTCTGCGCGACCCATCGCAATCTCAACCAGATGATCGCGGACAAAAGCTTCCGCGATGATCTTTATTATCGTCTGGCCGAAGTGACGGTGGCGATCCCTTCGCTGATTGAGCGAACCGGCGATGCAGTATTGCTCGCCAAGCATTTCGTAGCCAAATTTGCGCGCGAAATGAACCCGTCAATCAAAGGCATGTCGAGCAGCGCAATGAGCGCCATTGACCAGTGGAAATGGCCTGGCAATGTCCGCGAACTAGAAAACCGCATCAAACGATCGGTTATCATGGCTGATGGTAAATTCGTCACCGCCGACGATCTCGATTTCGGCGACGAGGATGACGACGAACTTTTGCTCAATCTGAAAGCCGCGCGCGAGGCTGCCGACCGCAAGGCAATCAAGCGGGCGATATCGCGCACGGAAGGCAATATATCGAGCGCCGCCAAATTGCTCGGGATTAGCCGACCGACCCTATATGATCTGCTCAAGCAATATGACTTGCAGGTCTGAACGGGCTTAAGCGGTGCGGCGCAAGCCACTTTTGGTGTTTGCGGTGCTGCTGGCAGCTGGCGCAGGCGGGGCGATTCTGTATGTAGGCTCTCCGAACGCCGACGCCGAAACTGCGTTCACCGAAGCACAGCTGCATTTGAACAGCGGTGATCTGCGCGCTGCGCGCGGCGCGCTGCTGGATGCGGTCAAGGCCGATCCGAAATCGCACAAGGCGTTTATCGCACAGGCCGAGGTGTCACTGGCCTTGTTCGATGGGGCAGCGGCGCAGGCGGCGCTTGAACGCGCGCTGGCAGTTGGTATCCCCAAAGCCCAAATCGCCCATCTGCTGGGGCATGCATATTGGATGCAGGGTGAGCTGGCCGAGGCAGAGGCGGCGCTGGTCGAAACCTCTATTCCCGCCGTCAACCGCGCTTATGCGCTACGCATCCTCGGGCGTGTGCAGATGCAGAAGGGTGATGCGACTGCAGCACTAGTCAGCTTCGATGAAGCGATCCGCATCGCGCCTGATGATAACCGGAACTGGACCGATCTTGGACGGTTGCGTTTCATACTCGCAAATCAGAGGGGTGCCATCGAGGCAGTCGAGCGGGCGTTGAAGATCGATCCGAAGGATGTCCGCGCGCTTGAATTCCGGGGGGTGTTGATGCGCTCTCAATATGGCGTTGTTGCTGCGTTGCCCTGGTTCGAACGGGGCTTGCAGATCGCGCCGACTGACGTGCCGTTGCTTGAAGAATATGCCCTGACGCTGGGGGAGGCGGGGCGGTACCGCGATATGCTGGCACAGGCGCGCAAGATCGTTTCGCTCGACAGCGGCAACGCCAAGGCTTTCTATATGCAGGCGGTCTTGGCGGCGCGCGCCGGAAACTGCACGCTGGCGAAGCGGATACTGCCGAAGGCGGGCAGCGGTTTCAACGATCTTCCTGCCCCAATGCTGCTCGATGCGATTTGCGAATATGAGCTTGGCAATACCAACCGTGCTGTCGACCAGTTGCAACGGTTGCTGGGACAGCAGCCACGAAACCGGCGGGTGCGGACTTTGTTGGCGCAGGCGCTCTATCGTGCGGGGCAGCCGCTCGATGCGCTCGATACAATCCGTGAAATAGCTGCGCGGCCTGATGCTGACAGCTACAGCCTGATACTGACCGCGCGTGCCTTTACCGCGAGCGAACAGCCGGAGCGCGCTACCGATCCGTTGAACGATGCCGCGGTGTCGGCGGTTCGTCCGGCGCAGCCGTTGCCAGAATCAGGTTCGCTGCTTGGCGCTGCAGATGCGGCGCGGCGCGAACCGGATAATGCCCGTGTGGTGCTACCCTATATCCGGCTGTTGGCGGCAGCAGGTGAACTGGACAATGCATTTGCCGAAGCCGTTCGCCTTCAAAACGGCAATCCGGGCGTGGCCGACGCGCATCTGGTGGTGGGCGATATCGAGAGCGAACGTGGCAATTTGTCTGCCGCGATTGCCGCTTATGAAAAGGCACGCGCGATCAGCTTTACCGAGCCGGAGATGCTGCGTCTGGTCGATGCGTTGGCGCGCATTGGCGATCAGAAAGCTGCCGACGATAGCTTGGCCGCCTTTCTTGCCTATAACCCGACCAACCTCACCGGCCTCCGTCTGGCCGGTTACCGCAACCTCGATGCCGGGCAATATCGAAATGCGGCCATTTTGCTGGAGCGGGTGCGCGCGAGGGTGGGCAATAATGACAGCCTGCTGCTCGCCAATTTGGCGCGCGCATATGCAGGGTTTGGTAATTTGGATAAGGCGAGCGAATATGCCGCGATTGCCTATCGCGTTGCACCCATGAATGCGATGGTAACGAAGGTTTATGCCGATGTGTTGAAACGTTCAGGGAAAAGACCAAAGGCGGCGCGCGAACTTGCGGCGAAGGTTAAAGCGCAATCAGCTCAGAGCGAGTAATTCGGCGGGATCTATCCCTGCCCGCTGCATCTGTGCCTTTACATCGGGCCAAACATTTTTGACAAAATGATCGCGCTCGAAAAGGCGTAACTTGGTGACTGCGCCCGATGCAACGAACAGGCCGACGCCACGTTTGACATCGACGAGGCCGCTGTCCTGAAACAACTGATATGCTTTGGCGACGGTCAGCGGGTTGGCCCCTTGATCGGCGGCAAAGGCGCGGACGGAAGGCAGCATGTCGCCTTCCTTGTAATCACCATCGAGGATCGCGGCAGCAATCACATCGCGCAATTTCAGGTAAACGGGCTTGGCATCATTCTTCATTAGCCCCTTACTGCCATAATACAGTAGGGCGCGTCAATGTTGCAAATTTATGGCCAAACTCTGACGATGTCGGTCGCGTCGGGCCTTGGGCGTTCTTCAAGCGGTTGTCCGGGAGTGCCGATGAAGAAGAAACCGGCGATCTGTTCGTCGCCTTGGCACAGAACGGCGCGGATGGTCACGTCGTAACTTGCCCAACCGGTGATCCAGCTTGCAACAAAGCCATACGCATGTGCGGCGTGAAGCAGGTTCATGCCAACCGCACCGATGCTCATCTGCTGTTCCCACAAAGGGATTTTGGCGCTTTTTTGAGGCGCGAACAGCAGAATTATGAGTGTAGGTGCCATCAATGCGGGCGCAACCGCGGCTTCGATTTGCGCCGTGCGCGCGTCTGGATTGGCAGTGACAAATGCTTTGCCCAGCAGTTCGGCAAATGCCGACCGGTCCGTTATTTTGACAAAGCGCCAAGGAAACAGCTTGCCATGATCGGGCGTGCGCATTGCCATCTGTAATATCCGGTCAAGCGTGGCATCGTCTGGCCCAGGCGCAACCATATCGCGCGGTTTGCCCGAGCGCCGGGTTTCGAGATAGGCGGTTACCGAGGAGAGATCGTTGAACATCCGCCGTCATTCGTCGATTTTTAACACGCCGCGCAATAAAATTCTTCTCAAGCGAAATTTTTGCGTTAGGGATTGTGCCATCCGCTCGGGGAGAGCACCAAAAAATTATTAATGAAAGTGGGGATCGCGTGACCGATTTCAAACCAATGGGTTTATGGGCCGAAGGCGACTGGATTGCGGCAATTTCAGTCGTCGTGCTTGGAATTTTTCTGGCGATTGGCGCAAAGATCGCCATTCAGAAGGAACCTGAATTTGCAGGCCATCCCAAGGGCCTTTACATGCTGTTCTTCGCCGAAATGTGGGAGCGTTTCTCCTATTACGGTATGCGTGCGATCCTTATTTTCTACCTGACGCAGCACTGGCTCTTTTCGGATTCCAAATCGAGCCTCGTTTATGGCGCTTATACTAGTCTTGTCTATATCACGCCGGTGTTGGGCGGCTATCTGGCCGACCGGTATCTTGGGCAACGCAAGGCGGTGTTGTTCGGCGGCATATTGCTGGCCATCGGCCATAGCCTGATGGCGGTCGAAGGTACCGGTGGGCAGGACGATCCAACAATTAACGTCTTTTGGATGGCGCTGGCGTTCATCATCGTCGGTTCGGGCTTCCTGAAGGCGAATATTTCGGTGATGGTCGGGCAGTTGTACAAGATGACCGACGTGCGCCGCGATGCGGCCTACACGATTTTTTATATGGGTATTAACGTTGGCGCGGCATTGGGCACGATCACCGTTGCCTATCTCGGCCAGACTATCGGCTGGGGCTGGGGTTTTGGTCTTGCCGGTATCGGGATGCTGTTGGGTCTCGTGGTGTTCGTTCTTGGTAAAGCTGCGCTGAATGGTGCGGGTGAGGCACCGAAACCACTCGCGAAGTCGACCGAAATGACGCTTTATGGCATTGGCCTAGCGGCGGTCGCGGTAATCTGGGCGCTGGTGCAATATCAGGATGTCATTCAGGGGCTGCTGGTCGTGTCGGGCGTTTCGTTGCTCGGATACGTTCTGTACGAGAGCTTCAAGCTCGAAAAAGAACCGCGCGAGCGGATGTTCGCTATCCTGTTCCTGATCTCGCTCAATCCCATTTTCTGGGGCCTGTTCGAGCAGGCGGGCGGTTCGATGAACCTGTTTACCGATCGCTTCGTGGACCGTGGAGGCGTACCTGCGGGTATCTTTCAGTCGATCAACCCGATTTATATCATTCTGCTGGCTCCATTGTTCGCAGGGCTTTGGCAGTGGCTTGGCCGCAAAGGCAGGGAGCCGTCGGCACCCGCCAAATTCGGCCTCGCGCTGGTCCAGATGGGGCTCGCAAATCTTGTCCTCGTCTGGGGTGCGGAAGCTTATGGTCTTGCTGCAATGACGCCGGTCATCTTGGTTTTCATGTATTATCTGCTGGCAACTACGGCAGAGCTTTGCCTCTCGCCGGTTGGCTTGTCAGCGATGAATCGCCTCGCTCCGAAGTTCCTTGCTTCGTTGATAATGGGCGCGTGGTTTTACATGACTGCCGTCGGCAATTTCGTTGCGGGTAAGATTGGCGAAGCAACCGGCGGGCATGATGGTGAAATGACTAAGCAGGGCCTGCTCGATGTGTACGAGTTGTTCGGTTACATCTCGATTGGCATTGCCGTGGTGGTGTTGCTGCTATCGCCTATCGTAAAACGCTGGATGCATCTCGACACGCTGCGTGATGAGCCGCTTGAGGGTAATAAGGAAGCCGGAGAACCACAGGCTGCGGGTATTCATCCCACAACGACAGGGAATTAAGCGATGCGCTTATCGGGGAAGGCCGCGTTTGCGGCGGCGGCACTTGCTGCGCTGGCGTTGAGCGGGTGTGGTGCTAAGCAAGAGAAACCGGCGGCGGCTTCAGCAAAGCCTGCAGCAAAGCCGCCAGCGCCTTTCGCGTCGACCTACAAGGCCTATCCCGGCGTCGCTACCGCGATCCGCAACGTAACCATCTATGATGGTGAAGGCGGTAAGATCGACAATGGCGTGGTGTTCATGTCAGGCGGCAAGATCAGCAGCGTTGGTGGTTCGGACACGCCGATCCCGGCTGACATTGCGGTGTTCGACGGCGCGGGCAAATTTGTGACGCCGGGCATCATCGATATCCACAGCCATTTGGGGGATTATCCTTCGCCTGCGGTCGAGGCGCATAGTGACGGTAATGAAGCAACTAGTCCGACTACACCCGAGGTCTGGGCTGAACATAGCGTCTGGCCGCAAGACCCTGGATTTTCACGCGCGCTCGCCAATGGTGGCGTGACGTCGCTGCAAATTCTGCCGGGTTCGGCGAACCTGATGGGTGGACGGTCTGTCGTGCTGAAGAATGTCTATGCGCGTACCGTACAGGGCATGAAATTCCCGGGCGCGCCTTATGGCATGAAAATGGCCTGCGGCGAGAACCCGAAGCGCGTTTACGGTGCCAAGGGCCGGATGCCTTCGACCCGTATGGGTAATGTCGCGGTGAACCGCCAGACATGGGTTAAGGCGCAGGAATATCGCAAAAAGCGTGACAGCGGTAAGGACTTCACACGTGACATCGGCATGGAGACGCTGGCTGGCGTGCTTGATGGCGAAATCAGTATCCAGAACCACTGCTACCGCGCCGACGAAATGGCCATCGTGCTCGATATGGCAAAAGAGTTTGGATACAAGGTTTCGGCCTTCCACCATGCCGTAGAAAGCTACAAGATTGCCGATTTGCTGCGTGATAACGGAGTCTGCTCGGCAGTGTGGGCAGATTGGTGGGGCTTCAAGATGGAGGCCTATGATGCAATACCTGAAAATGCTGCAATTCTGCAAAACACTGGCGCGTGCGTGATTATCCATTCGGACGATGAAAACCAGATCCAGCGGTTGAATCAGGAAGCAGCGAAAGCGCAGGCCGACGGGCGGCGCATGGGTATCAATATTTCGGACGCTGAAGTCATCAAGTGGCTGACCTATAATCCAGCCAAAGCACTTGGCATATCCGACAAGACTGGTAGCCTGAAGCCCGGCAAGATGGCCGATGTTGTGCTGTGGAACGGCAATCCGCTAAGTGTGTACGCAAGGCCGGAAAAGGTCTGGATCGACGGTGCTTTGATGTTCGATGCGAAGGACCCCAAACGGCGTCCGGTGAGCGATTTCGAGCTTGGGCAACCCGGTGAAGGAGATGTGAAATGAAGCATTTCCTTTTCATAGCAGCAGCATGGGCTGCACTCGGCGCACCGGCGCATGCTGAAACCATTGCAATCACTGGTGGTAAAGTCGTAATTGGTGACGGCAGCGCGCCAATCGATGGCGGCACAGTCGTCGTCCTCGACGGCAATATCGTGGCCGCTGGGGCAGGCATCGCGATCCCTGCCGGCGCAAGGCAGATCGATGCCAGCGGCAAATGGGTTACACCGGGAGTTTTCGCCGGCTTTACGCGGCTCGGTCTGGCCGAAGTCGATGCCGTCAATGGTACCAACGACAAGAGCGGTGGCAAGAGCGGTTTTTCCGCTGCGATCGACATTGCGCCTGCGATTGATCCGTTCCGGTCGACCTTCGCTGTCAATCGCGGCGCAGGGGTGACCCGCGCGGTAGTAGCACCCGAAGCGGCGGACAGCATCTTTGCAGGGCAAGGCGCGATTGCCGATCTGGGCGCGGACAGCAACGCCGTGACCAAGGCGCGTGCTTTTCAGTTCGTCGAATTCGGCGAGGCAGGCGCGGCCAACTCGGGCGGCAGTCGGGCAGGGAACCACCTTCATTTCCGTGCGATGCTGCGCGAGGCGCAGGATTATGCGGCGAACCGCAACGCATTCGATGATGAATTGCTCAAGGTCGAAGATGCCAAAGCATTACTGGCGGTTCTTCGTGGCGAGCAGCGTCTGCTTATCCACGTCGAAGGTGCAAATGATATGCTTCGGCTCGTCGAGCTGAAGAGCGATTTTCCCGCGATCAAGATGGTGTTCGTCGGTGCGACCGAAGGCTGGCGCGTGGCGACGCAACTGGCGCAGGCAGGTATTCCTGTCATTGCCTCGGCACTAAACGACCTTCCCGCTTCGTTCGAAATGCTTGGAGCGACGCAAAGCAATATCGGGCGGATGAAGGACGCGGGCGTTCAGGTCGCCATCGGTATGATCAACGACCGCGATTCGCACCAGTTGCGCTACACGACGCAATATGCTGGTAATCTGGTCAGCCTTGAGATGGTGCCTGGTGCGACTGGGCTTAGCTGGAACGAGGCGTTCGCTGCAATCAGTTCGGTTCCCGCCGAGATTATGGGGGTCGGCGACCGATATGGTAGCCTTAGAGCAGGCCGTGCAGGTGATGTCGTCATATGGGACGGCGACCCGCTCGAACTGTCGAGCGCGCCCACCAATGTTATCATCGACGGTATCGAACAACCGCTCGGCAACCGGCAGATGCGGTTACGTGACCGATATGCACGACCAACCGAGGGTGATTTGCCAAAGGCCTATGACAGGTAAACATTGGGTCTGTTAGAGACAGTTTTTCTCGGGGGCGGGAGAAGCGGATTTTGATTTCATATATTATGCTGGGGCTTGCTTGCGCCGCCTTTGTCGGTAGCCATTTTTTGATGTCGCACCCCTTGCGAAAGCAAATGGTATGGCGATTGGGGCCCAGCGGCTTTGCCTTGGTCTATTCGGGCGTTTCGCTCGCGCTGTTTTACTGGATGGTGGTCGAGTTCGGGCGCGTTCCCAAGGGAGAGGCGCTTTGGCCAGCGGGTGACGTGATATGGGGCATATCAAGCGCACTAACGCTCCTCGCCGCGATTTTGTTCTCCGGTTCGTTTGTGCGCAATCCATCTTTGCCGGGCGTGCCTGACGCGTTGGCGGCACAAGAGCCGTTCGGCGTGTTTCGAGTGACTCGGCACCCGATGATGTGGGGTTTTGCGTTATGGGGTGTCGCGCATATCCTCGTCGCTCCGCGTATCGACAATTTCATCTTTGCCGGCAGCATCGTGTTCCTCGCACTGGTCGGGTCGAAGGCGCAGGAGATTAAGAAGGCCAAACTTATGGGCGTCGAATGGGACGCTTGGCTTCGCAAGACAAGCTACGGCTTGCGGCTTTCGGCGCTGGGTCGCGCGGGGTTTGGGCCTTGGGTGGCCGGATTGATATTGTGGGCGGCCGCGACTTGGGCGCACCCTTATCTGGGTGTCGCGGGGGCGGGGTTGTTCCGCTGGTATAGCTTTTAGAGCCTCACCATTTTCATGCCCCGTTCCCCATAGCGTGGGCCGGCGGTTCCGCCGCGTGGCGCGGCGGCCTCCAGCTTTTCCATATCGTCGGCATCGAGCGAAACATCTGCCGCTTTGGCGCTATCCTCCATAGTCACGCGGCGCTTGAAACCGGGAATGGGGACGATATCGTCACCTTGCGCCAGCAGCCATGCCAAAGCGATTTGCGCGTGGGTTGCGCCATGTTTTGCAGCGACTTCGCCAACGACATCTACGACCTTTAGGTTAGCTGCGAAATTGTCACCTTGGTAACGCGGGTCCTGCCTGCGCCAGTCATTTTCAGGCAGGTCTTCAAGGCTGCGAATCGAGCCGGTCAGGAACCCGCGTCCCAAAGGCGAATAAGGCACAAAACCTATGCCGAGTTCACGGCAGGTCGGAAGAATATCCTCCTCAATGTCGCGCTCCCATAACGAATATTCGCTTTGTAATGCGGAGATTGGCGCGACCGCAGCGGCGCGGCGCAAAGTTTCCGGCCCGGCTTCAGACAGCCCGATATGCTTGATTTTGCCTTCGGTAATCAGGTCGGCCATCGCGCCGACCGTTTCCTCGATCGGCACATTAGGGTCGACGCGGTGCTGGTAATAGAGGTCGAGACAATCGATGCCGAGCCGCTTCAACGTGCCTTCAACAGCGGATTTCGCATTGGTTCCTGAGCCATCAACGCCGACAATATTGCCGCCGTCGAATTTGAAACCGAACTTGCTGGCGATCACCAGACCGTCGCGCTTGCCCTTTATCGCTTCGCCGACCAGTTCCTCGTTTTGGAACGGGCCGTAAATCTGCGCCGTATCGAAAAAATTGATGCCAAGGTCGATGGCTTGGTGGATGGTAAGAATTGCCTCGTCGGGATCGGCATCCTCGCCATAGGTGATGTTGCCGCCTTTAATCATCGGCATGCAGCCGACGCCAATTGCCGACACTTTCAGGCCATTACCCAGATTGCGGTACTGCATCGGCTTTCTCCTTTTCGGGTGCCTCGATGGCGGTGGCGAGTGCTACGTCCATCTGGACGTTTCCTGTAGTACGGAAAATGTCAGGCAGAGTCTCGACTGCGATGAGCAGTGCCAATGGTTCGATCGGAATGCCGAGTGCGAGGCAGATCGGTGCAATCGAGGTTACAAAGCTGACCGTGCCGGGCAGGCTGACGGCGCCCATCGAGGTCAATGCGGCGATGAAAATCGCGAAACTATAGTCGAACGCATCTAGCTCGATACCGAACCAGTTGGCGACATACAGCGCGACGGCGAGGTTCATCGCGGGACCGGTGACGCGCAAAAGCGCGACTGCCATCGGCAACACAAGGCCGGCGGTTTGTTCGCGCACGCCCAATGCTTCAGCTTTTTTGAGCATTAGTGGCAGGCTGGCGAGCGACGATTGCGTCGACACGGCAAAGGCCTGCACAGGGGCGATCTGGCGTGCATATTCGGTGAATCGAATTTTGCCGGCGAACATAGCGACCGGATAGGCAAAGGCTCCGACGACGATGCCGACCATCGATACGATGACGATGTAATGTGCAACTGCGCCCAAGGCTGCGAAACCCGAGCGCGCGCCGACAACGAATGCCAGAGCAAAAACGCCGATGGGTGCAAGTTTGAGCACCCATTCGATTACGATCACCATCGCGTCGGCCAGCGCCTCGAAAAACCCGCCCATCTGTGCGCGTGGTCCTTGCGCCAGACGGGTGATGGCAAAGGCGAAAACCAAAGTAAAAATGAGAAGAGGGAGGATTGAGTCATTCGATGCTGCCGCAATCGGGTTTGTCGGAACCAGCGCCACAATGAAATCGCGCAAAGCGGGTTGGTCGGCAACGGCGGGTGCGGTGGTCAGTGCCGAACGCAATGCTGCCGCGCTTTCCGCGGGCATGGGCCAAAGCTGCAGGAACAACGGCGTCAAAAATGCGCCCATCGCTGCTGACAGCACCATCATCGACACGATCCAGGTAATGGTGCGCGCTGCCATCGGTCCGGCACGCGCTGCTTCCGCACTTTTTACAACGCCGGTAATCAGCAAAGCCACGACCAGCGGGACAACCGTCATGCGCAAGCCGTTCAGCCAGAGCGAACCGATTATATCAAGCCAATAGGCTATTTGTTCGCCCAATTGGGGCGATTGTCCGGCTGCGAGGATGCCGAGCGAAAGACCGACGACAAGGGCGATAAGAATTCGGGTAGCGTTCGACATATAGTGAGGTCTTGCCAGCCAGTTGCCGCTCATGCAAGGGAGTCGCACGCGGACGTGGAATATATGGATTCCACTGCATGAGCAGGAACGATAATGACGCGCAAATATTTCGGAACCGATGGCATCAGAGGCCGAACAAACGCCAGCGCGATGACACCCGAAATGGCCATGAAAGTGGGGCAGGCGGCCGGTGCGCATTTCCTGCGCGGCGATCACAAACACCGCGTTGTCATCGGCAAGGATACACGGCTTTCGGGCTATATGATCGAAAATGCCCTAGTAGCTGGCTTTACCAGCGTGGGTATGGATGTTGTCCAGTTCGGGCCGATCCCGACCCCTGCAGTCGCACTTCTGAC
Organism: Sphingomonadales bacterium; assembly: GCA_031400695.1. Classification (GTDB taxonomy): domain Bacteria; phylum Pseudomonadota; class Alphaproteobacteria; order Sphingomonadales; family Sphingomonadaceae; genus Sphingorhabdus_B. The sequence continues at coordinate 24,488 of JANNQI010000063.1, read as the reverse complement.
CCGTTCCATGCGTGCTGATCTGGGTGTGATGATTTCGGCAAGCCATAACCCGTATGAGGACAACGGGATCAAGTTGTTCGGTCCCGACGGGTTCAAGCTGTCCGACGCCGACGAAATGGCGATCGAGGCGCTGCTAGATCAACCGGCCAAGCTTGCCGATGCTCCCGATGTTGGCCGCGCGCGACGGATCGAGGATAGCCGTGGGCGTTATATTCACGCGATTAAGGCTTGCGTGCCAGAACATATCCGCTTCGATGGACTTCATGTCGTGCTCGACTGTGCGAATGGTGCAGCATATCAAGTTGCGCCAACGGCGATTTGGGAGTTGGGCGCAAAGGTCACACCGATCGGGGTTTCACCCAACGGCAAGAATATCAACGACAAGGTCGGCTCGACCCATATAACAACATTGCAGGAAACGGTCGTTTCATCGGGAGCAGATATCGGTATTGCACTCGATGGCGACGCGGACCGCTTGATCGTAGTCGACGAAAAAGGCCGAGCGGTCGATGGCGACCAGATAATGGCGCTGCTCGGCACGGCGATGAGCCGCGCTGGCAAGCTAACCGGCGACGGTATTGTCGCGACGGTTATGTCGAACCTGGGACTAGAGCGATATCTTGAAAGCCAGCATTTGAAGCTGGTTCGTGCCAAGGTCGGCGACCGCTATGTGTTAGAGGAAATGCGGCGTCACGGAATGAATGTCGGCGGCGAGCAGTCGGGGCATATGATAATGCTTGATCATGCGACAACAGGAGACGGTACGATTGCCGCGCTTCTGGTGCTTGCACAACTGGTGGAGAGCGGCAAACCGGCAAGCGAATTGCTGCATTTGTTCGACCCGGTGCCGCAACTATTGAAGAATGTGCGTTTTTCGGGCGGCAAGCCTCTTGAGAATAAAGAAGTGCAGTTGGCAATCGCCAGCGCCGAAATGGAACTCGCAGGCACTGGGCGCCTCGTCATTCGTCCGTCTGGTACCGAGCCTGTCATTCGCGTCATGGCCGAAGGCGACGACGCGGCCCAGGTCGAGCGGGTGGTCGATGGCATTTGCGATGCGGTGCGGGCCGCAGCTGGGTGATGCACTCTGACAAAACCGCTCGTATCCTGATTATTGCCGGTTCCGACAGCGGCGGTGGGGCAGGCATTCAGGCAGATATCAAGACCGTCACTATGCTTGGCGGTCATGCGATGACGGCTGTTACGGCCATAACTGCGCAGAACACGCTTGGCGTCGATGCGATGCATATGGTGCCAACGCAGATTGTGGTGGACCAGATCGCCGCTGTCGTCAGCGATATAGGTGTAGATGCCGTAAAAGTCGGGATGATCGGTTGCGCCGATACCGCGCATGCGGTGGCGGATAGCCTTTCGGAATTGTCATGCCCTATCGTGTTCGATCCCGTGATGGTAGCAACCAGTGGCGCGGTTTTGGCCGATGCGGACACAATTTCGGCTTTTGAACGGCTGATGCGGTTGGCGACTCTGACGACGCCCAATTTGCCTGAGTTAAAGGCTTTGGGGGGAAAAGAAGCGTTGTTGGCTCGCCGCATACCATTGCTCATAAAGGGCGGACATTCAGGAGAGGATGAGATTGTCGACGAGTTGCACATTGCAGCGGAGCAAGACACGAGGTGGAGCGATCCGCGCATCGAAACGCGTAGCACGCACGGGACGGGCTGCACCTTGGCGACCGCGATTGCAACCGGTTTGGGGCAGGGACTGGATCTGATTCCCGCGATAGAACGAGCGCGGTTGCTCGTCCGCCTTGCGCTGCTCGATGCGCCGGGACTGGGGCAAGGGCATGGCCCGATGGGGCACCAGTCGGTACGCGAAGACGCGATGGTGTCCGGACCATCGCTAAACCAAGTCACTGTTGGTTGCCGGGATTACGGTTCATCGGTTGATTTTTACAAAGCGCTGGGCCTTCAACAGATCGTCGATAGTCCGTCCAACGGCTATGCGCGATTCGAGGTACCCAATGGCGTGACCTTTTCCATCCACGCTAGCGAGGAGGTTTCGACTTCGACCGTCGTCTATTTCGAGAGCAAGCGCCTCGATGCTTGGGTGACCGAACTTGTCAGCCAAGGCTATGCGTTCGAGCAAATGCCGCAGGATGAAGAATGGGGCTGGCGCGAGGCGCGACTGCTCGATCCGGCAGGGAATGTGGTGTGCTTGTATGGTGCCGGAGAGAACCGGCGCTATCCTGCTTGGCGGATATGATTGTCGGTGTAGATGAGGCGGGACGGGGACCTCTGGCAGGACCGGTCGTTGCTGCCGCCGTTGTGCTTTGTGAGGGCGGCATTGTAGGCCTTGATGACAGCAAGAAGCTGACAGCTAAAAGGCGTCGCGAACTGGAAGCGCAGATCAAGGCGAAATGCCTTTGGGCGGTGGGCCTGTGCTCGGTCGAGGAAATCGACGCGCTCAACATTCTGCAAGCAACCATGCTCGCGATGACCCGTGCGGTTGAGGCCCTGGATGTGGTGCCGAAGCTCGTCATGGTCGACGGCAACCGCCTACCGCGTTGGCAATATCGTGCCGAGGCTATTATTGGCGGGGACGCTATTCATCCCTGCATCTCCGCCGCCAGCATTATCGCCAAGGAGCATCGCGACCGGATGATGGTGGCTGCCGATGCCTATTACCCAGGTTATGGATGGGCGTCGAACAAAGGTTATGGCGCTGCGGTGCATATGGATGCGCTGCGGCGCTTGGGACCAACGCCACTGCACCGCAAAAGCTTTGCGCCGGTTGCGCAGATGCTTTTGGTATAACCGGCTGTAAAATCTTTGATGGTGAGTCCTTAGGGCAACACCACCACCGGTTGAGTCCCATCGGAATTTCCAGACTCCATATCTTGTGCCGGACTCGTTTCGTTCCGGCTATATGCTGGGCCGTTAACCATATATTACCAGCTTTAGTGCAGATTAACGGCCTTGACGTTAAGCTTTGGAGGACTCATCGCAGCCGCTTCAACGCCAACGGGAGCGGGCAATGGGTGTACTCGAACGGATAAAGCCAGCGACAAAATTGCGCGCTGTCGAGCAGCACGCGTTGCCGCTCAATCAGATATTGCGCATGGATTGCATCGCAGCAATGCGCTCACTGCCCGATGCGTGCATCGATATGGTGTTCGCCGACCCGCCTTATAATCTGCAGCTTGGCGGCGATTTGCTTCGGCCCGACAACAGCAAGGTCGACGCGGTCAATGACGACTGGGACAAGTTTTCCAGCTTCGCCGTTTATGACAAGTTCACGCGCGAATGGTTGGCCGAGGCGCGGCGCATCCTGAAACCGAACGGTTCGCTTTGGGTTATCGGCAGCTATCATAACATCTTTCGCGTCGGCACGGCGGTGCAGGATGCGGGTTACTGGATTTTGAACGATATCGTCTGGCGCAAATCGAACCCGATGCCGAATTTCAAAGGTACCCGCTTCACCAATGCGCACGAAACCTTAATTTGGGCGTCGAAAAGCGATAAGTCGAAATATACGTTCAATTATCGCGCGATGAAGACGCTCAACGATGAATTGCAGATGCGCTCTGACTGGCTGATCCCGATTTGTGGCGGGCAGGAGCGGTTGAAGCGTAATGGGACCAAAGCGCATCCTACGCAGAAACCCGAAGCGTTACTGTATCGCATATTGCTCGCCTGCACAAAGCCGGGTGATGTCGTGCTCGACCCGTTTTTCGGGACCGGAACGACCGGAGCGGTTGCCCGGCGTCTGGGGCGCGACTGGATCGGTTGCGAGCGGGAGGCCGTTTATTGTGAAGTCGCAGAAGAGCGGATCGCTGCGGCGCTGCCTCTCGATGAAAGCGCGCTGAAGACGATGCAATCGCCCAAAGCTGCGCCTAAAGTTGCCTTCGGGCAATTGGTCGAGGCGGGTTATCTGAATCCCGGCGCAAAACTCTATGACAAGAAGCGGCAGTTCGAGGCGACCGTGCGCGCCGATGGCTCGCTTGGCTGTGGAGCGGTTGATGGTTCGATCCACAAGGTTGGCTCGACAATCCAGAATGCGCCGAGCTGCAATGGCTGGACCTATTGGCATTATGACGCGCCCGATGGAGCGATGAAGCCGATCGACGATTTGCGTCAGACTTACCTGCTCGCCACTGAGCCGTGACCGACCTTTATCTCAGACCGACCGGTTTTATCGACAGCCCGCAACGCCACGATGGCGAAAGTGCTCGGCTCGCAGGTACGATGCTGTGGTTTTCGCAAGTCGAGGTGATCGATCGCACGGGCGAAACGACCACCCGGTGCGTAATCGACGTTCGGCATTGGGAAGGTTTTGTCGCTGGGCTTTCCACCGACAAGCAGGCACGCTGCAATCTGCTCCATGCACGGATAACCGCACCGCGCTCTGCACTTCAGTTGGGCGAGCGCAATGTTCGTCTCGACCAGCCGCAAGTGATGGGTATCATCAACAAGACGCCCGACAGTTTCTCTGATGGCGGTAAAAACGCCGACATCGAGGCTGCAGTGGAAGCGGCTTTCGCCATGACAAGGGCCGGTGCAGCGATAATTGACATTGGCGGTGAATCCACCCGTCCCGGAGCGCCGTTGGTCTGGGAGGGCGACGAAATTGCCCGCGTGGAGCCACTGATCAAGCGTTTGGCCGCATCGGGCACTGCCATTTCGATAGACACGCGCAAGGCGGCGGTGATGGAAACCGCTGTGGCCGCAGGGGCCGCGATGATCAACGATATTTCGGCGCTGCTGTTCGATGACCGTTCGCTCGAAGTCGCAAAGGCGTTAAATGTGCCTGTAGTCCTGATGCACGCGCCGAGCCACGGCACTGACCCCCACAAGGGGGGCGACTATGACGATGTCGTCACCAACGTGTTCGATTGGCTTGAAGAGCGGGTGAACGCGGTCGAAGCGGCGGGAATTTCGCGGGACAAGATCCTGGTCGATCCGGGCATCGGTTTCGGCAAGTCGCTCGCCGACAACCTCGCTATCGTTAACAGTCTTTCTATCTACCACGGCCTTGGCTGCCCAATCCTGTTTGGCGCGAGCCGCAAACGGATGATCGGTGCACTGTCCAACGAGGCACCGGTCGAGGCGCGATTGGGCGGCTCAATCTTCCTTGCCATGAAAGCGATCGAACAGGGCGCGCATATCGTGCGGGTCCACGATGCCGTCGAAACCGTGCAAGCCGTGCAGGTCTGGCGCGGATTGCGCGATGCGGCCTTGACAGCAAGGGCGTAATCGGGCGGAAAGGCAACATGATCGCTAAATATATCGTCGGTTACATCGCAACCGGTATCGCCTTTGCCGCAATCGACAGCATTTGGCTGCGCAATATGTATACGCGGCTCTATCAACCTGAAATCGGCGAGTTGATGATGAAGGGCGGGTTCCGCATGGGGCCGGCGGTGATTTTCTATCTGCTCTACATTCTGGGTATGATGATCTTCGCGGTCGGACCTGCATTGCAAAGCGGAAAATGGCACACGGCGCTGCTTTGGGGGGCGTTGCTCGGATTCTTCTGCTATATGACCTATGATCTCACCAACCATGCGACGATGAAGGTGTGGAGTACAAAGGTGACCGTGCTCGATATCATGTGGGGAACGTTTCTGACCGGATCGGCGTCGGTGGTCGGTTACTGGATAACCACCGCGATCATGGGTCGCAATTAAGCGACGTCGCTAATCCCCAGGTCTGCAAGTTTGCGGTATAGCGTAGAACGTCCAATACCCAATCGCCGTGCAACTTCCGTCATGCGACCGCGATAATGGCCGATGGCAAGGCGAATGACGTCGGCTTCGATTTCTTCCAGCGGACGCATATTGCCGTCGGCTTCGTAGAGAGTCACGCCGATGCCGTCATTTGCACCAGCGCCATTCGAACCACCATTGCCGGGGACACCGACAGCAGCCGAAATCTGGGGGAATTCTTCGGGTGTCAGTGCATCGCGCTCGCACAAAACAGCCGCGCGGAACAAAGCACTTTGTAACTGCCGGACATTGCCGGGCCAGCTATAGCCCCGCAGCATTGTTAGCGCTTCGTCGGTTATGCCGAGGCTGCGCAAGCCGGGCTGGCTTGCCATGCGGCCCAAGAAATGGCGGGCAAGGGCGGGAATGTCGCTTGTGCGTTCGCGCAGCGGCGGGATGGTGAGTTGGATGACATTGAGCCGGTAATAAAGGTCCTCGCGGAAATCCCCGCTTTTCAGCTTTTCTGCAAGGTTGCTGTTGCTTGCAGAAATTAGGCGCACGTCAATGCGATAGCTATGCGCTGCGCCCAAGGGCTGGATTTCATTTTGCGTGAGCAGGCGGACAAGCCGGACCTGCGTTTCTGGCGGCAAATGGTCTACCTCGTCGAGGAAAACCGTGCCGCCCTCGGCCTGCTGGAAAATACCGATCCGGCGGTCGAAAGCTCCTGCAAATGCGTCCTTCTCGTGGCCGAACAGAACAGAATCAAGAAGGCTCGGAGACAATGCGCCGCAATTGACTTTAAGGAAGGGCAGTTTCGAACGTGGGCTGGCGGCGTAGATTGCGTCGGCCACCACTTCCTTGCCGACGCCCGATTCGCCTTCGATAAAGATCGGCGCGCGGCTGCGAGCGGCCTTGGCAGCAATAGCAAGCGCGGTGCGGAAGGCGGGAGCGGAACCGATGATTTCTTCGAACTCCAATGGTTGCGTAATCTTTTCGGTCATCGGTTGAAGTTCGCCGAACTCCTTGCTTTTATCAGATGCCATGCTGAGCGCCGCGATTAGCCGTTCGGCGGCAACAGGCTTGATGATATAGTCCGAAGCCCCAGCGCGCATGGCATCAATGGCGGCTTCATTGGAACCGATGGCGGTGAGGAGCAAGATCGGCAAAGCGGGGCGGCGCGATTTAAGTTCGGCTATAAGCGAGGCCGAATCGGAGCCCGGGACCCATTGGTCGAGGATGATCGCATCAAGCATCATCCCGTCCTGCGTACCTAGCATGGCAATCGCGGTTTCGGCGTCGCGTGCGAAAACCGTCCGCCATCCGGCGCGTGACGCGATAGCCGACAGCAACCGGCACTGCGCCGGCTCGTCATCGACAAGCATCAATAATCTGGTCTCGCGTTCTAGCATCCACCGTCCATGAACAGGTTCAAGGAAAATTGTGGTAACGGGAAACGGTAAAGACCCGATTAAGCAGGCAGAGTATTTTCTTTCCTGCTGCGGCTTGAGCATATGAAATTCAGCGGTTAAGGCGCTACCTAGAGGTCTAATTGTCGATGGAGGAAATTATGGCAGACCAACAGGATATGGGGCAGGCGAAAGATAGCTATGCGATATTCAATACGGTTTTCAAATGGGGCACGATAGCAGCCGCCATCACCACGATATTGGTCGTCGCGATCATCGCCAGCCGCGCCGCTTGACGTGGTGAAAATTGCCGTATTGAAGGAAACCGCCGCTGGCGAGACGCGCGTTGCTGCGTCGCCTGAAACGGTCAAAAAGTTTATCGGCCTCGGCGCGAGTGTCGCAGTTGAAATGGGCGCAGGGCTGTCTGCATCTGTTAGCGACGCTGAGTATGAGGCGATGGGGGCTTCGGTTGCTGCTGCTGCGGCGACGCTCAAAGATGCGGATATCATCCTTGGCGTGCAGGGGCCTGACCCGAAAGCGTTGAAGGGTATGAAGGCGGGGGCATGGCTGGTTGCCGGGCTCGACCCATTCGGCCAGCGCACGCGCGTCGATGAATATGCGAAGGCGGGTGTCGAGGCGCTGGCAATGGAATTCATGCCGCGTATCACCCGTGCGCAATCGATGGATATCTTGTCGTCGCAGTCGAACCTCTCGGGATACAAAGCGGTTATTGAGGCGGCATCGGTCTATGGCCGTGCTTTCCCGATGATGATGACGGCTGCAGGCACGGTGAGTGCGGCCAAGGCGTTTATCATGGGCGTCGGTGTTGCAGGGCTCCAGGCGATTGCGACTGCGCGGCGACTGGGTGCGCAAGTTTCGGCGACCGATGTGCGGAGCGCGACCAAGGAGCAAATTGAATCCCTGGGCGCTAAGGCAATATTTGTCGAGAATGTTGCGGGTATCGAAGGCGAGGGCGCTGGCGGCTACGCGACCGAAATGTCCGAGGAATATAAGGCTGCGCAGGCCGAACTGGTTTCTGCGCACATTGCCAAGCAGGACATTGTGATTACCACTGCACTCATTCCCGGACGTCCGGCACCGCGTCTGGTGTCCGACGCGCAAATCAAGACAATGAAGCCGGGTTCGGTAATTTTTGACCTCGCGGTTGCCCAAGGCGGCAATGTCGAGGGTTCGAAAGCGGACGAAGTCGTGGTCAAACATGGCGTGAAAATCATCGGCTACGCCAACACGCCTGCGCATCTGGCGGCGGATACTTCGGCACTATTCTCGCGTAACCTTTTCAACTTCCTGTCGGCATTTTGGGACAAGGAAGCGGGGAGGCCGGTTTTGCCGGATGATGATGAAATTACCGCCGCGATACGCCTGACCAAAGACGGCAAGGTGGTGAACGAGAGGCTGTTGGGTTGAACGTTGCCGAAATCAGAAAGGATGATTTTTATCTACCAACGCTGCACGTTTTGCGGGACTTGGGCGGGTCTGCTTCAATTGAAGAGATAGAGGAGCACCTAATCGGTAAGTTCAACTTTTCCCAAGAAGACTTGGACCAAACTTATGAGGTAAGTGGCGATAACATCATTACCGATAAAATGTCGTGGGCTCGCAGCTATCTAAAATTTCCTAACTTTTTGGCGAACGATAACCGTGGAGTTTGGGTTCTTACGGAGGCTGGGCGTGCAGCAGCGGACACATCTTTTGAAGACATTCAACGTGCCATACGAGATGCGAAAAGGGTAAGAAGAGCAGAGCAATTGGCAGCGCGAGCGAAGATTTCTCCCTTAATTTCCGGTGAAGATGATGAAGGTTTAGAAGAAAGCTTGTTGGATTGGTCAGATCTGCTTTTAGCGAAGCTATTACAGATAACGCCGTCGGCATTTGAGCGGGTATGTCAGCGCTTATTACGCGAAAGCGGATTTACTAGAGTAGAAGTAACTGGAAAATCCGGCGATGGGGGCATTGATGGTCAAGGAGTGCTTCGGGTAAACCTAGTTTCTTTTCATGTATTGTTTCAATGCAAACGATATCAAGGCTCAGTAGGTTCGTCAGTTATTCGAGATTTTCGCGGTGCTATGCAAGGTCGGGCGGATAAGGGCCTTGTAATCACAACCGGTACTTTTACTCCCGATGCTCGGAAAGAAGCGACGCGCGACGGTGCGCCAGCGATAGACCTTATCGATGGCGAAGCTCTTTGCTTGTTGCTCAAAGAGCAAAGCCTCGGAGTAAAAGTGAGGCTTGTTGAGGAAGTGTCAATCGATGAAGCGTTTTTTGACGATATAGGGAATTAGGGACATAATGGACTTCATTTCAATCCTATCGATCTTCGTAATGGCCTGTTTTGTCGGCTATTATGTCGTGTGGTCAGTCACCCCCGCCTTGCACACGCCTTTGATGGCGGTGACAAATGCGATTTCTTCGGTGATCATTGTTGGCGCGTTGATTGCGTCCGCAGCGGCGGGGTCGCCTACATCTAAATGGTTGGGCTTGATTGCGGTGGCAATGGCCAGCGTGAACATCTTCGGCGGTTTCGCGGTGACGGCGCGGATGTTGGCGATGTACAAGAAGAAGGAGCGCTAAATTGGAACATGCTGCTCCTCCCTCATGGGTGATGCTCGCTTATCTGATATCGGGCGTGTTCTTTATTTTGGCTTTGCGTGGGCTTTCGTCGCCCGCAACCTCGCAGCGCGGCAACCGATTTGGTATGGCGGGGATGCTGATTGCGGTGGTAACCACGTTGGTGACCCACGAGGTGGCTTCGATAGTAGAAATCGTCGGTGCGATAGCCATTGGCGGCGGCATTGGTTGGGTGACGGCGCGCAAGATTGCGATGACCGATATGCCGCAATTGGTGGCAGCGTTCCATAGTCTCGTTGGCATGGCCGCAGTGCTGGTTGCTGCTGCTGCGTTTTTGAACCCCGAGGCGTTCGGGATTAACGGCGCGGACGGGATGATTAGCCCCGTCAGCCGCGTCGAAATGGGTCTTGGCATCGCGATCGGTGCGATCACATTCTCCGGATCGGTTATCGCCTTCCTGAAACTGGCTGGCAAGATGTCGGGCGCTCCGATTTTGCTGCCGCTGCGCCATGTTATCAACCTCGGGACCTTGGCAGCAATCCTTGGGTTGATTGGCTATTTTACCATCGACCAAAGTCCTTGGATTTTCTGGACGATCACCGCACTCGCATTCCTTATCGGCTTTCTGCTTATTATCCCAATCGGCGGCGCCGACATGCCGGTGGTTGTGTCTATGCTCAACAGCTATTCGGGCTGGGCGGCCGCCGCGATGGGCTTTACGTTGCACAATACCGCCATGATTATAACCGGCGCGTTGGTCGGCTCATCGGGCGCAATCTTGTCCTACATCATGTGCAAGGCCATGAACCGCAGCTTCATCAGCGTTATCGCGGGCGGCTTTGGCGCAGTAGCATCGAGCGGTGGCGAGGCCAAGACTGACCGCCCGTGGAAGCGCGGTTCCGCCGAAGATGCGGCCTATATGATGCAGCAGGCAGAAAGCGTGATCATCGTTCCCGGTTACGGGATGGCGGTCGCGCAGGCGCAGCATATCTTGCGCGAAATGGCCGATGTCCTGAAAAAACAGGGCGTGAAGGTCAAATATGCCATTCACCCTGTCGCCGGACGTATGCCGGGCCATATGAATGTGCTGCTCGCCGAGGCGCAGGTTCCTTATGACGAGGTATTCGAGCTTGAGGACATCAACAGTGAATTTGCCCAGACCGATGTGGCTTTCATCATCGGCGCGAATGACGTGGTCAACCCGGCGGCCAAAACCGACAAGACATCGCCGATTTACGGCATGCCTGTGTTCGACGTGGATAAGGCCAAGACCGTGTTCTTCATTAAGCGCTCGATGGGCGGGGTCGGCTATGCCGGTGTCGACAATGACGTTTTCTACATGGACCAAACGATGATGCTGCTCGCGGATGCAAAAAAGATGTGCGAGGATATCGTCAAAGCCTTGCAGCACTGACCGCGTTCAGGCTAATCGTTAACAAATATTGCGTCGCTCCGGGCCTATCCGGGGCGACGCTTGCATTATAGGAACAACAAATGCGTAAATTGGGCCTGATCGGCGGAATGAGCTGGTATTCGACCGAAGCCTATTACAAGCGGATCAACCAGCAGGTCGTTCGCCGCACTGAGGGCACGTGTAACGCGCCGCTGATTATCGAAAGCCTGAACTTTTGCGACATCCGGATGGCCAGCAGCGATGCCGACTGGGATCATGTGGCCAACGTACTGATAGACGCAGCCAAGCGTCTGGAAATTGCCGGCGCAACAGCAATTCTCATTTGCGCTAACAGCATGCATAAGGTGCATGACCGCGTTTCCGAAGCTGTGGCGGTCCCTGTAATCCACATTGCCGATGCGGTTGGCGCGAAGATGAAGGCTGACGGCATCCAGTCCGCGGCATTGCTCGGAACTGCTAATGTGATGGCTGAAAACTGGTATCGGCAACGCTTGGTGAAGCACGGTGTCACCCTGTTGCCCGCTGAAATGGATGATGTGAAGGACCTCGACCGGATCATCTATGAGGAACTGATGGTCGGCAAGATATCCCGGACATCTGAGCGTTTGCTGAAGACAATCATCACCGAAATCGACCAGGAAGGGATCAAGGCAGTAGTTTTGGGCTGCACCGAACTCGACATGATTGTTGATACCAAGGCGAATGTTCTGCCAATCTACGACAGCACCGAAATCCATTCCGACGCGGGCGTCGAGTGGATAATAGGCGCCGCTGCTTAAAGCTACTTGGCAAGCGGCTATTGTTCCGCCATCCTCCGCGCCATGAGGATGAGGAAAATCGCTATCGCCAGCGCAGCCTTGTGCGCGCTTGTCCAACCCGCATATGCAAAAACGATAAATGTCACGCCAGGTGACGGCGCGCAGGAACGATTGCAGGAGGCCTTGATTGCCGCTGAGCCGGGCGATATCGTCGAGTTGGCAGCGGGCAAGTTTGTGCTGACCGACGGCCTGTCGCTCGATGTCAATAAAGTCACGTTCAAGGGGCAGGGCGCGCAGCAAAGCATACTTGATTTCTCCGGCCAGCAAGGCGCGGGCGAGGGGCTTCTGGTGACTTCGGATGATGTCATCCTGCGAGATTTTGCGGTGGAGAACAGCAAGGGCGACGGCATCAAATCGAAAGGCGCAGACCGCATTGTCTATCACAAACTCCGCGTCGAATGGACGGGAGGGCCGAAGGAAAGCAACGGCGCGTACGGGGTCTATCCGGTCGAGAGTAAAGATGTGCTCGTGGATTCCGTCATCGTGCGGGGAGCGTCAGATGCTGGCATTTATGTTGGCCAGTCGCGCAACATCATCGTGCGCGATTCGATCGTGACCGAAAATGTCGCGGGCATCGAGATCGAGAATAGCTATGACGCTGACGTCCACGATAACATCGCGACGCACAATACCGGCGGCGTCCTGATTTTTGACCTGCCTAACCTACCCCAAATGGGCGGGCGAAACGTCCGTGTCTTCGACAATATCATCGTCGACAACATGACTCCCAATTTTGCGCCAAAAGGCAACATCGTCGCCAATGTGCCAACCGGTACTGGGGTGATGGTCATGGCCAATCGCAATGTGGAAGTGTTTGACAACGTGATCGGCGAGAACGGTACTACCAACATCATGGTCGTCGGATATCGGTTCGAACATAAGGATGCGACCTACGATCCTTTGCCGCAAAATGTAGTTATCTGGGATAACCAGCACGGCCGCGCCGGATGGGACCCCAAATTTCGCGGCGGCGCGGAAATCGCCGCAGCAATGGGCGGTAGTTTTCCGGCCATCTTCTGGGACGGAGCGGGCGGGGCAAGCAAAGCGCCGATCATCATGGACAGTGTGCCTGCGCTGTCGCTTGGCCTGACTGATATCATGGCCGACCCGGCCACTGCAAAGCCAGCACCACTTGCGCCTGCGACATCGCGACCATTAGCGTTGCCTGCGATTAAACTGCCCGAGGCAATGGAGGCGGCCGTCCGCTGATGCGTATCCTGCTGTCGGCATGTGCGTTGTTCGCAGCGACTGTCGCGTCGTCGGCATCGCAAACGGGAGTTTCCGATGTCGCTATAAGCAGTCAAGCCAATCCCGCGCAGCTTTCCGCATTTGGTTTTTTCGAGGGCGGCGCGGATAGGCCGTCGGCGCGACTCGTACCCTATGAACTGCGTAACCCTTTGTTTTCGGATTATGCCGAAAAGCAGCGCTTCATTTATCTGCCTGTAGGGACGAAAATCGAGGCGCGCGAGGATGGCAAAATTGCTTTTCCGGTCGGCGCTGCGTTGGTTAAAAGTTTCGGCTATCCGGAAAGCAACGGCAAATTGCGGTTACTGGAGACCCGGCTACTGCTCCATCGTACCGAGGGTTGGGTTGCTTTACCCTATGTATGGCGCGCGGATGGCAGCGATGCCGACCTCCGCGTCGGCGGCACACGGTTGCCGGTCCAATTTGCGCACCAAGGCAGAAAAATGGCAATCAGCTATGCCGTCCCTAACAAGAACCAGTGCAAGCAGTGTCATTCGTCGAGCGATGCAATCATGCCGATCGGCCCCTTCGTGCAGAATATGGTTTTCCCAAGAAAAGGCGATGCCCAAAAGCTAATGGGCACGAAGCCTGCGCGCGTCGAAGCCAAATGGAACGATCCCAAAAGCGGCACATTGCACCAACGCGCACAGGCATATCTGCGCGTCAATTGTGGACATTGCCACGCCGCCAAGGGCTCGGCGAGCAACAGTGGGCTGTTCCTCGACGGTTCGGCCAAGGACGCGGCAGCTTACGGTATCGGCAAGCGTCCGGTGGCCGCGGGCAGGGCGAGCGGCGACCTCGACTTCATCATCGAGCAGGGAATGCCCGAACGTTCGATTCTCGTGGCTCGTATGAAAAGCACAGACCCCGGCATTGCAATGCCAGAACTGGGCCGCGCCGCGGTGCATGACGAGGGCGTAAAATTGCTGGAGGACTGGATCGCGGCAATGCCGCCATCGTCAACTCACTGACGCATCATCCGCTTCATTTCGTAACGCGTACCGGTCCAGCCTTCAAACACAGCGTCTATTCCGGGATGGGTGATCGGCCCATGCTCGACATCGGGTAACAGGTTCTGCTGGCTGACATAGGCGATATAGCTGCTGTCGGCATTCTCAGCGAAAAGATGGTAAAAAGGCTGGTCCTTGGCCGGGCGCACCGATTCCGGGATCGACTGGTACCACTCGTCGCTATTTGCAAAAACCGGATCGACGTCGAACACTACCCCGCGAAAATCGAAGATACGGTGGCGCACGACATCGCCAATAGTGAATTGCGCTTCGGCTATTTCGGGTGGAAGAACTGGTTTCATGATACTTATATCATATCGAATTGCCGTCAAATCAACCTTGCGCTTGGCAAAGCCAAAAACATCGGTTAATGGCCCCGCTCTGCCATCGGGGCGCGCCGGATTTCCGGCACCGACCAGCCCCTTTGACATGCGGAGAGATGGCTGAGTGGTCGAAAGCACCGCACTCGAAATGCGGCGTGCCGGTGACGGTACCTAGGGTTCGAATCCCTATCTCTCCGCCAGTTTTCAATCTAGTCATCCGCCATCAAAAGGGGTGGCTTTAGATGGCTCCGTTCGCTAGCAGACGTTCACGACCGATTTTGGGATTTGAAAATGCGTAACCGATTCTTGCTACTTTTGCTTTCCACCGCACTTGCTTCGTGCGGAAGCTCGCAACTGGGTGGCGTCGGTTCTACATCCGACGTAAAGGTTGTTGAAAGCGACGTTCTTCCCGAACCCACACGGCTCGACCTGTTCGAACAAAATCGTCCTTATCTGATTGGGCCTTTCGACAAGCTTACCATTGACGTTTTTGGAATTGAGGAACTCAGCAAGCAGGAAGTGCAGACCGACGCGGGCGGTCGGATATCGTTTCCGTTGGCAGGTATCATGGAAGCTGCCGGCAAAACGCCAGGAGAGCTTGAAGAAGAAATTGAGAGCCGGCTGCGCGGGCAATATGTGCGCGATCCGCAAGTTACGGTAAACCTGAAGGAAACGGTTAGCCAGGTGGTCACGATCGATGGTCAAGTGCGCGAACCCGGTCTTTATCCGGTAATTGGGAAAATGACGTTGATGCGGGCGGTGGCTGTTGCAAAGGGTGCTTCCGAGTTTGCCAAGCTCGACGATGTTGTGATTTTCCGGACGGTAAATGGCCAGAAAATGGCTGCTTTGTATAATTTAACTGCTATTCGTCGCGGCAACTACAACGATCCGGAGGTTTTTGCGAACGACGTTGTGGTCGTCGGCGATTCAAAAGCACGGCGTCTGTTCAAGGATGCGTTGCAAGTGGTACCACCACTGTTGACGCCGCTAGTGTATCTATTGACCCAGAATAATTAATTTTGCCGATTGGGCTCCTTTGCCGCGGCGTGAAAATTTTTCAGCTTGATTTTGCGCCATTTGTGCTAAGAAGCTCAGTATGGTTGGGGTGGCCATACACTGATTTATCGGGGGCTTTATGGCATTCCACTCCCGCGTCATTGATGGCGCCGTTGAAAAAATGACGCCTGCATTGCAGGAACGTATACTGGGTGTTCCGATTACGGGACGCAATTTCCGTGAGATCTCGGTAAGGCACGATCATGATGACCGGATTTTCTGGTGCTTCATGGACCAGACCGGCCGACCCAGTTACACATATAGCCTGGGCGCTGAAATTCAGCAGGTTCAGGACTGGATCGCCAACAATTATGCGATGCCGGCGAATGGCGGCCCCGACGATTTGCGCTATTTCGTATGTGGTTCAAAAACGCCCGGAATATACAATTTGGGCGGCGATCTCAGGCATTTTGCCGATTGTATTCGCACCCGCGATCTGGCGGCGATGCGCGCCTATGCAGAGACCTGTGTGCGGATGCAATTTGCCAACTCGCACGGTTTCGGGGCACCGATTATCACGATGGCGCTCGTGCAGGGAGATGCACTGGGCGGTGGTTTCGAGCACGCGTTGGCTTTCGACATTCTTGTTGCCGAACGCAGTGCACGGATGGGGCTGCCGGAGATCATTTTCAATCTTTTCCCCGGGATGGGTGCATACAGCTTTCTAGTCCGCCGTGTAGGCCGGAAGATGGCAGAAAAATTTATATTGGAAGGCAAGATCTACAGCGCAGAAGAACTCCACGAATTGGGCATTGTCGATATACTTGTCGAGGATGGCCAGGGAGAGGCGGCTATTGTCGATTATTGCAAACGGGGGCAATCCAGGTTCGCTGCCGAACGTGCTGTTTATCTGGCAAGAAGGGTTTCGAACCCGGTCGAACTGGAAGAGCTATTGCGCATAACCAATATTTGGGCCGAAACTGCCATGACACTAACCGAGGCCGATGTCCGAAAAATGGAGCGGTTGGCGGATGCCCAGGAACGGCGCATCCAGCGGAGCTTGAAAGCCGCTACCTGACGATGCTTTGTATTGGTGCGGCTGCACTGTTTGCCGTAAGCATTTTTAATGCATCCACGGCTCGTGTAAGTTCAGCTTCAATTTTGGCCAAATACCCGAAACGGCGGTCGTCGAAATCGCCTTCGGTTATTTTTTCAAGATGACCACAAAGCTCGGCAAGAACAATTGCGCCCATATTGTTGCTCGAGCTCTTGATGGCATGCGCATAAAACCGGAAATCGTGCACTTTGCCTTGGTGAACCGATTGCCTTAGCGGCCCGATTGTCTCATCGACGTCCTCGAAAAAACCGTCAACCATATCCAGCAAAAATGCATTGTCGCCGATCGACATTAGATACTGAAATTGTACCTGGTCAATGACTTGGGTATCCTGCTGGTCTCCCCGCGACATCGGTATGACAACATTCATAGGATCGGGTAGCACACTCGCACTGACCTCGATTGCGGCATCTTCACCGCATAGCCGTTCGATCGTGGATAGTAGCAGTTTTGCATCGACCGGTTTGGTCAGCCGCAAATCCATGCCAGCGTTCTTGCAACGCTGTTCGGTTTCGGCGGTCGCATCCGCGGTCACGCCGATTATAGGGAGATGGTGTCTGCCACCTTCGATCTGGCGCCACATGGTGCAAGCGTCGATGCCGTTCAGTCGGGGCATATTGATGTCGAGCAGCAATATGTCGAAGTTGCCGCCTTCGAGCGCATCTAGAGCTTCGTCGCCATCGGTAACCATTGTTACGTCGTGACCTGCTGATCCTAGAATGGCACCCAAGACGTTGCGATTGGTGCGGTTATCATCGGCGACGAGTATTTTTTTTGCTTGATACACAGAGATTGCCGAAATTTCAGCATCATGCGTTGGCCGGAAGTGGCGCGCAAAAGAACAGCCAATCCGGATTGCGCTGCGCAATTCAGCAAAATTTGGTGTTGCCGGCAATATCGACGCGAAAGCCGCGCGTAATGCGATATCCTCAATTTCTATTCCGTCCTCACCTGAAACAAGAACCGGAGCAATTTCTGCTTCTGCGAATTTGCTCCAGATTACGCTATCAGGTTCAATATCCTGAGCAACATCCTGTGAGATTAGGGCGACTTCATATTTGCTGATATCAGTATCGGCGATTGCAGATGCAAGCTCAGTCGAAGTTCGGCAACGAACATGCTTCAACATGATATGATCGAGAGATTGTGCACCGGCCAATAATGCTGGTGGCAAATCACCGAACGATATCATGTGAACGACATGTGTCGTCTCGGTTTGGTCATCCTCTTCGGGCTCTCTTGTCCTTACCGGCACTTCGATGTGAAACTCGCTTCCGCGCCCCAGAATGCTGCTAGCAGTAATCTGCCCGTTTACTTGTTCGACGAGCTGTTTGCAGATTGCGAGACCAAGGCCGGTTCCGCCGAACCGATTCATCACGGTATCATCTGCCTGTTGGAAAGGTTGGAAGATCCTTTCGATTGCAGCATCGGCTATTCCGATCCCCGTATCGGAAACGGAAAACCAAATATATTCCTGCCCCTGCCGGAGCGAAAATCCGCTTTGTATTGAGATGCTTCCTGCTTCGGTAAACTTGATGGCATTGCCAACAAGGTTGAGCAATATGTTACGCAGCACGTCAGTTGGTCCATCGACCATCCGGTCGCTGAGCGGTTCTGCCTGCAAATGGAGGCTCAATCCTTTATCTTCGACCCGAACCGCCATAATGTCCCGGATTTCGGTCAACAATTCGGTAGGTCGGAACGCCGATGTCTTGACCTGTGCAGAGCCGGCACCGCTTTTTGCCACCTCGATAAGTTGTTCGATAAGGTGAAGCAGGTGTTCACCGGCCAGTACGCTTGCCTCAACCATTTCCTTTTGGCTGCGGGGCATTTCGGATTGGCGTAAGTGGTTGCCATAACCGATAATTGCATTCAGCGGCGTTCGCAATTCGTGACTGACGCTGGCAAGGAAATAGCTTTTGGCCTTGCTGGCGGCTTCTGCCTGTTCCTTTGCGTGCGAAATTTTGCGGATTAGTGTCGAGCAATAGGCTGGTATGACCAACAAGGCCAAGACGAGCCCTAGTCCGAGTGTCAGGTTGTGCTGCCAATATTGCGTCGATAAAACGACAAATCCGAAAGTTATCGTCGACAAGATCGAAGCGACAAACAGCCAACGGACACCATAACGGAACCCGTTGCCCAATATCATCCATAGGATGATAGGATAGAAAACGGACATACCTTCGGGCTCGCGAAGCATGACGGCGAAAGCCATCGTAACATCAAGGATGATCGCCGCTAGCCAGCGTTCTTCAGGCCGCCAGATTTCGTAACGCTGCATCGCGTAAAGTGCTGCGTTAAAGGAAAGATAGGCAAAAAAGGCGGAGAAAATTATCGGATCAAACGCAAAGAAGAGGCATCCCAGCGCCGACGGTCCGCCCATCACCAGCCGGTTACGCAATATCTCCTGTTCTGGCGTCAACTCACCGCGCAGGCTTTTTAGATAACTGATCATTGCGCGTCAGCTTTGAATTTTGGAATGCCGCTTCCAAACAGATTGCGCAGTTCGACAACGGTAAGCGGGCGTCCCAGCAGGTAGCCCTGAACTTCGTCACAACCCGAGGCGCGCAAGAGTGCGAATTGCGCTTCATTTTCTACGCCTTCAGCAACAACGCGCATGTTAAGCGCGTGTGCAAGATGCGCGATAGTCGAAATGATCGCTCGATCCGCAGACGACTTCTCAATCCGGGAGATAAAAGTCTGGTCGATTTTTAGGCGGGTAGCCGGCAAATCGCGCAAATATTGTAACGACGAGTAGCCCGTTCCGAAATCATCGATTGAAATACCTATACCGGCTGCGCGCAGCGTTGCGAGCTGTTCATGGATTTCTTCATTATGGTCGAGCAAGAGCTCTTCGGTAATCTCAATTGAAAGGCGGCCCGGCCCGATTTCGTGCCGAGCAATCTGTTCGAGTATCTCGGCGCATATGTTGCTGTACTGGAACTGTTTTGGCGATACATTCACTGCTACATGCGGCAGGTCGATCCCGCTGGCGGAAAACTCGGCTATCTGTGCGCAGGTTTTCCCAACCACCCATTGTCCGATGCGTCCGATAAGTCCGGAATCGTTAGCAACACGAATAAAATCAGCCGGTACGAGTCGTCCTCGCACCGGATGTTGCCAACGTAGAAGCGCTTCCAAGCCGACATAACTTCCCGTGGCTATGTCAACAATCGGCTGATATTCCAGAAACAACTGGTCGTCATTCAGCGCCTCGCGCAAGTCGCTTTCAACTCCAGCGTTCAGTTGCGCTACCTGATTCATGCGCGGTGAAAAGAAGCAGAAACGGTTGCGGCCCGACGATTTTGCTTCGTACATCGCGAGGTCGGCAAGTCGTAGAAGTTCATCGCCGGAACTGCCATCTTCGGGGATGAGCGCGATTCCAATGCTTGCACCGATCAATTGCTCGACTCCGCCTATGGAATAGGGTTCTCCTATTCGGGCGAGCAGTTTGGTGCAGCTTGCAATGACGTCTTCCTGACTATCGAGGTCGGTCAGGATGATAGCGAATTCATCTCCGCCAATTCGTGAAGCAAAACCTGCTTTGTTCAGCGAAGCACTTATCCGTTCTGCAACCTGCCTGAGCAAAACGTCGCCCGCCTGATGACCTCTCGTATCGTTGATTACCTTGAATCGATCCAGATCGAGCAAAAGCAATGCCGCGCCTTTGCCAGTTGCGGTGCATTGGTCGATAACAATCCGCATCCGTTCCGAAAGCAAGGTACGATTAGGAAGACCCGTAAGCATGTCATGCAATGCTAGGTGGGTACGGTGCTCTTCGGCAAATTTCCGGGCTGTGATATCAAGGCCGGTAGTCAAAATTCCGATCGTCTGATTGTCTTTGTTGAGCAGCGGCGACTTGTTGCAATGAAAGGTAAGCTCAATTCCCTCGCTGACGAACTTCTCCTCATAATTGGGGATGGAAGCGCCGGTTTCGAGGATTACATTATTGCGACGGCGCTCGCGCTCCTCAAGGTCCGGGGACAGTATCTCCGCGATCGAATGTCCAACAAGCTGTTCGGGATCGCGGCCGAATATTGCAGCCTGATAGGAATTCAGAAACAGGAACTTCCCGTTCCGATCAGTTGCATTGATAAGTATCGGCGTTGTATCGATAATCTGTTCGACCATCGACTTGCCCTGATGTTCCTTATCACGACCGTCTGTCGCATGGTTTGTCGATGCAAGCGACTTTTTCAGCTCCTGCTGCTTGCGATGCTGCCCAATCAGAAGAATTGCGCGGTCCCGAAATTCTATGTGTGAAACAGGACTTTGGAGGAAATCCGTTGCTCCGGCATCGAGCGCGCTGATGCGGCACTCTCGGTCTTGGCGAGCAGTAATGATAATCGCGGGAATATGATCGCCGACGGTGCGTGCCCGGATTTCACTGATGAAGGCAGCCCCGTTCATTTCCGGCATTCGGTAATCGACGATCAGCAAGTCTGCGGTTTCGGTTTCAAGCCATTTGAGTGCTTCCACCGCGCTGTGAAAACATTTAGCGGAAAACTCCGGACCCATCATCGCCACATACTGCGCATAGACGCGCAAATTGGTCGAACGGTCGTCAACAATTACAATGCGCGCCTGCATGTTCCTGCGATAGCCACAGAACCTCAAGGAATGGTTAAGAGAACGTTTGTAAAGAGCGGGAATTGAGGCACTTGCTCTGAAAAGCTGGTCGGGAAAAGAGGATTCGAACCTCCGGCCCCTGCCTCCCGAAGGCAGTGCTCTACCAGGCTGAGCTATTTCCCGACCGATGCCCGTCAGAAGGTCGCCGACCAGCGGGGCAGGCGGCGGCTATAGTCCGCGGTTTTTTGCCATTCAAGCCCATTTTGGGGCGATGCGGCGGTTGCCAGAATCGGTTGTACATCCTAGCGTTGCAGGATGGGAGATAAGCCGCATTACGAAGAGCAATATTTGTCGCTGATGCGGCGGATATGGACCGAAGGCACTGTCCAGCGTGACCGGACCGGCGTCGGAACGAAAGCTCTATTCGGCGCGCAAATGCGGTTTTCACTTGCTGATGATGCGGTGCCGCTACTCACGACAAAGCGTGTGTTCTGGAAAACAGCGGCGCGCGAGATGCTTTGGTTCCTTACCGGTAACACCAACATCCGACCGTTGTTGCAACAAAAGGTACGGATCTGGACTGATTGGCCGCTCCACCGTTATCGGCGCGAAACAGGCGATGACATTTCACAGGAAGAATTCGAAGCACGAATTGTCGAAAGCGCAGAATTTGCCAATCTATGGGGTGATTTGGGCCCGGTTTACGGCGCGCAATGGGTAAACTGGCCGCGTTATGTGCAGGTGGGCGAGGGTCTCTATCACCGCGCCGAGAAAGGCATAGATCAGGTCAGTTTGCTCGTCGAAAGCCTGAAGAATAATCCCGGATCGCGGCGCCATATAATCGAAGGTTGGAACGTCGCCGAATTGGACCAAATGGCGTTGCCACCGTGTCATAAAACCTACCAGTTTCACGTTGCAGATGGTGTGCTGAGTTGCATATTATTCCAGCGTTCTTGTGATTTGGGTTTGGGTTTTGCCTTCAATGCATTTTCGGCGGCATTGTTGACGCGGATGCTGGCAGCTGTGTGCGGCTATCATGCAGGCGAACTTATCTGGCAGGGGGGCGATGTGCATCTTTACCTCAACCATGCAGATCTAGTTGAGGCGCAACTCGCGCGGACGCCGTCTGGAGCGCCAAAATTGACGTTGCGCGGGATTCCTGAGAGTATTTTTGACTTCACTATCGATGATTTCGAGGTGCTAAATTATGCGCCGCAGGCCCATATTTCCGCGCCTGTGGCAGTCTAATCGGTCATATAGGTCAGCTATATTGACCTAAAGCAATTGTTGAAATAATATAACAATCGCTAACAATAAAGTTCATGAGTCGCAGGTGGCTCGGCTGAGTGAGGAGAGTAGGATGGCGCAGCGCCCCAAGGACAATCTTGCGCCATTGCACCTGCACGTGCCCGAGCCTAAGTTCCGTCCAGGCGACAAGGCCGATTTCAGCGATGTCGTTGTGCCAATCGTTGATGCAATTACCCGCCCGGACGAGCATGTGGCACCTGCAGATATCCATCCGTTGGCTTACGGACTAGTCCGTGTGTTGGATAATGATAACCAA
This sequence comes from Sphingomonadales bacterium, assembly GCA_031400695.1. Taxonomy (GTDB): domain Bacteria; phylum Pseudomonadota; class Alphaproteobacteria; order Sphingomonadales; family Sphingomonadaceae; genus Sphingorhabdus_B. The sequence goes on along the minus strand of JANNQI010000063.1, from coordinate 1,778 downwards.
GCCAAGGGTAGCTGGAATCCGGGGCTAGATGCCGACCGACTCCGCCTGATGCTGCGCAAGATGCTCACCCTTCGCGCGTTCGACGACCGCATGTTTCGTGCGCAGCGGCAGGGCAAGACCAGTTTCTACATGAAATCGTTCGGCGAAGAGGCCACATCGGTCGCAACCGCGATGGCGCTGCACAGCGACGATATGTGCTTTCCCAGCTATCGACAGCAGGGTGTACTCATCACGCGAGATTATCCGATGATCGAAATGATGAACCAGATCTATTCGAATCGTGGCGATAAGTTGAAAGGACGGCAATTGCCGATTATGTATTCGGCGAAGGAATATGGGTTTTTCAGCGTGTCTGGTAACCTTACAACGCAATATCCGCAGGCCGTAGGTTGGGCGATGGCGTCGGCATCTCGCGGCGATACGCGGATATCGGCGGTTTGGTGTGGCGACGGTTCTACAGCGGAAGGGGACTTCCACAGTGCGTTGACCTTTGCCGCTGTATACAATGCTCCGGTGATCTTTCAAGTTGTTAATAATCAATGGGCTATCTCTTCATTTTCAGGATTTGCTGGAAGTGAACGCACGACCTTTGCGGCGCGTGCGATAGGCTATGGCATTGCCGGTTTGCGCGTTGACGGCAACGATGCACTGGCTGTTTACGCAGCGATGGAATGGGCTGCCAATCGCGCAAGGACGAACGGCGGGCCGACCGTGATTGAATATTTCACCTATCGCGGCGAGGGGCATTCGACTTCGGACGATCCGAGCGCTTATCGTCCTGCCGAGGAATATGCCGCCTGGCCGCTAGGCGATCCGGTCGAGCGGTTGAAGGCGCACCTGATTGCCATTGGCCAATGGAGTGACGCGCAGCATGAAGCGCTCTCGGTCGAACTGATGGATCAGGTAAAGGCTATCCAGAAAGACGCGGAGAAGAACGGGATTTTGGGCCACGGTCTCCACCATCCGTTCGAAACCATGTTCGAGGATGTTTTCGAGGAAATGCCTTGGCATCTGAAGGAGCAATGCGCGCAAATGCTGGAAGAACAGCATGACAAATTCGGTGATGAATGGAAGCCTAACTGATGGCTGACGGTCCCACCAAGACGATGAACATGATCGAGGCCATCAATAGCGCGATGGACGTCATGCTGGCGCGTGACCCCGATGTCGTAATCATGGGGGAAGATGTCGGCTATTTTGGTGGCGTGTTCCGCGCGACCGCCGGGCTGCAGAAAAAGCATGGCAAAACACGCGTGTTCGATACGCCGATCAGCGAATGTGGCATCATCGGTGTTGGAGTCGGCATGGCGGCGTATGGCTTGCGGCCCGTTCCTGAAATCCAGTTTGCCGATTATATCTATCCGGGCCTTGATCAATTGGTCAGCGAAGCAGCGCGGATGCGCTATCGTTCGGCGAATGACTTCATCTGCCCGATGACGGTGCGCTCGCCCTTTGGCGGCGGTATCTTCGGTGGCCAGACACACAGCCAAAGCCCCGAAAGCCTGTTCACGCATATTTGCGGGATCAAAACGGTGATCCCGGCAACGCCTTACGACGCCAAAGGCCTGCTAATCGCCGCGATTGAGGATAATGATCCGGTTGTATTCTTCGAGCCCAAGCGCATCTATAACGGCCCCTTCACCGGCTATTACGACCGCCCGGTCGAGCCTTGGTCGAAGCATGAGGGCAGCGCGGTGCCGGAGGATTATTATCGCATCGAACTCGGCAAGGCCGCGACAGTACGCGAAGGGCAGGCAGTGACCGTGCTGACCTATGGC
>JANNQI010000062.1:0-1710 GCA_031400695.1 Sphingomonadales bacterium | reverse complement strand
CAAAGCCGCCGGTGCGAAATCCACGCTCGGTAGTCGGCGGCATCGTGCCGACAAATGGTGCGTAGGAAGGCGAAAGCTCGCCATTTTCGGGAACGTAAAGGCTCTCAAACGCGATCATCGTGGGGTCGGAGTAAATCTTGCCCTTGGCCATGGCATCGATCATCGCGGTCATTTCGGGGCCGTCGAGATCGACATCCTTGGCGTAGCGGCCCGGCCCTTCGAAGCGGGCAATGCCGTTCGACACGCCGATGACGCTATCGGGCATCGCTTGCATCATCACCCAATTGACGTGCGTTACCTCATCATAACCAGCCTTGATCGCATCCAGCGGTCGCATGCCGACGGGGATATGGCCGTTGACATGGAGGCCGAGCCTCTTCGCCTCGGCAATCGCTGCGGGCAACCAGTCCTTGTTGAGCGTGCCGTAAAATTTGACGCCGACCATGCCCTTGGCCTTGGCAGCGCGCACCGCCTCGACTGCTTCCGCTTCCGAGCCGACGGCGTTGGCGACCTGAGCGGTATAAGTGCCCTTGCCATCGATCAGCGACGAGGCATAGACGTTGGGGAACAGCAACTGTCCGGCCGCTGCGCGTTGGCGGCGGTCTATTGTCTGCGCATCATCATTGCCCGGATCCCGGACCGAGGTGACCCCCATCGACAGTTCTTGCACACCGGTGAAGTCATTGCCGACATGCATGTGCACATCCCACAGCCCGGGGACGAGCGTCTTACCAGTGCCGTCAAAGACTTGCGCGCCCGATGGAACCTTGGTGGAGCCGGCAGGGCCGACCGCAGCAATCAAGCCTTTATCGACAACCACCGTTTGCCCGCTGACGAAACGGACATTATCGGCATCGTACAGTTTGACGTTTGTGAAAGCGACTGGCCCGGTCGGCGTCTTCAGCAGCGCCTTCATATTTGCAGGCGCGATTGCCGCCAAAGCCCCCGTTTGTGCCTCTTCCAGCCGCCTTTGCTCGCCGGCATATTCTTCCGGAATCCAAGCAATCCCGAAACTCGCCGCAAAGAATTTGTCTTTGGCATCGGCCCAGACCGGCACCGGCGAGGTGCTGATGCCCGTCATGCTCCACAAGGTTACCGTTTGTTTGTTGGCGCCCTTGCCAACATCAAGCGTGGTCAATTTCTCCGCGCGCGCCTTTCCACCAGGGAGCAGCTTCATCGTCCGCCCGGGTGCCGCCAAAAGCTTTTCAAGGAACCACGCACTCGTATCAAAAGGTCCACCCATCGAGGCGTAAAACGCGGGAGCAGTATAAGCCGCAGAGCCCGAGTCTACCTGGCTCTTCCAGCTTGCGGTGCCGCCCGATATGTCGAAGGTTTCTGCGGCATCGCCGGTCGGCGTGACACCTCTTATCGTCATCTTGACCGGCATCCCGTCGGGTCCGGCAGTTCCGCTGTAATCGAGTTCCCAGACCTGCCCGCGCAAGTTCATGCTCTCGCGCGCCATCCGCGTGCCATCGGCGGTCACCCACGAATAGCTATCGCCATGCTTGCCGCCGGTCGACTGGATAACATAGTGCGTAGCGTCGGCAGGCGGTTTTGCCAGCTGGTCGATCGGGGTTTGTGCCAGCGCAGTCGACGACAGCAGCATAGCCACACAAACAATTGCAGATTTGGCAAATGGTGATTTCGTGGACATCCGGCTTCCTCTCTCCGATTGAACGCGTTGCAACCTACGCCGCTCGGGTTACCCAT
>JANNQI010000061.1:0-25546 GCA_031400695.1 Sphingomonadales bacterium | reverse complement strand
CCGCGTCATAGGACTGAGCAGCATCATATTGTGGAACGGTGCGAGCAGGATGCCGCGATTGGTGAGGTAGAGGTGAATGGCGTTTTCCATCTCATGATCCATCGCCGCCCTGGCCTCGCTGCCGTTGCGAGGGGGCATGGCGGAGCACACGAATTCAACCCGCGCGCCAACATGACTGACATGCCAATCCAGTCTGTGGGTCGCGATAATGGCGTTGAGGCCTGCCACAAGCCGGTCCGCCATTATTAGCATATGCGTGTAAGCCTCACGCGTAATCACTTGCCTGAGCATCGCGTGCATCGCGGCAATCGCTAGCGCGTTGGCAGATAATGTCGTCCCGATCCCGCTATGCCCCGGCGGACGCGAGCGGTTAAGCGACTCCATTTTCTCGGAAACGTCGGCGGCGAACCCATAAACCGCGCAAGGCACACCGCCGCCGATGGATTTGCCGATAACCATGATGTCGGGAGTCGGTCCGTGGGTATTGCTGTGGCCGCCATAGCCCGATGAAATTGTGTGCGTTTCGTCGAAGACCAGCAACGTACCGGTCTCGCTACACAGCCGCCGCAGCGTTTCCAGATAGCCCGGCGCATCGCGAACCATGCCGATATTGGTCATGACGGGTTCGGCCAGCACGCAGGCGATCTCACCGCTGCGAAGCGCCGTTTCAAAGGCGTCAGCGTCGTTGAATTCGATGGCGACAGTGGTTGGCAACAAATCCTGCACCTGCCCGATCAGGCTCGGGCGATTGACCGCCACGCCATCACGCAAATCGACAAAGACATCATCGACCGCCCCGTGGTAGCAACCGTTGAATATCAATATTTTATCACGCTTGGTTATACCGCGACACCAGCGAATGACAGCGCGATTAGCTTCGCTGGCAGTGGTCGTGACCTGCCAGTGGGGCAGTCTGAACATCGCGGCCAACATATCGCCCAGTTCCGCACCTTTGGCGGTAGGCAGCATGTAACTTAGCCCCTGCCCCGCTTGCTCTGCCAAGGCTTCCGCAAGCGCAAGCGGCGAGTGGCCGAACATGCTGGCGGTATCGCCGAGACAGAAATCGTCGAAGACCTGCCCGTCAAGGCTGGTGAGCGTGGCGTCCTTCGCGCTGGCCGCGACTATCGGGAATGGACTGGGCCAGTCGAGCATCCAGTGAAATGGCACGCCCTGAAACCAGCCACTCGAGCGCTCAGCCTGTGCCTTCGATTTGGGGTTGGCCTCTACAAAACGCGATGTCTCGCGCGTCCGCATCGCCTCGATAACAGCTCTTTCGATCACAGGCGGTCCATTAACGCCGAATAGAGCATTCCCGCGACATAGGTTGGCGAGCGCAGCAACTTGCCGCCCGGGAACGCATGATGCGGTATCTTGTCGAACAGGTCGAAATTGCGGCTGTCGCCCTTCAACAATTCAGCCACCAGTTCACCAACCAAAGTGGTAAGCAGCACCCCCTGCCCTGAATAGCCATGGGCGAACAGAATTTTGCCGTTCCTACCGATATGCGGCAGGCGATTGACGGTAATCCCGACCGCGCCACCCCATGCATAATCGATCCGCGCGTCCGCCAGTTGCGGAAAAAGCTTCAGCATATAGGGCCGGACAAATGCCGCGATATCCTTTGGCGGTTTCGGCGTATATTTCTCGCCACCGGCAAATAACAGCCTGTTATCAGTAGATAGCCGGAAATAGTTGAGAACAAACCGGCTATCTGAAACCGCAGCATTTGAAGGTATCAGCGACCGGGCGCGCTCTGCGTCCAGTGGTTCTGTTGCAATGATGTAATTGAGCACCGGCATTGTGTACCGCCCGGCCTTGGGAGCCAAATCAACGGTTTCCGCATCGCACGCCAGAAAGACATTTGATGCTGTGACCGATCCAGAAACCGTCCGGACAACAACCTTATCACCATCGTCAACCGAAACGACCCTGCTGCCTTCGAAAATTTGAGCACCCGCATCTTGGGACGCTCTCGCTAATCCCCGCGCATATTTCAGCGGGTGGAGATGTCCACCCTTCGGCACATAAACACCGCCATAATAGCCGCTGACATTGACATATTGCCCAACATTTTCGGGCGGAATCAAAACCGCCTCCCCCGCGCCGAGCATTTTGTCGCTGAACGCAACTTCTTCTTCGAGATAGACAAAATCGCGCTTTTTCGCCGCCAAATGGATATGGCCGTGCTGCAAATCGCAATCTATACTGTGTCGCTCTATCCGCGCATGCACGCGATCGCGCGCAGATATCGCGAGGCGGTACAATTCGTGCCCAACTTCCTCGCCCACCAGCTTGACCAGATCGTCGCCCGCCATGTTGAAACCGGGGATCATTTGCCCGCCATTGCGGCCCGACGCGCCAAAGCCTACCTGTTCGGCCTCCAGCAAAACGACATCCAGACCCGCTTCTGCGCACGCAACTGCCGCCGATAATCCGGTGAAGCCACCGCCGATGATGCAGATATCGGCTTTGATATCGCCAGTCAGCGGCGCGCAGGGCCGATGTTCCCCGGCCGATGCAAGATAGTAACTGTCGTTCAACGGATCGGGCATTAAACCCTCAGCAGCAAATGCTCGCGTTCCCAACTGCTCACCACCGATTGGTAATTGAACAGCTCGTAATCCTTGACCGCGTGGAAAATCTCAAAGAAATCCTCACCCAATAGGTTGCGGACAGGACGGCATGCGGAAAAACGATCAAGCGCGGCCTCCAATGTACGTGGCAAGGTGCGGGCTCGGTTATACGCGCTCCCGGTAATAGCTTTCGCTGGAACCATGCGCTCGACCATTCCAATATAGCCGCAGACCAAAGATGCGGCCATCGCCAGATAGGGGTTAGAATCCGCCCCCGGCAGCCGGTTTTCGACGCGGCGGTTGGCTTTGTCGGATATCGGCACGCGGAAGCCGCAGCTACGGTTGTCTTCGCCCCACTGGACGTTAATCGGCGCGGCGCTGTCGGGCCGCATCCGGCGGAAACTGTTCACATTTGGCGCCCAGAGCGGAGAAATCTGCGGCATGAACTTGACTAGGCCGGCTATGTAACTGCGGAACAATGCGCTGTCCTTGCCATTGGCGTTGGAAAACAGGTTCTTGCCGGTTTCGGAATCGACCACTGACTGGTGAATGTGCATCGCGCTGCCGGGCTGGCCCGCCATCGGATTCGCCATGAAAGTTGCGTAAACGCCATGTTGCTTCGCGACCGCCCGAACCGCGCGTTTAAACAGAAACACCTGGTCGGCAAGTTTCAGCGGGTCGCCGTGGATGAAATTCACCTCCAGCTGCGCCGCGCCCATTTCATGTATCATCGTGTCGATATCGAGCCCCATCAGCTCGCAATCATCGTAGATGTGATCGATGATATCTTCATATTCGTTCATCGCCTCAAGCCCGTAAGGCTGGCTGGCGGTTTCGGCGCGGCCGCTCGAACCGGTGGGCGGCTGGAGCGGAAAATCGGGATCAACATTCTGGCTGACGAGGTAAAATTCAACCTCGGGCGCGATGATAGGCTTCCAGCCTTTTGCCGCGTAAAGACCGAGCACTTTTTTGAGTATCGTGCGCGGAGCTAGATCCACTTCAGTGCCGTCACCATTGAAGGCATCGGCAATGACAAAGGCGGTGGGTGATTTGAACCCGGGTGCGACACAGATGGTGTCGGGATCGGCAATCAATATCTTGTCGGGATCCTTGTCCCAGATATCCTCGATATCTTCGGGATAATGCCCATCGATCGTACAAATAAAGACGCTTCCGGGGATACGGAGCGACTTGTCGCGAACCGAAGAGAGAAATTTCTTGGCGGGCAAAACCTTGCCGCGCTGCACGCCGTTGATGTCGGGGACGATGCACTCGACTTCGTCGATTTTATGCTCTGCGATCCAGTTCGCGAGGTTGACAGACATACAATTTCACCAGCTTTCCGTGGGCCAGATAAGCGCATGCCGGACTTGAAAGGTCAAGCCCGGCATGCAGATTGTATCGGTGCCCGAAGGCAATTTTGTTATTAGAAACCGTAGCTCAACGAGAATACGACGCCAGCTTTGCTATCCCTAGGCGCAAATGTCATGCTGCGGTCCGTGTCAACATAGGCAGCACCAAGCGTGAAACCGGAAACATTGGCTGTCAAGCCAAGCGACCAATCCAACTTGCTGCTGCCTGTAGAAAACGCTCCATCTTCGATACCGACTGACCCGGTGATGGAAATCGGTGAATCCGGCAAAGCAATGACCGCGTTCGTTGCAACATAGATGTTATCGCTGTTGCCGGTATTGTCTTGGCTGGGCACATAGCTCACCTGACCACCGATGGTCGCCGGGCCGATCGTCGTACCCAGTTTGCCGGTGAACTCGACATAGTTGAAGCTCGAAACGCCCGGATAGACATAATAAGTCGCGCCGATATCGTAGGTTACAGAATCACCGCCGGAGAAACCTGCGTACAGATCTACTTCGACGTCATCACCTGTATTTTCTGAGAGGTTCGAACCCCATACGCCGACGTAGAATCCTGATTCATGCTTTACGGTCAGATACGGCTGAACCGCGAAATCTTTGTCGGAAAGCGAAACTCCGCGAAAACGATAGTCCGAAAAAACGGCTATGCCGCCGGTTAATGTGATTGGACCGGACGCTTCTTCGGTCGCGGCTTCATCTTGAGCGAACGCTGGTACAGACACCCCCATTGCGCTGATCGCAGCCAGTTTCAAAATTGTTTTACGCATATAATTACCCCTTCTTAGGTGCGCCTCATTATTAGCCGGTGACCAAAGAATTGCGTGGCCGTCGGCAGATGCCGTCCTCTTCCCACTAACTCTAATGCCCGCGCCGTGGTTAATTTATGTTTACCAGCGCATTTATTGTGCAGGTGCACACAAACATCAAAGTGAAGTGCAATCAAGCAATATTCTGTCAGTCCTATTGTCCTTTTTGACAAATGTGACAATTTCATCACAGTCTTGCGTCAGATGTGTAAATGGTTTCATCAAGCACTTATGCCGAAAAATGGCCCCTTAGCCGTGTTCTGGCTGCCCTTTACCGCTAACAAAGCATTCAACGCCCACCTCCGCCTGCTCGTGTCGGCCAAGGACATGCATTTTTATCACTCAGCGATTGCAGCCGGTCCCAGACTACTCGTTCGAACCGCCTTTCGGTCAACGGTTCAGTCTTGCGGAAAATCACCACAAGCGACTGAAACAAGTCAGGTTGCTCGCGGTCATGTCTCGCAAGCGCAGTAATCTGGGGCAATATCCGCAGATCATCCCATGCAGAACAAATGTCATCAGCCACGACAAAATGCATTTGCGATTTGTTGAGAGCCGACTTCGCGCCAACACAGGGAAATTTGGCGCCGCGCACCAGATTTTCGAGTTTTTCTATGATGGCACTATCCTGCGCCACGCTCATCATCAACATGATGCGTTTCTCCGCGGGTGGGATTGTCCCCCGGTTCATTAAGTTTGTGCGTAATTCCTGCTAAAAGAGGACGGCCACCACGATCAGAAGCAAGATTAAGCCGCCAACGCTAATGCCAATTGTTCTACCCATGAGAAATCTCCTTTGTGGGAGAATAAACGGCAAAGCAGTCGTGATGTTCCAAGTTCGGGGCTGCTTTTTGTCGCGTGTCACGCCAACAGACGTGGCGGCACCGTCCGGTTTATGACTTCGCGCAAGGCAAATGCCGTCTCGATCCGCGCTACTCTGGGCAGCCGGGCAATTTCCTGCCGGTGGATGATTTCATAGTCCTCAATCGATGCGGCGCGCACAACTAGCAGATAGTCGTTGCGACCCGACATAAGGTGGCAGCGGATGATCGACGGGCTGTCCGCGACCGCTGCTTCGAACGCGGCCATCGCCTCCTCGCTCTGGCTGTCGAGCGTGATCGTGACCATGACCGTCGCGCCAAAGCCGAGTTTTCGCAAGTTCACATCGGCGCGGTAGCCGCGCAAGATTCCGGCGTCCTCCAACGCCTTTTGCCGCCGCGCAGCTGCACTCGGCGACAGCCCCGCGGCCTCACCCAGTTCCTGCTGCGTTGCGCGGCCATTCGACACTAATGCACGTAGTAGTTTACGGTCTGTGCGGTCGAGTTGCATATTTCCATCATCTTTCTTAAATATTGCGCGGAATATATGCGTTAAACTGGCCTGTATGTCGAATCTTTGCGGAGTATCCGAACAAAGACAGTGCTATTTCTCCAACATAGAGACTCACACAGGAGAAGAGAAATGCGCGTCGGCGTCCCCAGCGAAATCAAAGTCCATGAGTACCGCGTCGGCCTGACCCCCGGTGCCGTGCGCGAATATGTCGCGCGCGGACATCAGGTCGTTGTTCAGTCGGGCGCGGGCGCTGGCATAATGTCGGGCGACGACGCCTATCGCGCGGCAGGCGCCGAAATCGCGCAAACCGCCGCCGAAATCTTTGCCGGTTGTGACATGATCGTAAAGGTTAAAGAACCCCAGCCGTCCGAATGGGTGCAGCTTCGCCCCGGCCAGTTGCTCTTCACTTATCTCCATCTCGCGCCCGACCCCGAGCAGGCCAAGGGCCTGATTGCCAGCGGCTGCACTGCCATCGCCTATGAAACTGTCACTGATGACAAGGGTACCCTGCCCTTGCTCGCGCCAATGAGTGAAGTCGCGGGCCGCTTGGCCATCGAAGCCGCAGGCGAAGCTATGCGACGCAGTGAAGGTGGAGCTGGCATTTTGTTGGGCGGCGTCCCCGGCGTTCCTGCGGGCCGGGTCTGCGTAATCGGCGGCGGTGTTGTCGGCACCCATGCCGCGCGCATGGCGGTCGGCCTTGGCGCAGAAGTCACAATTGTCGATCGCTCGCTCGCGCGCCTGCGCCAACTTGACGAGATGTTCCAGGGCCGCGTGCGCACGCGTTATTCGACGCTGGAAACTATCGATAATGAAATCAGCATCGCCGACGCCGTTATTGGCGCAGTGCTTATCCCCGGTGCAAGTGCACCAAAGCTCGTGACCCGCGCGATGCTGAAGCATATGAAACCCGGATCGGTGCTGGTCGATGTAGCTATCGACCAGGGCGGCTGCTTCGAAACCAGCCACGCCACCACCCACGCCGAGCCGACTTACGTCGTCGACGGTATCATCCATTATTGCGTCGCAAACATGCCCGGTGCAGTACCGCAAACCAGTGCGGCGGCCCTCAACAATGCGACTTTGCCTTATGGCTTGGCGCTTGCTGATCACGGGCTCGATGCCATTCGCAATGACAAAGGCCTGCTTGCTGGCCTGAATGTCCACAAGGGCATGGTCACCAGCAATGCTGTGGCCGAAAGCCTTGGCTTGGCATTTGTCGAACCCGAGGTTGCGCTGGCATCGTGATTGAGCCATCCTCCCTTGCGAAAACAGGGGAGGATGATCGATGAAAAAGGCAGCATTGATGTTCGCGGTCGCCGTGCTTTTGAGCAGTGCGGCGATGGCGCAGCTAGCACAGCCAATGGACGCAGCGGCAAGCGATCCCGCCAAGCTTGGGTGGATGCAGGGCACGCCTCCTGCGCCAGACAAAATCGTCGGCTTGGAAGACAGCGGTTATCGCACCTTCCCCAAGACGCGCTGGAGCTTTTCCAACTGGCGGCAATTTGTGCAGTCGGCCCCGCTGCGGCGCGGCGCCTCGCCGACCTATATCTTTCCGCGCGCCGAGCGCGCCGATATCGACGCTGTGACCTTCACCCCGATTGGCGGCACTCAGCAGATGAGCTGGAAGGATTCGCTGGCCGCGAACTACACTGACGGCATCGTCGTGCTGCACAAGGGGCGGATTGTTTACGAACGCTATTTCGGCGTAACGACACCGGAAACACAGCATATCGCGTATTCGGTCACCAAGTCCTTTGTCGGCACCATAGCCGCCAGCCTAGTTGCCGAGGGCAAGCTTGATCCCGATAAGGCGGTGACCGCCTATGTTCCCGAACTGGCAGGCAGCGGCTTTGGCACCGCGACCGTCCGGCAAGTGATGGATATGACCACCGGCATCGCTTTCGACGAAACTTATACTAACCCCAACGCCGATATCGCCCGATACGCTGTCGCTGGCCGCGCGGCACCGCGTCCTGCAAACTACACCGGCCCCGATGGCTTCCTCGCTTTTCTGCCGACAATTGGCCCTAAGGGCGAGCATGGCGAACGCTTTACTTATCGCACAGCGAATACCGACGCGCTCGGGTGGATCGTCGCGCGCGCAGGCGGTGCGCCGCTGCGAGATCAACTGGAGGATCGCTTCTGGTCAAAGCTTGGCATGGAGCAGGATGCAGCGATTCAGGTAGATTCGCAGGGAACGCCATTCGGCGGCGGCGGCTTGATGCCTGCCCTGCGTGACATGGCGCGGTTTGGCGAGATGATGCGGCTCGGCGGAAAATGGAAGGGCAAGCAGATCGTTCCAACTGCGGCCATTGCAGATATCGTCAAAGGCGGCGGGAAAGCCGAATTTGCCAAGAACGGCGCTTACCCCACCCTGCCCGGCTGGTCCTATCGCAACCAGTGGTGGGTCAGTCACAACGAACATGGTGCCTATGCAGCGCGCGGTATTCACGGGCAAGCAATCTATATCGACCCTAAAGCCGGAATGGTTATTGCCCGCGTTGCGTCGCACCCCTTGGCCGGGAATGTGAATTTCGATCCGACGTCACTCCCCGCCTATCATGCGCTCGCCAAGCATCTGATGAACAAGTGACTTGAACAGACATGGCTGCTAAAGGCGCGCTCATGGGAAAAAAGGGGCGGATAACGGCGCATCAGATTGCGGCGATGCTGGGGGTTTCGCAACCCACAGTATCGCGCGCGCTGCGCGGGGATAAAAAGGTCAACGAGGATACGCGCGCGCGCATCGTCAAGTTGGCGAACGAACTGAACTACACGGTCGATCACAACGCGCTCCGCTTGCGGACGCAACAGACCTATTCGATCGCGCTCGTGATTCTCGTCCGCAAGGGCGAGAATAAAGCGAACATCAATCCCTTCTATCTTTCTCTGTTGGGCTGTATCGCAGCCTCGGCATCGGAACGCGGCTATAATCTCATAGTCTCGTTCCAGGACTCTCCCGCCAACTTTTTCGCCAATTATACCGGCAGCAGGCAGGCAGACGGCCTTATCGTCATCGGCAGCGGTCAGAATGTCGAAGGGTGGGAGTTTTTCGGTGATTACGCAAAGCATCGCACACCCATGATCTGCTGGGGCGCGAGCATGCAGGATCTGGTTTCGATCCAAAGCAACAATGAACAGGGCGCGCGGCTGGCGTTGGGTCATTTGCTTTCTAAAGGCTGCCGGAACATCGCATATATCGGCCCGATGAACAGCGAACAGCCGCAATTTCGGGACCGAATTGACACCTATATGGCAGTGACGCACGAAAAAGGCCTGCCGGTCATTTGCCCGCCTTTGCCGGAAAATGCGGTGCGTGAAGAGCAGGGTTATGAGGCGGTCGGCGGGCTAATTCGAGACGGAGTCGCCTTCGACGGCCTGTTTTGCGCGAACGACTTCATCGCGCTTGGAGCTATGCGCGCGCTCGAAGAACATCACATCGCAGTCGGTAGGGATGTCCGCGTTGTCGGCTTCGATGGTATTGCAACCGGTGGCTATGCGCAGCCTCCGCTTACCACGATCGAACAGGATTATATCCGCGCCGGCGAAATGCTTGTTGAGGCTCTCATTGCGATTTTGAAGGGTGAAGAGCCGGATATCTCACCGGTACCCGTAAGGCTTCTGGTGCGGGGAAGCGCATAAATGGTGGCAGGCGTACAACCTCCCATTTGCCGGCTCGGCATTGGCCAATCCGCTATGGGCTTGAAAATTAAACGCTCTCGCTTCATGAAAGACTTCAAATAATAATCAGGGTCGAAAAAGCAAACCAACGACTGGGGCAAATTCGACTATGAACACTGATCAACCCTTTGTTGATTACTACCGTATTCTGCAGGTCAGACCAAATTGTGACGCAAAAAAGCTTGAAACGGCTTATCGTCGGTTGGCCAAGGCCTTCCACCCCGATCATGTGGACACGGCGGATGTAAACAAATTTAACGACGTCATGGAAGCTTACAAAATTCTGCGAAATCCGGAAATGCGGCAAGAATACGATACCCTTTACAAAACACATTCAAATGCAGAGCATTTGGAATCACCATTTATTGACAACATAACCGTCGAGGAAAAAAATGCCCTGACAGATGCCGAAGCGCATGAGAAGATCCTCCTCACCCTGTACAAAAAAAGACGCGAAAATGCCCAGAATCCGGGAGTACTGGCTTTCTACATCAAAGAATCCCTCAATTGCCCAGACGAGATTTTTGAATTTCACGCCTGGTATCTGAAAGCCAAGGGCTTCATTGAACGCACTGAACAAAACGAACTCGCGATAACCGTCGAAGGCATCGACCACGTGATTTCCGTGTCACGAACAAGCATCGAAGCAAAGTTACTGATTGCGCGACCAGACGTTTAATGGCTTTGCCCTAGCCACCCCCAGAACTTAGCTAAAGAGCGGTCGCATAGTGGCGCGCAATAAAGAATTGATGGTGGCAGGGCTTGTATCGAACCTAGAAGCCAATTATCTGTTTTTTATTGTTATTTTATCGCATGAAATAACCTACCCCACATTTTACCCCACACTTTTTCGGCGTGTCTTCCATTTCTGGCGTATTTCAGGGCGTCCGAAATTCTATTTTACACTACTTTAGTGAAAGCTAGCGCCGCCGTTTAGATGATCGAAACGCCCGGTTAGGTTCCTGTGCTGCATAAAAAATTGGCGGTGGTAGATTCTCATCCAACACCGCCGAATCACTGGAATGGCTAAAAGCCTTCCTAGGGTCGCAAGGCGGCGATACGTGGTCGAGCGGGAAGTTTATAGTTTGAATTCGTCAGCAAATAGCGGCGTCCCGTTTTTGCACACCGGCAGGGTCAATCCTTTAAGGAGCCGCGCTGAATGTTGAAAAGAATACCGCTAACACGCGCATGCTCGATACCGCTCCGATATTCACCGTAAACAAACCGATGAACGCCCCGTTATCGCCCCGTATTATAGGGCAGATTCGGACGCTTTTAGGCATCTACAAATAGTCGCTTAATTCTCAAACCATTCATACTTGCGTCACTGGGTTGGCATCGCCTTTAAGCAAGGTGAAAACACGGGGTTAGTCATACTAGACCAACCCCGTGAAATCAGCTTAAAATTATTTGAACCATTGTCCGGTGGCCGATGATGATTGGCCTTTACCGTAGGTAGCGATGTTACCCTTACGCTTCGCATAGACACCGGTGAGTCCACGCATATTGCCAACGCAGGAGCGCATATTCGACCCTAGGTCGGAGCAACCCAAGGAAGTTGTCCACGTTCCCATAGCGTCCGAGGAGTTACACATAACGTGAAAATCGAAAATCGCGTCTCTAGGAGGTTGAGACATGCGGATGCACGTCCCAGTCGATTTCGTCATTTTTCCTTCAGTTATTGTTTCCCCGGCGTTCGTTGTGACCATTGCACCATAAGCAGTGCCGTCATCTCTCACCCCACCAACTGACGCCATAGGCGCTGAAATCGTTGAGGTGCTGGTAAATGTTTGTGCACTGGCATTGTCACAAAAGGAAATTGCCGCGATTGCTGTTGCAAAGTAAAAAACGGTTTTCATGGTTCTAGTCCTCGTTTGGAGCGACCCACATTGATAGGTATTACATGATAACCTATTTAGCGAGCGCAGTTTGCAGGTGACGCGAACCTGCCGCCATAACCCCTCGATAGCCCTAGAGATTGCCTTACCCCCTCGCGCGTCAGGCGTCTTTGGAGCAATTTATTTTGGGATTGTAAGGGCGGAAACTTTATCCTGCCGATTTGTGTTTCGGGGGCGTCACTAGGTAACGTGTGGTAAGGAGCACTCAAACCAAATCACACCAGTAACGCCGCCCTCTCCCCCTCAAAGGATTCGCGACCCGAGGGATCTCGAGTTCTGTTACAGATTTATTACACTGAGGCAAACGGATATTGCCACACCGAAATCGCTATTATATTCGTTGTGGTCTCTCGCGCGTCCGTATCAGCGTATTTCAACAGGTATCGAAGCACCGCTCTGCATTGGACCAGTAGTGTTCACTGCAACCGCCCGCGCTTTGCTGTCCGTGCGCTGTAATCTCGGCCTAGCGAAGCTTGTTAGCCATTGCTTTATAAACAAAATGAGCGCTATCTTGCGTCTGGAGGATTCGAACCTGAAGCAAGGCTCGTACTGGGAAAACTCCAACGAACCTTTTGGTTCGTGTCGTACTTGGGTCGCGACACCAAGGAGAAAGCTTATGAAAAAGTTATTAGCAGTTGCTATTGCGATCGCACTTTCCTCACCTGCGGCGGCTCAACTCAAACCTTACCAGGACTATACGGTGAGCGACAGCGTTTCGAACGTCTCGACCATCAAGGTCAAAGAGAACATGGTCGAGGATTACCTCCAGGGGATTCGTAACACGTGGGTAGCCAGCAATGCTGTCGCGAAGAAGTTGGGGCAAATACAGGATTACTCCGTGTACGTGAGCGACTTGCCAAACAGTGGTGAGTTCAACGTGATGCTCGTCGTTACGTTCGCCAACACGAGCGACCTCGCTCCAAACAAGGCGCGCTACGAGGCATTTATGCGGGATTGGGGCACAGCGAATGAAGCGTCCACTCGGACCACATCAACAACCGTTTATCCCAATATTCGTACCATTACAGGTGAGTACTTGGTGCGCGAAGTGACGTTTTTACCCGTCAAAAAGTAGACGAATGATAACTAGGGTGGGGAGCTGCAGTGCAACGCGCATAGCAGCTCTCTGCTAACCTCCCCTTTAAGCGAGCGTTGGCTGTTAGTGCTTAAAGGGTAAATGGTGGACAGGGCTGGATTCGAACCAGCGTACGGAAAACCGGGCAGATTTACAGTCTGCTGCCTTTAACCACTCGGCCACCTGTCCACATCTTCGCGGGGCAATATGCATTTGCATAAGGGCCGGTCCCGCTAAGGAAGCAGCCCAATGGCGAAACGGCCCTTGCCTGTCAATGCTTCAAGTGGGAAAGGCCTGGACAACCATCCAATTTATTTCAGGTATTCGCCATGTCCACGCACAAAAGTCACCGCCGCAGGGGTGCCGCCCCCACCAGCGGCAATCCGAAATTCTATGGCCGCCATGCGGTTTACGCCGCGCTCGATAATCCGGAACGCCGCCTGATCAAGCTGTGGGGCACACGCGAAGAGTTGGGTAAAATCGTCATTCCTGAAGGCTTGAGCGTTCAGTTTGCCGAAGTCGCCGACCTTGCGCGCTTCGTTCCCAAAGATGCGCCCCATCAGGGGCTGGTGCTAGAGGTTGCTCCGCTTGAAGATGTCTGGCTGACCGACGCTCTGGCCGTGGCTGAGAATGACAATCGGCCGCTGCTCGTACTCGATCAGGTGACCGATCCGCATAATGTCGGCGCGATTTTCCGCACGGCTGCCGCTTTCAACGCCGTCGCGGTGGTGACGCAGGACCGCCATGCGCCGCCCGAATCAGGGGCGCTCGCCAAATCGGCCTCAGGCGGGATTGAAATCACGCCGTGGGTGCGTGTGGTCAATCTGGCCCGCGCTTTGGAAGAAATTGGCGAGGCGGGATATTGGCGGATCGGGCTGTCGGGCGATGCCACTGCCACGCTGGACGAAGCGCTTACACCGAAGCGTAACGCGCTCGTGCTGGGCGCCGAGGGAGACGGGATGCGGCGCAATATCGAGGAGCATTGCGACCAGCTGGCAAAGCTGCCAATCAGCGAGGCGATGGAGTCGCTCAACGTCTCTAACGCCGCCGCGATTGCTCTATACGCAGCGACAGTAAGGCGGGGCTAAAAAGAGGCGGGAGGACGGCATGAGCTTTTGGTCGAAAAAATGGGCGGCGGTCGCCATCGCATTTGCTGCGCCTTTGTCGCTCAGCGGTTGCCTCATCCTTCCCGGCGAATTCGTCTCAGCCATGACCGTTCGCAAGAATGGCGATTTCAGTTTTTCCTACAAGGGCCAGATCCAGCTTATCGGTCTAGCGAACCTGCTCAACAGCGACTTTTTGGGAAGCAGCGGTAAGGACGAGTTCAAGGCCACCTGCTATAGCGACAGCATCCAGCCCGTGTCCGACAATGAAGACCTGAAAGTCGAGGTTGACCGCGACAATGTTGCCGCCCACGCCGACCTCTTCGCAGTCGTTCCTGCGGCTTATTGGACTACACTGGCTGATCAAGATGAACAAACGGCCGCGGATGACGCCGCCAAGGCAGCGACCGAAGCTGCACAGGCCGCCGCAGATGCCGCGGCAGAAGCTGTAAGCAGCTGGGACAGCAGCGAACGCGAATGCACCCCTGCCGAAGTGAAGCAGCAAAAAGCGGATTGGGATGTCGCGCAGGCCGAGAAGAAAAAACGCGACGAGCAAGGCAAGGAAATGGCCGAAATGCTGCTCGGCGGAATTGATCCCGAAAATCCCGATACAATCAAACGCTTTACCCGAGAGGTCGAACGGCTGGCGGCGTGGCACAAGGTGGAGCATCTCGGCAACGGCGTGTTCCTTGTTGATTACAGCACCAGCGGAAAACTGGCGGATGATTATGCCTTTCCGGTCATCCCGCGATACGCGCTGGGCGAGCCGATGATCCATGTCACCCGCTGGGATAACGGGCGGTTGCGGGTCGAGGCTCCTGCTTTCAGGAGCGACCCTGAAATGTCGTTTAGCGCATTGATGGGCATGGGCAGCATGGCCGGCGGGATGCTCGGCAAAGGTCCAGACAAAATGCCCGCAGAGCTGATTGCGATAAAAGGCAGCTTCACCCTAACCACTGACGCGCGCATTCTCGCCAACAACAGCGAAGACGGTCCTGACGAAACAGGCCCGCTGGCGAAACTGACATGGGACATCGGCCCCGCGGCCTATGGCGCGCCAATGGCCTTGTTGAAAATGGCGAACTGATGGGTATTCCAGCCGAGGGATTGCAGGCGTCGCTCAACGCATTGGCGGCAATCGAACCGCGCTTTGCCGATGCGATTGCCGCCACCGGCTACCCGGAGGCGCGTATTCGTGAGCCGGGATATGCCACATTGCTGCGTACGATCGTCGGGCAGCAAGTCAGCGTTGCCGCCGCTGCATCGGTTTGGAACAAGCTGGAAGCGTTGCTCGGTGCAGGCTGCGACCCTGAAAAGCTCGTCGCGCAAGATTTCGACGCTTTGCGCGCCTGCGGCCTCAGCCGCCAAAAACAGGGCTATGCGCGTTCACTGGCCGAACTCGTGCTATCGGGCGAACTCCCGCTCGATGCGTTGCCGGAAGATGACGACGAAGCCATCGCATATCTCACCAAGGTCAAGGGCATCGGGCGCTGGTCTGCGGAGATCTACCTGCTGTTCGCCGAAGGCCGCACCGACATCTGGCCCGCAGGCGATCTTGCCGTGCAGGAAGGTGTAGGCCGCCTACTCAAACTAGAAGCCCGCCCGTCGGAAAAAGATATTCGCGAAATCGCCGAGAAATGGCGCCCGCACCGCGGCGCAGTGGCGATATTCACTTGGCATATCTACGCCAAAGGCTTTCAGGCAATCTAAAGCTTAAGCCCCGGATTGAGCTTAAGGGTTTCCAGAATGAAGCTCTTAGGTTTCTTGAAAAACTTGCTTTGGCGATTAACACTCAGACCCAGCAATACCGCCGCCTCCATCGCGAAATGCACGCAATTGCGCTTGTTCAGGCTGTAGCTTTTTCCCGGCAGATTTTTCCACTTGTCGACAAACGCCATGAACTTTGCATATTCTGTATCGGATAGCCGGATTGCAAAATGCGGATTGCTGCCGGACACATATTTTGCATCCTTTGTCTCGACCATGCCCATGACCGAGCCCGTCAATATCGCAGGCGATACATTGACTGCGGTAAAGCCGTAGTTGGTATCGACTTTTTCGCCGGTCGAATCGATAGTTCCGGTCAGCCGGACAAAAGCATGCGGGAAATAATCGCCAAAATCCCGGCTGTAAAAGGTAGCCACGACCTCTGCATTCGCCGATGCCGGAAGCTGGCTGAAAAGGGCGGCGGCAACCAGTACGAAATAGCGAAACATATCTGCTCCTTAGAAGCGCCGGATTTATCCAGCCTTTACGACGCTTTCAAGAAACAGTTGACGCACACGTCAAATTGATGTCGCTGACATGCCTGTGAATAGGAGAGTCGAGAACATGGCCGAACGAGCCAAAAGCATTTTCATCACCGGCGCCGCATCGGGTCTTGGCCGCGAAGTTGCGCGCTATTTTGCCAATGTTGGCTGGTTCATCGGACTGGCCGATGTCGATGAAAAGGGGCTCGCCAAAACCGCCGATTTGCTTCCATCCGGAATGTCGTCGGTACACAGGCTTGACGTCACCGACCGCGCGCAATGGAAACGGGCTGTTGCCGATTTCGCCAAACATACCGGCGGTCAGATGACCGTATTGTTCAACAACGCAGGAATCGCCACAGGTGGACCGATTCAGGACATGACCGACGAAGAAATCGACAAGATGATCGCGGTCAACCTGACCGGCGTCATCAGCGGCACGCGCGCTTGCTTCGAACTTCTCAAAAACACGCCCGATGCCTGCGTGCTTTATACCAGTTCTGCGGCCGGCATTTACGGAACCGCAGGCCTCAGCGTCTATAGTGCTACGAAATTCGCAGTGCGCGGCCTTGCCGAGGCGCATGACATCGAATGGCGCGGTCTAGGGATAAAATCGCGTAGTCTGATGCCCGGCTTCATCGATACAAATATCATTGGTACGGTCGTTCCTGGTAGCAACCAGACGGGCAAGGACAAATTACAGTCGGCTGGCGTTGAAGTCAGCCCCGTTTCCATCATCGGTCCAGCGGCATGGGAAGCGATTCACGGCAATAATGTGCACACCACAGTAAACAAAATGGCGAAGCAACTAGCTTTTTCTGCGCGATGGTTCCCGAGCCGTTTGCGCAAGCAACTCGGCTTGATGGAAGGCCTTGGCGACTAAGTGCGGCTTAACCAGCAATAGCGTCGATGGCAGCAGCCAGATCAATATCGCGCTGCGAAAGCCCGCCTGCGTCGTGCGTGGTCAGCAATATTTCGACACGGTTATAGACGTTGAGCCATTCGGGGTGATGGTCGGCCTTTTCGGCCAGTATGGCCACCCGAGTCATAAAGCCGAACGCCTCGGCAAAATCGGAGAAGCGCAAATTTCGGCGAATGCCCTGTGCTTCGGTGTCGTAACTCCAATGCGCCAGATTGCTCAGCGCCACCGCTCTCGCCTCGTCGTCCAGTTTTGAAACCGTCATCGCTATTTCCTGCTTTTGCAAATACCTGAATTCATGCCTATGTCGCGCTATGACATCGCGTCAAGCATATGCACCCTCGCTTCGGCTCGAAAATGTCGCAATCATTCGCGGCAACCGCCTGGTGCTCAGCGGCTTTTGCCTTGTTGCGGGTGCTGGTGATATCATTTGGATACGCGGCGCGAACGGTAGCGGAAAGTCGACGCTGTTGCGTCTTATCGCCGGCCTTCTGCCCAAAGCGAGCGGGGATATGCAAATCGATGGAGCGGTATCGCTCGCTGATGAAAATCTTGCGCTGGATGCAAACCAAACGGTCGAAAAGGCGTTGCGCTTTTGGGCGGATATGGACGGCGCGACAGCCTCTGCTTTGGAGGATGCGCTGGTTGCAGCGGATCTCGTAGCCTTGGCCGACGTGCCGGTACGCTTTTCATCCACCGGCCAGCGTAAACGTACAAGCCTCGCGCGCGTGATGGCGTCTTCAGCGCCTGTCTGGCTGCTCGACGAACCCTATAACGGCCTTGACAGCGCCAGCGCGGCGCGGCTTGATACGGCATTGCTCAAACACAGCGCCGCCGGCGGAATGGCACTGGTAGCAGCGCATCAGGCCCCTTCGGTCAATATCGCCCAAAGCATCATTCTCGACCGAAAAGCTGCAGCGGCGTGAAGGCTTTCATCTCCCTGGTTGCCCGCGAAATCCGGTTGGCGTGGACCGGCGGCGGGCTGTGGTTGCCGATAGTGTTTTATCTGGCAGTTGCGACATTGTTCCCCTTCGTCACTGGACCCGACAAAGCGTTGCTTGCCCGGACGGGCGGCGGGATATTGTGGATTGCGGCTTTGCTGGCGACTTTGCTGCCGATCGAGCGGCTAATCCTGCCCGATCGCCAATCAGGCGTCCTCGACCAGTTGGCGATACGCGGCTGGTCCGATGAACTTGTGGCAAGCGCAAAGATTGTCGGCCAGCTTTTCGCCTTTGCGCTGCCGTTGTTGCTGGCCACAGTGATCGCGTCGGCTTTGATCGGTTTGCCCGAAGCGAAGTTGATGACATTGTTACTTGGCCTCGCCCTTGCCCTGCCCGCCTTGTCCGGCCTGTCGGTCACCATCGCCTCGCTGACTGCGGGCCTAAACGGCGCAAGCGCCTTGGGCGGGCTGTTGCTTGTACCGATTGCTATCCCACTTCTCATTTTCGGCGCTGGCACATTGTCCGAAAATCCGGGCAACGCGATGCAGTTGCTTGCCGCAACGTCACTTGCCCTGGCAGCGCTTTCACCGTTTGCCGCCGGGGCTGCGCTGCGCGCCGGGCGCGGCTAGGTTACTCGGCCCCCAGTTTTTGCGCGTAGCCATTGGCAATAAACGTCTCGAACAGATCGAACAATCGCTCGGGGTCTTGCGCGCGCAATGTCGGGATAGTTGCCTCCATGCCTTCAGCAATGACGATCTCGCGCGTTCCGGCGGCGACCGCGTCCCAAATCTTTTGCGCGACTTCGTGGGGATCAATGCCATTGTCGATTGCGGCATCGCTTTTTCCTCTAACCGAACCATCGGAATTGAGTGCATTGCGCGATACATTGGTGCGGACCGAACCCGGCGCAACCACCAGCACCTTGACGCCCTGCCCGGCCACTTCGGTTCTCAATGCGTCGCTATAACCGATAAGGCCGTGTTTGGCTGCGCAATAAGCGGTGCGCAGCGGTATGCCTGCCTTGCCCGCAACGCTTGAAATCATCACGAATTGCCCGGAACCGCGCGCAAGCAAATGCGGCAATAGTGCTTGAGTCAAAGCAATCGGGGCAAGCAGATCGACACCGATGATGCGGTCGTAAACCGAAAAATCAGTGTCAATGGCCAGCGAGCGCTGCGAAATCCCGGCATTATTGACGAGCACGTCGATACCATCGCGAAAGGCGATGGCGGCGGACACCTTGTCCGGCAGTGCAGCAAAATCCATCGTGTCGAACGGTAGGATAAGGCAGCGGTCGGGCGCGCCGGATTCCGACGCTACACGCTCCAACTCGGCAACATTACGCCCTGAAAGAACCGCTGAGCCGCCAGCGGCAACAAACGCCTTGGCAAGCGCCTCGCCTATTCCCGACGATGCCCCGGTAATCCATGCCGTTTTGCCTATATGGTCTGCCATCATCCTATCCCTCCAATTTACGCATTGGTCGTCGGGAGCTTGCCGCCTGTCAAGTTAATCTAGCTTGCACTTTGCGCGTCACCACACCACATGGACGTCATGCTAATAGAAACCGAACTGACGCCCAATCCGGCGACAATCAAATTCCTTCCCGGCCAGGTGGTAATGGCAAGCGGAACCCGCGATTTTGCCGACCCCGAAGAAGCTGCAGCCTCGCCTTTGGCCGAAGCTTTGTTTGGTTTGGGCGATGTAACAGGCGTGTTCTTCGGCCATTCATTCATTTCAGTAACAGCCGCGCCCGGCGTAGAATGGGCATCGCTCAAACCCGATGTGCTTGGCATATTGCTCGATCATTTCAGCGCGAACATGCCGTTGTTCCATCCACCATCCGCTGGCTTTTCAGTACCCGCCGAAACCGATTATCCGCTCGACGACCCAGCCGATGAAGACATTGTCGATCAAATCAAAGAGCTCATTGAAACGCGGGTAAGGCCCGCTGTGGCCAATGATGGCGGCGACATCATCTATCGCGGCTTCCAAAAGGGTATTGTCTATCTGCAAATGCAGGGGGCGTGTTCGGGCTGTCCTTCTTCGTCCGCAACGCTGAAAAACGGTATCGAACAGTTGCTCAAGCATTATGTGCCGGAAGTAACCGAAGTCCGCGCGGCATAATCTCCCTATTTTGAAAGCACCATATTGATGACCGCGCCACTCAACGACGACGCTCTGAACCAGCTTTTTCGTGAAGCTCGAACCTATAACGGATATCAGGACAAGCCGGTGACCCACGCGCAGCTGAATGATATTTGGGAATTAATGAAATTCGGCCCGACCTCTGCCAATTGCCTGCCCGCTCGGTTGGTGTGGTGCACAAGCGACGACGCCAAGGAAAAGCTCGCCGCTCTGGTTGCGCCTACCAATGCCGAAAAGATCCGCAAAGCCCCGGTGAGCGTGATCATCGGTATGGATATGGAGTTTTACGAGCAACTCCCCGAGCTTTTCCCACACGCAGATGCCAAAAGCTGGTTTGTCGGTAATGACGAATTGATTTCGAAAACCGCTTTCCGCAACAGCAGTTTGCAAGGCGCCTATTTCATCATGGCTGCTCGCGCTTTGGGCCTTGATACCGGACCAATGTCTGGTTTCAACAATGCCGCGGTCGATGAGGCCTTTTTCGCCGGAACAGCGGTCAAATCGAATTTCATCTCGACCTTGGGATATGGCGATACTTCAACCATTTTCCCGCGAAGTCCACGCCCGGAATTTGGACGCTTTAACAGCATCGCTTAATCCGCTAGCGGCGGGATATGCGAACGCTGGTTATCGATACGGCAACAAAGGCTTGCTCAGTCGCGCTTTATGAAGGTGACAGCGTCGTTGCGTCCGCACATGAGGTCATTGGCAGGGGCCATGCCGAACGATTGTTGCCATTAATCGCTGCACTACCCGAAAGGGGCAAGGCGGACCGCATTTATGTCGACGTCGGACCCGGCAGCTTTACCGGCATTCGCGTGGGCGTCGCCGCGGCCAAGGCTCTGGGCTTTGCATGGCAAGCGCCTGTGTATGGATTTAATGGCCTCGAACTTGTCGCGGCGATGGCACGCGATGAACTTGCGTCAGATGTCGCCGTCGATGTCGTTATGACCGGCGGGCATGGCGAATATTTCCACCAATATTTCACCGAATACGGTATTTCTTCAGCGATCCCGACTTCTGTCACGCCTGATGCCCTCAAATTGGCGATTGCGTCACAGGTCGTGGCTGGTGATATCACTATTTCCGCAGCCAATGTTAGGCATATCGAGTTGCTTCCAGATGCCAGCTACTGGCACCTAATCTCGGGCTCGACACCCTTGCCCCCAAGCCCCTTTTATGGTCGAGCGCCTGATGCCAAGCCGACAATGGTCGCGGCATGATCTGTGTCATTGAGGGCGATGCGCGCGACATTTCGGCGATCATGCCCATTATGGAAGATGCGTTCGACCCGGCATTCGGCGAAGCATGGACCGCCGCGCAGTGCTTGTCTGCACTCGCCATACCCGGATGCCGCCTGCTCCTGGCGAAAGATGGCGAGTTGGTCTGTGGCTTTGCCATGACGCGCTGGGTGCTCGACACCGAAGAACTGCTGATGATCGGCGTTGCCCGGTCGATGCAGCGGCAAGACGCTGGCTCGGTGCTGTTAAGGGAAGTCGTCAGGTTGGCAAACGAAGAAGGTCGCTCGCAGCTTTTTCTCGAAGTTCGCGATGGCAATGCAGCCTATGACTTCTATGCGCGTTTCGGCTTTCAACCCATCGGTCGGCGCAAACAATATTACAAGGGCATCAACGGAGACCGACCCGACGCCATTACAATGACGCTGAACATACCCGATAGTTGCGAATAGCAACTTGTATTGACCCACTCTAATATTCGCTTTACCCAATATTTGGGTCGCAAGTAAAAAGAGGGTCGAGGAGGTTTAAACATGTCCCAAGAAGAACAGGACGCAGCAGAATTGCTTATCACGTTAACTGCCGATATCGTTGCAGCGCATGTCAGCAATAATAGTGTTGCAGTATCCGATGTTCCAACGCTGATCGGCAATGTGCATGCTGCTTTGGCAGGTCTATCGGGTGGAAATAGTGCACCTGCAGTTGCTTTGGAACCCGCTGTTCCCATTCGCCTTTCGGTGAAGAAAGACTATATTGTCTGCCTCGACGACGGCAAGAAACTGAAAATGCTGAAGCGCCATTTGATGACTCATTACGGCATGACGCCCGATGACTATCGCGCCAAATGGGGCCTTCCCGCCGATTATCCGATGGTTGCGCCTGCCTATGCCGAACAACGCCGTGTCCTGGCCAAGGCGATCGGTCTGGGTCGTGCGCCAGGATCAGGGCGCAAGAAAAAGGTAGCCAAGTAACGCTCCCATCGCGACCGTACAAAGGGCCGGGGGCAAAACCTCCGGCCTTTTTCTTTGACGAATCGCGGGGTGACACTAAATGTCGTTTCCGATGGAAACGAAGATCGACATTGAGGCGCTGTGCCATGAGCGCGGCTTGCGGATTACCGACCAGCGGCGGGTCATTGCGCGGGTCATTTCCGATGCCGATGACCATCCTGATGTCGAGGAATTGTATCGCCGTTCTTCGGCTATCGATCCAAAAATATCGATTGCCACTGTCTACCGCACCGTCCGCCTGTTCGAAGAAGCGGGTATATTGGACCGCCATGATTTTGGCGATGGGCGTGCACGGTATGAGGCTTCCCCCGAGGCACATCACGATCATCTGATCGATGTCGAGACCGGCAAAGTCGTTGAATTTGTCGACCCCGAGCTTGAGGCGTTACAAAAGGTCATTGCCGAAAAACTTGGCTATCGTCTCGTCGATCACCGCATGGAGCTTTATGGCGTCGCCATCGACCGCAAGGATTGAACAGCGCAATCCGGCGTCTTTTATCGCCGGGCAGTTCATGTTTGTGGCGCGTTTGTTGCTCATGGCGAGCAGCCTAACCGCCGGCCTCGTCCTCCACAATGTCTGGCGCTTGGCACGTCAGCCGTCGCCGTGGCCGCGCTTGTTCTTATTGTCGATCAGCTGGACCAGCGGCATTGCGACCGCGACCACCGGCACCCGCATCCGCCGCAATGTCTTCTACGCAGCGAACCATCATAGCTGGATCGACATTCCGGTGATGTCGGGCGTCACCGGCTGCACCTTTGTTGCCAATGACGGTATCGAAGGCTGGCCGCTGATCGGTTGGCTGTGCAAAATTAACAACACGATATTCGTGAGCCGCGAAAATCGTTTAAGCGTCGGCAATCAGGTAGATTTGCTACGCGACGCGATGACCGGCGACCAGCCGGTGACAATCTTTCCTGAAGGCACGACGCACGATGGCTCCGGCCTGCTGCCGTTCAAGCCATCGCTGTTTGCCGCACTTGTCCCACCGCCGCCCGGCATGATGGTCCAGCCGGTATTTTTGACTTATGGCCGTCACACGCCACGCGTCGCGTGGATTGGCGAAGAAAAGGTGACAGAGAATTTCTGGCGGTTGCTCTCCTACCTGAAACCGATCACCGCAACGCTGCATTTTCTCGAACCTTTTGATCCCGTCCATTATCCGGACCGCAAAGCAATTTCTGCTGAGGTCCGCACCCGCATCGGTTCAGCTATGGAGGGTGGCGGCCACGCATCGCATTATGTATAGGCGCGCGTCATGAGCACGGATTCTCCCAAAACCTACCATGTAAAAAATTACGGCTGCCAGATGAACGTCTATGATGGCGAACGCATGGCCGAAATGTTTGCCGCGCAGGGCATGACGCAGGCCGATGAGAAGACCAATGCCGATCTGGTCGTGCTCAACACCTGCCACATCCGCGAAAAGGCCGCCGAAAAAGTCTATTCCGAGATTGGCCGATTGCGCCGCAAGGACGGCACCAAACCTGTCATCGCTGTCGCGGGATGTGTCGCGCAGGCCGAGGGCAGCGAAATCAGCCGCCGTGCGCCTGAAGTCGACATCGTCGTCGGCCCGCAGGCCTATCATAATCTTCCCGATATGGTCGCTGCCGTCAGTAGAGGCGAGCGCGTGGTCGATCTCGACCTGCCCGGCCTCGACAAATTTGCGCAACTCCCTGCCCGCCGCAAACAGAACGCGACGGCTTTCCTGACGGTTCAGGAAGGCTGCGATAAATTCTGCACTTATTGCGTCGTGCCCTACACACGCGGTGCGGAAATATCGCGTGGATGGGCCGAACTCGTCAATGAAGCAAAAGCTTTGGTTGACGCCGGTGCAAAGGAAATCACTTTGCTCGGGCAGAATGTGAATGCGTGGAGCGACGGTGACCGCGATCTTGGCGCGCTCATCCGTGAACTCGACAAGATTAGCGGGCTCCGCCGCATCCGCTACATGACCAGTCACCCCAACGACATGACCGAGGGCCTCATCCAAGCCCATAAAGATGTCGAAAAGCTGATGCCATTCCTGCATTTGCCCGTCCAATCCGGCTCGGACCGCATCCTCAAAGCTATGAACCGCAGCCACAGCCGCGATTCCTATCTCCGCATCCTCGACCGCGTCCGCGCTGTCCGGCCCGACATCGCCTTTTCGGGCGACTTCATCGTCGGCTTTCCCGGCGAGACCGACGCAGACTTCGAAGACACACTCAGCCTTGTTCGCGAAGTCGGCCACGCGCAGGCCTATTCGTTCAAATACAGCCCCCGCCCCGGCACCCCCGCCGCCGACATGGCTGACCAGATTCCGGTTTCAGTGATGGACGAACGCCTCCAGCGCATTCAGGCCCAATTGTTCACAGACCAAGCCGCATTTAACCAGAAAACGCTCGGCAAAACCACGGAAGTGTTGCTCGAAAGACCCGGAAAGCTCGCCGGACAATTAATCGGTAAATCGCCGTGGCTGCAATCAGTGCATGTGCTTGCGCCCGGCCTGTCTATCGGTGATATTGTCCGTGTGGAAATTACCGATTCTGGACCACTGAGTCTCAAAGGAGAATATTTGATGAGAGCAGCCGCCTGAATGGCCAAAAGGGCACAAGCGCAAGCTGGCGATATGTCGCGTCTCGAAATGAGCTTCGACAAACCGCACCTCATCAATTCGGTTTTCGGTGAATTCGACCGAAATCTGGTCACCATAGAGAACCGCCTAGGGGTCTATATTTCCGCGCGTGGCAACCGCGTGCAAATCGAGGGCGAGGCCGGAGCCATCGGCCGCACTCGCGATATTCTCAATGACATTTATTCGCGCGTCGTTCGCGGCGAAATTATCGATCAGGAAGCGGTGCAAGCGATCATCGCGATGACCGCCGAACCGACATTGGAAGGCATCGTCCGCAAGGAAACCGATGCGCCGGGCATCATGATCCGCACGCGCAAGAAAACTTTGGTGCCGCGTTCGGCCAATCAGGTGCCCTATATGGAGGCACTGGCACGCGACGAAATCATCTTTGCGCTTGGCCCGGCAGGAACGGGCAAAACCTATCTGGCTGTCGCCCAAGCGGTCGCGATGCTCATTACCGGCGCTGTCCAGCGGCTTGTGCTTTCGCGGCCCGCGGTCGAAGCCGGCGAACGGCTCGGCTTCCTGCCCGGCGATATGAAGGAAAAGGTCGATCCCTATCTTCGCCCGATATACGACGCGCTC
>JANNQI010000060.1:0-11596 GCA_031400695.1 Sphingomonadales bacterium | reverse complement strand
CGACGCATCGGTTCCTCCCCCATTTTTCTCCGGCGAAAATTTGCGCCGACTTGGGGTTAGTGTCAATCGCTCAGTTAAATTTTCGAAACGGCTGGACCATACTCCACCCTGCCTTGGCAGGGCGCTCGTCCTGAACATCCGCAAGGCCTATCGGTTGTTGGCTTTGATAAGCAGCGTAAGTGCCGAATAACCGGTCCCAGATCGTCAGCGCGAAGCCGTAATTTCGCTGCTGGTCGGATGGAATGACGCTGTGGTGGACCAGATGCATGTGGGGGGTGACGATAAAATAGCGGATTATGCGATCAAACCGGCGCGGCAGACGGATGTTGCTGTGATTGAACAATGCGTTGGCGTTGAGCCACAGTTCGAATGCCAGTGCGACAAGAACGGGCACGCCGAGCAACGCCACCCATGCGGATTTGTAGAATGTCGAAACGATGAGTTCGAACGGATGGAATCTTAGCGCGGTCGTCACATCCAGATCACGGTCACTATGATGCACCGCGTGCAAGCGCCACAGCAATGGATATCGGTGCATCGCCAGATGCTGCAGCCACACTGCGAAATCAAGAATGATGAAGGCGATTGCCGCTTCGGCCAGCCACGGCCACTCAACGCGATTCAGCAATCCGAAATTGTTTTCGCTGGCCCAAGCCGCGGCAACGCCTACGACGATGATAAATGAAAGCAGCCGACCGACAACCGCATTGGTCAGGAAAAATAGCGCGTGCGTGATCCAGCGCGGATAACGGCCGAGCTCCAGCTTACGTCGCGGCCAGATTATTTCGGCGCAGGCCAGAAGGGCCATCAGCAAGGCGGGGATGGCAATCGCGTAAATGCCAAGCCCCGCCTCGATCATCGTTTAAGCGTCTACGTTCTGGAGGAATGGATAATCGGTATATCCCTCCGCGCCCGGCGAATACCAGGTCCTGTAATTGTCAGGCGTCAGGTCCGCTCCGATGCGCAGGCGATCGACCAGATCGGGGTTGCTAATATAGGGACGGCCGAAGCTGATCGCGTCGGCAAGCCCCGATGCCAGATCGGCGTCGGCGAGCTCCTTGGTATACTCCTGATTGAGCACCAGCGGGCCGGTGAACACTTTTCGGATTTCCGGTGAAACGCGCGGCACTTCGGTCTGGCCGAAATTGCCGTAAGGTTTGACTTCGCGCAGCTCAAGGAAGGCGATGCCGATCTCTTGCAACGTAGCGGCGGCTGCGGTGAACAAAGCGACGGGATTACTGTCATCCGCACCTTGGGTTTCGCCATTGGGTGACAGGCGGACCGAGGTGCGCTCCGCGCCGACGGCGTCGACCACTGCCTGTGTGACTTCACGTAGCAAACGGATACGGTTTTCAATCGAACCGCCATATTGGTCGGTCCGGAAGTTCGAATTGTCGCGTAAGAACTGGTCGATCAGATAGCCATTGGCACCATGGATTTGCACACCGTCAAACCCGGCGGCGATGGCGTTCTTCGCGGCGTGAACATAATCGGAAACAACGCGCGGGATTTCGGATGTTTCGAGCGAGCGCGCTTCAGCGTAGGGTTTTTTGCCTTCTGCGGTATGCGCGTCACCCGGCGCTGTTGTGGCCGAAGCAGACACTGGCCGTGCGCCGCCGAGAAAATCGGGATGTACAAGACGGCCCATATGCCAGAGTTGGAGAATGATTCGACCACCCGCATCGTGCACCTCTTTGGTAACAGGCTTCCAAGCTTCTATCTGCGCGTCAGACCAGATTCCTGGGGCCGACGGCCAGCCTAGGCCTTCCTGAGTGATTCCGGTCGCCTCGGCGATAATGAGACCTGCAGTGGCACGCTGGCTGTAATATTCGGCCTTCAACTCGGAAACCGGTACATGCTCGCCAACACTACGGCCACGGGTGAGGGGAGCCATCAATATCCGGTTGGGCGCCGAAATTGCGCCAAGCTGTATAGGATCGAACAAAGTTGCAGTCATAAATCATCCTGTCATTAAGGCTTTGGTTTGAGGCCAAGATGCGGGTGGCGACCGCAAATTGCAACGGGGGTTTATGGAAGAGAAGAATATCTATCCTGAAGCGGCAAAAACGCTGCCCGCCTTGGTACTGCTTGCGCTGTTCGGCGGCAATCTGGCGCTAGCCTTCGGCCCGTGGCTCGTGCGCAGCGCCGATGTCGGACCGAGCGCGTCGGCCTTCTGGCGGATGGCGCTGGCAATACCCTTCCTTTTTCTATTCGCGGCGCAGGCAAAACAGCCGCTCCGGCTGTCGCGTAAGGCGCTGTACTGGACCATGATTCTGTCGGGCGCATTTTTCGCCGCCGATCTGGCCGCATGGCATATCGGAATCCTCAAGACCAAACTTGCCAATGCGACGCTATTCGCCAATGCCGCCAGTCTGCTTTTCCCTTTATGGGGCTATCTGATTGCGCGAAGCTGGCCCGGCAGGCATGAGGGATTTGCCTTCGCTCTTGCTGTGGCCGGAACCGCGCTCTTGCTTGGACGATCGGCGGAATTGTCGCAGCAGACTTTGATCGGCGATCTGCTTTGTCTCGCCGCGGGCATTTTCTACACTGGCTATCTAATAGTCATCATGAAAGCGCGTGACGAACTGTCCAGCTGGACCTTGTTGGCTTGGTCGACGCTCGCAACCGCCCCGCCTTTGTTGCTGATTGCCCTTGGCCTCGGGGAACAGATCATGCCCGTCAACTGGACGCCGGTTATCGCGCTTGCCGTCGTCAGCCAACTCATCGGGCAAGGGCTGATGGTCTTCGTGCTTGGCAAGGTTAGTCCGCTGCTATTCGGACTGGCACTACTGACCCAGCCGGTCATCTCAGCTGCGCTAGGTTGGTCGCTCTATGGTGAGAAGTTAGGCGCAATCGATGCAATTGGCGCGGCTTTGATTGCTGCTGCGTTGGTGATGGTGCGGCTTGCCGAAACACCGAAGCGCGCCTAGATTAAAAATATGGCAACCGCAAAACTTCCAGACGATCCGACCCTTGATGAAATCCGCTTGGCGCTGGCGCCTGCCATCGGGCGCAATGCGGCGTTCGACGGTTGGTCCGAAGCGGCGGTGGAAGCGGCGGCTGAAGAAATCGGCGTCGACCCCGATGTTGCGGCGCTCGCGGTCAAGGGCGGCGCGATGACGTTGATTGATGCTTGGATCGATAGCATTGACCTTGAACTCGCCGAGCGCCTTCTGCCGGAAAAGTTGAATGCGATGAAAATCCGGCAGCGGATCACCGCCTTGCTCGCTACCCGCATGGAAATCATGGCTCCCGACCGCGAGGCGCTGCGCCGCGCAATGGCGATTATGGCAATGCCGCAAAATCTTCCGCGTGCGGCAAAGATCGGCTGGCGTTCGGCGGACAGGATGTGGCGGCTGGCGGGCGATGCCGCAAGCGACTTTAACCATTATACCAAGCGGATGACGCTGTCTGCAGTTTACGGAAGCCTGCTTGCCGTGTTTGTCAACGACGAGAGCGAGGATTTTGCCGACAGCCGCGCCTTCCTCGACCGCCGCATCGACAATGTGATGCAGTTCGAGAAAGTGAAGGCACAGGCCAAAGCGCGCCGCGAATATGTGCCGAGCTTTTCGCGTTTCATCGGGCGGCTGCGCTACCCGGCGAAATAGCGCCGTTAAAATCTCCACTTGCCGTTATTGCGAATCGGTTGCAAATAGGCGCCGTGCAACTCGACCAGATTCCCCTGAATAAATGTGCCATTGTGCGCACCATCGATTGGGCCGCTATGCCCGAAAGCGAAGGCCATCGCTTGCGTTCGCTCGGACTCGAGGAAGGCGTTGGAATTGAGGCGTTACATCGCGGCATATTGCTCTGGAAAGACCCGATTGCGGTGCGCGTCGGGCGGATGACAATTGCATTGCGCCGTAAGGTCGCCGCCGCGATCACTTGCGAGCTTGCAGCATGACCGAAATGATGCCGCTCGTCGCTTTGGTCGGCAACCCCAATGCAGGCAAAAGCGCGCTGTTCAACGCGCTTACCGGTGCAAGGCAGAAAATTGCCAATTATCCCGGCGTCACCGTCGAGCGCAAAAGCGGACGGATATCGCTTTCAGACGGGCGTCCGGTAGAACTCGTCGATTTGCCAGGTGCGTACAGCCTTTCGCCGGATAGTTTGGACGAGGCGGTTACACGCGACGTTATCCTTGGAAAATTAGAGGGGCATCGCCGCCCCGACGCTCTGGTGATCGTGGTCGACGCGGGCAATCTCGACAATCATTTGCGTTTCACGCTGGAATTGGTCGCACTTGGTTTGCCGGTTGTAGTTGCGCTCAACATGGTGGACCTCGCCGAGCGCGACGGGTTGGAGCTCGATCCTGCCAGACTGTCGGCGGAACTCGGTGTTCCGGTGGTGCCAACGGTGGCGGTGCGCAAGCGCGGGCTGGATTCACTGGTGGCGGTGCTGGAGGCACGGCTTAAAATTCCGCCAGCTGCTGCTGCCCCGATTGCTGAACTCAAATTGCTGACTGCGCGAGCCCATGAAATCGCCAAGGCGGCTATTGTCAAAGAAACAACAACGCGGCAATGGACGCGCCTGCTCGACAATATCCTGCTACATCCGCTAGCTGGGCCGCTCATATTGTTCGGACTTTTGTTCGTTATGTTCCAGTCGGTCTTTGCCTGGTCGGAGGCACCGATTAGCTGGATCGAAACCGGCATCGCGGCACTGTCCGATGGTGTTGCTGCAGCATTACCGGACGGCTTTATCCGATCACTGCTGATCGAAGGCGTATTGGCGGGCGTTGGCTCGGTAGTGGTTTTCCTGCCGCAGATATTGATCCTTTTCCTCTTCATTCTGATACTCGAAGCAACGGGCTACATGACCCGCGCGGCGTTTGTGATGGACCGGATGATGGCGAGTGTGGGGCTGTCGGGGCATAGTTTCATTCCTTTACTCTCGTCTTTTGCGTGCGCGATTCCCGGCATTATGGCGACGCGAACGATAATGGATCAAAAGGACCGGTTGACGACAATTTTGATAGCGCCGCTGATGACCTGCTCGGCGCGGCTGCCCGTGTATACGGTGATTATCGGTGCGTTCATTCCGGCGCGGTCAATAGGCCCCGGAATCGGTCTGCAAGGGACGGTCTTGTTCGCACTCTATCTCTCAGGAATCGTGGGCGCAATGGTGGCGGCATTGTTCCTGCGCCGGACCGTTGCCAAAGGAACGGGGAGCAGTTTCCTGATCGAAATGCCGCGGTACCAATTGCCGCTGATTCGCGATATTGCACTCGGTCTGTGGCAGCGCGCATGGGTATTCCTGCGCCGCGCTGGTACGATAATCTTTGCCTCTACAATTATTCTCTGGGTGTTGTTGAGTTTTCCGAAGGTTCCCATTGGCAGCGGGATGACGCAGAGCGAATATTCGGTTGCGGGCCGCATTTCCTCTGGCCTTGCGGTCGTAACGGAACCCATCGGTTTCAACGACAAGATTGCGCTGGCGCTGATCCCTGCGATGGCGGCGCGCGAGGTGGCGGTTTCGGCGCTGGCTACGGCTTACTCGGTCGACGCCGGAGACGACGACGCAACCGCGATGGCATTGGGCGACCGTCTGGCGGGGCAATGGTCGTTGGCGACCGCTTTGGCCTTCCTTGCCTGGTTCGTTTTTGCGCCACAATGTATCTCTACAATTGCCGTCGCGCGGCGCGAGACCAACGGGTGGAAATGGCCCGCCTTCATGGTGACTTATCTTTTTGCGTTGGCCTATGTTGCGGCGGGCATAACTTATTGGACAGCACGGTCCTTCGGCTTATAGCAAAGCCAGCAAATCGATAAAATCAGAGGGAAGAAATATGGCGGGTAGCGTCAATAAAGTAATCATCGTCGGCAATCTGGGCGCTGACCCCGAAGTCAAATCCTTCCAGAATGGCGGGCGCATCTGCAATTTGCGGATTGCGACGTCGGAAGACTGGAAAGACCGTACGACCGGCGAGAAGAAAGAGAAGACCGAATGGCATCAGGTCGTTTTGTCGACTGATGGCCTTGTCGGCGTCGCCGAACGCTATCTGAAAAAAGGCGCGAAAGTCTATATCGAGGGCCAGCTGCAAACGCGCAAATGGCAGGATGCTTCGGGCAACGACCGGTACACTACCGAAATCCGCGTCGGCGGGTTCGACGGCAAACTGGTCATGCTCGACGGGGCGCGTGGTGGCTCTGGCGGCGGCGGCAATGATGGCTGGAGCGGCGGTTCCTCGGGTGGCGGCGCGCCTTCTGGCGGCGGTCAGGGTGGTAGCAACTGGCAGGGCGGTTCGTCGGGCTTTGGCGGGGGTGATTTCGACAACGACCTTGATGACGATGTGCCGTTTTGATCAGTGATCAGGTAACCGCACCACAAATTTGACTGAACAGGGGCCGAGATGAAAAAAGCGATTCTGGTCCTGTTGGTTGTCGCGGCAATCGCTTTCTATTTCCTGTTCGATCTCGGCCAATATCTCAGCCTAGAAAACTTCAAAGCACAACAGGCCGAAATAATCGCGGCCAAAAATGCCAACCCGGCGCTCTACATTGCCGGATTTTTCCTGATCTATGTAACGGTCACTGGGCTTTCGATTCCGGGAGCGGCGATCATGACGTTGATTGCCGGTGCGTTGTTTGGTTTGGTTCTCGGGACGATCATTGTGTCGTTCGCTTCGACCATCGGCGCGACTTTGGCGTTCCTCGGTTCGCGCTACGTCCTGCGCGATTGGGTGCAGTCGAAATTTGGCGAGCGGTTGAAGGCGATTGATGACGGTCTCGCGAAAGACGGCGCGTTCTACCTGTTCACGCTGCGGCTGATTCCGGTGTTTCCGTTTTTCGTCATCAATCTTCTGATGGGCCTGACACGGGTCAGGACATGGACATTTTTCTGGGTCAGCCAGTTGGGCATGCTGGCGGGCACGATTGTCTATGTAAATGCGGGGACGCAGATCAGCCGGATCGAATCGACCGCCGGTCTGTTGTCGCCCGCGTTGATCGGTTCCTTTGTTGCGTTGGCTTTGTTCCCCTGGGCGGCGAAGGCGATGATTGCCTTCGTCAAGCGCCGCCGTGGCTAAGCGCTCGACAAAGCCGAAGCGATTCGACCGCAATCTGATCGTCATCGGCGCAGGGTCGGCGGGACTGGTGTCGGCCTATATCGCGGCGATGGTCAAGGCCAAGGTCACCTTGATCGAAGCGCATGAAATGGGTGGCGATTGCCTCAATACCGGATGCGTCCCGTCGAAGGCGCTCATTAAGAGCGCGAAGGTCGCGCATCAGCTTGCCGATGCCGCCCGCTTTGGCATCAATGCACCGCCAGCGACGGTCGATTTCCCTGCCGTCATGCGGCGCGTGCGCGACGTCATAACTGCCATCGAGCCGCATGACAGCGTCGAGCGGTTCACCGGCTTGGGCGTCGATTGCGTCAAGGGCTATGCGCGCTTCGTCGATCCGTGGACCGTCGAGATTGATGGGGAACGGCGATTGACCGCCAAGGCCTTCATCATTGCCACCGGAGCTGCGCCATTTATTCCGCCGCTTCCGGGGGTGGAGGAAAGCGGTTATCTCACCAGCGAGACTTTGTGGGATGCGATGGCGACGCGGGATGCCGCACCAGAGCAGCTGGTGATATTGGGGGGCGGACCAATTGGCTGCGAACTAGCACAGGCATTCCAGCGGCTGGGAGGTCAGGTCACCATAGTCGAAATGGCCGATCGCTTGCTGCTGAAGGAGGACGCCGATGCCGCGACGCTGGTGACCGCCCAGTTGCAGGCTGAGGGCGTTTCGGTGCTCGTGCGACACAAGGCGCTTCGGTTCGAGGGCAAGTCTGTCATGGTAGAGGGACCGGATGGTGAAAAGCAGGTCGTCTTTGATGACATTATCATAGCTGTCGGCCGCAAGCCGCGGGTCGCGGGCTTCGGTCTGGAAGAGCTTGGGCTGGTGGTGGAGGGCAAGCTCGAAAACGATGAATTCCTGCGCACTAATATGACACACATCCTATGCGCGGGCGATGTCGCGGGCAAACAGCAACTGACGCATGGCGGCAGTCACGAGGCCTGGTATGCCAGCGTCAACGCGCTCGCACGCCCGTTCAAGAAATATCGTGCCGATTACCGCGTGCTGCCGCGTGTGACGTATACCGAGCCAGAACTTGCGGCGGTCGGTTTGACCGAGGCCGAAGCGAACGCGCAAGGGTTGGCATTTGATGTAACGCGCTACGATCTGGATGACTTAGATCGCGCGATAGCGGAGAGCGAGACACATGGCTTCGTCAAAATCCTGACCGCGAAAGGCAGCGACAAGATACTGGGCGCGACAATCGTCGGCCAACATGCTGGCGAGATCTTGGCCGAGGTGACTTTTGCGATGAAGCACAAAATGGGCTTGCGGAAAATATTGCAAGCCATCCATCCGTACCCGACATGGGCCGAGGCAAACAAATATGCCGCAGGACAATATGGCCTCGCGCGAAAGCCAGAAGCATTGCTGAAATGGGCCGAACGCTGGTTCCGCTGGCAGCGTGGTTAGCGGAAAGTCTTCGCGGCAAGCGTAATGCGTTGCGCGACGGTTAGGGCGCACAGCCCGGCGAACAATAACGCCAGCCAAGGAAAATAATCGGGAAACAGACAGAACAGGATGAAGAAGGCAATCGTCTCGCCGCCCTCCATCAGGCCGGTCGAGTAGATGAACGCCTTAGGGCCATGCGCGCCGTCCTTCCGGCCGCTTCGGGCAGCAATCGCGGCAAAGCCCAGAAAGCTGACGGCGGTGAGTGTGAAACTCGCAACCAGCAACAGCGCAGGCAACAGGTTGACGGGAGCGGTGATTCCAAAAGCGACCGGGACCGAAACATAAAACAGGAAATCGGCGAGCGTATCGAGATAGCCGCCAAATTCAGTCGGACCGCTGATTCGCGCCACCGCGCCATCGACGCCGTCGATTATGCGGTTGAGCAGGATGAGTGCTAGCCCTGCGGCCAACTGCTGCTGGCTTATCGCAAGTGCCGCTGCAAGTCCGACGCACGCGCCCAACATCGTCAAAACGTTTGCGGAAGTGCCTGACTTCGCCAGCCATCTTGCGCAGCGATTGATCATTGGTTCGGCCAAGCGACGAAGCGCTGCGTCAAACATTGCGCGCGCAGCTCATTTCTTCGCCAACAAGTCCTTGAGCGAGGCAAGCGCGCCGAGCGGGGCATCCTCCTCCTCCGACTTTACGCCGGCAGCTTTTAAAATCTTTACGGCTTCGGGACTACGCGGATAAGGGTTCAGGGCAAGACCGAGCGACTGCGCCACGGCTTCACCGAGATCGATGGTCTGGCCATCATGAAACATCGTTTCGCAATCATCGGCCTCAAGCTCGAATTCGCCGCTATCGCTCGGCTCGGGGATGAAACGAATATGGATGGGATCGTTCAGCACGGCGGGCACCGGGTCGTTGCTGGCAATGCAGTATTGCGCAAGGCTTGCGGCAAAGCGGCCAGAGGCGACGACGCCCGATGCTTCGTTGTGAAGCGAAATATCGGCTTCGAGCGAATCCAGCGCCGCGAGGCCGAACCGTGCTATCAACCCTGACCGCGCTGCTTCGTCTGCGACCAGATGGATATTCCGGCTGTGGTTGCCGACCTCGGACAGCTTGACGACATGGGTAAACTCGTTGTCTCTCACCATGTGGCGGCGCCTTCGACGATCATTTCAGGTAGTTGCGAACCAAGCGCGCTCTCGACATCGACCAGACCCTGACGGACATGCGTCAGCGCCGCCACATCGGCGGCTTCGCTTCGATAGATATTGCGCAAAATAACACCGTCGAGCCCAGCGTTATCGGTCAACGCCTCGCGAAATGCACCCAGACGCCCGCCGAGCGCTCCCATAATTTTCCCGATATGCTTGCCGACAATCATGTCGCCGATGCCGACCTCGCGTAACTGGCCGTCCATATCATCGACGAACACTTCGGTCAGATGGGCCATATCCTGCGCCCGCGACGGATCTTCCTCAAGCCGCAACAAGACCAACGACAATATTGCCGCAACCATATCGAAACGACCGTCGATATTGTCGGGTACCTGCCCTTCGATATACCAATGCGGTTTGCGCGCCTCGGCGACGATTTGGTTGTATAGCGGGACAAGCTTGAGCTTGGGGTCTGGCTCGGCATTTCCGAACAGGCGCTTCAACAGGGACATATGACTCTCGCTTCCAACCGGCTAATGCCGTGTTCATCTGGCTTTGCATATTGATATTGCGCCCCAAGGATGCAATGGCAAAGCCTTCATTTTGCAAAGTTCGGAGAAGTCTATGCGCGCGTCGCAATTTGTCAGCCTGTCAGTCATTGTTTCTGCATTGGTGCTGACCTCCGGTTGCACGCGCCTGCGCGGACAGCAAGGCTA
The DNA here is from genome assembly GCA_031400695.1 of Sphingomonadales bacterium. Lineage (GTDB taxonomy): Bacteria > Pseudomonadota > Alphaproteobacteria > Sphingomonadales > Sphingomonadaceae > Sphingorhabdus_B. The sequence goes on along the minus strand of JANNQI010000060.1, from coordinate 1,261 downwards.
TGTCGGCGATTCAACGTTGCTCACCTCGGTTCAGCCGGGCGTCGATAACAAGGCGTCGGTCCAGGCATCGCTTGGCCGTCCTACCTTTGTCGGACAGTTCGACCAGAGTGACTGGTATTATTATTCACGCCAGACCAAGCAGCTCGCATTTTCGCAACCCAGCGCGAGCGAGCAATTTGTGTTGAAAATACGCTTCGACCCTGCGGGAAATGTGGCGTCGGTAACCCAGACCGGTAAAGAGCTCATCTCGAAAATCAGCCCCGAAGGCGACAAGACCCCGACCCTGGGCCGCAACAAGAGCTTCTTTGAAGAGGTGTTCGGCAATATCGGCTCGGTTGGCGCAGGCTCGGGCCAAGGCGCAACGCCCAACAGCCCCAACTAAACGGGGCCTGTCCAGCCCGCCGCTATTCAGCGACGCCCGCCGCCGCCAACACTGCCAATGTTACCAGATCGCTGGTGCTCGAAGCCATTGTTGCGACCTGCACCTGACGTTCGATACCCAGCAGCATCGGTCCGATGACCTGATCACCGCCAAGTTCGCGCAGCAGCTTAGCCGACAGATTGGCCGATTGCAGGCCCGGCATGATGAGGACATTTGCGGGGCCGGACAGGCGGCAGAACGGGTAATTCTTCATCAGCGCGGGATTGAGCGCGACATCGGGTGGCATGTCGCCTTCATATTCAAAATCGGGCTTATGCGCATCGAGCAATGCCACCGCGTCGCGGATATTGTTGAGCCAGGTACCCGCCGGATTGCCGAAGGTCGAAAAGGACAAAAAGGCGACGCGCGGCACATGCCCCATCCGGCGCGCGACCGCGGCGGTCTTTTCAGCGATATGCGCAAGCTCTTCTGCGCTCGGCCGTTCGTTGACTGTGGTATCGGCGATAAAAACGGTATGCGTCTTGCCGACCATCACATGGATGCCGAAGGGAATGGCGTCTTTTTTGGGGTCAAGCACCCGGCGCAACTCGCCCAATGTCTGGCTGAACGTGCGGGTAACCCCTGTTATCATCGCATCGGCCTGATCCATTTTCAGCAGCAGCGCGCCAAAAATATTGCGATCACGATTGACCATGCGCTGGACGTCGCGGCGCAGATATCCGCGGCGTTGTAACCGCAGATACAGCTTGTCGACCATCCGTTCGACCAGTGGACTTTGCACGCTGTTGTGGATTTCGTATTCGTCGGGATCAGCGCCGAGTTCGCGCAGCTTTTCAATCACTTTGGCATCGCGCCCGATAAGCACAGGCACACCATAGC
>JANNQI010000059.1:0-272653 GCA_031400695.1 Sphingomonadales bacterium | reverse complement strand
ATGGGTTTCAAATGCGGTATCGTCGGGCTTCCCAATGTTGGAAAGTCCACCTTGTTCAACGCGCTGACGCAGACGGCGGCGGCGCAGGCGGCTAATTATCCGTTCTGCACAATCGAGCCGAATATCGGTAACGTCGCCGTGCCCGATCCGCGCTTGCAGACCATCGCCAAAATCGGTGGCAGTCAGAAGATTATCGAAACGCAATTAGGCTTTGTCGATATCGCCGGACTGGTGCGCGGCGCGTCGAAGGGCGAAGGGCTGGGCAACCAGTTCCTTGGCAATATTCGCGAAGTCGATGCCATTGTCCATGTGCTCCGTTGTTTCGAAGACGATGATATCCAACATGTCGACAACAAGATCGACCCGATTTCGGATGCAGAAACCGTTGAAACCGAGTTGATGCTGTCCGATTTGGAAAGTCTCGAAAAGCGCGTTCCGAACCTCATCAAAAAAGGCACACAGGGCGACAAGGAAGCCAAGGCTAGTGGCGTCGTCCTCAGCCGTGCGCTTGATCTGCTCCGGGACGGCAAGCCCGCCCGGCTCACCAAGCGCGACGATGCGGACGAGGAACGACTGTTCCAGCAGGCGCAATTGCTCACGGCAAAGCCGGTGCTGTATGTCTGCAATGTCGAAGAAGCCAGTGCCGCCGATGGCAACGCATTGTCGGCTAAGGTCTTTGAAAAAGCCAAGGCCGAAGGTGCCGAAGCGGTCGTCGTTTCGGCAGCAATCGAGGCGGAAATCTCGACAATGCCCGCCGAAGACCGCGAAGTTTTCCTTGAAGACTTAGGCCTTACTGAAACTGGCCTTGCCCGCGTGATCCGCGCCGGATACGAACTGCTCCACCTCATCACCTTCTTCACCGTCGGCCCCAAAGAAGCCCGCGCGTGGACCGTCCACACCGGCGATACCGCGCCCAATGCAGCAGGCGCGATCCACAGCGATTTCGAAAAAGGCTTCATCCGCGCCGAGACGATGGGTTACGATGACTACGTCCAGTACAACGGCGAGGCCGGTGCCAAGGAAGCAGGCAAGTGGCGGTCGGAAGGCAAGGACTATCTCGTCAAGGACGGCGACATCATGCTGTTCCGGTTTAATGTTTGATTTGGCCTAACCATCACTCCTCATCCGGGTCCTTGACCTTGAACGGATCGGTCACTGCCGGTTGGACAGGCAGCGGCTGGCGCGGCAGCGTTTTGGCGCTGTTCGCCGATTGCCAAAGCATCCCTGCCATCACCACGGCAGCCTGCCGCATGTCTTCGGCCTTCAGATGGTCGAACGTGTCGGCATTGCTGTGGTGCGTGCGGGTCGAATAATCGAGCGGGTCCTGAATGAACTGGTACGCCGGAACACCGACGGCTTGCATGAAGACATGGTCAGTGCCGCTGGTATCGGCGGCGACCACGCGGCTGGCGTCCATGCCCGAAAATGGCGAGAGCCATTCCTTGAGCAAAGGCACAGCCGCCGCATTTCCTTCGGCATAAATGCCGCGGAATTTGCCTGAGCCATTGTCCATGTTGAAATAGGCCTTGAGGTCGTTGTAACCCGGCTGCGGAATGATCGGGTAACGATAGGTCCAGTCGTAAAAGGCTTCGAGACCATTGGGGTCGGTACCCGGCTTCGGTTCACGGCGAGCGAGATACTTCTCGGTGTAAGCTCGGCTGCCGATTAGGCCCTGCTCCTCGCCCGACCAAAGCGCGAAACGAATGGTGCGCTTGGGCGTGCCCATGCGTTTCAGGATCCGCGCGGCTTCCATCACCACTGCGCTGCCCGCAGCATTGTCAGTCGCGCCGTCGCCGGCAACCCAGCTATCGAAATGCGCGCCTGCCATGACATAGCCCGCTTTGGGGTCAGTGCCCGGGATTTCGGCTATGATATTATAGCCGTTGCGGTCGCTATCATCGAAACGAACGTTGTTTTCGAACTCGATGACCGGTTTGCGACCGGTTTTGGTGAGGCGAACGAGGCGGCGATAATCTTCGGCGGACAACTCGATGCCAGGCAGGTTGAGTGTGCGCCCGGTGCGGAAATTATAGCCGGCACCGTGCACCAGCTTGCCGTCGCGATAGGACATCCGGACCCAGCCGATTGCACCTTCGGCCTTCAGGAAGGCATCGAGCTTTTCGACAAACTCGACGCGCTTCAATCGCGCATTCAATTCTTCCGGATCATATTGGGGTTGGTCAAAAGCATCGAGCTTACCCAGTTCTTCGCTGGTCCAGCGGCGAAAAGCTGCCTTGTCTGGCTCCGACCCCGTGCCGGGCATCGAGATCATCACGATCTTGCCCGCAAGCTTGCCTCTATATTCGTCGAAATGGCGCAGCTTCGACATTGGCGCCACTATGACTTCGCCCGAAAGCACACCATTGGTCGGCGGCGTCCACGCGACCGGGATCGCGGTCAATTGTAGCGGACGAGGCACAGTCATCCGCGCACTTGACGAGACAATCTCCCAACCACGACCAAAATCGAAAGCATCGCGGCGGACATTTTGCAGACCCCAACCGGTGAACTTGTTGATGGCCCAAGTCTCGGCACGGCGCATTGCGGGCGAGTTGGTGAGGCGCGGACCGATATCGTCGGTCATTTCCTGCGCGAGGCTCATGACCTGTGAACGGCTCATGCCTTCGTCGACGAGGCGGTTGGTTTCATCGACCTGCGCGAAGGCTGGCATGGCGGTGGCAAGTGCAGTCAAAGACAGCGCGGCAAAATACTTTCGAATCATAAAGCTCCCCAGCTTGAATGGATGACTTCATCCATCCACGGCCAAGTCTGATTTGCAAGCAAAGGACGTTCGTTTTCTGCGAACGACATCAGGCTTCGGCTAACTATTTTCGCCCGAACAGCTTTTCAACGTCACCCAGTGCTAATTTAACCCAAGTCGGTCGACCATGATTGCATTGGCCGCTGTGTGGGGTGACCTCCATTTCACGGAGCAATGAGTTCATTTCGGGGACCGACAGCACGCGGCCTGCGCGCACCGAGCCGTGGCAGGCCATCGTGGAGGCAACATGGTCGATGCGCTCTTTTAAGGACAAAGCCTCGTCATAAGCGGCTAGGTCATCTGCAAGATCTTCAACCAAGCCCTTGGCGTCGCCGCCACCGAGCATTGCAGGCGTGCCGCGGACCAGCATTGCGGCAGAGCCGAAGCGTTCCAATTCCAAACCGAACGTGGATAGCTCTTCTACCCTTGCCTCCAGCCGATCGCAAGCTGGCTCATCGAGCTCGACTACTTGCGGCAGCAACAAGGCCTGCGATGGCACCGAACCGCCAGCCGCAGCCATCGCAGCGCGCATTCGTTCGAGCACCAGCCTTTCGTGCGCGGCATGTTGATCGACGATGACCAAGCCATCTTCGGCTTCGGCAACGATATAGGTGTTCGCCACTTGGCCGCGCGCGACGCCGAGCGGGTGGCGTTCACTTTGTGGGACCGGCTCGGCGGCTTCGGCGGCGCGGCCCATCAGCGGCGCAATGTCGTTGTGCTGAATTGCAAAGTCACTGCGGGCTTCGGCCAGCGACGGAAACGCCGGACGGCTTGCATAATTACCCTGGTAAGCGGTGTAGGGCGCGGCAAAAATATCACCCTGCGCGGTGCGGACCGGCTCTTGTTGCCAATTCACTTCGGCAGCACGTTGCACTGCGCGAAAACCAGACTGGTCGAGCGCATGGCGCAGGCCCGAGACGATCATCCCGCGCACCAATGCAGGCTCACGAAAACGAACTTCGGTCTTGGCGGGATGGACGTTCACATCGACCTCGGTGGGCGGCAGGTCGAGGAAAAGGGCGACCACCGCATGCCGGTCGCGCGCCAGCATTTCGGCATAGGCACCGCGCACGGCACCGATCAACAATCTGTCTTTCACCGGACGACCGTTGACGAAAAGGAACTGGTGGTCGGCAACACCGCGATTGTAGGTCGGCAGGCTCGCAATACCGCCCAACCGGATGCCTTCGCGTTCGAAATCGAGACCGACGCTGTTGTCGATGAGCTCGCCGCTGGTCAGCGCCGCTACCCGCTCGGGCCGCTCCATATCGGGCTGAACCGCCAACACGCGCCGCCCATCATGCTCGACGGTAAAGCCGATATCTGGCCGCGCCATCGCCAATCGTTTCACGCAATCGAGCGCGGCGGCATATTCGGCGCGCGGACTGCGCAGGAATTTGCGGCGCGCAGGCACATTGCCGAACAGGTTCTCGACCCGCACACGTGTTCCGGGCGGAATAGAGGCGGGCCCTTCGCCTTGGAGCATGCCATGGTCGACCAGACGCTTCCAACCCTCCGCAGAACCGACCCTGCTTTCCAGCGTCATCCGCGACACGCTGGCAATCGATGGCAGTGCCTCCCCGCGAAAGCCCAAGGTGGAAACCAGTTCGATATCCTCGTCAGGCAATTTCGACGTCGCATGCCGCTCCAGCGCCAACGCCATATCGGCGGGCGTCATGCCACAGCCATCGTCAGTGATTTCGATCAAATCCATCCCGCCAGCCGCCAAACGCACCGATATGGTTAGCGCCCCTGAATCGATGGCGTTTTCAACCAGTTCCTTCAACGCACTGGCTGGTCTTTCCACCACTTCACCGGCAGCAATCCGATTGACCAAATTTTCCGGGAGTCTTCTTATTGACATGGGCGTATTCCTAGCCCAAGCGCCGCTGGCAGGCGACTCCTTAATCGTTCGCATTCCAGCCAAATACCTGTTTTTAAAAACAGCAAATTCCGCTAGGACCGCGCGATTATTTTGGGCGTGCTCAAATGGATTCTCTCCAGACCGGGATTGGGTGGATTAAGTAAATGGTATTCGGCAAATTATTTCGTTTCGCATCGCAGGACATGGCAATCGACCTCGGCACCGCGAACACCGTGGTTTATGTGCGCGGACAAGGCATCGTCTTGAACGAACCTTCGGTGGTGGCCATCGAAACATTGAACGGCATCAAGCGCGTCAAGGCCGTGGGCGACGACGCCAAGCTGATGATGGGTAAGACCCCCGACAGCATCGAAGCCATTCGCCCTTTACGTGACGGCGTCATTGCCGACATCGACGTGGCCGAGCAGATGATAAAGCACTTCATCCACAAGGTGCACGGCAAGCGCCGGATGTTCAGCTATCCCGAAATCGTCATCTGCGTCCCCTCGGGGTCGACCTCGGTCGAGCGTCGTGCAATCCGTGACGCTGCATCGAATGCGGGCGCGAGCCAAGTGTTCCTGATCGAAGAACCGATGGCTGCGGCCATTGGCGCCGACATGCCGGTAACCGAACCAATCGGTTCGATGGTCGTCGATATTGGCGGCGGCACCACCGAAGTCGCGGTACTTTCGCTGCGCGGTCTGGCCTACACTACTTCGGTGCGTACGGGAGGAGACAAGATGGACGAATCGATTGTCTCTTACGTCCGACGACACCACAACCTGCTGATTGGCGAAGCCACTGCCGAGCGTATCAAAAAGGATTTCGGTACGGCCCGCCCGCCCGCGGACGGCATTGGCCACACGCTGCACATCAAGGGTCGGGATCTTGTGAACGGCGTGCCCAAGGAAATTTCGATTAATCAGGGCCAGATTGCAGAAGCGTTGTCCGAACCTATCGGCACGATTCTCGAAGGTGTGCGCATTGCCCTCGAAAACACCGCGCCCGAACTGGCGGCGGACATTGTCGACCAAGGTATCGTCCTTACCGGCGGCGGCGCGTTGATGCATGGTATCGACGAATATCTTCGCGATGAAACCGGGCTACCCGTAACAGTGGCGGAAGACCCACTGACCTGCGTTGCCATCGGCACCGGCAGGGCGATGGAAGATCCGATCTTCCGCGGCGTCCTGCTGACAGCGTAAGCAAAACAGCATGGCGCCGCCGCCCCATCGGCGCCCCGGATTTTCCCGGAAAGCGCAATATGGCTTGTTCGCGACCTATGTGATTGCGATCGGGTTGACGATGTTGGCCGCCTTGCTGCTGGTGGTTTCGGTCGCCGATCCCACCGGCTTTGCGGCGTTACGCGCGGCGGGAGCGGAAATCACTGCGCCGGTTGCGCGCTTCTTCAACAGCATTCGCCGAACGGCAAACGATGTCGGCGGCAATATTTCAGCCTATTTCGACGCGGCTTCCAAAAACGCTGCGCTGGTCAAGGAAGCGAAAGCCAATCGGACAAAGCTGATCGAAGCCAAAGCATTGCGCGTCGAAAATGCGCGTCTTCGTGGGTTGCTAAAATTGCAGGAAGATGCGCCTGAACAGGTTGCAATTGGTCGTCTAATCAGCTCGACAGCTTCGAGCACGCGCCGAATTGCGACTTTGTCGATCGGTTCCAATTATGCGGTCCAGCGCGCCCAGCCGGTGCGCGGACCGTCGGGACTTATCGGGCGCGTAATCGAAATCGGCCCGACGACGGCGCGCATATTGCTTATCACCGACGCCGAAAACCTCGTGCCTGTCATGCGGGCCAGCGACGGTTTACCCGCCTTCTCGACCGGACTTGGCAATGGCCTTGTTGTCATCAAGCCGCTCAACCTCGGCGAAAGCCCGTTCAAGATCGGCGACATCATCGTGACTTCGGGCAATGGCGGGCTGTACCAGCCCAACATCCCTTTCGCGCGCGTCATCCGCCGGACCAATGAAGGCGCGCTTGCCCTCCCGCTTGCTGACCCTGCCAACACGCCCTACGCCATCGTCATGAAGGCCTATCAGGGTGAGACCCACACCGCGCAGCAGGCGATTGCGCCCGACGGCGCCACCCGCGAGGTGGCGGAGTGAAAAACCCGGTTACCGCGATCCGCCTGCCCTTGCGCCCCGGCCGCGAATATGAAAGCCGCTTCGACCGCGAACAGTCGCTGTTCCGGATGCTGGCGATACCGATCGCGTCGGTCGTGCTCGGATCGACCATAACGACTTTGCCCATCTTGACGATGCAACCAATCCTGCCGCCCTTAGGTTTCCTGATGTTCCTTAGCTGGCGGCTGATGCGCCCGGGTCTGCTTCCGGTTTGGTCAGGCGTTCCGTTCGGCCTCATGGACGATGTCTTTAGCGGTCAACCATTCGGCAGCGCCGGCCTGCTCTGGTCGCTGGCAATGCTGACAATCGAAGTCATCGATTCGCGCGCGATGTGGCGCGACCATATCCAGGACTGGCTGATTGCGGCGCTGCTTATCACCGCTATCCTGCTGGGGGGTCTGTGGATTGCCGGAATGGCGCATGCCGCGCCCAGCCCGATGATTTTACTACCGCAAATCGTCCTGTCGATATTGCTATATCCGCTAGTGGTGCGAATATGCGCACGTCTGGATAGCTGGCGACTGGCAACATGAAGATCGAAAAGCAGGTTACTTCAGGACAGCTTGATTTCACCTTCACGCGACGCGCAATGTTTGTCGGCGGGGTGCAGTCAGCTGTCGGGACAATTGTTGCCGCGCGTATGTCCTATATCGCTGTCGCCGATAACGAGAAATACAAGCTCCTTGCCGAAAGCAACCGCGTCAACCTCACCATTATTCCGCCGCGTCGGGGCTGGTTTATCGACCGCTATGGCAAACCGATCGCCAACAACCGCTCGGATTTTCGCGTCGACATCATTCCCGACCGGCTGGTCAACAAGGAAGCAACCATCGCCACCCTGGCCGAATTGTTGTCGCTCGATTCGGACGAAATCGACCGCATCAACCGCGAACTCAAGGCAGCGCAAGGTTTCCAACCGGTCCAAGTCGCCGACGGCCTTGACTATGAGCGCTTTGCTGCAGTTAGCGTACGCCTTCCCGATCTGCCGGGGGTCAGCCCGCGGCAGGGCTATTCGCGCTATTACCCCACCGGTGCGGCGGTCGGGCATCTGATCGGCTATGTCGGCACCGTTTCGGCGGAAGAATATGAGAAGAACAAGAACCCTCTGCTCATTACACCGGGTTTCAAGGTCGGCAAAGACGGCCTTGAAAAGACGCTGGAAGAGAGATTGCAGGGCCAGCCGGGCGCCAAGCGCACAGAGGTCACCGCACGCGGCAAGATTGTGCGCGAGCTAACCACGCGGCCCGACATTCCGGGCAAACCGGTGCAGCTAACCATCGACATAGACCTGCATAATTATGCCGCGCGGCGTCTGGGGCTTGAGTCCGGTTCGGTTGTGATATTCGACTGTCTGACCGGCGATATCATTACGATGGCATCAATGCCTTGTTACGACCCGAACAGCTTTTCCGACGGCATCGGCCGCGTCGAATGGAAGATGCTGAATTCGGATGACCACATCCCGATGCTAAACAAGGCATTGCAAGGGCTCTATCCGCCCGGATCGACCGTTAAGCCGGCGGTGGCTTTGGCACTGCTGCATCATGGCGTGGACCCCGACGAAACGGTGGTGTGCGGCGGCGGCTACCGTCTGGGCAACCGCGTTTTCAAATGCCTTGGTCGCCATGGGCCTATGAATATGCCCAATGCCATCATGAAAAGCTGCAACACCTATTTCTACTCGATGGGCCGTCGCATCGGCTATGATGCGATTGCGCCGTTTGCCAAGGCGCTGGGACTTGGCCAGGAATTCCCGCTCCCCTTCCCGTCGCAACGATACGGCACCATTCCAGACAGCGAATGGAAGATGAGAAAATATGGCCAGAAATGGAGCGACTCCGACACGTTGAACGCCACAATCGGACAAGGCTATGTGTCGGTCAGCCCGTTCCAGCTGGCGATGATGGCCGCGCGGATCGCATCGGGCCTCGATATCCAGCCCGAAATCCTTTTGAAAAAACGGCCTGCTCCAAAACAACTGCCTTTCCCCGAAGAACATCTTGCAGTGGTGCGCGACGGCATGAACCGTGTGGTCAACGGCGCGGGGACAGCGGTTCGTAGCAAATTGCTGCTGCCCGATATCGCGATGGCGGGCAAGACAGGCACCGCGCAGGTTCGTCGCATCGCAGGGTCGCAGCGCGGTCAGTCGGGCGAGTGGAAATATCGCGATCACGGCCTGTTTGTGTGCTTCGCACCCGTCGATAATCCGCGCTACGGCGCTTCGGTTGTTATTGAACATGGTCTGGGCGGCGCGCGGGCGGCAGCGCCGATAGCCAAAGACGTGCTAACCTTTATCTACGACCGCGAACAAGCGATGAAGTCGCTAGAGGCGCTCGAGGCGGGTTGGGGCGGCAATATCGAACAGCGTATGGCGGCCAAATATAACGCCTTCCAAGGCCAGCCAGCGCCAGCGCCACCCACCGATCCGACCGCGCCGATATGAACAATATTGTTCCGCCACCGATAGCCAGCCTTCCGTGGCGCGTTATTGCTATTCTGATGGCGCTCGTGGGTTTTGGCGCGACGGTGCTATATTCGGCGGCGGGTGGAAGTTTCGAGCCATGGGCAGGTAAGCACGTTGTGCGCTTTATGCTCTACCTCGCCATGGCGCTCGTAATGTCCAGATTATCGTTGGATTTCTGGAAAAATATCACTTTCCCCGTCTATCTTGTCCTGCTGATCATGCTGGTGGCAGTCGAACTGATGGGTTTTGTCGGCGGCGGCAGCAGGCGCTGGATCGACTTAGGGATCATTTCGCTCCAGCCATCCGAGTTGATGAAACCCGTTATGGTTTTGGCCGCGGCGTGGTTTTTCGACAGGCTGCCACCCAATCGCATTTATAGCATAGATGCGATTTGGCCGGTTGCGGCTTTGCTTGTCTTGCCTAGCGCACTCGTCATCATCCAGCCCGATTTCGACGCCGCAATTGCCTATGCCTTTGGGCTTGGAGTAGTTGGTTTCATGGCGGGACTACCGCTGGTTTACTTCATTGGAGCTGCAGGTGCGGTTGCCGTCATCGCGCCCATCGTCTATTTCTTTGGAATGAAACCCTATCAGCAGGACCGCGTACTGATTTTTCTCAATCCCGAAAACGATCCGCTTGGTGCCGGCTATCACATCACCCAATCGAAAATCGCTATCGGATCCGGCGGCATATTCGGCAAAGGCTTCGGCAACGGTACGCAGAGCCATCTCGATTACTTGCCCGAGGGCCACACCGATTTCGTTTTTGCAACGATGGCCGAAGAATGGGGCATCGTCGGCGGGTTTTTCATACTGGGGCTGTACTTCCTGCTCATGCGCTGGGGACTTAATGTCGCGATGCAAAGCAAAACCCGTTACGGACAGCTGGTTGCCGCGGGCCTGACCTGTACGATATTCTTTTACATCATGATCAACCTGCTGATGGTCGTCGGACTTGCACCGGTCGCCGGCATACCCCTCCCTTTTGTCAGTCATGGCGGCTCGTCGATGCTGACAATGATGATCTGCGTCGGCATCATCATGTCGATCGAGCGTCACCCCGGAGCGAAGCGGGGCCAATTCAACTAAAGCGCGCGAAGCACGGACAATTCAGCTAAACGGCATATCGCGCGCTTGACAAAAGCGCCGAATCCCATCAAAGGCGGCGCTCCAAACGGCGCCTGGCAACTGGCCAGCGGCGAAATGGGGACGCTTAGCTCAGTTGGTAGAGCAGCTGACTCTTAATCAGCGGGTCGTGGGTTCGAACCCCTCAGCGTCTACCATTTTTTCAATGACTTAATTGATGGCTCTAGTCGTCAAACCCGATTTTCGTGATTCATACGAGAAACCGCCGACCGCTTTCACGCTTGGATTGCATGCTATGAGCGGCTAACTTCCCTTAACGACACCGACAACCTGATTAGTGAAACGACAATTCTGACACCATCTTTTCCGTTCGACCCCGTCAACCATCCGCACCGGCGAAGCGACCCCTTAAGTGGGCGTCATGTGCTGGTGTCGCCGCATCGGGCGCAACGGCCATGGCTGGGGCAGCAGGATTTGCCGGATATTGCGGAGCTGCTGCTTTATGATCCCGAATGCTATCTTTGCCCGCGCAACACCCGCGTTGGCGGCTTCGTAAATCCCGATTATTCGGGCGCGTATGTTTTCGATAATGATTTTCCGGCATTGCTGGCCGACACCCCCGCACCACCGCCGGTTACGGACCCGCTGTTCGGAACCGAAGCAGCTAAAGGCACCAGCCGCGTAATCTGTTTTTCACCCGACCATAACGCAACCCTGCCGCGCCTTTCCCCATCTGCCATGCGCGGTGTGGTTGACACTTGGTGCGCACAAAGCGCGGAGCTGGGCCGCGATTATGTCTGGGTGCAGCTGTTCGAAAATAAAGGTGCCATGATGGGTTGTTCAAACCCACACCCGCATGGTCAGGTGTGGGCGGTCAATTATCTGCCCGACGAAGTCGAGCGTGAAGACGACCGCCAGCGGGCCTATTTTGCCGAACATGGCCGCGCGATGCTGCTCGATGTCGCCAACCGGGAAATCGAGCTTGGCGAGCGGGTGGTGATCAGCAACGACCACTGGATCGCAGTCGTACCCTTTTGGGCAAGCTGGCCTTTCGAAACATTGTTGCTGCCGCGATTTGCAGTTGCGCGGATGCCGACGCTGGATGACCCCCAGCGCACAGCACTCGCCGACATTGTCCAGGCGCTCACCCGCACGTACGACAATTTGTTCAACGTGAGCTTTCCTTACTCAATGGGTTGGCACGGCGCACCGTTTGATGGCCGTGATCCCGAAGGCTGGCAATTGCACGCACATTTCTACCCGCCGCTGCTGCGTTCCGCGTCGATCCGGAAATTCATGGTTGGCTATGAAATGATGACCGAGGCGCAGCGGGACCTGACGCCCGAACAGGCAGCAGAGCGCCTGCGTTCTGTGAGACACGACTGAACATGGCTGCAACCGATCCACAAAGTCGGGCAATCGATGTCTATCGCCGCCATTTCGGAGCAGAGCCGGACATGTTGTTTCGTGCGCCCGGCCGCGTCAACTTGATCGGCGAACACACCGATTATAATGACGGCTTTGTCCTGCCCGCCGCTATCAACAGGCAGACCGTGGTCGCAATCGGACGGGCAAATAGCAATGTTATCACCGCGATCGCTTCCGACTTTGGCGAAAATCTAGATCGTTTTGCGCTCGACCGACCGATCGATGCCACTTCGGCCGATTGGTCCAATTATGTGCGTGGCGTGGCACAGGCGATGTTGGCCGACGGGATCGAACTCACCGGCGCCAATCTGTCGATTGCAGGCGATATCCCGCTCGGTTCGGGCCTGTCATCCTCGGCAGCGCTTGAAGTCGCAGTCGGCAATGCGCTTGCCGGCATCGCTGGCCAGACAATCGAGCCGACCCGTATGGCCAGGATTGCCCAGCGCGCCGAAAATGAATTTGTGGGTTGCGCTTGCGGAATCATGGACCAGCTTATCTCAACCCGCGGAGAGGCTGGGAAAGCGCTGCTGATAGATTGCCGCTCACTCGAATGCACACCGGTCGCATTACCCGATGGAGTTTCCATTATTATTGCGCATTCGGGCGTGCGTCATGCCCATGCCGGAGGAGTGTATAACGACCGCCGCGTCCAGTGCGAAGCGGCCGCGCGGCATTATCGCGTAGTCGCGCTTCGCGATCTCAGCATGGCGCAGTTGGAAGCGCATAAGCACGGTTTGGATTATGTCGCCTATCGGCGCGCCCGCCACGTGGTGACCGAAAATGCCCGGACACTGGCTGCAGCAGATGCCTTGAGAACTGGAGACTTGCAGCATTTGGGCGAGTTGATGGAACAATCGCATCGCTCGATGCGTGACGATTTCGAAATCACGGTTCCGGCTGTTGATCATCTGGCCGAAGTTATGGCAGCTCCCCTAAACGGAGAAGGCGGCGCCCGTATGACCGGTGGCGGCTTTGGTGGCTGCGTGATTGCCGTGACGACTGACAGCAAAGCAGATTTGGTTGTCGGGGCAATCGCCAACAATTATCGAACACCAGAAGGCCTTCAAGCCGAGGTTTTTGTTTGCCAGCCAAGCGCCGGCGCGAGCCGGATTTGAAGCTGAAAATACACGCGTTCAAAACTGCAAGATAGCGTTGAAGGCTGTCAGATGATAATGACTGTGGACAAATCATCAAAGGTATAAGCAAGATGGAACGCAGCGCACAGATTAAAGCAGTAGGCGCGCCAGACGTCATCCAATGGATCGATGTCGACCTTCCATCGCCTGGTCCAGGCGAGGTTCGGATGCGGCATAGCGCAGTCGGTCTCAACTTCATCGACACATATCATCGGCGTGGCATCTATCCGGCTGCTTTGCCCAGCGGTCTTGGGCTTGAGGCTGCAGGCGTCGTGGAGGCGTTGGGAGAAGGCGTCACCGAATGGCGCGTCGGCGACAGGGTTTGCTGTTTCGGACCCCAACTCGGCGCTTACGCAACAGCGCGGAATATCGATGCAGCGTGCCTGTTTTTGATTCCCGACGATATTAGCGACGAGATCGCAGCGGCCGGTATATTGAAGGGTTGCACCACCGAATTCCTCGTCGAACGCTGCGCCAAGGTGCAGCCGAAATGGAACATACTGGTGCACGCGGCAGCCGGCGGCGTGGGATTGATGTTGGTGCAATGGCTTAAGCATGTCGGCGCCAATGTGATTGGTACGGTGAGCACCGACGAGAAAGCAGCACTGGCGCGCGAAGCAGGTGCCGACCACGTAATCCTTTACGGCAAGGAGGATGTCGCCAAACAGGTCCGTCTGTTGACCGATGGACGCGGCGTGGAGGTCGTGTTCGACGGCATTGGCATGGCGACCTGGGAGACCTCTCTCGACAGCACAAGGCGGCGCGGGCTGATCGTCAGCTACGGAAATGCCGATTCGCCGGTGAGTGGCGTGAATCTCGGCATTCTCGCGCAAAAGGGATCTTTATTTAACACCCGTCCGACTTTGTTTGATTATTACCATCACGCGGCGGAGAGAGCGGCAGGCAGCGAATATGTGTTCGACATGTTCCGCCAAGGTATCATCAAGGTCAATATCGGCCAGCGCTATAAGCTGGAAGATGCAGCGCAAGCGCATGCCGACCTCGAAGGACGCAGGACAACGGGATCGACGGTATTATTAGCCTAGCAGGGCACTTTACCGAAGCATCGGTTATCGGAATTTCGGTTTCTGCTTGCGGACAAAGGCGCTGGTGCCTTCGACAAAATCCGGCTTGGTAAATGCTTCGGCGAAGATGCGCTTTGTTTCCAGATCGTCGTCGGTCTGGCCGTCGAGAATACGGCGGACAAAAGCCTTCATTTCATGCGTGCTGTGCGCGCTATTTGCGGCAATTTGCTGAGCCAATGGGGTCGCGCCGTCCTCAATCAGCTCGATCAGTCCGATACGGTGTGCTTCTTGTGCCGAGATCAGCTCGCCCGTAAAAAGCATCTTTTTGGCATGACCTGAACCAACCAGATCGACGAGCAGCTTTGTATCATGCAGCGGGTAGACGAGGCCGAGCTTAGCGGGCGTGATGCCGATACGCGAATCTGCGGTCGCCACACGAATATCGCAGGCAAGGGCAATACCGCACCCTCCGCCTACGCAATCACCATTGATGAAGGCTATCGTCGGCTTTGAAAAGCGCGCGAGATCGTGCTGCGTTCGGTTGATTGCCGCCTGATTGGCGTCCAGCCACGCGGAATTGTCCTTATGTGCCATCAACTCGGTAATATCCGCGCCAGCGGAGAATATGCCCGCGGTGGTCGACTGCACAACTACTACCCGGATCGCTCTATCAATCAGCGCTGCACCTAGCAGCAACGGGAATTGCTCCCACATCTCCTGATTGAACGCATTGCGTTTTTCGGGCCGGTCGATGAGGATGCGTCCAATAGGGCCGTCGCGCTCAAGCCGCAGGTTCATAGAAGCGTCACGTAAAATGTAACCGCCGATATTTGCCGCGGAAGTAGAGCAACGGATCGCGGCGCGGCTCGAAGCTTGCTTTCTCGACTTGCCCGACAAGTAGAAAATGGTCCCCCGCTTCGTGCAGCGTGTGGCGTTTGCATTCGAAGATGCCGAGCGAACTCGGCAGGATCGGTGCGCCATATTCACCGACTTCCCAGCGCGTTTCGGCAAAGCGGTCTTCGCCCTTACCTGCGAACAGGTTTGACACCGGCTGTTGGCCGATTTGCAGCACGTTGACGGCGAAACTTTCCGCCGCGCGTAACGCCTCCGCGCTCCCCGCGTTATTGGCGATACAGACGAGCAGCAATGGCGGGTCGAGCGAGACGCTGGTGAAGCTATTCGCGGTCAGGCCGATGGGTTTGCCGTCGGCTCCATGCGCGGTGATAATGGTCACGCCCGTCGCAAAGCATCCCATCGCATCGCGCAACGTCCGCGCGTCCGAACCCGATCGATATTCCGGAATGAAACGGGGTTGCTTGCGTTCGAGAAAATCGATGAGGAGTCCATTGAATGCCTCGGTTCGTTCCGTGACAACGAGTAAACCGCCGCCGTCAACATCGATCGCCTCTACATTCGGGAAAGCCGAAACATATCCCGCCGATAGCCCATCGACAGCAGGCATACCCAGCGCTCCGCGTATCACCAGCACCGGCAGATTGATGTGCGGCGCTGCATCAGCGAGCCTGGTATCGATTCCCTTTGTGTCCAAGGCGTCAAACAGTTTGCTGTCAAAACCAGGGCTCGCCAGTCCCGGCCCAATCGCCGCTGAAAGCGCTTCGGCTGAAGCTCTCACCTCTTTTGCATCAGCATGAGCGGGCGGATCGACAAGGATCAGCCCCGACGCCAATGTCGCCGCATCCTCCGCCAAAGCCATCGTCGCAATCCAGCCGCTATGCGTTGCCGCGACAACAACCGGCCGAGTTCGCATTTGCCCCAATACGGCTCGTAAATCTTCGACATAAGCATCAAAGGAATATCGCCCGTCGTCCGGCCAATCGCTACTTCCATGCCCGCGCAAATCGACATTGATCACGTGCCGTCCAGCCTGTTCCAGCCCGACCGCTACATCTTCCCACACCTTTCGGGTTTGCCCGAATCCATGAAGGAGGATTATCGACGGATCATCAGCACTGCCTATGTCATCCGATTCAAGTCTGATTCCGGCAAAGCCCTTGAATTCGCGTACATACCGCAAGGTCACGAGGCGCGCTCCATCGAAATCACTGCCATCGTGATCCGCGAAATGCACACGAGCTTGCCCGCCTCATCCTCGATCCGGACCGACCAGATTTGTGTCGTGCGCCCGATCGATTCCGATGTCGCTATGGCAAAAACATAGCCGTCCATCGCTGGCCGGACATGGTTCGCGTTGATTTCCATGCCGACGGTGGCGAACTTGCTATGGTCGATGGTCATTGCGGCTGCGACCGACCCTACCGTTTCTGCCAGCGCGACCGAAGCACCGCCGTGCAACCGGCCATAAGGCTGCTTACTGCGCTCGGTCACGGGCATGCGAGCCTTCAGCCAATTGTCGCCATAATCGATAAATTCAATGCCGAGATTTCCCGGCATGCAGTTAGCGCCGTTTGCAGTGATGGCGGCAAGATCGATTGTTTCATGAAACCAGACAGACATGAACGTCTCCCTGCGCGAAGTCACCGGGCTTGTCCAGATGGTGCAATTACTGTGTGGTCAATCCCAATGCCGCAACTATGTCGGCCCAGCTCGTCAGCTTGAAATTCTGCGTCGCCGGTAAGTTGTCGCCATCTTGCGTGACAAAAAGCCCGCCAGGAAATTGTGGACCGAAATCGCCGAGCATCAATTCGATACCATCGGTTTCCTGCACGCCGTCGACTGCTCCGTCGCCGATGCGGAAACGCCCGACATATTGCGCTTCCGGCAGCTTGTAGACAGCATAGGCATTGTCGCCCTGGCTGGATACTACGAGATAGCCGCCATCCGCGCCGGACGGCGCCAGCGCCAAACCCTCGGCGTCCATAACGATTTCCTTGCCGTCTGCTTTTGCCAGCGGCGTAGCGGTAACGGGCCCGTCAGGTGAAGCATCGAATTTCCACAGGCCGACATCTTCCTCGGCGACATACAAAATGCCGGTGCGATCATCGACCACGCAACCTTCGGACTGCGTACCGAGCTTCATGCTGCGCACGACCTTGCCGGACGGCGCCGCGCCGCCCAAATTGATCGCGACTTGGTCGATGCGGCCATCCTTCATCACAACAAAGCCGAATAAGGCCTTATCCGATGTGCGTTGCCACAGACACATGCCATAAGCCTCACCCGGCCCGACCGGTATTGTGCCAAGCGGCACAAGTCGTGTCGCCGCAGTGTCCAGCCGGAACATCGCCATTTTCGCGTTGGCGATGTCCTGCCGATCGCTCGCAGCCACCAGCACTCCAACACTACCGCCGACATCGCGCAGATCGACATTGTTCAGGCGGGGTGACGGGGCTGAATGCAGCTTGTTTCCCGCAAGGTCATAAACATGGACCGACGATTTCTTGTCGGTCGCGACAATCAGGCTTGCCGCCGGATTGGCCAAGTTCCGCCAAATCGCCGGATCGTCCGCTGCGTCGTCAAGCGTACCTACCGGCGCGGTTTCAACCTTGGCAGTTACGCTTGCTGTAGGCAGCGGGCTCCGCGCTGGTCCGGGCGTGGCGCATCCCGCCGCGAACAGCGGCAACAGCAAGACAGATGCACGCATTAGAATGTGAACCTGATGCCGCCATTGTAACGTCGACCGAATTGCTCCCATTCAATGGTATATTGGCCATTACGAACAGTTGGAATACCGCTGGCGTTTAGCAGGTTCGACGGGTCGGAGTAACGACGGCCCGGATTGTTCAGCAGGTTCGAAGCGTCGAAATAGATTTCGAAACCATCGAACAACTCATAACGTGCAGAAAAATCGAGCTCGTCATCATCAGCCCAATAGGTGTCGCCAGCATCTGCCAAATCGTCGGCAAAGCCATCGGCCCAAGTCGTGCGGTTCTGATATTGCAGGCGCAATGAAAGTCCGTATTTCTCGTAATACGCGCCGACATTGTAAACGACTTGTGATGTACCAGGCAGCGGCACCTGGCGTTCAGGCGAGGTGATGACGCCTGCTGCGTTCAGGATAGCTGGCTTGGTGACTTCGCTGTCATTGTAGGTGGCGTTGGCGGTAAAGCCGAAGCCGCCCATCCAGTCGGGCAGGCCCAAATCGGCGGTATAAGGTTCAAGCTGGAACTGCGCCGCTGCTTCAAAACCGTATATCCGGCCCGAGCCGCCGTTGGTGATGCCGCTAAACGCATAACCCGAACGATCAATGCCATTGGTGTCCAGCGCGTTCGACCCAAATGTCCGACGTGAGGTGTAGAGTACATCCTCAACCCTTTTGTAGAACGCGCCGAGCATGAAATAGCCCTGCGGCTGGACATAATATTCGTAATACGCATCGACGCCATACGCACGCTCAGGTTTCACCGCCGGGTTACCGCCAGAGATCGACTGGTTGGCGTCATTGACGACGACATTTGGCCGCAGCTGATCATAATCGGCACGCGCCGCGCCGCTGGTGAAACCAACGCGCAGTTTCTGGTCGTCTTGAACATCGAAATTCATGTGGAGGCTCGGGAACGCCATCGTGGTGCTGCTCGATGCCTCGATCTCGCCGGTGACACCGGGGATGGTCGCGAGCGAACGACCTCGGTTGGTGACCTTTTCGACGCGAACGCCGCCAACGACGCTGCCCCAATCGAACTTGCTGTTGGCCATCAGGTAACCTGCGATAACACGTTCGCGAACATTATAATGATTAGCCGAGACCGGCGTGAAGCCACGCACCGTTTTTGCGCGCTCAAGATAGTCGCGCATCGCGTCGAGGTTGAAATATCGGAAGGTGTAACCCAACGGTATTTCGCCTTTGAACGGCACATCGAGCGAGAACGGCAAATATGTTGTGCCGATACCGGCGGCGGTGAATTGCGCCGCTGTATTTAAAAGCAGATCTTCCTCGCGGTTGATCTTTGTGCGCTGGTCATATTGGACGCCCGCACGAATTGTCGTTTCGCCGCCGAACAAAGTCGTGTTGTGCGATAGCTCGCCTTTGAATGTGTAAGCTGTCGTTGGATCAACTGCGTCGAGCGAACGGAAAGATGTCAACGGCTTCGTGAAGCTGTCAATTGCCGATACCGGCGTGCCTGCCGAATAGCGCGTCGGGCCGCTCAGCTGGTTGGTCGTGAATAATTGAACGCGGGCCAGATTGTTATTGGTAAAGTCATAGGCAACAGTCGGACGCAGCGTGCGCGTCGAAGGACTGTCCCAACGGGTTTCACCAGTGACCGAACGATCATCGATCGATTTGGTGTAGTTCGCCGCCCATTTGAAACCCCAGCTATCACCAAATTGATGTTTGCCTTCGATAGTGTTTGTAAAAACCGACTGCCGGAAGGCGCGCAATGTCGAACGCTGGTTGATGTCGATGCCGTATACAGTGCCGGAGAATGGGCTGTTGATACAAGCGTCGGCATAGGCCGTGTTTGTCGGGGTGGAAGTTCCGCCGGTGCAAGCGGCGGTATTCGCGACCAGATCGCCCTGACGGTCATCCATATCGAAAATGTAATTGTCGCGCGCTTCATCGTCGGTGAAAATGGTATAAAGCGAACGCACCGAAATGGTATTGTCCGCATCCGGGCGGAAATCAACGCGACCAGAGATCGAGTAATTTTTGCGGGTCAAACGGTAGAGCTTGTTCTCGGTTTCACGTGCCCAGAAGCGGTTGGCAAAACCGGGACGACGGTCCCCAGAAACCTGCTCCCAGTCGATTTCATAGTTATCGGTGAGCATGTTGCGCTCGTAATAGCTACCCGAGATCAGCACGCCGATTTCGCCGATATTGGTATCGAACTTGTTGGAAAGCGTCAGCGACCCTTCATACTCGCCGCGTTTGCCAAGCTCGGTCTGGCCAGCGCCCAGTTTGCCCGAAATGCGGAAGCCGTCATAATCGAGCGCCGAGCGGGTGATGATGTTGACATTGCCTGAAATGGTTTCACCCGGCATGTCAGGCGTCACCGCTTTTGAAACAACAATTTGCGATGCCAGCGCCGACGGAATGCTGTCGAAACGCGCGTCGCGACCTTCGGGGCTAACAACGTTGATGCCATCGAACGACAAAGTGGTCCAGTAATTCGGCGCACCGCGCAGAGATATGTAGCGAGCTTGGCCTTGATCACGTTCGACCGCAACGCCAGGAAGGCGGCCAGTGGCCTGCGCGATATTCTGGTCTGGAAGCCGTCCCACCGAGTCCGATGCAACAACCGTTACCAGCGAGTCCGAATTTTTCTGAACCTGAAGCGCTGCAGCTTCCGATTCGGCGATCGGACGCGAACCGGTGACAACGATGGCATCTTCTTCGGCCGCGGCGTCAGCCGGAGCCTCTTGCGCAGCGGCAATAGATGGTAAAAATGCCAGCATTGCGGCACTTCCCAGCATCGACGCTCGAAAAAATGCGAATGAACGGTTTGAACCTTTGGTCATGTGCTTTGCCCCCTGAATGGCATTGTTGATTGCGGGCGCATTAGGTGGGGGTTGTGACTCGCCCGCTAATCAACCATGACAAATTGACGACTCTAATGTTACAGTTCGCCAATCTGATTGCCGTAAAAGCGCAATGTTTTCATGGCACCGCACAGCGACTGGTTTGAAAGGACATTTTTTGTGAAGCCCGCGACGAATTCGAGCAGCCTTCAAACGGCCAGGCAACCGACCGACGCGCGCTATTTCAACCGTGAACTATCCTGGCTGAAATTTAACGAACGCGTACTTGAAGAAGCCGCAAATCCTGCGCATCCCTTGCTCGAACGGCTTCGCTTCCTGTCGATTTCGGGGAGCAATCTCGACGAGTTTTTCATGGTCCGCGTGGCGGGCCTCCGCGGACAGCAGCAGCGCAAGATCGAGGAATTATCAATTGACGGGCGGACGCCGTCGGAACAGCTTTCCGCAACTGTTGCCGCCGCGGATGCGTTGATGGCGGTTCAGCAAAAGCTGTGGAAGAAATTGATAAAGGAGCTGGCAGCCGAAGGCATCAAGGTCATCGAGCCTTCCGCCATCGGCAAAACCCACCAGGCCGAGGTTGAAACCTATTTCCGCGAACAGATATTGCCTGTGCTTACCCCACAAGCGCTCGACCCTGCGCACCCCTTCCCGTTCATTCCCAACCAGGGCATCAGCCTGATTTTCGACATGCGGCGCCGCGACGATGGCGAAGTTGTTCGCCAGTTGGTGATGATCCCGCAGTCGCTTGCGCGCTTCGTACGCATTCCCGGCCCGGGTACGCGCTTTGTAACGATCGAGGGGCTCATCAAGCATTTCGTCGGCCAGATGTTTCCCGATTACCTGCTCATCGCGGCCGGTGCTTTTCGCGTGATCCGCGACAGCGATATCGAGGTCGAGGAAGAGGCCGAAGACTTGGTGCGTTATTTCCGCAGTGCGATCAAAAGGCGGCGGCGGGGGAAAATCATCCGGCTAAAGCTCGAAAAGGGCCTGCCGCCCGAGCTGTCGACGCTGATCCGCACCGAGTTGGGGGCTGGATCGTCGCTGGTGGCGGAAACAGTCGGCTTTCTGGGAATAGGCGACCTTGCGCAACTGGTCGAGGAAGACCGCCCTGCGCTCAAATTCACGCCATATTCTCCTCGCTTCCCCGAACGGATACTGGAACATGACGGCGACTGTTTTGCCGCGATCCGGCAAAAGGACATTGTTGTCCACCATCCCTATGAGAGCTTTGATGTCGTGCTCGCTTTCCTGCAGCAGGCGGCTCTCGATCCCGATGTCGTGGCGATCAAGCAGACGCTGTATCGCGCGGGCAAGCAGTCCGCCGTGATTCGCGCATTGTGCGAGGCGGCCGAGGCGGGCAAATCGGTAACAGCCATCGTCGAGCTAAAGGCGCGCTTTGACGAAGAGCAGAATCTGCATTGGGCGTCGCAGCTGGAAAACAGCGGCGTGCAGGTCGTCTATGGCTTTGTCGATATGAAGACCCACGCCAAAATCTCGCTGGTGGTGCGCCGCGAAGCCGATGGCTTCCGAACTTATTGCCACCTCGGCACGGGCAATTATCATCCAATTACCGCCAAGATTTATACCGATATCAGTTTCTTCACAGCTGACCCGCGTGTTGGCCATGATGCGGGGCAGATTTTCAACTATATCACCGGCTATATTCCGCCCAGCGACCTTAAATTGCTGACCATGAGTCCACTTGGCCTGCGCGAAAAGATCATGGCGTTAATCGACGACGAGATTGCAAATGTCGTGGCGGGAAAGCCCGGCGCGGTCTGGGCAAAACTGAATTCGCTGGTGGACAAGGCGGTTATCGACAAGTTGTACGAAGCGAGCGAAGCTGGCGTCGAAATCGACCTTGTCGTCCGCGGCATATGCTGCTTGCGTCCGGGCGTGAAGGGCATGTCTTCGAATATTCGCGTCAAGTCGGTCGTGGGCAGGTTCCTCGAACATAGCCGCATTTGGGCAATGGGTAATGGCGCCGACTTACCCAATGGCAAGGCCAAAGTATTCATCTCGTCGGCCGACTGGATGTCACGCAATTTCGACCGGCGGGTGGAATACATGTTGCCAATCGAAAATCCGACGGTGCACGACCAGATCCTCGATCAGGTTATGGTTGCTAATCTACTCGATAACCAGCAAAGCTGGATGCTCCGGTCCGATGGCCGTTATGAAAGAGTCAAGGCGGACAAGGTGCCCTTTAACCTGCATCATTATTTCATGACTAACGCGTCACTTTCGGGCCGTGGCGGCGCGTTGGCCGACGACAAAAAGGTTCCCAAATTGAGCCTCGTCCGGCAGCGATGAACGTAGTCCGTCAGGCCGTAATCGACATCGGCTCCAACACCGTCCGCCTCGTGGTTTATGCAGGCTTACCACGCGCGCCGATGCCGATTTATAACGAGAAAAGCCGCGTCGCACTTGGGGCATGCCTTGCCGGGGACGGCATCATTCCCGATGCGACAATTTCCAAGGCGCTGGCGGCAATTGGCCGTTTCGAGACGCTTGCGCGGTCGATGAAAGTAGACACTCTGCGCGTGGTCGCAACCGCCGCAACACGTGAGGCAAAAAACGGACATAAGCTCGTCGAAGGTGCGGCGGCATTGGGTATCCGGGTCGATGTCCTCGATGGCGATACCGAAGCTACAGCAGCGGGTCTTGGCGTGCTCAGCGATAACTTCCATGCCGATGGTTATGTCGGCGACCTTGGCGGAGGCAGCCTAGAACTTATCCGCGTTGCCGACGGCAGACTTGGTGAACGCGTTTCGTTGCCGCTTGGCACGCTGCGACACGACATCTTGAAAGGCAAAAGCACTAAGCAGATTACGCAAATGCTGCGCGATGACATTGCCGCGCTCACAGGCGATGGCGGCTTCCCAATCGAGATCGGCCTGCCCTTTTACATGATCGGTGGGTCTTGGCGTACATTTTCGCGCCTGCACATGCATGAGGCCGGCTATCCGCTGACTATCCTCTCGAATTACCAGATGCCTGCCGATGCGCCCGCGCGGCTTTCTGCCTTGGTCAACGATGCCGAAGCACTCGCCGCAACGCGCGTCGTTGCCTCGGCGCGCGTTGCTGCCTTGCCAGGTGCTACTGCACTGTTAGCGGGTGTAGTCCGCCTGCTCGAACCCAGCGAATTGGTGACGAGCATCTATGGTTTGCGCGAAGGTCTTTTGTTCGATCAATTGTCGGAGGCGGAACGCCGCGAAGACCCACTCATTGCCGCCACCCGCTTCGAAGGTGAACGGCTCGCGCGTTTTCCATTTCATGGCGACGCACTTGCCGATTGGATTGCACCCGTGTTTGCAGGGCAGAGTAAGGGCGATGCGCGCCTGTGTCGTGCCGCGTGCCTGCTCGCCGACAGCGTGTGGAACGTGAATCCGGAATATCGGGCCGACCATGCTCTAGATCATGCGCTGGATGGCAACTGGCCGGGGGTGAATGCCAGCGACCGCGCAATCATCGCGGCGGCACTGTGGACGGTTCATGCGGGCAAGCGCAATCTGCCCGAAATGTTGATGCAGCTCGCCAAACCCGGCGCGCTGGCGCAGGCTGTAATCTGGGGTCTCGCTATCCGGCTTGCTCAGCGCCTTGATGGTGGATCAGGCGCGGCACTGGCTGACAGCCGTATCGATGGGGATGGCGATACACTCCGCTTGAACCTGAGCCGCCAGGCGATCCGTCTGCGGTCTAACTCCGTACAACGCAGATTGCAGGCCTTGGGCGACGGGCTAGGTTATCCGGCGGTGGAAATAACGAGCTGATTTCTGTTTAGTTTTTCTGCTTAAACACCGCAGCCAAGCTCTGTTTTGCCATAGCTAGCCCCCTCACCGCGCGTTGCGCTAATGCCCGCATAAAGTTCGGTCGACGGGAAATTGCCGTTGCCATCAATGCGGAACCCCTTGGCGCGAAACACATCGATCACCTTGGCTGGTGGATCGGCAAAATAAAGCGATTGCGACTCATAATGTTGCCCGATTGCAGTCAGGGACAGCCCTTCAAACGAGCGCGCCAACTTAACATAGGTGCTTTTGCCTTCCGCGGCATTGTAAGCCTTGTCGCGTGCTTCGTCATCGGCAAATTCCCGGTCTTCGAGCGCCTGCCACTGCGCTTTCAACCGAGCGCCAACCTTGGCGAACTCCGCACCTATTTCGCTGCCGAAACTGCAAGTTTGTGGGTTGAAAGCGATGGCAATAGGCTTGCCGCCCAATCGGGCCAAAACGGCAGCACCGCCAGCGATATAACCGACGCCGCCTTTGGGCATTTTTACCTCGATAAAATCATTGGCAGTAAGGCCTACCAATGTCAGCTTCGTGCCAGCACTCACCCGGTCGAGCAAACTATCTGCAGGGCCCGCGACCTGCCATATGTCGATCGGCGTATCGGCTTCCCAAATCTTGTCGTTCAACGACTTGGCGATTTCGGGCGGTTCGGCCTCGGTGAGGTTGATGTCCGCAATATACCCCTTGCCGTCGGCAAGTTCGAACCATTCACTGGTGCCATCCATGCCCATTTTAAGCGTACCCGTGACCGCGCTGCCCCTTGGCAGCTTGCCGATAATGGCACCCTCTTTTGTCGAAGGCCGATCGCGAATGTTGACCTCGGTTACTGCAAAAAGCTGGCGCGTCGCAGCATATTCGGACGCATTGTCGGCAGCGGCGGGATCCTGTTGTGAATTGGATGACCCAAGATCATCTGCAAGAAACAGCCAAAAGTACAACAAGCCGATGACGACAAGTGCCGCCGTGGCGATTGCAGCAACTTTCCACGGACGGATTGTTTTGGGCCCGTCCTGCGATTGCGATGGAAATTCAGATGATGACAACGGGTTATCTATATTCGGCGATACGGTTTGCTCCGCCATCTGTTCGCTCGCGGCGGGACCGGACGGTACAGAACTAGCAGTGTCACCGATGACCGCACCGCATTTTGCGCAATAAAGCGCGTCGGGGGTGTTCGCCGTGCCGCAACTCGTGCAGAATTTTACCATGACTTGCCTTCCCGAACCTTC
This sequence comes from Sphingomonadales bacterium, assembly GCA_031400695.1. Taxonomy (GTDB): domain Bacteria; phylum Pseudomonadota; class Alphaproteobacteria; order Sphingomonadales; family Sphingomonadaceae; genus Sphingorhabdus_B. Next base: position 247,341 of record JANNQI010000059.1, on the reverse strand, counting down.
ATAAGTTCGTGGATAGGCTGTGGAAAGCCGGTTGAAAAGTGGTGATTAAGCCTCGAGCTGGCGGAGCAAAGCGCGGACATCATTGTCCATATCACTGTCCTGAGCCCGCAATCCCTCAACCAGCCGCACCGCATGAATTACCGTCGAATGATCACGTCCGCCAAACTTGCGCCCGATTTCGGGATAACTGCGCGGAGTCATAACCTTCGCGAGATACATCGCGACCTGTCGCGGACGAACAACCGCACGTGCGCGGCGCTTGGACGACATTTCGCTGCGGTCGATGCGGTAATATTCACACACGGCACGCTGAATTTCATCGATCGTGATACGGCGGCGGCACGCGCTAAGGATATCCTTCAACTGTTCTTCGGCCAGTACCCGCGTCACCGGCTTGCCCGTTAGCTGTGCATAAGCAAGAAGCTTATTGAGCCCGCCTTCGAGTTCGCGGACGTTGCGGCTGATCGTGCGGGCGAGGAACTCGACCACATCTTCACCGACCTGCGCCTCGGGCATATTTGCCAGCCGCTGTTCAAGGATAGTGCGGCGCAGTTCCAGATCGGCCGGCTGGATATCGGCCACCAGCCCCATCGACAACCGCGACAATATCCGCTGGTCAACGCCGTCCAATGCCTGCGGCGCACGGTCGGCAGCAACAACCAGTCGCTTGCCTGCGCCAATGATGGCGTCGATCGTGTGCAGAAACTCTTCCTGCGTCGACACCTTGCCTATGATGAACTGGATATCGTCGATCAGCAGAACATCAACTGCACGAAGCCGCGCCTTGAACTCCATGACTTCCTTGCGCCGCATCGCGGTCACAAATTCCATCATGAACTTTTCGGCAGACATATAGATGATCTGCGCGTCGGGATTGACCTCTGCATAGGCATGGCCAATTGCGTGCATCAGGTGAGTCTTGCCCTGCCCCGTCGCCGCTTGCAGATAGAGCGGGTTAAACAGCGGCTTGTCCTTCGACGCCACACGCTCGGCCGCGCTTAACGCCAATACATTGGTCTGGCCCTTGACGAAATTGGCAAACGTCATCCGCGGGTCAAGCGCGGAACGCACCGGCAGTGCCTCCGCAATATGCTGTGCCGCAGGACGTTCGGTCACGCCCGACGGGCGGAGCATTTCGACACGCGCCGCGCCGGGACGCGTGCGGATTTTGAGTTGTTTAACCTGATTGTTGGTTGCGGCCCAGGCAAGGCGCAAACGGTCGGCATAATGGTCCGATACCCAGCTTGCCGAAAAATCCGACGGCAGCAACAATTCGAGCGTGCCGGTCAAGTCGCAAAAATCTCCTAAAGAAATCGAGCGGATCCATTGACCATAAATCTGCGCGCCGAGATCGCGACGCAGTCCCGATGAAATCGCCTGCCAGTCCGAATCAAAGCGTGCGTTCAAGGCCTGATTGGCAACTGCCGATCCTGCCGATTGACCGATAGAGTTTTGCGATACGGAAATATTATCGGCCACCTTTTGCCTGCCCCTCTTGTCCACCCCTCACCAACAACTCGCAACCGCGCGCTATTCGCCTCACAATCAGGCCACAGAAACCCCTGCCTTCATTTGCCACCAAATGAAGCCAATCCGTGTCCAAATCTCGATGTGAGGCATTGCCCGACCGTCGCCACGCTTTGCTGGAAAGCACTTTGTAGACAGCATGAAACGAGTCGATCAAGGGCTGCGTTGCAAAAAAAATGAAATAAATGGCATTGACTCGGGCAAAGCCAAGTAAATGCGTAAATTAATTTTTACCACGCTGTTTTGGTTCGATTTTCACGCCATACCGTCGGCATGAAGCGCCCGAATCGCAGGAAATGCGTGTCACAAGACCGTCATGAAACTGCAAAAGAAAAACCCGCCGGGATCGCGGCGGGTTTGTCGTCTCATAGCCGGACAGGCCGACCTATATCTTTAGGCTTAAGCGAGGCCGCCAACGGCCTTGGTCAAGCGACCGAATTTGCGCGACGCGGTGTTTTTGTGAAACACGCCCTTCGAAACGCCGCGGGCCAGCTCGGGCTGTGCTGCAGCAAGCGCAGCAGTCGCTGCGGTTTTATCGCCCAATTCAATCGCGGCTTCGACTTTCTTGATGAAAGTACGAATGCGGCTGACGCGAGCGCCATTCACTTCGGTGCGACGCGCGTTGCGACGGATACGCTTTTTTGCTTGCGGCGTATTTGCCATTTTAGTCCTCGAATTTCGTTAAATCGCGAGCGCACATTTACGATGTCTGCCCGTTGAAGGAGCCGCCCTTAGCGGTGGCTTTCAGATTCGTCAACCTCCAAAAGCCGCAATTTCCCGCGTTATCGTTGGCATTTCGCGCAGTAAAAGGTCGAACGGCCCGAATCGACGCGCCGTTTTACCGGCGCGCCACAAACGCAGGCTTGTCCCTCGCGCCCATATACCAGAAAATCCTTGGCAAAATATCCAAGCTCGCCATCGGGTGCGGCAAAGTCGCGCAATGTGGACCCGCCTGCCGCGATTGCGGAAGTCAGCACCTCCTTTATCGACGTCACCAGCTTTTCGAGTTTGCGTTTTGACAGCGTCGCCGAAACTGCGGTCGGTGCGATGCCCGACATATGCAGCGCCTCGCACACATAGATGTTGCCCAGCCCCGCGACGATATTCTGGTTGAGAAGCATTGCCTTGATTGGCGCGGCGCGGCCTTTAAGTGCCGTCTGCAACGCGCCTGCATCAAAAACGTCTGATAACGGTTCGGGACCCATACCGACAAATGACTTGAAAGCATCGATTTGCGAAGCCGGCATAATATCGAGCGACCCGAAACGACGCGGGTCGTTGAGTGCGACAAGCCTACCGCCTCCCGTCTCGATCACAAAATGGTCGTGCTTTTCCAATTCCGATGGATCAACGCGCCAACGTCCTGACATGCCGAGGTGAAAAATAAGGACATCCTCCCGGTCGGTATGGATAAGACCATATTTGGCGCGTCGCGACAGGCCGGTGATCCGCGCACCTGTCAGTCTTTGCCGCAAATCCACCGGCATCGGCCAGCGCAGGTCGGCGCGATAGGCCTCGGCACGAGAAATAATCTCGCCATCGAGCACCTTGCGCAGACCGGCCACAGTCGTTTCTACTTCGGGGAGTTCAGGCATGCCGAATCCGCTAGCGAGGCGCGCGGCTCTTGGCTAGAGGCTGTGCCATGAGCGAAACCGTATCCTTTGGCTATGAACAGGTTAGCCCCGAAGAAAAGACCGCACGCGTCGGCGGCGTCTTTTCGAATGTCGCGCGCAAATATGACATCATGAACGATGCCATGTCGGGCGGCATGCACCGGCTGTGGAAAGACAAGTTCGTTCGCCGCGTAAAACCTCGCGCGGGTGAAGATATTCTCGACATGGCGGGTGGCACCGGCGACATCGCTTTCCGGATGGAAAAGTCGGGCGCGCAGGTGACGGTGTCCGACATCAATGAAGATATGCTCGCCGTCGGCATGGAACGCGCGATGGAGCGCGGTATCGATACCTTGATCTGGTCGCCGCAAAATGCGGAAACGCTCACTTTTCCCGACAAGCATTTCGATGCTTACACGATCGCTTTCGGTATCCGCAACGTAACCGACATTCCGGCGGCACTCAGGGAAGCACACCGCGTGCTGCGCTATGGCGGGCGGTTTTTCTGTCTTGAGTTTTCAACGGTCGAATGGCCAGGGCTGGCGCAGGCTTATGATGTCTATTCCGACAAGCTCGTTCCCAAATTGGGTAAGGCGATTGCAGGCGACGAAGACAGCTACCGCTATCTGGTCGAATCAATCCGCCGCTTTCCCGATATGCAGAATTTCAAGCGCATGATCGGCGAGGCTGGTTTCGTGCAGACAAAGGTCGAACCCATAATGGGAGGGCTTGTCGCCATCCATAGCGGCTGGAAAGTTTAACACCTCCACCCATGACGCGCCCCGCAACCCACATCCTTCGCTTGCTCAAATGGGGCCGCATTCTCGCGCGGCATGGCGCGTTGCGGGCCATCGAAGCCGATCGCAATACACCGCCGCAGGTCAAGCGGCTGTGTCGGATTGCGCGTCTCGGCACCATCCAGCCGAAAATTCCCGATTACGCTGGCGCATTCCGGGCAATCGGTCCCGCGGCCATTAAACTTGGCCAGACGTTGGCGACCCGGCCCGACATTATTGGAGTCGATGCAGCTCATAATCTTTTGATGCTTCAGGACCAGCTCCCGCCTGCGCCGTTCGAGGCAGTTTATGCCGAAATCGATACCAGCCTCAACAAACCGGCTGCCGAACTGTTCGAATATATCGACCCCGTCGCGGTGGGGGCCGCCTCGATAGCGCAGGTCCACCGCGCACGCACCACTGAAGGCAGGGATGTTGCGGTCAAGGTTCTTCGCCCCGGCATCCGCGAACAATTTGCTCGCGACATCGAAACCTATGAATGGGCGGCGGCGCATCTTGAGGCCTTAGGCGGCGAAGCGGCTCGCTTGCGTCCGCAACTGGTAATCGCCAATCTCAAACGCTGGACTTTGCGTGAGCTCGATTTACGCCGCGAAGCCGCGAGTGCTTCCGAACTCAAGGATGCGATGGTTGCGGTCGAGGGCTATGTCATTCCCCAGATCGACTGGGACCGCACATCAGGCCGCGTGCTAACACTGGAATGGGTGGACGGCATCAAGATCGCCGACATCGAGGCTCTTCGCGCCGCCGGTCATGATTTGAATAAACTCGCGGAAAAGCTTGTCCTGACCTTTCTTCGCCAGGCAATTTCCGAAGGCTTTTTCCACGCCGACATGCACCAAGGCAATCTGTTCGTCCGCGCCGACGGGACCATCGTCGCTATCGATTTCGGCATCATGGGTCGAATCAACCGGCAGGCACGCTTCTGGCTAGCAGAAATTCTCTACGGGCTAACGACGGGCAATTATAAACGCGTCGCCGAAATCCATTTCGAGGCGCAATATGTGCCAAGCTACCATAATGTCGACGAATTCGCGACCGCACTGCGCGCCGTAGGTGAGCCGACGCGCGGAAAGCCGGTTAGCGAGCTGTCGGTCGGCCAGATGCTTGACAGCCTGTTTGCAATAACCCGCGATTTCGACATGCAAACGCAGCCGCATCTGCTGCTGCTGCAAAAAACGATGGTGATGGTCGAGGGTATAGCTACATCGCTGAACCCAGCGATCAACATGTGGGACGTCGCCGCGCCGTATGTGCGCGACTGGATCCGCGGCGAGTTGGGGCCTGAGGCGGCGCTCGCCGACGGTATCCGCAAACAAGCCGACACGCTCAAACTTATCCCCGACCTCATCCGCCGACTCGATGAACAGCTGCCGCGCAAGGGCGGCGCACCCGAGGCACCGCCATTGCCAGAGGTCCAATTGGTGTGGGAGCGGCGCGCAGGCGGAAATGGCTGGCGATATTTTGCTATCGCTGCATTGGCGAGTGCGGCTGGCGCTGCGGCAATGTGGGCGCTAGGATAACAAAATGACCGAAGCCAAACGGGTACTCCTAATCGTCACCGGCGGCATTGCGGCGTACAAAGCGCTCGAACTGGTACGCCTGCTTAAACGCCAAGGCATAGCCGTGCGCGCGGTGATGACACAAAGCGCAACCGAATTTGTTACGCCATTGTCGATGGGCGTGATGACTGAGGACCAAGTTTACGGCGATATGTTCGACCTGAAGGAAGAGCGCGAGATCGGGCACATCCAGCTCTCCCGCCAAGCCGACCTCATTGTCATTTGCCCCGCTACCGCGAATATTCTTGCCAAGATGGCAGCGGGGATCGCCGATGATCTGGCGACAACGATATTGCTTGCCACCGATAAGCCGGTGCTGGCGGTGCCTGCCATGAACGTGCGGATGTGGCAGCACACTGCAACGCAGCGCAACCTGAAGCAACTGCGCGCTGATGGCATGACAATAATGGACCCGGACGAAGGCGCGATGGCATGTGGCGAGTTCGGTCCCGGACGCCTGCCTGAACCGCCTGCTGTTGCGGAGCGGATTTGCGCGATGCTGGGACATGGTTTTGACGCCACGTTGGCTACCGGGCGTGCGCCGACCACATTGGGAAGCGCTGCCGTGCTGGAAGCCCAGCCCGACTTTGCGCAAATCAATCATCGCGCTCTGTTCGGCAAGCGTGTGCTGGTAACCGCTGGCCCAACGCACGAAGCCATCGATCCTGTCCGTTATATCGCGAACCGATCATCGGGTCGGCAAGGTTTCGCGATTGCCGCAGCGGCGGCCGAAATGGGCGCAGAAGTTACTTTGGTAGCAGGCCCGGTGCATCTGGTTACCCCGCCGGGCGTCATTCGGATCGATGTTGAAACAGCATTGGAAATGCAGGCCGAAGTCGAAAAGGCACTGCCTGCCGATGTCGCGATAATGGTTGCGGCCGTTGCGGATTGGCGCGCCGTCGATGCGCCCGGCCAAAAAATCAAGAAAGACGGCAAAGGCATCCCTCCGCTCACTTTAACCGAGAATCCTGACATTCTCGCAAGTCTCGCCAAGCATATGCAACGTCCGACGCTGCTGATCGGCTTTGCGGCAGAAACCGAAAAGATTGTTGAACATGCGCAGGCGAAGCTCGCCAAAAAGGGCTGCGACTGGATCGTTGCCAATGACGTCTCGGGTGATGTGATGGGCGGCGCAAACAATGCCTTTCATGTAGTCACGAAAGACGGCGTCGAAAGCTGGCCCGACAGCCCCAAGGACGTGATTGCCCGCAAATTGATGGAGAAGGTCGCTGATGAATTCGCCCAAGGTTAAAGTCCGCGTCAAACGTCTGAACCACGGCGCAGGCCTGCCTTTGCCGGACTATGCCAGCAACGGCGCTGCCGGTATGGATATCAGTGCCGCGGAAAGCCTGATCCTGCGCGTCGGCAAACGTCACGCGGTTGCGACCGGTTTCGCGTTTGCGATTCCGGAAGGTTATGAAGTGCAAGTCCGCCCGCGTTCAGGCCTTGCGCTTAAGCATGGCATCACCTGCCTCAACACGCCCGGCACCATCGACAGCGACTATCGCGGCGAAGTAAAAGTCATTCTCGCCAATCTTGGCGAAGACGACTTCCAGATCTCCAAAGGCGACCGCATCGCGCAGATCGTCGTTGCACCGGTAACGCACGCTACGATGACAGAAGTGGACGAAATCGATACCACCGAGCGCGGAACCGGAGGATTTGGTTCTACCGGCGTTTGAAGGAGAACCGAATTGATGCGTAGACATACCGCTATGCTGATGCTGGCGATTGCAGCGATGCTGGCTGCGCCGGTAGCGGCACAGGACAATCGCAAAGATCGTGATTTTCAGTGGCTGTTTCGCGAACATCATGGCGATGGAACCGAAACGCCGACCGCGATTTTCCTTTCCTGGAATTATAGCAGCGTCTTATTTCGCGCGTCCTGCGAAAAAGGGCGTGGCAGCCTCAATCTACAATACTATCCCGAAGATGTCGTTGGTCAGCGCGGTCCAAATGGAATGCTGGTCGCCAGTTCATTTCAGCCGATGGCGTTCGAGCGCAAAGGCAAATCGCGTTCTGCCAAAATCCGGGTTGACGGCGATGCCGTTACCGCCAACTTCATTGTAGACGACGCGCTGTTGAATATCCTCGCCCCTGGCACTGAAGAACTATTGATTATGGCCGAAAATATCGAAGGCGACCCGTGGTACGTTGGCGAAGCGACACCGCTTTACCAATTAGCGAAAGCCTGCCGTTGACCCTTACCGACCTACAACTCGACCGTTATGCGCGCCACATCGTATTGCGCGACATTGGTGGGGCGGGTCAGGCGAAATTGCTGGAGAGCCACGTGCTGTTGATCGGCGCGGGGGGTATCGGATGTCCGGCCATTCAGTATCTCGCTGCGGCGGGTGTCGGCATGATTAGCGCGGTTGACGATGACGTCGTGTCTTTATCAAACCTGCAGCGGCAAGTGCTTTATAGCGACGCGCAAATTGGCGAGTCCAAGGTAGACGCCGCTGCGCTTGCGGTTTCCCGCCTTAATCCCGATGTGAAATTCCACGCCATCAAACAACGGATTGATAGCGCCACGGGGACCGTAATCCTTACCGGCGTCGATGTGGTTATTGACGGTAGCGATAATTTTGCGACGCGTCTTATCGTCAACGATCTTTGCCTCGCTGCAAAAGTCCCGTTGGTCAGCGCCGCAATCGGCCAGTTTCATGGCCAGATCGGCACTTTCACCGGCTGGCTTCCGGACGCGCCCTGCTATCGCTGCTTTGTCGGCGACGCGCATGACCCCAATGATTGCGATGACTGCGCTACCCAAGGCGTTCTAGGCGCGATGTGCGGCCTTATGGGCAGCTTTGCCGCTATGGAAGCGATCCGGGTGCTGACCGGCTTTGGTGAGGCGCAAACGGGCAAGCTCCATATCTTCGACGGCATGACACCCGCGATGCGAAGTATCAAATTGCCCAAAGACCCGGCTTGCGGAAGCTGCGGCTCAACCGCCTAACAGTTCGTCCACCCATGCGGGCACCAGTTCCGTCGCAGGGCCATGCCGTGCTTCATCGAACCAGTGGCTGCCTTGTGACCGTTCGAGATTGAGCTCGAGTGTCCGAATACCCTGCTGCCTTGCCTCGCGGACAAAGCCTGCCGCCGGATAGACCGCGCCTGACGTTCCGATGCTGACAAACAGGTCGGCGTGATTCAGGGCGTGGTAAATGTCTTCCATCCGGTACGGCATTTCGCCGAACCACACGATATCGGGCCGCAACTGACCTGCAACGCCGCATGCCGGACAGGCGGGCCGATCAATCAACGTCCCACGCCACAAATGCCGCTGATCGCAAGCGGTACACCAGGCGTTCAAATGCTCGCCATGCATGTGCAGCAAACGTTTTGCACCCGCCCGCTCGTGCAGATCGTCGACGTTTTGCGTAACAATAAGAAGGCCGTATCCATTGTCCTTTGGCCATTCCGCGTCCAGACGCCCCAATGCATAATGCGCTGCATTGGGCTCCTTAGTCTGAATAGCCTCGCGCCGCATGTCATAAAAGCGCAGCACGAGATCGGGATCGCGCGCAAAAGCCTCTGGTGTCGCCACATCCTCCACGCGGTGCTGCTCCCATAAGCCGCCTTCGCTGCGAAACGTATCAATCCCGCTCTCCGCGCTCGCGCCCGCGCCGGTCAGGATTACGATATTGCGAATGTCCTTCATCTCGCCCATGAAGCAGCAATTCCAAAGCAGGACAAGTACATGACGGCAATCGGAATTATTGGTAGCGCAGGACGTATGGGACAGGCGCTGGTCGAAGCCATCGACGCAGCGGGTCTGATCCATGCAGGCGGCGTCGATCAGGACGGTGACCTGGCGGCGCTCGTGGCCGCATCCGACGTGCTGGTCGATTTCTCGTCCCCACACGCTCTGGAGGCTAATCTCGATACTTGTGTGGCCGCAGGAAAGCCAATCGTCATCGGCACCACCGGCCTTGAAGAACGCCACCATTATCTCATCGACGATGCCGCCCGTGACATAGCGGTACTGCAAACCGGCAACACCTCATTGGGCGTTACAATGCTCGCGGTACTGGTGAAGCAGGCCGCCAGCCAGTTGAGCGATGACTGGGACATCGAAATCGTCGAAATGCACCATCGCCACAAGATCGACGCACCCTCGGGCACTGCGTTACTGCTTGGCGAGGCTGCCGCCAAAGGCCGAAATATTGACCTCAAAGCCAACAGCGAACGAGGGCGAGACGGCATCACCGGCGCGCGTGCTACCGGAGCAATCGGTTTTGCGAGCCTTCGCGGCGGCAGCGTCGCGGGCGACCACAGCGTCATCTTCGCTTCGGACAATGAACGCATCGAACTCATCCACCGCGCCGAAAATCGCGCCATATTCGCCAAAGGCGCAGTGAAGGCAGCATTGTGGTTGGTTGGCCAAAAAGCAGGGCGGTACGGGATGGAAGAGGTTCTGGGTCTCTGAAAAAAGCCGATATCTTCGAATTCTTCCGCCGACTTGCGGAAGCTAATCCGGCGCCAGAAACCGAGTTGGCTTATGGCAATGTTTACCAGTTGTTGGTCGCCGTCGTTTGTTCGGCGCAGTCGACCGATGTCGGGGTGAACAAGGCGACGCGCGCTTTGTTTGCCGACGTCAAAACGCCCGCGCAGATGGTCGCGCTCGGCGAGGAAGGCCTGAAAGCGCACATCAAAACAATCGGTCTGTTCAATGGCAAGGCTAAGAATGTGATCGCTTTGTCCGAGATACTTGTTCGCGATCATGACGGTGAGGTTCCCGCCGATCGCGCGGCGCTTGAGGCATTGCCCGGTGTTGGGCGCAAAACCGCAAATGTGGTGATGAATACAGCGTTCGGGGCGGAGACTTTTGCCGTTGATACACACATCTTCCGTGTTGGCAATCGCACCGGCCTTGCCCCCGGCAAGACCGTGCTGGCTGTCGAAAAAGCGCTCGACAAAAAAACGCCGCAACCGTTCCGCGTCGGCGCGCATCATTGGCTGATCCTGCATGGCCGCTATGTCTGCAAGGCGCGGACGCCGGAATGTTGGCGCTGTCCGGTGGTGGACCTGTGCCGGTTCAAACCGAAAACGCCCCTGCCCAAAGCCAAGTCAGGCGCGGTTCAGATAACATGAGATATTCCAGCGTTTCGCCGTTTCGGAGAAATACGATGCATAAATCGATTTTGATCGTTTCCACGCTCGCCGCACTGACGCTTGGCGCGACGGCCAGTATGTCGGCAAAGAAAGAACCCGCCCCCGTCCGTGCCGTGGGCGAACCCGTCAATTGCGTTTCTTTACGCAACATACGGTCGACCAATGTCGTCGATGCCAACACCATTGATTTCAAAATGAACAGCGGCAAGACATACCGCAATTCGCTGCCTTACAGCTGCCCCGGCCTGAAATTTGAGGACCGGTTTTCCTATCGCACTTCGACCAATCAGCTGTGCAATGTCGATATCGTCCGCGTTCTGCACGATTATGGCGGACATCTGACCGAGGGTGCGGGCTGCGGCCTTGGCAAGTTCCAGCCAGTGGAGAAGATTAGCGCCTCCAATTAAGCGCTATTTTCCGGTCCAATTTCCCGGACGCTTTTCGACGAAGGCGGCCATTCCTTCTTTCTGATCGTCGGAACCGAACAGACCATGAAACAGGCGGCGTTCGAATACGACGCCCTGTTGCAACGACGTTTCAAATGCCGCGTTGACCATTTCCTTGCAGGCGATAGCGGCCAACGGGGCCATGCCCGCAATGGCTTGCGCCGTTTTAACAGCCTCCTCGACCAGTTCCGCGGCTGGTACCACTTTGGCAACCAGCCCCGAACGCTCGGCTTCGGCCGCATCCATCATCCGGCCGGTCAAGCACATTTCCATCGCCTTTGCCTTGCCAATCGCGCGGGTCAGCCGCTGCGATCCGCCCATGCCGGGGGTGACCGCCAGCTTGATTTCGGGTTGGCCAAATTTGGCATTGTCGCCTGCAATGATGAAGTCAGCCATCATCGCCAGTTCGCAGCCGCCGCCCAAAGCAAAGCCGTTTACCGCCGCGATCCACGGCTTGCGCGTCGCGGTTACGCGGTCGTACCCGGCGAAGAAGTTACTGCCATACATTTCGGCGAAGCTCTGCGACTGCATTTCCTTGATGTCCGCGCCAGCCGCGAACGCTTTTTCGCTTCCGGTCAGCACCGCGCACCGTTGGTTTTCGTCGGCGTCGAATGCGGCGAAGGCTTCAATCAGGTCGGCAAGCACTTGACTATTGAGCGCGTTCAGCGCCTGCGGGCGGTTGAGCGTGATGACCGTGACCGCGTCGCGCTGCTCAACCAAGATGGATTCGTAAGTCATAGGGGCTTCCATTCTTCATCAGCCGGTAACGGCGCAAATATCGCGTCTATTAATTCGTCGGTCACACCTTCTGGCGTTGCTGGATTCCATTTGGGTTCGTTATCCTTGTCAACAATCACAGCGCGCACGCCCTCGGCGAAATCGGGGCGGAGGAGAACACGCGACGCAATGCGATATTCCATCGCCATATTGTCCGTAAAATCGTCGAGCTTGATACTCTCTGCCAGTTGCCGCAACGCGACCTTGCAGGTTTGCGGGCTTTTGGTCCGCAGCGTTGCCTGCTCGCGCATCGCCCAATCGCTCTCGTCCCCCTCCAGGCTGGCGATAATTTCCTCATAACGCTCGGAGGCAAAGTGGCGATTGATCTGGAACAATGTCTCGACGATTTTCGACGGCGGCGGCGTGACCGACAACGTCCCCAATATCCCGTCGATCCTCTCGACGTCTTCGGTCGCAATGCGCGCCTTTGCATCGGCCAGCGCCTCGCTCGGCAGATAATGCGTGGCCAGCCCCAGCGACAGGCAGCCCGGCCCGGCGATCCGAGCGCCGGTCAGCGCCAGAAACTGCCCGACCCGGCCCTCAAGCCGCGACAGATACCAGCCGCCACCAACATCGGGGAAAAGGCCGATGCCGGTTTCGGGCATGGCAAATCGGGTATTTTCGGTCGCCACGCGAAAGCGCGCAGGCTGGCTTATACCGACGCCGCCGCCCATGCAGATACCGTCCATGAACGCAACCACCGGCTTGGGATAGGTAAACAGCAAATGGTTCAACTGATATTCGTCATGGAAGAATTGCCGGCCTGATTTGCCTTTATCATTCAGCGCCGAATTGCGGAGGAAGGCGATATCGCCACCCGCGCAAAAGCCGCGTCCTTCGGCATGGTCGATAATCACGCATTTGACCTTGCGTGATTTCTTCCACGCCAACAGCGCATCGGTCATGGCATGGACCATATCAAGCGTTAACGCATGTAGCGCCGATGGCCGGTTCAGGCTGATAATCCCGGCATGGCCTTCGATCCGAGTCAGAATGTCAGAGGTCATTGGCGCAACAAGTCCCGGCCGATAATCATCCGCATAACCTGGTTGGTGCCTTCAAGAATGGAATGTACCCGCAGGTCGCGCCAGAAGCGCTCGATCGGATAATCGCGCAAATATCCATAACCGCCAAACAGTTGCAGCGCCTTGTTCACAATTTCGCTGCTGCTGTCGGTCGCGAGGCGCTTCGCCATTGCCGAGAAACGCGATTTATCGGGCGCGTTCGCGGTAACCTTGGCCGCCGCCATATAGAGTAACGCCCGCGCCGCTTCGAGGTCGGTCGCCATGTCGGCGAGCATGAATTGCGTATTCTGGAAATCCGCCACAGGCTGTCCGAACTGTTGGCGCTCCTTGGTATATTTAACCGCCTCGTCGAGACAACGCTGCGCCCCACCGAGTGAACATGCGCCAATATTAAGTCGCCCGCCATCAAGCCCCATCATCGCAAAGCGGAAACCGTCGCCTTCTGCGCCGACGCGGTTGGCGACCGGAACGCGGCAGTCTTCGAAGATAACTTGGGCGGTTGGCGAGGCATTCCAGCCGAGTTTTTTCTCGGGTGCGCCAAAGCTTAGGCCGGGCGTATCTTTCTCGACCACAATGCAGCTGATGCCCTTGGCACCGTTGTCGCCGGTTCGCACCATGACGACATAGATGTCGTTATAGCCCGCGCCTGAAATAAACTGTTTCGTTCCATTGAGCACGTAATGGTCGCCGTCGAGGCGCGCAGTCGTTTTTAGCGCAGCGGCATCGGAACCGCTCCCAGGCTCAGTCAAGCAATAGCTTGCAATCTTCTCCATGCTGACCAGTTCTGGCAAGAATCGCGCCTTCAATTCTGCGCCGCCAAAGCAATCGATCATCCACGCCGCCATATTGTGGATCGAGATATAGGCGGATGTAGCAGGACAGCCATAGGCCATAGCCTCCATGATCAACGCCGCTTCCAGCCTGCCTAAGCCTATCCCACCCGATTCTTCGGAAACGTAAATCGCGCCAAAACCGAGTTCGCCCGAAGCCTTCCAGACCTCGACCGGATAATGGCATTTTTCATCCCATTCCGCCGCAAAGGGCGTTATCGCGTCAGCGGTGAACTTGCGCGCCATATCTTGTATGGCGACCTGGTCCTCGGTCAAATCGAACTGATTGTGCATCGCGCCGCCGTAGCATCGCGATTTTGACTTATCCAGCCATAAGCTTGGGGCACTGCACATAGTGATAGATGCGCCCGTCACCGCCGTCGGTGCGAGTCAAACGCTTGCGGTCTTCACTCAACTCGAACGCGATGCTTTTATTCCATTTTTCGCCCTCGCCGATAAATTCAAATTCGGCTTCCATCGTTTTTGAGGTTTGCCGCTTGCCCACAGTCATTGTGCCGATGGATTCGTGAAATTTGACGAGCCTACCCTGCAACGACATCATCGCCGGGCTGTTTTCCGGATCGTCGCCGCAACCCGTTGCATCTGTTGCCCAGCGCCCCTGATATCCGCCTGGAAACTGGTTGATGGCGATTTCCAGCGGAACGTCGACATTTGCCGCCGTTGCTTGGGCTTTGTCCTCCGATGCCACCGGAAGGCACGCGCCAACCGCTGCCCCTATCAGCGCCGCAGATAGACAGAATATTCGTGCAGTCATTCGGGCTTTCCTCTTTTCATCCCGTCAAACATTCTAAATTGAGGTCGGTTCCATCGCCAACGGTCGACATCGCTAAGGTGCAGGAATACCCGGCCCAAAAAAGACTTGGCGAAAAGGCCCTTGCCCTGCTAACCGCGCGGCATTGGCACCCATAGCTCAGCTGGATAGAGCGCTGCCCTCCGAAGGCAGAGGCCAGAGGTTCGAATCCTCTTGGGTGCGCCAATTACCCCAAAAGCAATGGCGCAAGTTTTGCCCTTTGCCATGCGGCATCGCCAAATTGGGACGCTTGGAAAATGGCAGCACGGCGGTGGAGGCCTGCATCGCAATCATGCGTGAAGCCAAATCCGCCGTGGAACTGGATCGCACGGTCAGAAGCGAAGCTGTAGACGCCGTCTGTCGCCGCCTTGGCCATGCGCACAGCTACTTCACCAAGGCCCTGGTCACTGAAACAAGAAGCTGCACTATATAAATGCGAGCGCGCTTTTTCATAATCGACATAGGCATCAACCATCGGATGCTTCAACGCCTGATATTCGCCGATCACTTTGCCGAACTGCTTGCGGGTTTGCAGATAGCTGACGGTGTAGTCGATGACGCTTTGCGTACCCCCGCACATTTCCGCGCTTTGCAGGAGCGTCGCAGCCAGCTCTATGGCGGCAAGCGTCTGCGTTGCCTTGCCCAAGTCCAGCAGCGCAGATTTTGGAACCGTCATGCCGTCTAGCGAAAGCGCAAAGCTGCGCTTCGTCTCGTCAATAATCGCCTCGCGGCGGATGCCGCCTGCAATATCGGCGGCGGTCAGCAGCAGCAATGCGGGCTTGCCGTCGAGCGTGACCGATGCAATCAGCACATCGGCCGCTTGGGCCCACAGCACGAACAGCTTTTCCCCCGACAGAACCAGCGAGTCACCGTCCGATTTTGCCGTCGCGGCGATATTCGTCAGATCCCAGTCGCCATTGGCCTCGGACAGCGCCAGCGTGCCGACCGCGCCTTCAGCAAGTTTCGGCAACCACTCGGTCCGCTGCGCTTCGGTCCCGCCCGCGATCAAAGCTTGCGCCGCAAGCGCCGACGAAACCAGCGGCGAAGCCATCAAATGGCGGCCCATTTGCTCGACCATCGGCACGACTTCGGCTAGCGTCAGCCCAACGCCTCCATGCGCTTCGGGAATTGCAACCGCGGTCCACCCCAATGCTGCCATTTCCGCCCAGACTTCCGCATCATAGCCCGATTCGCTGTCAATCAGCTTGCGGACCTTGTCGATCGGCGATTTGTCGCGGCAAAATGTTGTCGCCACATCAAGCAACTCGATTTGCTCTTCGCTATAGCCCAGATTCGCAAACTGCATCTCACTCTCCCACCGCGTTACCCGTAACCCTATGGCGCGGCGCGGTGCAAGAAATCAAGAGCGTTTAACTACGCGATTAAATCTAGGCCTGCTCCAACACCTTGCGGCCAGGACGAACCTTCATCCTATGGCTCGCTTTGGTTGCCATCGAGATGTCTTTGACCGATTGCATAAATATCCACTCGTTGGTCGCCGCCTGCGGGGTTAGCGACAGGTGCATATAGCCGCGGTTCGATGTATCGACCCAGCGCAGTTCTTTTTTGCCATCGCCAACGAGCCCGCGCGCGACAACCGATGGGTCGGTGCCTTGGGTCGCGCTTTCAAAGCCGGGTGACGAGACGCTATGTCCGCCAAATTCAACACCGGCAGGCTTGCCGCCTTCGGGCAAATCATACGCCCAGCCATTGTGGCTGTCGCCGGTAACCACCACCAGATTGGCATCCGCACGCTGCGCCGCCGCCAGCAGGCGCGATCGCGCTGCCGGATAGCCGCCCCAATTGTCGAGATTATACGGCAGCCCCGCCTTCGCTGTCGCAATGCCATTCCGGACATAGCTTTTTGTCCGTTCTGGCGCATCAGCCGGGAACCAGTTTAACGCGTCTTCGGGCGTATAATTAAAGCCCATATTCGTTCCTGAACCGACCACCGCCCAAGTTCCCTTGTTGCGACCAATGGCTTTGTACAGCCAGCTTTCCTGTTCGGTTCCCATCATCGTCATCGACGGGTCCATCCATGCCCCGTCGCGAAATTCGGCCAAAGCCTTGGCCGGGTCTGCGGCGCGCATGAAGTCGCCCGTCACATAAGGTTTGGACCGCCCTATTGCCCGGGTGTCAGTACGGTAATAGGTCGCAAGATCGGCAATCGGATATTCTTTCCAAGGCGTTTCGCCCACCGGCAACCATTCGCGCCACACCTGCATTGCTGCATTCTTGCGGTTGGTCCAGTCGCCCTCGTCCGCTTGGTGGTTTTGCGCGCCGCCTTCCCACATATCGTTGGTGCCCTCATGATCGTCGGTATTCGGGATCATCGGGAAATTGGCGTGCAACGCCTGCAATTGCTTGTCGGCACGGTAGCTGGCGTAACGCAGGCGATAGTCCGCAAGCGTCAGGATTTCGTCCGCCGGGAAAATTCGCGCCGCAAACTTGGCGCCGCCATCATATCCGCCACGACCATATTCATAGATATAATCGCCCATGTGAAGAACGAGATCGATATCGTCGCGCGCCGCAGCATGTCCGTAGGCGTTGAATTCACCAAAACCCAGATTGGAGCACGAGAAAATCGCGATATTGAACTTCGCCGCTTTGCCCACCGGCAGCGTCTTGGTCCGGCCGATCGGTGACATGCTGCCATCGGGTGCGATGAAGCGGAACCAGTGCCATTTGCCCGGTGCTAGATTGTCGACGGTAATCTTGACCGTATTGTCGCGCCACGGCCCCGTCACCATTTGCCCGCCGCCGGCTATTTTGGCGAAATCCTGACTTTCAGAAATTTCGACACGGACTTTCGACGGTCCGCCGGTCGGGCTTACGTAACGGGTCCAGAGCAAAACAGAATCCGGTCCCGGTTCGCCGCTGGCGACATTGTGCGTAAAACCCGTCAGCCCCAATAGCGCCTGCGCCATCGCCGCGCCGCCGGGGAGCAACAGCCCGCCGATGCCGAAACCAGCGGTCGCCATTAATGTACGGCGGTTGATAATGATCGACATCGGTGTCCCCTCAAATTTCCTGATTAGCTTATGCGCTACGCATTCGCTGTTGCAACGATATTACAATTGCGTGCGAAGCGACCATAATTCGGGGAATGCCCGTTTTGTCAATGTGCTGGTCAAATAGCTGACGCCCGCCGTACCGCCGGTGCCGCGTTTGCCGCCGATGATGCGCTCGACGGTAATTACATGCTTATGTCGCCACGTCGCCATCGCGTCGTCAAGGTCGACCAGTTTTTCGGCAAGCTGGTACAATTCCCAATAACGTTCGGTATCCCGGTAAACCTGAAGGAACCCTGCCTCGACCTCGGGCGAAAAGACATGCGGCTGAGCCCAGTCGCGCTCCAACTGGTTTAGTGGCACGTCGATGCCGGATCGGGCGAGCGCGATGATTGTATCGTCCCAGATGCTCGGGCCGGTCAGTGCCGCGACCATTGCAGCACGCGCTTCGGGGCGGTCGTCCTGAAACTTCAGATGGTTCGCATCTTTGAGCCCCAGCATGAACTCCACGGTGCGAAACTGGTCCGATTGGAAGCCCGAGCTTGGCCCTAGCACGTGGCGGAACCGCGTATAGTCTGACGGTGTCATCGTCGAGAGCACATCCCAGCTCAGCGTCATAACTGCCTGAATCCGGCTAACTCTTGCTAGAGCCTTATACGCGGGTATGAGCGCGTCATTTCGGATTTCCGACTGCGCGAGCCGCAATTCGCGGATCATCTGCTTCAGCCACAATTCCTTGGTCTGGTGGATGATGATGAACAGCATTTCATCATCCAGTTCCGACTGCGGATGCTGCGCCGCAAGTAGCGTATCGAGCGCAAGATACCGCGCGTAAGTCATGGGGGCTTCGGTCATGCCAGCAACATTACCGTTACAAATGAAACTATGCCAGCAAACTATCCAGCCATTTTTCGGCCAATGCCTCTGCCTCTTCGGCGGTAAATGGCGCGTCGCCGAGGCTCAGTTCGAGCCACAGGCCATCGACCAGTGCCGTCAGCGCAATCGCAGCAAGGCGCGGACTGCCCGGTGCGCCGTTGCAGGCTGCGATCAAACGCTCCATGTCGCTGCGGTTGTCCGCATAAATCTCATCGTGGATTTTGCCAATGGCTGGGTTGGTGCGCGACAGGCCCCAGAACGCAAGCCATGTCGCAAGCAACTCCGGATCGGCGATTGGCGCACGAAAGCTTGCGGTAATGAACGCCAGCAGACGGCGTTTGGGATCGACTTCGGCATCGACCGCAGACTGCAACGCTTGAGCGACGCGTGTACCCGTTGCGCGATATGTTTCTGCGACCAGCGCATCGATTCCGCTGAAATAATGACGGAGCAGCCCGGGCGAGACGCCCGCCTCAAGGCAAATTGCCCGTACCGACGTACCGTGCGCCCCATATTTCGCAAGGCAAGTTGCACAGGCCGAAATTAGCGCATCACGCCGCATATCAGCGCTCTCGCGGGTAAAGGCTTGTCTCGCACTCATGCTGTTGCTATACACTCGTATAACAGGGAGTGCAACATGTCCGAATCGGACCCTAATATCAGCAAGGACATTCTGGACGGTTGGTCCCTCCCGGCCTGGACCTATGATGACCCAGAGTTCGCCCAAGCCGAAATCGAACGCGTTTTCCGGCCGTCATGGCAAGTCGTCTGTCATGTCTCCGACGTCCCCAATTCAGGTGACTGGCACAGCCTCGATTATATTGGCGAAAGCGTTATTGTCGTGCGCGGCGCAGACGGAGAACTCCGCGCCTTCACTAACGTCTGCCGTCACCGCGGTTCGCGCTTGGTTGATGGATCAAGCGGCTGCGCCAAAAAGTTGGTATGCCCTTACCATGCGTGGACATATGATCTGGACGGACGCCTAACCGGGGTACCGGACAGCGCCTCTTATCCCACGCTAAACAAGGAAGCGGCTGGGCTGGCTCCCGTCGAGTTGGAAATCTGGCGCGGCTTCATATTCGTTCGCCTTGAAAGCAGCGGGCCAAGCGTCGCTGACATGATGACGCCCTACGAGGCACAGGTTGCGCCCTATCGTTTTGAAGAACTGAAGGCGCTGGGCCGAGTCACGCTTCGCCCGCGCGACGTGAACTGGAAAAATGTCGGCGACAATTATTCCGACGGGCTGCACATCCCCGTTGCCCACCCTGGCCTCACCCGCTTGTTCGGTAAAAGCTACGGTATTGAAGCCGAACCCCATGTCGACCGCATGTGGGGCGATTTAATCGACCGGCCTTCAGCAAACTGGTCCGAGCGTGCTTACCAGAACATCTTGCCGCCAGTGCCGCATTTGCCACAGGCTAACCAGAGGCACTGGCTCTATTTCAAACTTTGGCCTTCAGTTGCTTTCGACATCTATCCCGATCAGGTCGATTTTATGCAGTGGCTGCCCACCGGTCCCACCAGCTGCGTCATCCGCGAGATCAGCTATGTCCTGCCCGATGACCGGCGAGAAATGCGCGCCGCACGTTACCTCAACTGGCGGATAAACCGGCAGGTTAACGCCGAGGACACCGTGCTCATCACACGCGTTCAGCAAGGCATGGCATCGCGCAGTTTTACGATGGGGCCGCTGTCCGACAAGGAAGTCTGCCTCAAAAGCTTCTGCCGCCGGATACGCGAACTTATTCCGGAGGCTCGCCAAGAACATCGCCCCGCTTTGGGCTGGAGCCACAAATGACAAAGAAATACGACGCACTCATCATCGGCGCGGGCCATAACGGTCTTGTCTGCGCATTCTATCTCGCCCGCGCTGGCTTCAAAGTCCGCATCGTCGAGCGTCACGATGTCGTTGGCGGCGCTGCGGTAACCGAGGAATTCCATCCGGGCTTCCGCAACTCGGTGGCAAGCTATACCGTCAGCCTACTTCAACCCAAGGTCATCGACGACATGAAGCTGGCCGACCACGGCTATCGCGTCATCGAACGGCCGATTTCAAACTTCCTGCCGCAGGAAGACGGCGGCTACCTCAAGCTCGGCGGCGGGTTGGAGCGCACGCAGAAGGAATTTGCGCGCTTCTCCGAACATGACGCCCGCGTACTGCCCGAATATTACGACATGCTCGAAGGGGTCGCCGATGTGCTGCGCGATCTGGCGCTCAAATCGCCGCCCAATGTCGGTGACGGTTTCAAGACCTTTATCGACGCCGCCCGGCAGGGACGCGGTTTGATGAAGCTGAACCTCAGCCAGCAACGCGACGTGCTTGACCTGTTCACCAAGTCGGCACGCACATTCCTCGACAGCTGGTTCGAAAGCGAAGCGGTGAAGGCTGCGTTCGGGTTCGACGCGGTGGTCGGCAATTATGCCAGCCCTGACACGCCGGGCAGTGCCTATGTCCTGCTCCACCACGTCTTCGGTGAGGTCAATGGCAAGAAAGGCGCGTGGGGCCACAGCATCGGCGGCATGGGCGCGATTACGCAAATCATGGCCAAGGTGTGCCGCGATCTCGGCGTCGAGATCAGCCTCGAAGCTCCCGTTTCGCGCGTGCTGGTCGACGGCGACAAAGCTGTTGGCGTACGGCTTGACAGCGGTGAGGAAATTGCAGCGGACCGCGTCATCGCCAATGTCGGGCCAAAAATCCTGTACGAACGCATGTTCGGCGACAGCGACTTAAAACCCGAATTCAAACGTCGCGTCAAAGGCTTCAAAGCGGGTAGCGGCACGTTCCGGATGAACGTCGCACTGTCCGAACTCCCCCGCTTCACCTGCCTGCCGGAACCGGGAGAGCATCACCAGTCAGGCATCATCATTGCGCCGACGCTCGATTATATGGACGAGGCGTTTCTCGATGCGAAACGCTATGGCTGGTCGAAGAAGCCTATTGTCGAGATGCTGATACCCTCGACGGTTGACGACAGCCTAGCGCCTCCGGGGCAGCATGTCGCCAGCCTGTTCTGCCAACAATTTGATCCAGCTCATGACTGGGACGCTGACGAAGGCAAAGCGGCGGATACGATTATCGACACGGTCGAGGCCCACGCGCCCGGCTTCCGCGCCTCTATCTTGGGTCAACAAATACTGTCACCGCTAGGCCTCGAACGCAAATTCGGTCTAGCGGGCGGCGACATTATGCACGGCAACATGAGCCTCGATCAGCTTTGGAGCGCGCGGCCCATCCTCGGCCACGGCGCGTATCGCGGACCGCTCAAGGGGCTTTATATGTGCGGTGCAGGAGCGCATCCGGGCGGCGGTGTCACCGGTGCTCCGGGGCATAATTGCGCTCAGGAAGTAATCGCCGACGCCTCGCTATTTGGCAGGCTGCGCCGCGCCCACCAATAAAGTGGGAGGCCAGCCAGCATCAGCAATATGCTGAGGCCGCCAGCCTCCAACCCCGCGCCCCACAGGCTCCAAACGCCGAAAACTAGGCCCGCCACGGCAAATGGTATTGCTATTCGCCGCTTCAACGCGACGGCGGCGCAGGCAAGATAGAGCCACAGCGTCACCGACGTCGTTAGCAAAGCCATGAAGGTAAATAGCCCGCCCATCGACTGGGCGCTGTTGGCAAATATCAGCAGGCTGCCCAGCACCGTCGCCGTCAGCAACCCGTTGACCGCCACGCCGTTGGCTGCGGTTCGCCCGAACCAGTCGGGCATCATTCGCCGCCGCGCCATTTCGAGCGGAAGTTCGCCCTGCACCAGGGTCCAGCCATTGACTGCGCCGATAGCGCTGACTGCAGCGAACAGGGCGATGAAAGAAGCAGCGCCTGGCGACCAGAACATTGACACGAACAACGCAAAGGGCGCGTTCGACGCCGCGACCTGATCAGCAGGAAGCATCAACGTGATGCCCGAACACACTATGAGATAAAGAATGCCAGCTAGCAACGCACCGAGAAATGTGGCGCGGGGGACGTTGCGTTGAGGATATTCGATCTTGTGTGAGGCTGCACACGCCGCTTCGAACCCGACCATCGCCCATAACGTCATCGCCGCGGCAGCGTTAACCGAGGATAGCGACAAGCCTTCAGTTGGAAAGGGCGCGAGCGCAGCCGTGCCGTTCCTTGAGAATACAAGCGCAATAAGGACCGCCACCACCAGCAATGGAATAATCTTCAATATCGTCGTCACCACCTGAAAAGAGCCAGCAGAGCGCACGCCCAATAGATTGATGCCAGTCATCGCCCAGATGACACCTAACGCTGAAAGTGACGGATGCTCGCCCAATATCGGCAGGAAACTCGCCAAATAGGACACCGCGCCAACCGCTATGGTCACGCAGCCGGTCCATACCGATACCCAGAAAGCAAAGCCGATTAGGAACCCTGCCAACGGGCCGAAGCTACGTTCGACCAGTTCGGCGGGTCCGATAGCACCTTCATGACTAGCAGTCAGTCTTGCGAGAACATGCGCAAGGCAGAGCGCACCCGCAATCGTGATCGCCCATCCAGCAATCGCATTCCAGCCGAAAGTCGCCAACCCCTGCGGCAGCAGGAACACGCCCGAGCCGATCATGTTGCCCATCACCAATGCGACCGACATGAAAAAGCCGAGCTTTCGGCCCGGCTCTTTCGTTTCGTTTGGCATCAAGCGACCCGTCAGAAGTCACGCGAGAATTTAATACCTATCACGCGCGGTTTTATGATCGTGTCGTAAAACGCACCACCAGTCGGTGTGGTCGGCGTAACACCGGTGCCGCAAACGGTTTCAAGGCATTGTACGCCGGTGTTCACTATACCTCGTTCATCGAGCAAATTGGTCGCAAACACATCGATTGCCCACACCTCGTTCTTCACGCCAATTGAAAAGTCGACTGTGGTGTAAGCTCCGAAATTGCCTTTGAGTGCATTTTGCGCTGGACGAAGGTCGCTACGACGGCTTCCGATATAGTTTGCAGCAAGCTGGACGTGACCATCCCAGTCAGCAACGGGGAATTCATAACGCGCAATTGCGTTGCCCTTGAACTTGGCAGTCACGGGTAAGCGTGAACCGGAAGGTGCGAGCAAACCATTGGTCTCGCCTGCCGGCCCCGGCAGCGTGCAATCAAAGGTCGGGTTGGCGATCACACAGAAGTCACGACGGATTTTCGCATCATTATAGCTAAACCCGGTGTTTAACGTAAAACCGCCTGCCCGATAACCAACATCCATCTCGACGCCACGGATACGCGCAATGCCAGCATTACGGACTTCAGTCAGACCATTGGCACCAAGGAAGCTCAGCTGAATGTTGTTCCAGTCTTCCTGATAGACGGCGCCGTTCCAGCGGAACGCTCCGAACGTTGTTTTCCAACCAAGCTCGTAATTGTCGAGTTTGTCTGAACCGTAAGGCGGCAATGTCCCGCGCCGATTGACACCGCCGGGACGAAATCCTTTCGACCACGTTGCATAGACCATGACATCATCAGTAATCTTGTAGGTCGCATTCAGCTTGTGAATGAAGCCCGTATCCGAGGTCGATTTATCGACATTGGTACAAGGACTCCCATCCACGAGGATCGGCACTGGCGTCCCCGCCGGATTGGCGCGCCGTGTCGTTCCGTCGGTGTTCAAACAGGCTGCCTCGCCAGTCCGGCTGGAATAGCCAGACGAAAAGCCGAAAAAGCCCTGCAACGAGTTGTCGAACTTGTAATAACGCAGCCCCCCGGTGAGCGACAGCTTGTCGGTTACGTCATAGGAAAGCTCGCCGAACGCAGCATAGTCACGATCAACGCGCTGCTGCTTGGTCAGCCATATGTTGCTGTCCGTACCAGTTACGGTGATCGCATCGGCGATATTGTCGATAATGTAGTTCTGCTCGATATTGTGCGACTGCCGCTGGTAGAAAAGGCCGCCGATAAAACGCAACGGTGCGTCTTGCGGACTCGAAATGCGAAATTCGCCGAACGTTTTCTTGTAACGGTCGATGCCCCGAATGTACTGGTTCGGGTTGACGAAATTCCCGGCATTGTCCTGAAAATAATAACCGTAGCCTGCTAGCGCATCGTAGAAATAGGCATAATCCGAATAGTCCGACTGCGTTTCGGTTTTCCGGCGCAGGTGGCCACCGGTCAACGTCATGTCCCAACTGCCGATCTTGCCCTCGATCGTCATCGCAGCCTGGATCCATTTATCCTTGCTGCCTTCGGGATTATACTGAACGGTCTGCAACCCGCCATTGGTCTGACCTGATCGTTCAATGGCATAGCTACCTTCGGTTTTCTGGACCTGACCCATCACCATGGGTTTGATGGTCCAGCTATCGTTAAGGTCGATACCTAGAGCCAAACGCGCGCCGTAAGTTTCGGCGTCGTTGTAATTTTTCTCGACCAGATTTGCGTTGTTCTGAGTGATGCCAGACGTAAGATAAGTGCGCGAACCGAAGACATTGTCGATATAACCGCCATCATCACGGTACCAGCCGACGATGCGCGCTGCAGCACCTTCGCTAATAGGCAGGTTGAGGAAGCCTTCGTAAATCGCGCCAAAATCACCATGCGAGACATTGTTGATTTCCACGCCCGCGCCACCATAGAAACCTGAAGGATCAGGTGCGTTTGTTACCAGTTTCAGCGTCCCCGCCATGGAGCTTGCGCCGTACAACGTGCCTTGCGGCCCGGCGAGCGCCTCGACGCGCGACAGATCATAAGCGTGCAGATCAAGCGCACCCTGAATGGTCGTGATTGGCATTTCGTCGAGATAGGTTGCGACAGTTGGCAAAGACGTAGAGTGGTTGGCATTTTCCCCCGATGCTACGCCACGGAAATAAACCTGCGCAAAACCCGGACCGCCCTGCTGGATAGTCACCGACGGCAAAAACTTCACCACGTCCTGCAGATCGCTGACCTGCAATTGGTCCAGCTTCTCGTTGCCGATGGCATTGATCGCGATTGGCACGTCCTGCAGGTTCTGCTCGCGCTTTTGCGCGGTAACGACGATGACATCCTTGTCATCTTCCGCAGCTTCCTGCGCAACTGCGGGCATCGCGGCGCTGAACGCGGTCGATGCGAGCAAGGCAGAAATTGCTAAACGTATTCTGGCTTTACTTTTAATGCGGCGCATGAAGCGACCCTCCCTTATTACATTAATGTGAATAGACTCACATTCCTTGCCGCAGCACAATATATTTTCGGTTAATGTCTGCTTTTTGCGTCGTTTTGCAAACGTGTGTTGCAAGGCCGCAACTATCCAAATGCGGGATATGTCTTCCACAAACTGCCGAGCGCCTGCTTCAGCGGTGCCAAATGCGCTTCATAGGGTTTCCACTGGTCGACCCCGTCGCGATTGATCGGACGACGTACCTGTTCACTGGAAGCGGTCCGAACGGCGCGCTTGTTTTCGTGAAAATTCAGACAAGCCCCTTCAAATGGCAAACACAAGAACGCAAGAAGTCGGCGGATTTCAGCTTCTGCATCTTCCAGCATCTGTTCGTGGATGACGCGATGGACATAGCCCGGCAGCACGCCATCGAAATGTGCCATCGCCCGGACATAATCTGCATAATAGCGGCCCATATGGCCAAGATCATAGCTGAAAGACTGACCTTTGGCGAAATGCTGGCGATAGTTGGAAAAGCAGCAATCGAGCGGATGGCGGCGCGCATCGATGATTTTGGCGTTGGGCAGGATGAGACGGATCAAGCCGAGATAGGCCCAGTTGTTCGGTAGCTTGTCGATATAAAAAGGCTTGTCAGTTTTGCGCTGTATACGCGTGCGTTCGATAAATTCAGCGCCAAGCACTTGCAATTGCTCAGGCGTCATATCTGCAACGGCAGCGACCCAGCCAGAGGCGCTGTCGCCAACATTCCCTCCCTCATGCCCGCGACCCTCGCGCATGGCCATCGCCGGAATATCGGGAAGCTCCATTGTCCCTTCGACCATCGAATGACTGGACAGAATTTGTTCGATCAACGTCGAACCTGAACGCGGCATCCCGACAATGAAAATGGGATCGGGCGCTTTACAGCCTTGCCCGGCATGCTGCTGTAAAAACTCAGGTGTGAAGTGGCTAATGACTTTATCCACCTGCGTCGTCACTGCATCCGGGTCATGCTCTAACTCCATGCTGCGCAGCGCATTCCCTTGCGAGTAATGCTCAAAGGCGGCGTCAAAATCGCTTCGCTCTTCGGAGGCTTTGCCCAAAGCAAAATGGAGATGAAATGCATCTTCTTCTGTTAGGCGGTCGGTAGTCAGTGCATCTTGCATCTCGGCGACATCGGCGTCGGAAAAGCGCACCGTCTTCAAATTAGCCAGGCTCCACCAGACCTCACCTAGGTTCGGCTCAATCTTAAGCGCCTGCCGATATGCGGCAATGCTCGCATCCTGATCGCCCACCGTTTTGAGCATATGGCCGTAACTCATCCAAAGCTTGGCATGTTCGGGGAAGCGGGTGGTTAGTTCTTTGTAGAGCGTAATCGCCTCGTCATAGCCGCCAATCCGGCCAAGTGTCGCTGCTTTCAAATTCTGCTGCGCGGGATTGTCACTTTCTTCCGCCAGAACCGCGTTGAGTTGCTCCAGCGCCTCCGGGAATCGGTTTTGCTTGTATAGCACCGTTGCCAGATTGGCCCGCGCCGCGCCGAAATCGGGAGTCAACTCCAATACGCGGCGCAGCAGTGTTTCGCTGTCCTTCAGGCGTCCAACGCGCGCCGCGAGTTCGGCCATCATCCGGATAGCGGCGACATCGGTTGGTGCATCGCGCAACCGACCGCGCAGCAGCGGCTCGGCGTCGTGCAGCCGGTCCTCGGCCAACGCGAGCGCAGCGTCGATCAGTGTCGGGTTACGCAATGCGGCATCAATAGACTGGCGGGCAAGGTCGGCGGTCATTGATATTGTGCTCTAGGCAAATCATCCGCCACGTCAATGTCGCGCAATTCTTGTGGCGGTGCAGAAATAAGTTTCGCATTCTCCAGCAAGCCACGCGCGCCGGCATCGCCCTTTGCCAAAAGCAATTGCGGCCAAAACGCGCGGGGGAAAAGTGCAGGCGGCATCGGTGTCCTGCCATCGCTCGATGCCGTCAATGCCTCTTCGGCAGCGACTGCCTGCAGATGTAGCCGTGTCACGAAAGGCATGTCTGCGAGCGTCACCAGCAGCGCCCTTGCATCGGTTTTCTCTGCGGCCCGGATGGCAAGATGCAGCGAGTGCGCCTGGCCTGCTTCAGGCGCTGTGTTGGCAACCACATTAAAGCCCATCTCCTCGAAATAGGAAGCCAATGGCGCACCTTCCCGGCATATAGCAAATCGCCATCCGAAACCGATTTGCGTTATCGCTTTCCCAACGTGCGCGCCTAAAGGAAAGCCATCTATAGGCACCATCAGCTTATCCGAACCGAAGCGCGTCGACCGCCCGGCGGCGAGTACCACAACCGCGATGTCAGCGCATGCCATGATTGAACGCCCGCACCATGCCGCCTGCAATCGACAGCGCGATCTCTGGCGCGCTTATGGCGTTGATGGCGACGCCTGCAGGTCCCTCAATCCGCGCGAGTTGATCCGCGCTAACGCCCGATGCCGCCAGCCGTTCGATACGCTTGGCATGCGAAGCCCTGGAACCCAGCGCGGCGACATAAGCAGCATTGCTTTGCAGCGCAGCGGTAAGCGCAGGGTCGTCGATCTTGGGATCGTGACTCAGCGTGACAATAGCCGTTCGTGCGTCCGGTTTAAGTGCAGATATCGCTTCATCGGGCCAACGATCATCAAGTGTGACGCCGGGGAAACGCTCTTCAGTCAGAAAGCGGTCCCGCGGATCGACAAGCGTGACTTCGACACCCATCGAACGGGCGATGTCGGAAAGCGCAGCGGCAATTTCGACTGCGCCGACGACGATCAGCCTGCGTGGCGGGAGATACTGATTGACGAACAGTCCGTCGGTATCAAGCTCGACGATATGGCTCGCTCCAGCCTCGAGATCGGTGCCAACGAGGAGCGTTTCACGCGCAGTGCGCGCATCGATGATCGCGCCGAACAGCTTGCCCGGAAAATGCTCCGGCGAAACATTCTGCACCATTACGACGATATCACCGCCGCAGGGCAGCCCTACCTCCCACGCCGAACCATCGGCAACGCCATAGCGCCTGACCGCGAAGCTGTTCTGCGCAATAACATCTGCTGCGACCTGCAATATATCGCTCTCGACACAGCCACCGGACACGGACCCGACAAAGCGCCCGTCTTCATGCACCAGCATATGTGTACCAACCGGACAGGGCGCAGATTTCCAGGTTTCGATAACGGTTGCCAGCGCCATCGGAGCGCCTCGCCACGCCATGACGCTGGCTAATATGCGGTGATGGTCGGCGGCTCCTGATTTCATGCGGGTTGGCCTAGCAAAGGGCTGAACGGGTTGCTATATGAAACGCAATCGGGAGATGACGACATGGCAATAGCGACGACAGTGAACGGCAAGGCAGTGATGCTGGAGGCCGAACCCGACACGCCTTTGCTATGGGCGGTGCGTGAAGAGCTTGGCCTGACGGGTACCAAATTCGGTTGCGGGATTGCAGCCTGCGGGGCTTGCACCGTGCATGTCAACGGCGAGCCCTCACGGTCTTGCAGCGTTCCGATAAGCGAAGTCGCTGGCAAGTCCATCACAACGATTGAGGGGCTGAAAGGCGAAGACGGCACGCTCCACAAAGTTCAACAGGCATGGATATCCGCGCAGGTACCGCAATGCGGCTATTGCCAGTCGGGACAGATCATGGCCGCGGTCGCGCTGATCCAGAAAACCGGCAAGCCAACCAACGCGCAGATTGACGAGGCGATGACCAACATCTGCCGCTGCGGTACCTATCCGCGTATCCGCAAGGCAATCATCGCAGCCACAGGCCAAGCCGCACTTGAAGGAGCCGCATGATGGCTGACAATCCTACACTTGAGACGGACGCCCCATCCCCCACAAAGCGCAAAGGCGTCAAGCGGCGCATGTTCCTGATTGGCGGCGTCGCGGTCGTCGGTGCCGGACTGTTCGGTATCTCGATCGCCGACAGCAACGCGGTCAAAACCGCAGCAAAACTGACCGCTGGCAAAGGCGAACATAGTTTTGCAACCTGGTTGAAAATTGCCGAGGACAACAGCATCACCATTTATTCACCGCACACCGACATCGGCCAAGGGTCGAACACGGGCCTCGCGCAGATGCTAGCCGAAGAGCTCGATGCGGCATGGGATCAGGTGAAGCTGGTCTCCGCTCCGGCGGAATCGGCATTTGCCAACACTGGCCTGGGCCGTGGATTTATGGGCGAGATGACGGGACAGCCGGGCATCGTCAACGGTATCCCGCAATCCTTCCTGTCGTTCATTGCGCGGCGGATGAATTTGCAAATTACCGGCGGTTCGTCAGCGCTTCGCTATACCGGGCAAGTGACTTTCCAGAAGGTCGGCGCGGCCACCCGGTTGGCGCTGATCGAGACGGCGGCCAAAAGGCTGGGCGTTCCGGCTTCCGAACTGACAACGCAGGATAGCCGCGTCATCCATGCCAAAAGCAGCAAGTCGCTGCGCTACGGCGAACTAGCGGCAGAAGCGGCGAGCCTGTCGCTCGATATCGACCCCAAGCTGAAAGACCCAACGCAATATCGTCTGATGCGTCAATCAATGCAACGCCTCGATATTCCCGCTAAGGTCGATGGCACCGCACAATATGGCATGGATTTCACTGTCCCCGACATGCGTGTGGCGACGATCATGGCCGCGCCAGCACGCGGCGGCAGGTTGACCTCGGTCGACGCCGCACCTGCAATGGCAGTAAAAGGCGTCGAGAAAGTCATCAAGCTCGACGATGCCGTCGCCGTGGTCGCCAAGGGCTATTGGCCCGCAATCTCCGGCCTTCGTGCTCTGTCGCCGCAGTTCAGCGATGGCGGCAATAATAATGTTTCGACTGCTTCAATATTCAAGGCCTATGACGACCTGATCGCAAAGGGCGAGCCAGCCGGCGAGGCGGGCGAAGGCGACGTCAGGGCGGTCCTTGGGGCAAAGCCGGTCGAGGCCAAATACCAAGTACCGTTTCTACACCACGCGATGATGGAGCCGTTTGCCCTGACCGCACATCACAAGGACGGCAAACTCAACATCTGGGGCGGGATGCAGGACCCGCTGGCATCCAAGATGATGGCTGTGGAAGTATCCGGTCTTGACGCGGACAATGTCACTTTCCATCCGATGTTGATTGGCGGCAGCTTTGGTCGTCGCCTGCCGATATATATGGAAATCGTCCAGCAAGTCACCAAGCTGGCGATGCAATTGCCCTATCCAGTCAAGCTGGTCTGGAGCCGCGAAGAGGAAATCGCGCAAGGTGCGTATCGTCCGCAAAGCGCGGCGGTGCTTAAAGCCAATGTGAACAGCAACAAGCGCATCGCGGCTTATCAGAACGACTATGCGCAAACCGAAAGCGCAGAAGCCGAAACGACTTTTATTTACAATCTGCCCGTTGTGGCGCGGCGGCATTACGAACATGCGTCTAACCAGATTACCGGCGCATGGCGGTCGGTTAATTCGACCCAGCAGGGTTTTTACAATGAAAGCTTCATGGACGAGCTCGCACATTCAGCCGGCGTCGATCCGGTCGAATTTCGCCGCAACCATCTGAAAGCCGGTTCGCGGCATTTGCTGGTGCTTGATACCGTTGCACAGCGCAGCGGCTGGGGCACGCCCCTGCCCGAAGGCGTTGGACGCGGTGTTGCCATTGTCGAGAGCTTCAAGACGATTGTCGCGCATGTCATCGAGGCATCGGTGAAAGAGGACGGCAGCCCCAAGGTGCACAAAGTCTTTACGGTCGTTGACGCAGGCAGCATTGTGAACCCCGACGCGGCGCTGGCGCAGATCGAGGGTGGCACGATCATGGGGCTTTCCTCGGCCATCGGCGAAGCAATCACCCTCGACAAGGGCGTGGTGCAGCAAAGCAATTTCTCGGACTATCCGATAATGAAACTCGCCGACGCCCCAGCTGCGCACGACATCCATTTCATCAATAGCGGTGCCTATATGGGCGGTATCGGCGAACCTGGCGTTCCGCCTGCAGCGCCGGCGCTGGCGAACGCGCTATTTGCCGCGACCGGCAAGCGGGTGCGTAATCTGCCGATATTGACGCAGGCAAAGGTTTGAAAATTGATCCGGTCGCCAACACCTTCTTCGTCATCCCTGCGAAAGCAGGGATCTCTGGCGGTGGCACGATTTGGATTGAGACCCCAGCTTTTGCTGGGGTGACGGCGTTGCTTTGATTTAATGTCGTTGGCTCACAAAACGCGGCTGCTTAGGCCGACCGACAATCCCGACATCGCCGAAACGCTTGCATTGGCGTTCCAGAATGAAAGCGGCTGGAGCTACGTCATCCCCGATGCGAAACAGCGCGCAGCGCGGTTGCCGGGGGCGTTTCATTTGCTGCTGCGCGAGGACCACAAAAAGGGCGCTGTATTCGGGACCGATGAGTTCGAGGCGGTCACACTGTGGCGCGGCCCGGGTCAGGCACATGACAGCCTGTGGGACCGGTTGCGGATGATCCTGCCCTTTGCTCAAGTGCTACGCGGCTCGCTGCTGCGCGGCCTCGAAGTTGCCGACCTGATCGAGAAGCATTTACCGAAGGAGCCGTTCTGGTACCTGCATTTCGCCGGGACACACCCCTCGTTTCAAGGCCACGGCTTTGGCGGTGCAGCGATCCGCACCGGGCTGGAACGCGCCGATGAAGACGGCCTGCCAGCATATCTCGAAACCGCCGACGAAAAGAATGTGGCGCTTTACCAAAGCTTCGGATTTCAAGTGAAGCATGTCTGGCAAATACCCGAAGGACCGATGTTCTGGGGTATGCAGAGGCCGGGGAAAACGCGGCATTAGGGGGCTTGCCTTATTTCGCGAAGAAAGCCGATACGTTGCTAATAAATACGTGTTCATCGGCACCCGCCGTTGGTTCATGGTCCCCGTTGGGAACGATCCACAACGCAGAACCCGCGATTGCCTGATAGAGGCCGACCGGAATGGAGACGGGGAAGAAAAAGTCCCGGTCGCCGTGAACGATCAACGTCTTGGCCTTGACCTTTGCAAGGTCGGCGGGCTGGATATTCATTTCATTCTTGTCGAACCCCATCGCACGAAACTGGTCGACTATCGAACGCACCTGTTCCTCGCCCCGGGCGGCGCACTGGCGATAGTTTTCGAGCACTGGCGGCGGGGTCGTGTCCATCGTTGACGACTGCAAAATCTCCCGCGCACCCTCTGGGAAATAGTTGGTGGCACCGATAACCACCATCTTCGAAACGCGGTCGGGATGTCGTGTTGCAAGATGGAGCGCGGTCATGCCGCCGCTGCTGAAGCCCATGACGCGTGTCTGCTTGATTCCCAACGCATCCAGTAACGCACGCACGTCCTCGGCAGCCTGAGCATGAGCGAACTTGCCCGACGGATTGGTCGACTTGCCATGCCCGCGCGCATCAATTGCAATCACCTTGTGCGTTGCGGACAGCTTTTCGGCCATGCCGTTCCAACCTGCGGCGCACGAGCCAAATCCATGCAGCAGCAACAATGGCTCGCCCGTTCCCCGAACCGTGTAATGCAGATCTACGCCATTAACTGCGACACTTTCGGCAGTCGCGGAAGCGGATGCCATAACACACAAGGCAGCCATTGCCAGTGCAAATGCTCTCATCTCGAACCTCCCTCGAAGCGACCCTGACCGAGTATCACTTTGATCACCATTTCGCAAACACGGCTGGAACAAGCATCGTTCGCCATCGGTTGATGGGCAAACCACAAATGGAGAAAGCCCAATGCCCGATACTGCTGCACAATTAACCCCACTCACCAGACTGGGTTATGCTGCGCGCGGTCTGGTTTTCCTGATCACTGGCTTTTTCCTTGCGAACGCGGGTCTGAGCGAGCAGGCGAGCGAGGCCGGTGGCATGGACGCGGCGCTGGCGTGGCGGGACAGTCCGTGAGACATGATCGTCGCCATCGGGTTATTCGGATTTGGCATATTCAGCCTGATCGAGGCGCGCTACCGGATCTTGCACGACGTGCCCGTTGACGGCATCGGGCAACGGATGAAGCCCAAGCTTCGCTAGGGCGGGTCACAACAACCTTGCCCTTAAACAAATTCCTTTCTAAACGGCCGCCACGCACCAGGTCTGCGCGAGAGCGTGGATAATAGGGAAGCCGGCGGAAATCCGGCGCTGTTCCCGCAACTGTAACCGGCGAGTTTGGCTCCGATATACCACTGAGGAATCGGGAAGGTGGAGCCACAATTTTGACCCGGAAGCCAGGAGACCTGCCCGGATGCGGTCTGTCCTTTGTGCTTGCGGGACACTGGCGCAATCGGGGGATTCCTCCGCGTGACGACATTTGGTTGGTCGTTACGAGAAGGAATATGATTAAATGACATTTTTGAAAATTTCAGTTGCCATGCTGGCGCTACTGCCCACCGTTGCCTTTGCGCAGGAGGCCGACGAGGACATCGTGGTCACCGCCAGCGGCTTCGAACAGCCGCGCTCGGAAACAGGCCAAGCAATTTCGGTGATTGATGAGGAACGGTTGGCGGAATTGCAGGCGACAAGCATCACCGATGCGTTGCGGACATTGCCGGGGGTTACCGCCGTTACGCGCGGACCTGTTGGCAGCCAGAGCGCCGTCTTCCTCCGTGGCGGCAATGGATCACAGACATTGGTGCTGGTCGACGGGGTTCGGATCAACGATCCCTCCAGCCCCAATGCGGCGTTCGATTTCGGCGCTTTGCTGACCGGCAATATCGGCCGCGTCGAAGTCTTGCGCGGGCCGAACTCGATTATCTGGGGTAGTCAGGCGATTGGCGGGCTTATCAACGTGCAGTCAGTCGCGCCGACCGAGGCTTTGGTCGTCCGCGCCGGGGCCGAATATGGCTATGCCGATAGCATCAAGGGAACCGCAAACCTTTCGGGCACGAGTGGCATGTTTGAAGGCAGCGTCGGCGGTGCTTATTACCGTACCGATGGCATATCGGCGCTGAGCGGCGGTACCGAGACAGACGGATATGAAAATGCCTCGGCCAACGGCCGGTTGAAGGTCAATCTGGCCGACAATTTCGCGCTCGATTTCCGGGGATATTACAACCGCGGAACCATCGAATATGACTCGCCCTTCGGCCTCGGCGCCAACGCCCTGCCCGTTTCGAACAATAGGCAATTTGTTGGCTATGTCGGCGCGCAATTCGATCTGGCCGATGGCCGGTTCCAGAACCGCGTTGCCTATGGGCGTACCGACATCAGCCGCATCGGCAGCGATCCGGTCGCGTTTTCGTTCAACAATTTCGATGTCGAAGGGACAATTGACCGCTTCGAATATCATGGCGCGTTCGATATCGCCAACGCCGCGACCATCGTCTTCGGCGCCGAGCATGAGCGGACCTATGCCAGCACCTCGTTCGAAGGCGCACCGGCGGATGTTGCGCGCAACGAAGTGACCAGCGGTTTCGGGCAGCTAATCCTTCGGCCCTTCGCAGGACTAACACTGACCGGCGGGGTTCGGCACGATGATTATAGCGATTATGGCGGGCAGACCACCTTTGGCGGCAATGCTGCCTATACACCCAATGCGGGCGACACCGTATTGCGAGCGACCTATGCCGAGGGTTTCCGCGCGCCGACATTAAGCGAAGGCCAGCCGCCGTTCGGCAATCCCGACCTCCGCCCAGAAACCGCACGCAATTTCGATCTTGGCGTGGAACATCGTTTTCTGGACGGCAAGGCACAGGTTTTTGCGACCTATTTCAACCGCCGCAGCAACGACCAGATCACCTTTTCGTTCGTCACTTTCCAGTCGGAGAATATCGGACGCGTTAAGACCGAAGGCGTCGAACTGGGTTTCGCGCTTCAGCCGACCGAACGGCTGAGTATACAAGCTAACTACACGCTGACCGATGCGATTAACCGCTCGGCAGGCGCGAATTTTGGTAACCGGCTCGAATTGCGGCCGCAGCATTCGGGAAGCTTTACGGTCGACTGGCAAACGCCGTGGAAGATAAAGCTCGGCGGAACGCTGTTATTGAGCGGCGATAGTTTCGATAACGCGGCGAACACCGTGCGGCTCGATGGCTATGCGCTGGCCAACATCCGCGCAGCGGTACCGGTAACCGAGGCTGTCGAACTCTATGGCCGCGTCGATAATGTGTTCGGCACCGATTACACCGTCGTGAACCGCTACAACACATATGGCCGCAATGCCCATGTCGGCGTGCGCGCGCGTTTCTGAAATTGCGTTTACGAATAAAGACAGATAGAAATGGAAGGATGACGAACATGACATCATCGAAATCAAGTGGCGCACAGATGGTCTGGCCGCTTTCGCTTGGGGCCAGCACCGTGGTGGGCAGCCTGCTGCTCGCATGCGTATTTCCGTTCGCAAGTTTCGCAGCTTTGGCCGCGCTGACCATGACACCGCGCCGCGGTCTCATGCTGGTGACCGCGGCTTGGGCTGTCAATCAAGCAACCGGTTTTTTCCTGATGTCTTTCCCATGGGACGCACAGGCCGTCGGCCATGGCATCGCGATATTGGCGGCTACTTTGGCAGCCACTGTGGTGGCGCGGCTTGTGGTCGACAATGTACGCGGAGCTTCGGTATTGCGCGCTGTCGCAGCGTTGGCTTCAGCATTTGTCGTTCACCAGATTTTGCTGCGCGCTTATGCCAGCGTTGGCGGCGGAGCGGAGAATTTCTCTGCCGAAATCATCTCGGGTGTCGCGCTTAACGATGCCATGTGGTTCACGGGCCTGCTGGCGCTCCGCTATGTTATCACGCATTTCTCGGGTGAGAAGGCATTGCCAGCTGCCGCTTGACGCGACTCGCTGTGGCGGGGATGGAGAAGTTCCACCTCGTCGCAGGATGACCCCATGACTCGCTTAGTGCCACTTGCCGCTCTGCTACTTGCAGGTTGCGCAACTGCCCAACAAACATCCGTTCCTACAGCCGCGCCGCAAAGCGCTCAGGAGGCGCTGCGTCCTTTCTACGCAACGCTCGCTACGAAGCTGCCCGTTGCCCCCGCCAATCCCGGACTTCCCGCGGACACAGTCATCACACGGTTCGCGTTCGGCAGCTGTGTCAACGAAAACCGCGCCATGAAATTCTGGGACGTAATCGCCGCGCAAAGGCCGCAAGCGTTCCTGCTGATCGGTGACAATGTCTATGGCGACACCGGCAACTTCTCGGACGCCGCCATCCCAACCCTAACGCAAAGCTACAAGAAGCTATCCAGCCGACAGGAGTTCGATCGGTTCCGCCGCAATGTGCCGATGATGACCACTTGGGACGATCATGATTTCGGCGCAAACGATGCAGGCGGCAGTTTTGCATTCAAGGAATATGCGGAGAAGATTTACGAGACCTACTGGTCCTCGTCGGACGAGGTCAAGTCGCGCGCCGGTGTCTATGAAAGCCGTATCGTCGGACCGGAAGGCAAGCGAGTCCAGTTCATCATTCTCGACACGCGATTCTTTCGTTCGGACCTCGCCCGCCTGCCCTACCGCGACCCCGGTCCATCGCTCGGCTGGTATATTCCGAGCACCGACCCCAAGGCGACAATCCTTGGTGACGAGCAATGGCAATGGCTGGCGCAGGAGCTCGAAAAGCCTGCCGACCTTCGGTTCATCGTCTCCTCGATCCAGCTAATCACCAGCGCTCACGGGTTCGAAAGCTGGTATAACTTCCCCAAGGAGCGCGAGCGTTTTTATGGGCTGTTGGCTGCCAAGCGCGTGAACAACGCGGTATTGCTGACCGGCGACCGGCATTCTGGCGGGTTATACAAAACCCAAGCGCCGGGCGTCGCGAAACCGCTTTGGGAATTCACCTCGACCTCATTGAACTTCGCATTCGGCAAAGGCGATGGCGGCGACAAGGAACCCGACCCGACCCGCACTGGTGGTTTTTGGGGCATACCCAATTTCGGGCAGATCGACATCGACTGGGCAACGAAAAAGGTGACTATGAGCCTGCGCAAGGATGACGGCAGCGTTATCGAGACTCAGGTTGTTAATGCGATCGATTGATCGCTGAATAATCGACTGCGGCGACTGTCTCCATTACCGCGTCGCGGATCGCGTGTGCCGTTGCCAATGGCAGCGCGATCATTTCCAGCGTTCCGCCGGCAATGCCAAAGTTAAGTGATGCCAAACCTTGCCGCCGCGAAATCGGCCCTTGGGCAATCTCGACCGTCTGGACCTTCACTTGCGGGGCGATGCTCAACCTTTGCCGCCACCAGCCTTCGCGTACATAGACCTGCCCGTCGTCAAGGGCATCGCGGTAGTTGCGTCGGTTGAACCACAGCAGAAATGCGAAAGGCACCAGCAGCCAGAAGATATTCACCGTCTGCGCAATCGTGGCTTCGGTAAATACCGCCAGCGAGATCACCGGCGCACACAGGATCAGCGCAGCGAAAAACAAATAGGGGGTCCACCAGCGACCTTCGCCTTTGCGGAACGCGACATTTGCGTCGGGTGCCGTAACACCTGCGGCCTCGGCAATCGGCCATATCTCGTCCAGCGTCGCAAATGGTGCGGCGACGAAATTGCTTTCATCCTTGCTGTCCTGCGCCAGGCTGACGAATTTCAAACTGTGCCAACCGCGCCGCTTGCGGACCGGGCCGGTCTGGATAACCGCCGCCTGCACGCGGTGCGCAGGCATCACCGCATCGGTCAGCGTCAACAGGCCCCGACGGCGGCGGAAGCCCTTAGGTGTCCGATCGAGACGGAAGCCGTGCTCCTTCAATAATGTGCGGATGACGCCCGATGCGAAGCCGATGATGATTAAGCTCCCCAATGCACCAAGTGCTAAAATGATACGCGCCGCCCAGCCGACGCCGTTGATTTGGTCCACCGAAACACCGCGCTCTTCGGCTACGCCGATCCAGTGCTTGATATCCCAGAAATCATACGGAAGCAGGAAATCGAACTGCTGCGCGATACCGCCGAGCACCGCAAATATGACAAGCGAGAAAGAATAGAGGCCGAGGGTGAATACACGTTTGCCGTCCATGGCAAAGATCGGTGCCGCCTCCTGCTGGTCGGTAGTCTCGTTTTCATCCGAAACAACGGCAACACCGCTTTTGCGCGCGCGCACCAGCTCGCGCAGCCGCTCGGCCTCAGCCAAGCTTACAAAGCTCAGATTAGCGTCGTCACCTTTACCGCCCCCAGTCTCAAACTTGACCTCACCCAGCCCCATTATCCTCGCCAGCGGCTTTTGCTCGATGCTGACATCCTGGATGCGTTCATAGGGGATCGAGCGCGCAGTTCGGCTCAAAATGCCTTTCTCGATGCGGATATCATGATCGCCGATATGATAGCGGAAGCGCATCCACGCTAGCCAGCGAAAGAAGAGGCTGACCAGCAGAACAAGCGCGATGACTATCGGGATGAGTATCGGATTGTTCGCGCTTCGCACGCCAAAAACGGCGGCAAATAAGGGGAATATCAGTTGCGGCAGACCGGTGATAAAGCCAACGAAAAGCCCGGAAATATGCAGTCGCTCACCGTCGGAAGCGGTCTCGTTTTCGGCTATGGCCGCTGTTTCGGTCAAATCACGTCCTGCCGGATGGCCGCCCTTATCGCTTCACGCATGGCAAGCGCGTCGGCGTGAAGCAGGCCCGGCAAAGCGACGGTGCTGTTGTGATTTCCCGCGGTATGCACCGTCAAAGTCGCCAAGTCATAACGCCTATCAATCGGGCCCTGATCGACGTCGATATGCTGGATGCGGCCAAACGGCACCACGGTGTCGCGGTAGAACATATAGCCGCGCACAATGCGCAGCCGGTCGCTACCCATCGCATAGCCCCAATGGCGATATTTGCGGGCAGGCACAACGAACGCCATGAAGATATAGATCAAAATCACAGGTACGATGAAGGTGCCAGCGGGCATCGCCTGCGCAAATTCGAGAACGGTCGCGCCGATCACGAACGGCAACAGCCCCAACGCCGAAGCAATCCGCGTCGTTGTCACATAGGCCGGGTTAAGCGGGGTTAGTTCCGTTGCGGGTTGGTCTGTCATGTGCGTGATATGAGGGCAGTGTGTTGTATTGGCAAGACGGTTTCAGCTTTATCCTCCCCATCGACTTGCGATGGGGAGGTGGCGCGCTGGAGCGAAGCGGAAGCGTGACGGAGGGGCCTCGGACGTCAAAGGCCCCTCCACCACCGCTTCGCGGCGGTCCCCCTCCCCATCGTAAGTCGATGGGGAGGATTCGAGATTAACGCGCCAACGCTTCTTCGGCCTCACTCACCAGCTTAGCGATAATGTCCACCACAGGCCGCTCGACATGCACCATGCCGACCGATTGCCCGGCCATGACCGAGCCATATTCGACATCGCCGTCGATCACCGCGCGGCGGAGCGCACCTGCCCAATATTTTTCGATCTCGAGTTGAGCGGCTTCCATATCGATTTCGCCGCGATCAAGCATTGCGGCGACCTCGACCTGTTTGGCGGTAAACAACTCGGTGCCTTTGTTCTTCAGCGCGCGTACGGGGATGACCGGCAGGCGTGGGTCGATCTGAACACTGGCAACCGCGTCGCGGGCATTGGCGCGCAGGAACGCCGCCTTGAAATTAGGATGCGCAATGCTCTCATGCGCGCAAACGAAACGCGTACCGAGTTGCACACCGCTTGCGCCCATTTCGAGATAGCTTGCCACAAGCCCGCCGCGCGCAATGCCGCCTGCGACAAATATCGGCAATTGCTCGCCAAGCTCGGGCAATATTTCCTGCGCCAACACGCTCGTTGCTACCGGCCCGATATGCCCGCCAGCCTCGCTGCCCTCGATGATAAGCGCATCGACGCCTGACCGCGCAAATTTCTTGGCGAGCGTCAGCGCCGGCGCAAAGCACATCACCTTCGCGCCAAAATCCTTAATCGCCTCGATACTGCCCTTGGGCGGTAATCCACCCGCAAGCACGACATGACTGACATTGTACCGAGCGCACACTGCAATCAGGTCCATGATCTGCGGATGCATCGTGATAAGGTTTACGCCGAAGGGCTCCGAAGTCAGCGCTTTTGTCGCGACAATCTCCGCGTCGAGCAACTCGGGCGTCATCGCTCCGCAAGCAATCACCCCGAACCCGCCTGCGTTGGATATCGCAGACACAAGGTTCCGCTCCGAAACCCAGGACATCGCCCCGCACATAATGGCGACTTCGCAGCCCAGAAATTCGGTGCCGCGTTGCATGAGGTGTTGGAGCTTAGTCATATGTCGTTGCCGATTTTTTGTTCACGCAGAGGCGCAGAGAGCGCAGAGGGATAGAGCGTAACGTCAATTCAGTCCTCATAATTATTGACCACCCGCTTTATGCCCTCTTTCAGCGTATCGCATCCAAAGTTGATGAGTAAACCGACCGGTAATTTCATCAGGCGAAGGTATGTAAGCAGTTGCTTGGAATGGACCGGTTGAAGCCGGTCGATGGATTTCAACTCGATGATCAGTTGATGGTCGATAATCAGATCGACCTTGAAAGCCGCAGGAAATTCCATGTCTTCATAGGCAAAGCCTAATGCCTTTTGCTGCTCGACCTCATAACCCATGCGGGCCAGCTTTCGGGCCAAAATAGTCTCGTAAACCGATTCAAGCAGTCCAGGTCCAATTTCACGATGAATTGCCATAGCAGCGCCAATCACCTCACTGGTAATCTCGTCAATCGGTTTCATCGCACCGCCTCTGCGCCCTCTGCGCCTCTGCGTGAAAAATTCTTTATTCAGCATCCAAACCGTAAGCCGTGTGCAACACCCGCACTGCAAGTTCGGTCTCGTCCTCGTCAATCAACACAGACACCTTGATCTCGCTCGTCGAAATTGCCTGTATGTTGATCTTGCGGTCCG
Organism: Sphingomonadales bacterium; assembly: GCA_031400695.1. Taxonomy (GTDB): domain Bacteria; phylum Pseudomonadota; class Alphaproteobacteria; order Sphingomonadales; family Sphingomonadaceae; genus Sphingorhabdus_B. The sequence goes on along the minus strand of JANNQI010000059.1, from coordinate 206,117 downwards.
CCAGTGAACTAAACATCGTCGAGGCCACGCCTGCGTGGCTTTTCATGCCGACGCCGACGACCGAAATCTTGGCAACCTTGGTGTCGGACAGCAGGCGGTTGTAGCCGATAGCCTCGCGCTGGTTTTCCAGTATGTCGGTGCAGCGCACCAAATCGGCCTGCGGGCAGGTAAAGGTCACGTCGGTCTCGCCCTTGTCGCGGCCGACATTCTGGATGATCATGTCGACGTTGATGTTGGCGTCGGCAAGCGGTGCAAAGATATGCGCCACTGCACCGGGCCGGTCGGGCACGCGGGTCAGGGTGATCTTCGCCTCATTCTTGTCGGCGGCGATGCCGGTGATAAGCTGGCGTTCCACGTTTGCATTCTCCAATTCTTCATCGGTCACGATCATTGTGCCGGGGATGCTGTCGGCATCGGGGGCATTTTCGTCGATGAAGGAAGACAGCACCTGCACGCGCACGCCTTCCTTCATTGCAAGGCCCACCGAGCGGGTCTGCAGAACTTTCGAACCGACCGAGGCCAGCTCAAGCATTTCTTCGTAGGTGACGGCCTTCAACTTGCGCGCGCGCGCAACAATGCGCGGGTCGGTCGTGTAGACGCCGTCGACGTCGGTATAGATATCGCAGCGGTCGGCCTTGACTGCGGCGGCAACCGCGACCGCTGAAGTGTCCGAGCCGCCACGACCCAATGTGGTGATGCGGTTGTCGTCGGTCAGGCCTTGGAAACCGGGAATGACCGCAATGTTGCCTGCCTGCATTGAGGCCAGCAATTCGTCAGTGTCGATGGAGCCAATCCGCGCCTTGGCATGGGCGTCATCGGTGTGGATAGGCATCTGCCAACCGAGCCAACTGCGCGCGTTGCAGCCCAAGGCCTGAAGCGTAATCGCCAGCAACCCCGAGGTAATCTGCTCACCCGCCGCGACCACAACATCATATTCGGCAGGGTCATACAGCGCATTGGCTTCGCGGCAGAAATTCACCAGCCGGTCAGTGTCGCCCGCCATCGCGGAAACGACGACCGCAACCTCGTCGCCGCGCTCGGCCTGACGCTTTACCAGTTGCGCGACGCGGCGAATGCGTTCGGTCCCGGCCATAGACGTGCCGCCAAATTTCATTACAATGCGGGCCATGGATTCCCTGTAATTATTGCTATGTTACAATCGGGCGCCCTGATAGGGACAGGATATGACAAACGCAAGCATAGCCACGACAATAAACGCCGCCGAAGCCGCGCATTTCGGCGCGTTGGCGGCGGACTGGTGGGATCCGAAGGGTTCGAGCGGGATGCTGCATAAGCTCAACCCTGTTAGGTTAGGCTTTATCCGGACGGCGATTGATGCCCATTTTGGTGGCGACGGCAAATCACGGCATCCGCTGGCGGGCAAGACCGCTCTCGATGTCGGATGCGGTGCAGGATTGTTGTGCGAGCCTCTTGTAAGGATGGGAGCTGCGGTAACCGGCGTCGATGCGGCACCGGAGAATATCGAGGCGGCGAAGGCGCATGCTCAGCTGTCCGGTTTGGATATCGACTATCGCGCGGGTGAAATTGCCGAGCAGGGCTTGGGCCAATTCGACATTGTGTGCTCGATGGAAGTCATCGAGCATGTCACCGACCCCGCCGCATTCGTCGCGGAACTGGCGCGGCATCTTAAGTCAGATGGCCTATTGTTATTGTCTACCCCCAACCGGACCGCAGCTTCGCGGCTGTTCTTGGTCGAGGCGGCCGAACGGCTTGGCCAGGTTCCGCGTGGCACGCATGACTGGGACCAATTTTTGACGCCCGAAGAGTTGACGGATTTGTTAGCGGATGCGGGTTTGGAAGTGATTGAAATGCAGGGAATTGCGTTTTCGCCGCTCAAAGGTCTGCATTTGAGCGAGAATATGGCGCTGAATTATGTCTTGAGCGCGCGTTTCAAAGCTTAATCATACCCCGCATCGGCATATCGGTCATCGGCCAAATCGCTAAACTTCGTGATTTTTGCTTCGAATTTCATCCGAACTTTGCCGGTCGAACCATGCCGCTGTTTTGCTACAATCAGTTCCGAGATCCCGTGGATTTGTTCCATCTTCTCGCGCCAGGCCGTGTAAGCGGTTTCGTTCGACGGATCCGGTTGCTTTGACGCTTCGTAATAATCTTCACGATACACGAACCAGACCATGTCAGCGTCCTGCTCAATCGAACCGGACTCGCGCAGGTCGGACAGTTGCGGGCGCTTGTCCTCGCGCTGTTCAACCGCACGGCTGAGCTGTGAAAGCGCAATCACCGGAAGGCCAAGTTCCTTCGCCAGCGTCTTCAAACCCCGGCTGATCTCGGAAATTTCATTGACGCGGTTGTCGTTGGCGCGGCTTGAGCCTTGCAACAGCTGCAAATAATCGACCACGATCAACCCGATGCCATGCCGCCGCTGCAACCGCCTCGCGCGGGTACGTAGCGCCGCAATCGTCAGCGCTGGAGTGTCATCAATGTATAGCGGCAATTCCTGCAATTCACGGGACACGCGCGAAAGCTCGCGGAAATCGTCACGGCTGATTTTGCCCATGCGGAGCAGTTCGGAACTGATGCCCGATTGCTCGGCCAATATGCGTGTCGCCAGCTGGTCAGCGGACATTTCGAGGCTGAAAAATGCGACCTTCGCACCGGCGCCCTTGGCTTCCTCAATGCCATCCTCACGTTCGCGAATCCAGCGCCGCGCGGCGTTGAACGCGATATTGGTAGCCAGCGAAGTCTTGCCCATGCCCGGACGTCCGGCCAAAATCACAAGGTCGGAATTATGCAGGCCGCCACATTTGGCATTAATACTGTCGAGGCCAGTCGTGACGCCCGATAGGCTACCACCCGAATTGAGCGCTTTCTCAACATTCTTGATTGCTTCGGTCGAGGCCATCAGGAAGCTCTTCATCGAGCCGGTTTCGCCCTCGCCCTCGGCGACCTTGTACAAAGCGCTTTCGGCGGCTTCAATCTGGCCCTTGGGATCGACACTCTCGCTGGTGTCGAGCGCATTATCTACGAGCGTCCGGCCCACGGTCACCAATTCGCGCAACAACGCCAGATCGTATATCTGCTGGGCAAAATCGCGCGCGCCAATCAGGCCCGCACCGTCCGCAGTCAGCTTCACCAGATAACCCGGACCGCCGAGTTCGCGCATCGATTCGTCGGCCTCGAAAAATGGCTTCAGCGTCACCGGCGTCACCAGCATGTTGCGGTCGATCAGGCGGAGTATTTGCTCATAGACACGGCCGTGCAGCGGCTCGAAAAAATGGTCGGGCTGGAGCTTGATCGAGACATCTTCGATAATCCGGTTGTCGATGAGTATCGCGCCCAAAAACGCCGCCTCCGCCTCGATATTGCGCGGCAGGCGTTGTGGTTCTGCTTCATTCGCAGCTGCTAGTCTGATTGGTTCGGCCATGACGCCCTATCCTTTAGCATGAAGGTCGGCGCAAGGGGGGCGAAAAATAGAATCGGGGACAGCACTGTGGACAAACGATTATCGCAAGCTAACACAATAGCATGGGCGATTATCGCATCTCGAAGGTCGAACTTGACGAAGCCACGATCCTGCGGCGTAATGCCGATATCGAGCAGGAGCGGCGCGTCGCGATTTTCGATCTCATCGAGGAAAACTTCTTCAAGCCGTTGCGCGACATGGGCGATGACTACGCCGGGCCTTTCCATTTGAACATTAGCGTCGAGGAAGGCCGTCTGATCCTCGACATCCGCCGCGAAGATGGTGCGCCTTACGAGATTCTGGTCCTTGGATTAGGCCGCTTCCGCCGCGTGGTGAAGGACTATTTCGCGATTTGCGACAGTTACTATCAGGCCATCCGGAAAGCCAGCGCCGCCGAAATCGAAACCATCGATATGGCGCGGCGCGGCGTGCATAATGAAGCCGCCGAATTGTTAATCGAGCGACTCGACGGAAAAGTCGAAACCGACTTCGCCACCGCCCGCCGCCTGTTCACGCTGATTTGCGTGTTGCACATCAAGGGTTAAAGAGACCCGGGGCAATTTTCTGATTCGGGGGCAGTTAGGGTCGCATGGCTGAGGGACAAAGCCGCTATATTCGCGCGGGCGCAGTATCGCTTGCGGTGCTGCTGGGCATATATGTTGTGTGGACGTACGTGACCGGCTGGACACCATCGCGTGACGAATATCCTGTGCAAGGCATCGTTGTCAGCGAAGCAAATGGCAGGCCGGAATGGACCAAGCTGGGTGCCACCGGAGTTGATTTTGCTTATATTACAGCCGTTGAAGGCGCGCGCGGCCGCGACCGGCAGTTTCAGGCCAATCTGGAGGGCGTGAAACAGGCCGGCATCCGCTATGGGGCTCTGCATCATTTCGATATCTGTCGCCTCGCGTCCGATCAAGCGACGCTTTTTATCACGACGGTCCCGCGCAGCGAGGCAGCATTGCCTCCTGCTGTGCAGCTCGATTTTTCGGACACCTGCAAGGGCCGTCCGAACCGCGCACTCATCCTGTCCGAGCTCGCAACTTTCCTTGGACAGATCGAGGCGCATAGCGGCATGCCTGCGATCCTGCTACTCACCCCCGAGTTTGAAAAGGAATATCAGGTGAGCAAAGCGATTGATCGCACCGTGTGGCTAGAGGGCAACTGGTTCCTCCCCGATTATTCAGCGCGGCCGTGGGTAATGTGGACCGCGAACACTGCGCGTAATGTCGACGGAGTCGACGGTCAGGTGCGCTGGGCGGTGGTCCGCAAATGAGCGCCGAGCTTATCAAGGCTGCGATTGACGCGGCGGAATTTGCTTATGCGCCTTATTCGAATTTCCACGTCGGCGCAGCCTTACTGCTGGAGGATGGCAGCATCGTCACCGGAGCGAATTTCGAGAACGCCAGCTATGGCATGACATTATGCGCCGAGACGGTCGCAATTGCCAAAGCCAATAGCGACGGCCAGCTCAAACAGATTGTCGCCATTGCCGTCGCTGGCGGGCCAAAAGGCTATGTCGCCGCAGGCGAAGATGCCGTCATGCCATGTGGCCGTTGCCGCCAGATCATCAAGGAAGTCGCAGACCTCATCGAGCGGGATTTGCCAATTCACTGCGCGAAAGCCGGCGGTTACGACACGTTCCATCTGTCCGAATTATTACCGCACGGCTTCGGTCCGGCGAGCCTCAAATAGTCCAAATCCTCCCCATCGACTTGCGATGGGGAGGTGGCGCGCTGGAGCGCAGCGGAAGCGTGACGGAGGGGCCTTACACAGCAGAGGCCCCTCCACCACGCTTCGCGCGGTCCCCCTCCCCATCGCAAGTCGATGGGGAGGATTATTTGACACGAACTCTTGCGCTGCAAAGCCAAACCGGCAAAAGCGTGGGCCTATATCAGGGAGTAGATATGTCCATATTGTCCGACATCTGGATCCGCGAACAGGCGCAGACCCACAACATGATCGAGCCCTTTGTCGAGGCGCAGCGCCGCGACGGCTGCATCAGCTACGGCCTGTCGTCGTATGGCTATGACGCGCGGGTCTCAGACGAGTTCAAGATCTTCACCAATGTCGATAGTTCCATCGTCGACCCCAAAGAGTTCGACCCGAAAAGCTTTGTCGACCGCAAGACCGATGTCTGCATCATTCCGCCGAACAGTTTCGCGCTGGCCCGCACCGTCGAATATTTCCGTGTGCCGCGTGATGTGCTCGTCATCTGTCTGGGCAAATCGACCTATGCGCGCTGCGGCATTATCGTCAATGTAACGCCATTGGAGCCGGGCTGGGAAGGCCATGTCACACTGGAATTCAGCAACACCACGCCGCTGCCCGCCAAAATCTACGCCAATGAAGGCGCGTGCCAGTTCCTGTTTCTAAAGGGCGAGCAACCCTGCGAAACCAGCTACGCCGACCGTGCGGGCAAATATATGGGGCAACGCGGGGTGACACTGCCGAAGCTATAATTACTTCTAAAAACAGCTAAGTGGAACGCGCGGTCGTCCTGCTGGTTCTCGCTGCAGGGTTTGAGGAGACGCAACATGTTTTCAGGATTATTCGCATTTATCGGCAGGTTTTTTCTGGCGCTGATTTTCATCATTTCGGGCGCAATGAAGCTGACTGATGTTTCGGGGACCGGTACCTATATGGCAAGCGTTGGCTTGCCATCTGGCTTGGCCCTTCCCGCAGCTTTGTTCGAAGTCATCGGCGGACTGATGATTGTTTTCGGGGTATTCACGCGCCTGACCGCATTGGTCTTTGCAGCATTCTGCCTGCTCACCGCATTGCTTTTCCACAGCGAAACCGCCGATCCGATCCAAGCCGCAATGGCGTTCAAGAATGTCGCCATTGCAGGCGGCTTCCTGTGCCTGTTCGCCTATGATCAAAAAAGCTGGAGCTTCGATTCCTACCGCGACCGCCGCAGGCGCGAAGCGGCGGCGAGGGTCGAGGCGACGAGCGAGCATCCGGCGACTGGGGCGGGGTGAAGTTGAGGGCGGGTTGTGGGTGGGGAGCGGACTGTCGGGTTTTGGAGCGCAACCGCAGAATAGCGGACTTATAGTTAGATGATTAAGCCCCCTTATTCCATTAATCGCCGCCGTTCATTGCTGCGCTTGGGACAAATATGGCTTGCCCGATTTACTCCCGCCACCAAGTAATTTATTACTTTTGCTATCCGCGCGCCGACGTCATTGAGCCTTTTTGACGCTTTATTGACGGCAGGGCCGATTGCGCTTGACGCTATGGTAGCGTAGTATCCTAGCCAAGGGATCGCAGACATTTTTGGTGCTTTGGATGGGCCGGGAAACCCCGGTTCTGACGACAGGAAAGCTGTGTCTGCACTGGATGGGGAGCGCATGATGACTATGGAAAACGCCGCCTTCGCTGCCGACATGCCCGACGCCCCGCGTGCCACAGGCTGGCTGACCTTTATAGAACGGGTCGGCAATACGCTGCCCGACCCGGTGATGCTGTTCGTCGGTATGATCGTTCTGCTGAAAAAGCAGCCATTGCTTGCGCGATAGGGATTGAGGGGGGATAATATGATTGCAGGCACCGCCGCCGCCGCACCTGTCGGCCCTTCGCTCGAATCCAGCGGCATCCTCCGGTTCTTCACCGTCTTTCTCCTCTATGTCGGTCAGGGCATTCCGATCGGCTTGTTCGATTTTGCGGTCCCTGCGTGGATGGCGGTCAATGGCGCGACTGCGCAGGACATCGGCTTCGTCGTCGGGATGGTCGGCATTCCCTGGAGCTTCAAGTTCATCGCCGGTTTCATCATGGACCGCTACACGCTGCTGGCGATGGGGCGGCGACGGGCGTGGATCCTGGGGGCGCAGGGCATGATGATCCTCCTCCTGCTGCTGTTCGCGATCATTAACCCCGGGCCGCGCGACGTGCTGATGCTCGGGATCGTAGCGCTCGCGGTGAACAGTGCGGTCGTGTTCCAGGATGTCGCAGTCGATGGCCTCACCGTCGACATCATGCCCGAAGAGGAACGCACAATTGGCGGCTCGCTGGCGGCGGGCGGGCAGGTGCTGGGGATCGCGGCTTCAGCGGCGCTCACCGGGGCGATGGTCTATACCTTTGGCGTCAGCGCCGCCTATGTCTCCTGCGCGGTTCTGGTTGCCCTCGTCACGGCGCATGTAATCTGGGTGCGTGAGCGCATCTGCGAGCGCCGCCTGCCATGGTCCACCGGCGCGGCCCATGAAACGAATATCGCATCGCAGGCGGGAAGTTGGTTGCCGCTGGCGAAGTCGGCGCTGGGCAACACGCTGTCCCCGCTCAGCATGATATGGTGTGTAGTGCTGATCACCCGCGGCCTGACCTATGGACTGTGCGTCATCGCGGTACCCATCATCGCGAGCCAATATGCCGGTTGGACCGAAGACCGCATCGGCTCGCTCAACGGTACGGCCCAGCTGATTGCCGGCATCGCGACCATCGCGGTGGGCGCGATCATCGCCAATAAGCTCGGCGCCCAAAGGGCCCTGCTGATGTGGACCATTGCCTTCTTAGGGCTGGTGACGTGGATGTGGATGTCTTCTTCGAATTGGGCCAATCCTGACCTGATTACCATTTTCATTCTGGCCTGGCCGGTAATCATATTCATGGGTGCCCTCAGCCACACCGTCGTCGTCATGCGACTCTGCCCGCCTGACGCGCCAGCCGCACAATATTCGGTCTACATGGCGGTCCACAACATGGGCATCAGCATTGCCGGGATACTGGTCGGATCGGTCGCCTTCCTCGGCAAACCTGAAGCGATGCTGGCCCTGTTGATCGGTGCCCAGCTTTTGGCCGCCGCCATATTGCTCATAGTGACGTTTCCGACCGAACGAATAAAGGCGTCGCTGGGGTCGAAAGTCATTCCCGCGGAACCCGCACCAGCAAGAAACTAGGGCTTGTGGTACCCCCAGTCCGGACAGATTTCAATCCTGAATGACAATGTTGGCGACGATGTAAAGCTATTAGTGCATATGGAAGGAGGGTCCTCTTTATTCGCCTTTGGCCGATAAGCAACCTGGCTCACTGAACCCGGCTGCACCGGTCCCAGCCCTGCGGGTGACGGCAGGCGACACGGCCTCAAGGATTGTCGAGACCTAAGTCGTGAGTCACTATATATCCGCTTTCCAGCATTCAGAAATTACTGTCGTTCGACCGCAAAGTTGTCGCAAACAGACAAATCGGAGAACCAACAGATTGACTATACAATCCATATAGGTTAGTATAGTCAATTATGAGAACCAAATTAGACTACACCCCCGAATTCACCCCCGTCCCTCTCACCCGCACCCGCCATGATGGCTGGACGCCCGAACGGCAACACCGCTTCCTGATTGCGCTTGCCGCGATGGGCACGGTCGATAGCGCGGCCCAAGCGGTGGGAATGTCGCGGATTTCGGCTTATAATCTCAAAAAACGCGCTGGTGCCGAAAGTTTTGCGGCGGAGTGGGACCGGGCGGTCGGTTTCGGGCGGAGCATGATGTTCGATTATGCCATGGAGCGCGCCATAAATGGCGTAACCACGATAAAAATGCGGTTGGGCGGCGCCTTTGAATTCGAACATGGCCGCGATACCAAGCAAATTATGAAAGTGTTGCGCCTGCCCCCGCCGCGCCGCGATACCAATGCAACGCCGCGCCCTTCATAAGTTTACAGAACAGGGCCGCACATGCATATATGTTTGTAAACTTATAGAGCCGTCACCCCAAAGAGAGGAACATCCATGCCAACCACCCCCCGCGAATTCGATATCATTGTCTATGGCGCGACGGGGTATACCGGGCGGCTGGTCGCCGAATATCTGACGGGCCGCGACGGCGCGCCGAAATGGGCGATGGCGGGACGGAGCCTTTCCAAGCTTGAGGAAGTACGCGACCTGATCGGTGCGCCTGCCGAAACGCCATTGGTTGTCGCCGATGCGTCTGATCCCGCTTCGCTCGATGCGATGTGCAAGCGCACGAAGGTCGTGCTGACAACTGTTGGGCCTTACCAGCTTTACGGGAACGAACTGGTCGCGGCATGTGTCGCGAACGGCACCGATTATACCGACCTGTGCGGCGAGCCTGCGTGGATGCGGCACAAGATCGACGAGCATGATGTAGCGGCCAAATCGTCCGGTGCACGCATCGTTTTTTCAGCCGGGTTCGATTCGATCCCGTTCGATTTGGGCGTATTGTTTTTGCAAGCCGAAGCTGTGAAGCGCAATGGTGCTGCCGCGCCGCGCGTCAAGGGCCGTGTGCGCAAAATGCAGGGCGGTGCATCGGGCGGTACGATCGCCAGCCTGACCGCGACGATGAAGGCGGCAGCGAAAAACCCAAGCATCATCGGCCTGTTGAAATCCTCGTTTGCACTCACGCCCGGCTTCGAAGGGCCTTCTCAGCCATCGGGCATGATCCCCGAATATGACAGCGATGCGGGCGCATGGGCTGCACCGTTCGTAATGGCGCCGATTAATACTAAGAACGTCCACCGGACGAATTTCCTGCTCGATCACAAATGGGGCAAGGATTTCGTCTATGACGAGATGCTGCTGACGACGATCGGCGAGGCGGGCAAGGCGATTGCAGAAGGAATTGCCAAAATGAACCCGTTCGGCGATTCTAAGCTCAAGCCCGGTGAGGGTCCCACGCCGGAAGAGCGCGAAAATGGATACTACGACATATTGTTCATCGGCCAATATCCCGACGGACGCGAAATCCGTGCTTCGGTCAAAGGCGACCGCGACCCGGGCTACGGCTCGACCTCCAAGATGATCGCCGAAACCGCGATTGCCTTGGCCGAGATTGATGGGCCAGGCGGGGTAACGACGCCTGGCGCGGCATTGGGCGAGGCGTTGGTCGAACGGTTGCAGGCAAAGGCGGGGTTGACGTTCGCTGTTGAAGGCTAAGCCCTTTCAAAGCAGGCGGGCTAAGCCTATATGCCGCAAGCCATGTTAGGTCGCCTCTTCAAAAAAGCAGTTATTTCGCGCCCGCTCGATACCGCGCGGGTGCCAGACGGCATGCGCATTTACGCCATAGGAGACATCCACGGGCGCAATGATTTGCTTCAGACGTTGCTGGCAAAGATCGACGCGGACAAAGCATCGCGCGGCCCTGCCGATACGCAAATCATTTTCCTCGGCGACCTGATGGACCGCGGCGAAGATAGCGCGGGCGTTATCGAAACCGCGATGGCGCTCAAGGCTTCGGGAATGAACGTCCGCTTCCTGATGGGTAATCACGAAGAAGTTTTCGTTCGCGCCTGCCGCAAGAATGACCCGAAAGTGACACGTTTCTTCCTGCGCATCGGCGGCGAGGCGACGGTGCTGTCCTACCCGATTACCCGTGCTGAATACATCACGCTTGATATGGAGCAATTGTCTGAGCGGTTGTCGATGTTAGTCCCGCAGGAGCATCTTGAATTTATCGAGAGCTTCGAAGATCAGATCGTGATCGGCGACTATGCCTTTGTCCACGCTGGCATTCGCCCCGGTGTGCCGCTGTCCGAACAGAAGCCGAGCGACCTGCGCTGGATTCGCGACGATTTTGTCGAGCAACGCGGCGATCTCGAAAAGGTCGTGGTATATGGCCATACAATTTATGAAGATATCGAGGAACGCGGTTCGCGCATCGGCATCGATACCGGCGCTTATGCTTCGGGCAAATTGACCGCTTTGGCGCTCGAGGGCGGCGAACGCTGGTATTTGCAAACTTGATGCGTTAGCCAAGGCGCATGAAAAAACTGCCCCTGATTGCAACCCTGTTTGCCTTTACCATCGCAACCCCATCAATCGCTCAAAATGAACCAAGTCCCGCCCGGCTCAAGACCGATGTCGAGAAATTGGTCAGTTTCGGCACACGCCATACCTTGTCCTCGGCCACCGATCCCAAACGCGGAATCGGGGCGGCGCGAGCATGGGCGAAGTCGGAATTCGAGAAGATTTCGAAGGCGTGCAAAAGCTGCCTTACCACCGAAATGCTCGAACGAAACATGTCCGGGCCGCGAGTCCCGAATGGCGTGAATATTGTCAATGTACTGGCGATCAAACCCGGCAAGATGGGTTGGGATCATGTCATAATCATTGCCGGCCATATCGACAGCCGCGTGTCCGACGTGATGGATTTCACCAAAGACGCGCCGGGCGCCAATGACGATGGCTCGGGCAGTGCACTTGTCATCGAAGCCGCGCGATTGATGTCAAAGCAGCCACAAGGCGAGGCGACGATTGTCTTCGCATTGTTGTCTGGTGAGGAACAGGGCCTGTTCGGCGGTCGCCTGCTCGCCGAAACGGCGAAGGAGCGAGGCTGGAAAGTCAGCGCGATGCTCAACAACGATATCGTCGGCGGTACGCTCGGCACTGATGGGCGCAAGGTCGACAATGTCGTCCGCATCTTCAGCGAAGGCATCCGTGCCTCCGAAGACATTGCGGCTCAGATGGCGCGGCGTGGCAGCGGCGGTGAGGATGATGGCCCGAGCCGTGCCTTGATGCGCTATGCCGACAAAGTGGCCGAAAGCGAAATGGCGAAAATCGGATTGGACGCATTTGGTGTCCGCCGCCCCGACCGCTTTGCGCGCGGCGGCGACCATTTACCCGCGCTTGAACTTGGGCTGCCGGCGATCCGTTTCACCGTCGGTGTCGAGAACTACCACCACCAACATCAGGATTTGCGCAGCGAGAATGGCATCGAATATGGTGATACCGTCGACAATATGGACTTCGCCTATCTGGCCAAAGTCACTGCTCTGAACATCGCAACTGCGAACTCGCTGGCCGCAGCACCACCCGCGCCGGCATCGGCGAAGCTCGGCGGCGCGGTTTCGTCAGATACCAAAGTGGAATGGGTGCCAGTCACTGGGGCAACCGGCTATCGCGTCTATTCGCGCAAGGCGGATCAGCCCAACTGGACCGATATCGTCGCAGTTGACGACGCTGCAGCAACATCACACGTTCTCAAGGGAGTTATCGTCGACGACCATTTCGTCGGTGTTTCGGCGGTCAATGCGTCGGGCAAGGAGAGCATCATCACCTTCGCGGGTCTACCGCCCCGAAATTGAAAATCCCAATAAACAAAGGGCGCAGCCCCATCTGGCCGCGCCCTTCATTTACTCGGGGTGTAATTCTAACGTGCTTCAGGCAACCATTGGTTGTTCCATATCGTCGAGGTCGCGCAGCACATAGCCGCGGCCCCAAACGGTTTCGATGTAGTTTTCACCCATGCAGGCAAGCGACAATTTCTTGCGCAGCTTGCAGATGAAAACGTCGATAATCTTGAGTTCCGGCTCGTCCATACCGCCATACAGGTGGTTGAGGAACATTTCCTTTGTGAGCGTGGTGCCCTTGCGGAGCGAAAGCAGCTCCAGCATCGCATATTCCTTGCCGGTCAGATGGACGCGGCTACCGTCGACTTCGACGGTCTTGGCATCGAGATTGACGGCCAGCTTGCCGGTACGAATGACCGACTGCGAGTGGCCCTTCGAACGGCGGACAACCGCATGAATGCGGGCGACCAGTTCTTCGCGGTGGAATGGCTTGGTGACATAATCGTCGGCACCAAAGCCGAACGAGCGCACCTTGCTGTCCATTTCCGAAATGCCGGAGAGAATAAGCACCGGCGTCTGCACCTTGGCAACGCGCAGCTTCTTCAGCACATCATAGCCGTGCATGTCCGGCAAATTAAGGTCGAGTAATATGATATCATAATCATAGAGCTTACCCAGATCGAGGCCTTCTTCGCCCAGATCGGTGGTGTAGACATTGAACCCTTCGGTCGCGAGCATCATTTCGATGGCCTTCGCGGTAGTAGGCTCGTCTTCAATCAAAAGCACACGCATTGGGCAAACCCCTCTAAGTTTTGAAACTACCCAACGACCGATCTACACCCCTGCGATGCAGTCATTCGTTTTCATTAACCATATTGGAAATGAACTGAAAAGGTTAATTTCATCTTAACGCAGGGATTCCGGCGAGTCGCGGGGTATGCCTAGCCAGAAAAATGACTCATTTCTGCGGGTTTCAGAGTCATTGGTCTTGTCAAAAATATTTCGGAGCCGAGCCCTACTGAAACGACTTTATCGACCCGTCGCAGCTATTTCAGCAAAATGGAGCAGATTGTTCGCACCGATCCGGACTCAACTTTTAACGATTGCCCTTTCCCGGACAGCGCATAAACTGCCCCAAGTTGATGGCACGGGGGCAGTCCAATGAAGAAATCGGTACTTTGGGTGTTGGCTTCTGCCTTGGTCGCACAAGCGACGCCCGCCGCCGCCAATCCGCGACCCGATCAACTGGCCTTCCGCGAATTGTACAAGGAGCTGGTGGAAACCAATACGACGTTATCGTCCGGCAGCTGCACTCTGGCGTCCGAGCGCATGGCGGCACGGTTGAGGGCTGCAGGCTTTGCCGACAACCAGATGACCCTGTTTGCTATACCTGAAAAGCCTAAAGAGGGCGGGCTCGTGGCGGTTTATCCTGGCACTTCGAAAACCACCAAGCCCATATTGTTGATTGCACATATCGACGTAGTTGAAGCAAAACGCGCCGACTGGGAACGCGATCCCTTCATCATGGTCGAAGAAAATGGCTATTTTTACGGCCGCGGCACCGCTGATAACAAGGCGCAGGCAGCCGTCTGGGTCGACACGCTGATCCGTTTCAAGCAACAGGGCTATAAGCCAAAACGAACGGTCAAGGTGGCATTGACTTGCGGTGAGGAAACAAACGGAGCCTTTAATGGCGTGCAATGGCTGGCGGAAAATCGCCGCGACCTGATTGATGCCGCGTTTGCTCTCAACGAAGGCGGTGGCGGCGATAGCGACGGCAAAGGCAAGGTCATTGGCCAGTCGGTGCAGGTCGGCGAAAAGACTTTCGCCAATTATCGCCTCGAAACCCGTAATCCGGGCGGACACAGTTCTGTGCCCGTGCGCGACAATGCCATATATCAGCTGTCGCGCGCGCTAGGCAAAATCGACGAGTATCAATTTTCCGCTGAAATGTCTGACGTTACCCGCCGCTATTTTGCCGAAGCCGGCATGGGACGCCGTGACGAGACGGGCGATGCAATGGTGAAGCTTGCAGCGAACCTGAATGACAAGGAAGCCGAAGCAATAGTCAACAAGGACCGTTTCCTGCATAGCAATCTGCGGACGACATGCGTCGCAACGCTTCTTGACGGCGGGCACGCGGCGAACGCGCTGCCGCAGCGCGCTGGTGCCAATATTAACTGCCGCATCTTTCCCGGCCATAGCATTGAGAATATCCGGCAGGAATTATCGCGAGTCATCGGCGATGCGGGTGTAACCGTCACCACCCTGCCCCCGCCACGCCCGTCACCGCCTGCGCCGACCTTGGACCCGAAAATCGTCGGCCCGATGGAGAGGCTGTCGGCAAAATACTGGCCGGGAATTCCGGTTATACCGTCGATGGCCAATGGCTATACCGACGCAACTTTTCTGGGGTCGGTCGGTATCCCGACTTATGGCATACCAGGCATGTGGGGTGATCCCGACGGAAATGGCGTCCACGGCCTCAACGAACGGATGGAGGTCCGCTCGGTTTATATGGGGCGCGATTATATGTATGATCTCGTGAAGGCATATGCCGATTAGTTTCTAACCCAAATGCTCGACCAAGTACTCAATCAACGCTGTTACCCGCGCTGGCCGGATCGTCCCCGGCGGTGTCACCAAGTGGAGGGCGACCGGTTGTGGGCGCCACTCCTCCAATATCGGCAACACCGCGCCGCTGGCCAGATCGGCGTCGATGATGAAGTCCGGCACCACGGCGATGCCGTGGCCGGATCTTAAGCTGTACAGCATCACGTCGCTGTTGTTTGCGCGCAGGCGGCCATGGGGGCGGACGGCGGCTTCTTCGCCTTTGTTGTTAGTGAACCGCCAAAGCTCGGGAGTGGTGAGCAACGAATAACGCAGACACTCGTGCTCGCCGAGTTCGGCTGGGTGGCGCGGGGTGCCCATGCGTTCGAGATAGGATGGTGCGGCGACGATGTGGGTTATGACATCGCGGAGTTTGCGGGCGCGTAATGAACTGTCGGGCAGCGATGCAATCCGCAGACCGATGTCGAAGCCTTCGCCGATCAGGTCGACCTTCGCATCGCTTAGGTGCATGTCGACGCTGATCCCGCGATATTCGCACAGGAATTCGGCGACCACGGGGCCGACATGCTTGAGGCCGAAGCTCATCGGCACGGCGAGGCGGACGAGGCCGACGGGTTCGGATGCTTCTTCGCGTGCGGCTTCTTCGGCAGCTTGCCCTTCCGCCAAAATCGCGCGCGCATGTTCGACCAGCTTCGCGCCACTTTCCGTTAGCGACAGGCGGCGCGATGTGCGATGAAACAGCGGTGCGCCGACCTGCAATTCCAGCCGCGTGACCGCTTTGGAGATGGTGGCCTTGGATAGTCCAAGCGCGTTCGCGGCGCCGGTGAAGCTTTTATGCTCGACCACGCAAGCGAAAATACTCCAGGCTTCGAAATCGGGAAGTTTCATTATTCGAAACGGTACAAAGCCAATGTTTCGAATTCAATTACAATCAATGTCTCGCCGGGGCTGTGCTCCCCTCGCACAAATTCCGGTTTATTCGTCTTTAACGCATTTCAGCTACGGCAAAATCCACAATAATCGCGTGGTGCAAGGGTGAAGCAGCGGTCATGGTACGACTGGATCGAATTTCGGTAAGCAAAACCATTGCAGTGGTCATCCCCTGCTATCGCGTATCCGCGCATGTAATGGACGTCATCGAGCGCATCGGGCCGGAAGTTTCGCTGATTTTTGCGGTCGATGATGCCTGCCCCGACCGGTCTGGCAAACATATATTGGACAACAACAAAGATCCGCGCGTCAAAGTCCTGTTTCATGACAGAAATAAGGGCGTTGGAGGGGCGGTGATGACCGGCTACCGCGCGGCAATCGATGCGGATGCCGATGTTATCGTAAAAGTCGATGGCGATGGCCAGATGGACCCGGCAATGATCCCGGCCATTGCCCGCCCCGTGATCGACGGACGTGCCGATTACACCAAAGGCAATCGCTTTCATTCGATCTGGAATGTCCGCCAGATGCCCCGCATCCGGCTTTTCGGAAATGCCGCGCTTTCATTCATCACCAAATTATCGAGCGGCTATTGGAGTATCTTCGACCCCACCAACGGTTTTACTGCAGTCCATGTTGAAGCGTTGAAGCGCATCGAGTTTTCGAACATTTCCGAACGATATTTCTTTGAATCGGACATGCTCATCAATCTGGGCAATGCGCGTGCGGTCGTGCTCGATGTTCCGATGGCCGCCCAATATGGCACCGAGCAAAGCAACCTTAAAATCGGGCAGGTCATCGGGCAGTTCTTTAGCAAGAATGTCAAAGAATTGGGCAAGCGGATCCTATATACTTATTTCATGCGCGACTTCAGCCTGGCGTCGGCGCAACTGCTGATGGGATCGATCTTTTTGGCCTTTGGTGCGACATTCGGCGCTTGGGGTTGGTACCATTCGATATCGACCGGCGCGACGGCATCGACCGGAACGGTAATGATCGCTGTGCTGCCGATTATCCTCGGATTCCAGTTGCTGCTGTCCTTTCTGGGGTTCGACATGACCAACGAGCCTAAGACCCCGATCCAGCCGCAGCTTACCTTCAGCGACTGGGCACAGGCGAGCCGCTTTGCGGAATTGTCGAGTGCGGAAATGGGTCGTTGAAGCAAGGCGCGTTACATCAGTTGGTGCGGTACGGCATCGTCGGGGGTATCGTATATGCTGCAGATTTTGGGGCATTCGCGCTTTTGATGTGGTTGATGCCCGATGCCTATCTCCCCGCCAACATCGTCGGCAAGACGACCGGTGCATGTGTCGGATTTTTGCTCCACAAAAAATTTACATTTTCATGGGACCAAAAGGACAGCTCCAAACGTCAAGCTGCTGCCTATCTTCTGCTATTCGGTACCAATTTGGCCGCCTCGAGCCTGCTGATGTGGTTTCTCGTCGATTATGCAAAAGCCAACGCATTCATCGCCAAACTGTTCGTTGACGGCATCGTCATTGCGGCTTCGTTCGTTGCCAACCGGCTGTGGGTCTATCGCGCCGCATGACTCAAAGGTTGTTCGCGTGGATCATTGAGGGTCGCAACGGCTTGTGGCTGGGTCTGATTTTGTTCTGCGCGCTTGTCGCAGCAGGCTGGGTCGGATTTCTGGCATCGGATGATGTGACATACGCGCTTGGCGCTTATGGTTGGATAGAACAGTTCCCGTTCGTCGGCGGGCATGGAACGATCCGTTATCCGATAACGATCCCGATGGCGCTGTCGTTTCTTACCTTTGGCGAGAACGAATTCGCGATGGTGCTCCCCAGCCTTTTGTACATGCTCGCATTTCTGGCGCTCATTTGGCATGTCATCCGCGGCGTATCCGGTTCGATAGCCGCAACCTCCGCGCTTTGTGTGCTAGCCGTTTCGCCATTGTTGGTGA
Organism: Sphingomonadales bacterium; assembly: GCA_031400695.1. Classification (GTDB taxonomy): domain Bacteria; phylum Pseudomonadota; class Alphaproteobacteria; order Sphingomonadales; family Sphingomonadaceae; genus Sphingorhabdus_B. The sequence goes on along the minus strand of JANNQI010000059.1, from coordinate 188,232 downwards.
TCCAGTCGAGTATCGCGAGCGTCGATATAGTCGAAATGGCATTCCTTTTTTCGTCGGTGTTGTTGTTCTGGCGGTCTCTGGATGCCGGGCCAAATCGCCTTCAACTGTTTGTCGCCGGCGTTTTGGCGGGGCTGGCGTTTTTAACCCGTGAAACCGCGATCTTTGTTGCAGTCTTTTATGCCCTATTGTTTATCATCGGCCACCGTTTCCATCGCGGACATTATCTATGGATAGCTGCAGGCTTTCTGGCGATTTGGGCAGTCGAAGTTGGCTATTTATGGGCGATGACCGGCGATCCGCTCTATCGGATCAACATATCGCTGAATCACGATTCATCGATTGACCGAACGATCGACGTTGCGGGGAATGTGGTGGTACATCCGCTGATCGATCCGTTGCTGGTCCTGCTGTTGAATCAGGAATTTATGGCGCTCTATTTCATCGCCATTCCTGTCGGTGTCTGGCTCTGTTTCGGAAAGTCGATCGAACATCGGACCCGACATTTCGCGCGGATTATAGCATTATTCGGCCTGACATGGTTTCTTTGCGCCGCGGCGGCACAGCATTTATTGCCACTTAACCCGCGATATTTCATGATCACGACCGCCGTAGCCTGTGTGCTGACCGGAATTGGGTTTGTCCGCTTGGCGGCTTCGACCAAATCCGGGTCACGCATCGTTTTGGCAGGCATAGTGTCACTGCTCGTCGCAGGAAATCTGGCCGGCATATATATCGAGAACAAGGACAGTCTGTTCGGCCCTCGAAAGCTTGCCGCCATCGCCGCCGCAAATCCGAAAGCGCACATCGCCACCGATCCGATGACGCGCTATCGCGCCGACATGTTGCTGCGATGGGAAGGCGCGCGAGCGCGGGTTAATAAACGCCCGGCGGCAAATGGCGACCTTTTCTTCTATAATCCCGCCTTTGCCGACGCACCCAATTTCAAAATGCCCGCTGACCGCATCGAACTGTATCAGCCAAGCAATGAAGCGCGGCTTGTGGGGAGATATGAGCCAGAGCCGATTTATGTCGCCAAGCTAATCGAAGCTGCGGGCGCTTCGAAAATTTTGCCTGAAGGAATCTGGAAAAAAATACGCTACCGTCACCCGCCAGTAAGCCTTTACCGCATAACAGAGAACACAAAGCGCGACCAAAAATGATGTGAAGTCAAAAATTCGGCACCTAGGAATATAACGATTATCGAAACAATATGTTTCGGATGTTTCTATTTTAATTGTAATCTACACGCCTATCTATCTTTCATGACATCCACCCTATTTGAGGAGTGACCGACATGGCCGATACAAAGACCAAAGTTGAAATTCGCCCTTTTGCGTCGCTGGGCGCAGCCAATCACGGCTGGCTCGATGCGCATCACCATTTTTCCTTTGCCGATTATTATGACCCGACCCGGATGAGCTGGGGCGCGATCCGCGTCTGGAACGATGACCTCATCGCCCCGCAATCGGGCTTTCCGCCACACCCGCATGCCGACATGGAAATCGTCACTTATGTCCGCACTGGCGCGATTACGCATAAGGACAGCCTGGGCAATGAAGGCCGCACCGAGGCGGGCGATGTGCAGGTAATGAGCGCAGGCAGCGGTATCCGTCACGCCGAATATAATCTGGAGAATGACCCGACGACCCTGTTCCAGATCTGGATTATGCCCAACCGCAAGGGCGGATCGCCGAGCTGGGGCGCAAAGCCCTTTCCCAAAGGCGACCGTTCGGGTGCTTGGCAGATAGTGGCGAGCGGCTTTGCCGAGGATGCCGACGCGCTCCCCATCCGTACCGACGCCCGCGTGCTCGGTGCGACGATCAAGGCGGGTGAAAGCTTGACATACGAAGTCGGTGCAACACGCCACGCCTATATGGTGCCCGCGACCGGCGCGATCGAAATCGAAGGCCAGCATGCCAATGCCCGCGATGGCGTAGCAATCGGTGAAGGTCCGATTACCATCACCGCGATTGAGGACGCCGAAATCGTCTTGGTCGATTCGGCGTAAGAAGTGCTGCGAACCACCACGCCTCGTCATCCTGAACTTGTTTCAGGATAACAGGCGACGGTGGTGTGTTATCCCGAAACAAGCTCGGGATGACGAGATGATTGAACCCCTTTCCCACACAAAGGAAATTCCCGTGACTAAAGTCCTTGTTCTTTATTAATCCAGCTACGGCCACCTTGAAACCATGGCCGAAGCTATCGCCGAAGGCGCGCGTGACGCCGGGGCAGACGTCACCATCCGCCGCGTTCCAGAAACCGCGCCTCTTGAAGTTGCACAGGCAGCGCATTTCAAGCTCGACCAGAAGGCCGAAGTCGCGACTGTCGACGAACTCAAAGACTATGACGCAATCGTCGTTGGCACCGGCACACGGTTCGGCCGGATGTCGAGCCAGATGGCGAGCTTCGGGGTCAAAACGTATCCTCTTGAACTTTCGCTGTGCAAGTTCCACCCGTATCCAAAGCACCAGCCAGACCAAGCTCAAGAAATGGACCAATATAGGTTTCAGCATATTTGTACCCAACATGTCCGCGATTGCCGATACTGCCGACGACAAGATAGGGAACGCCGCGCCACGAAAAGAGTCGATCACGAAGAACTGATGTCGGGCATGCATGCGTCACTGTTGACAGTATCGAGTATCAGCGGAAGACCGACGCCCGACAACCCTCTATAAGGGAAGGTCACGATAACCCGGTCCATCTTGTTCATCCCATTGCAGGTGACATTCCTCTCGATACGAAAGGCAGAGGTTGGCATGGTTATACCGGCTGCCTCCATACGATTTACCGAAAATTGTCTGGCCTTGGCGTCGCTGTTGCATTGCACATCGTCGATCGCAACGCAGCGCGCCGTCGCATAGACGGTTTCCTGAGCAACTTGCCATGTCCACAGTGCCAGCGCTGCTTCCATGATACCGAAGATGAAAGCAAGTAACAGTGGAGCAACAAGAGCAAATTCAACAGTCGCCGCTCCCGTAGCATCCTGGCGCAGAGAAGTTTTCATTGTAACCTAACCGATAGGTTGGCCGAGATAGGCTCGCCCTCCAGCCAGGGATTCGCTACGACCACGTTACGAAATGTAACCTGGGCCGATATATTCATGTAGTAGCCTGACAGCCCGCCGCTTGGGCATATGCTGCCACACGTGGGTTGCGCAGAAAAAGAGCCGTCGGACGGTGAGATGCAACCACACGTTCGGGCCGCGTTGACACATGCATTCCCCCCGTTGCATGTTACCTTAACCGTCGGCGCGGCACCGGGGATGCGCACGCTAGCGGCCAAGTATTGCGCAATCCTGTTCGGGTCGACATTATCTCGGGAGTCGAACGCCGCGATGGACGCTTCGCTTACCGAACGCTTCAAACGCTCCTTGTAAAAGGCGTAGAACCCAAAATCGGCGCTGACGATTAGCATGCTGAAGATCAAACTGCTCCAAAGGGCGAATTCGATTGTGGCAACACCACTTTGGTTGCGCGCTATGCGCCGCATAACCACAGGCATACAGATCAACGCACCAGCGAGACGCGATTGCTGCCCCCCCCCTCAATGGCTTCGGTAAGCGTCGAGCAGGCCGAGGTTCGCGCGTTTGCACCTCCATCGACGACTACCGTACGCGCGACAAGACTCCAGCATTTACCGCCCCCGCTGAGTTCGCCCCCACTCCTCAGCGTCAGGGCGGAACTGGGAGCATAGATGATACCGGCCAGCACGCTGCTTGCAGCTCCTTCAATCAAGGTTGGATCGCTCGTTCCCGTAATGAACAGAAAGTCCTTCAGGCCGCCGGTGGTCGGCGCAGCCAGCCTTAGGTTGGCACTGCCGGACAAAGTGACGGCCCCCGCCAGGACGAAGTTTACATCGGTGCCAATCATGTTACCGATCGAAGAATTCCGGAAGTTGCCATTGACATAATAAGCACCGGATCCAAATCTTGCATTGCCGCCCAGCAGCAGATCGCCGTTGACATAATGGCTGGCAGTGGCGCCGAACGTGATATCACCAATGGTCTGGATGATTCCGTTCGCACTGAACGGGCCGTCGCCGAAGGTGATCCTGGAGTCGCCGGCAGCTAGAATGGCCCTGCCATCGCCCCAACTGTCTTTGGTAATGGCAAAGGCACCGGCACCGAACATCACCGACGAAGACCCTCCGACATTCAGCTTGCCATTTACGTCGGTGTCGCCATCGCTGACCTGCATGATGGTGGCTCCCCCGGTGTCAATGGGGCCGAAATAGTGCCGCCCCTGACCGATCCGCATCATCGCACTTCCCACCAGTGAAGTGCGCCCCAATATTGCAAAACCGCCGTCACCCGCAACGAACCGGCCCGATGCCGTCAGATTGCCAGCAATATTGATGTAGGCCGACCCGCCGTCACCCAACCAGAAGCCGGTTCCTGTATTGATTATGTCCCCGCCGACATTCAAACGGGCAGTTCCCCCGATCACAAGCCCGGTGCCGCCGCCGCCGAGGTTAATGTTGCCGCCGACGTTGATGCTACCTTGCCCTGATATATGGACCGATGCCACATTCTGGATGTTGCCGCCGACGTTTATCGCGCCATTGCCGCGGATGGTAATCTGCGGCCAAGAATTGGTGAAGTCGCCACGAACGTTAATGATGGTAGGTCCCACGAAGGCTATTCTCTCTGAAACCGACAAAGTATCGAAGTTGTAGGTCCCAGCCGGAAAGACCCAGGCCGTTCCATCCCAAATCCCGTTTATCGAAACGGCGCCATTGGAATAAGTATAAGTATTTGTGGGCCACCAACTTCGGATGAACCGAGCGCTAGGCGCAGATACGCCAACAGCCGGGATCATGGGCAATGACGGAACACCCACCGTTGTATAAGTGCCAATCCTTCCTTTCGCGGCAATCATGTCGGCATTACCAGCCAGTGGATCACTGATAAGCGAAACGCCCTCCCGCTTCCGCACAGCTTGTATGGTGCTGTCGTTGGGCGGCGTATGAATGCGGTCATGCGCGCTGATGCTATTCGCTGTTATCGTTGAAACGCCTGAAGCAAAAACGTCGTCGTTGGAGTGAATCGCACAATCGGGAGCCGCAATGCCGGAACCGCGAACTGACATCACACCGTGGTCGACATCGTCGGCCAGTGTGATGATGCAAGGTGGTATGTCCGGAGGCAATTTCGCGTAAGCCGTTGCGCTAACGTCAAAGCTGGTTCCGCGCTCGAAAATCCGACTGAAGAAATAGGGGTGGTTTGTCGTTACGACGGCTCTTACGGCCAATAAGCCGCTGTCATCTGGTGAATCGACGATCTTTGTGTCTACCGAACTTGCTGCTAGGCCTGACGTCAGCACTATTTCCCGAGCCGAGGCGCGCATTTCGGCTTGAGACTTGTTTTTCATATAAACATCGGCACCAGCAAGCGCCGCCATGTCCGCAATGCTTTGATTGCCGACACGCTCTGCATAAGCGTTACTCAACTCAACGCCGAAACCTATCGCTCCAATAACGATAGGAAGCGACAGGGCGCTGATAAAAGTCACACTTCCCCGTTGGTCGCGCAATAGCGCCACCGTTTCGTCGATAACCACTAGGATCTCCTGATTTTTCTAGGACTTCAATGGAACTGCAAAAGAAGCTGGATACTCCAAACACTGGACTTAGGTTGGCAGGGCTGCAGACTAAACCTTTGCGATACAATCACCTCTATATTGCAGTCTCTGCCGAGACCCTCTCTTCTGGTTCCAGATTTCCTGGCCGACTTTGGCGAGGACCCAAGGGGTGGTGAGTATGGCAGTTATGATTAAAGAAATAAGCATGAACTGCAGATAACTCGTTTCAGTTTTATTATACAACTTCTAATTGATTCGCCCGGTGTACCAGTACAAACGTGCATGATACTTGAAGATCAGGCGACCTGTCGTCTCAGGCCGCAAAGCTTGCGCGCTGAAGGAATGCGTCGCCGATCTGACCCTTGAGAACCGTCTGCTCAAAGCGCAGCGAAATGATCCGGGGGATCATTGCAGCAAACCACGATCGCGGATGGGGACGACGACGCATGGGTGTCAGCCACGCAGACAGAGCCATCCTCTATTTCCGCCTCTTTTTCGTCCCTCAAAAAGGGGAAAGCGGCAACGGTCCCGCTCGGCTGCTTCGCCCGCTCACTGCCCGGAACACGGCCCCGCTGAGGTAGCTACCTCTGTCGCCTATTAAGTCCATCGATGAGTCTCATATTCGGGTAAATACCCTAAAGCAATTTCATATATATTTAGCATCCTGATGCTTTATTTTCATTATTAAAACGCGTATTTCATCAAATTAATTATCGGTGATTTGAGATATCTTCAGGAATATTTTGAGTTCAAATAGGAATCAAAAACGCCATTCAACATCGCATACGATAAGGTATAAAGACCCCATGGTCGCAATTCAAATCACTCAGTCCATTAGTATCGACAGCGATGAACTCGTTGAGTCGTTTGCTCGATCTTCGGGGCCGGGAGGTCAGCATGTAAATACAACCGATAGTGCAGCAATGCTGCGCTTCGATGTGGCAAATTCGGTCAATCTTCCTGAGGCAGTAAAACAACGTCTTGGCAAATTAGCAGGGTCAAGATTGACCCGGGATGGCGTTCTAATCCTTCGCAGCGAGGGAGCGCGTTCTCAACTCATCAATCGACAAGAAGTGTTAAGTCGCTTAATTGAGCTAATCCACGACGCGACCATCGTACCAAAGACGCGTCGTCCTACCAAGCCAACAAAAGCATCCCAAAAACGCCGCGTGGATGGCAAGGTAAAGCGGGCAGCAGTTAAAGCAGGCCGTGGGAAGGTTTCAGAGTAGCGTTCACCATGGGGGGAAGTCTTTACACTTTTGAATAAGGTTGCGACGGCCTGCCAATCGCGCCGAAGCCCTCGAACGGGTCATCGAACTGCTTGATCGTGCGCATATACGGCAGGCACGGCGGGTGGCAACCAAGCCGAGCAGGGCCGCCAAGGCCAAGCGGGTGGATGAGAAAAAGGGCCGTGCCACGGTCAAGAAAAACCGTGGCAAGGTGAGTTTCGACTGATAGGGGCAGCCGCATGTATGAATTTTCTATCGATACCGCCGCGCCCAAAGCCGAACTTTATCGTGAACTGATCCGCTCCGCCGATGCGTTGACTGCAGGCGAGCCCGACGGCATCGCCAACATGGCCAATATCGCTGCTTTGCTCTGGGAATACCTGCCCGATGTGAACTGGACCGGATTTTACCGGATGGTCGATGGCGAACTCGTCCTCGGTCCATTCCAAGGTAAAGCCGCCTGCATCCGTATCGCGCTTGGCGAAGGCGTGTGCGGCGCGGTGGCGGCAAGCGGGGAGACGCAACTCGTGGCCGATGTCCACGCTTTCCCCGGCCACATTGCTTGCGATGCCAACAGCGCCTCTGAACTGGTCGTACCGGTAAAGCGCGGTGGGGAAGTGATCGCAGTAATCGATCTCGACAGCCCGGCATTGAACCGGTTCGACGTCGATGATGCAGCAGGCATCGAAGCGCTCGCGGAGATACTGGCAACGCGCATCTGACCGAACTGCCTCATTTTGGAACAAGGCGTTGAACGCCCAAGCAATTTACATTCTGGCAATTGGTCAAGACCTGCAAAAAATGTTAAGTGTTCTTTAACTACTTTCCCCGGCTTTTTCCGCGGAAGGTGATGCTTAGGGAGCGATTAACCATGAAGACCGTCCTTTTTTCAGGCATTGCGGCGGCCGCCATGCTGGCCGTTGCGCCTGATGCGAGCGCAAGCGACTCGACCGCTGCATCGGCGGTCTTGATGGCGCAGTCCGGCACCGCCACGATTATCCGAAGCTCTGCTTATGTCCGGCCGTTTCGCGGTTTCTTTGTGCCGGCTTTTTGGCACCAACCCCGATTTTACATCCGGAACTTCAGAAACCATGGCTTGGTCGCGCCAAAAAATGGCTATCGCTGGAGCCGTTATTATAATGATGCGGTCTTGATGGATCATCGTGGCCATGTGCAGGATTACCGCAGTGGGCTTGAATGGAACCAGGGCCCAGACCGGACCAGCGACTATCGCGAGCCGGAATATGGAACTTCGATGCGGCCCGATGCGGCCGCCTATGACTGGAATGACGATGGCAATGTCGCGTTCGCCGCGTCCGATGGTTCAAGCTACAGCTATGATGGCGAATGGGATGGCGAATATGTCGACCCGCAAGGTCGCGTGTTCGAAGGCGACTGGAGCGGCCGGGTTACCCGGCGCGACGGCGCGGAGGCTCCTGGCTTCCCGGCTGGGCGGCAAGACAGCGTTTACACGGGCCCGCCCGAACGCCGCTATTCGCAAGAATACACCGGGCCGCCCGAGCGTGGCTATACAGACGAATATGACGTGCCACGCGGCTATGAAAATTATGAGCGTTGCCTGAAGAGCAATGGCCTCAAGGGAGCGGCAATCGGCGCATTGCTTGGTAGCATTGCGGGCAATCGCATCGCCGGACGAGGCAACCGAACCGGCGGCTCGTTAATCGGCGCCGGCATTGGCGGTTTACTTGGCGTTGCAGCTGAGAAAGCCCATAACAAATGCGGCCATCACCGTCCGCGCCATGAGCCGCACGCGCGCGGCCCCTATTATCCGCCGCAGAATTATTACCCGCAGTCGCATGGCTGGCAGGGCGGATATTATTACTATCCGCAGGCACCAATGGTAACCGTTACCGTCGTTCCAGGCGCGTCGCACACGACTACGACGGTCACCGAGGAAGTCTATTACGAGACGGTAAAGACGCATCGCAAACCGGCCCGTAAGTGGAAACCGAAACCCAAGCCACGCTGCATCTGCCGCTGATTAAAGAAAACCCCGCCAAAAGCGGGGTTTTTTGTGGGGGCTACCCAGCGACCTGTTCAAGCGCCGGTTCGAACCGTTCCCAACCATCTGGGCCGAGCCGCTCCATCGGGCGATAGCGGATCTTGTACTGCATCCGCGCCGCGCCTTCGACCCAATAGCCGAGATATACATAAGGCAGACCTGCCGCTTTCGCCCGCATGATGTGGTCCATGATGATATAGTTGCCCAACCCCTGACGCCCTTCGGCTTCGGCATCATAAAAGCTGTAGATCATTGATAGACCATCGCCTTGCTGGTCAGTCAGGCACGCGCCGACGAGTTCGCCCAGACGCCCGTATCGTCCGGGTGTGCGATATTCGACAACATGGCTGCGCACTGGCGACTGTTCGACCATGTCGGCATAGTCCATATCGTCCATGCCGGCCATGCCGCCGCTCGGATGACGTTGCGACAAATAACGGCGGAGCAAATCATACTGCTCCGAGGTCGACCACGGACGGCATGCACTGACCGAAAGATCGGCATTGCGTTTTAATATCCGCCGCTGCGTTGCATTTGGCTGGAATTCATCGGTAAGCACCCGCACCGAAACGCAGGATTTGCAATCTATGCAGCTCGGGCGATATGCGACATTCTGGCTTCTGCGGAAACCGATGCGACCCAACGCCTCGTTCAGCTCATCGGCATGCGCGCCGCTTAGTTCGGTAAAAACTTTCCGCTCGGTCTTGCCAGCAAGATAAGGACAAGGCCCGGGATTGGTGACAAAAAAGCGTGGAAAGCGGACTGGTGCGCTCATCTATTATCCGTCCCCGAAAGCGAAATTTTAATGGTTGCTGTTGACTCTTTTATGCACCGCATTTCTGCTGCTGGAAAGAGCATTTACCACGAAAATTTGCTTCCGGGATTCACTTATTAAGTTCTACCTGCTCGACCTTGTATCCGGCCGCATTCAGGCCAGCGACAAGACCCTGCAACTGGTCGGCATCGCGCGCTTCGCATTCGATGTCAGTGATCAGGCCCTTGGCTGGCAACGTCGTGAAAATCCGTTGATGATAGATTTCGATGATGTTCACATTATGCTCGTTGAACAGCCGCATGACCTTGTACAGTGCGCCGGGACGATCCTGCAACGTCAACCGCAAACGTGCGAGTCGGCCCGAGCGAGCGAGGTCGCGCAACAGGACGTTCGCCAGCAGCCGCGTGTCGATATTGCCGCCGCACAAGACGACTCCGACATTCTTGCCTGCGAATATGTCGGGGTTCGCCATCACCGCAGCAAGTCCAGCTGCGCCTGCACCTTCGACTACAGTCTTTTCAATCTGGAGCAACAAGCTGACCGCGCTTTCGAGTTGCGCTTCACTGACCAGAACGATCTCGTCAACAAGACCGCGAATGACTTCGCTGGTAAAGCTACCCGGCACCTTGACCGCAATGCCCTCTGCCAGCGTGTCGCCCTCGCACGGCAGTTGCTGGTTCTTCAGCAGCGCATACATCGAAGGGTAAAGCTCTGCCTGCACGCCAATGAGGCCGATGTCGGGTTTCAACCCGCGCGCTGCGGTGCCCATGCCCGACAGCAATCCGCCGCCGCCGATCGGGACTACCAGCATATCGAGCGACGGGATTTCCTTGAGCATTTCGAGCGCGACGGTTCCCTGCCCCGCCGCGACATTAGGGTCATCGAACGGGTGTACAAAAGTCAGACCCTGTTCGGCCTCCAACAGCCGTGCATGTTTATAGGCGTCGTCGAAACTTTCGCCGTGGAGTACAACGAGCCCGCCCACGCTCTCGGTCTGCATGACCTTCACCGTTGGGGTAGGTACCGGCATGACGATGGTCGCCGGAATGCCCAGCCGCGTCGCGTGATAGCTCAGGCCCTGCGCGTGGTTCCCCGCCGATGCCGCAATCACCCCCTTGGCGCGCTGTTCGTCGGACAGTAGCAAAAGCGCATTCAATGCGCCGCGTTCCTTATATGCGGCGGTGAACTGCAGGTTTTCGAACTTTAGGTAGATATTGGCACCCGTCAGCTTTGATAGCGTCTGGCTGTGCAGCGTCGGCGTCGCTACAATGGAATCGCGGATACGCGCATGCGCGGCGCGGACATGGTTGAGAGTTAAAAGTTCGCTCATAATGCGCGGGGGACTATCCTATCTGGCGCTAAGTGCAAACACAGATTAAGGCACTGCAATGGCTAGAATTGCTTTTATCGGACTTGGCGTCATGGGCGGTCCCATCGCGCGTCACCTTTCGACCGCCGGACATGAGATGACGGTTTACAACCGCTCCCGAGCCAAGGCGGAGACCTGGGTATCCGCACATGGCGGAACAGTCGCCGCATCGCCGGCAGCAGCAGCAGCGGGAGCGGATGTGGTATTGAGCTGCGTCGGTACCGACGACGACCTCGCCGGTGTCACGCTTGGCCGCGATGGTGCATTCGCTGCCATGGCCAAAGGCAGCCTCTATATCGATCACACGACCGTTTCCGCACGCATTGCACGCCAACTCGGCGTTGAAGCCAAATCGCGCGGACTCCTGGTGGTCGACGCCCCGCTGACCGGTGGCCAGATCGGTGCGGAGAATGGCACGTTGGCGATCATGTGTGGCGGCAGTGATGCTTCGATGGACGCAGCGCGGCCGATAATGGAGCCTTATTCGAAACGCATCGTCCATGTCGGCGGCCCCGGTACCGGGCAGACCGCGAAGATGTGCAACCAGATCGCATTTGCCGGCGTCATTCAGTCACTGTCTGAAGCATTACGGTTTGCACAGTCTGCCGAACTCGATGTCGGAAAAGTTTATGAAGCGATTTCCGGCGGCGCAGCGCAAAGCTGGCAGATGGATAATCGGTGGGCGACGATGGCCGAGGACAAATTCGACTTCGGTTTCGCCGTCGACTGGATGCGTAAAGATCTGGGACTGGCTTTCGACGAGGCGCGGGCACTGGGGGCAACACTTCCGATTACTGCACTGATTGACCAATTTTATTCCGACATACAGCAAATGGGGGGCGGACGCCTCGACACCAGTGCGATTGTGAAAAGGTTGCCCAAAGGATGAAGAAGTTTCTTGCGCTGGCGCTGCTGGCGATTTCCGCGCCTGCTTTTGCTGACGGTCTGGTAGAAAATGTCAACGGCATCACGCTCGACAAGGACGGCAAGGTCATTCGCTTCAATGCGATGATAGTCGGCAAGGACGGCAAAGTCACCGAACTGCTGACCAAAAAAGACAAGCTACCCCGGCAACTGGATTTCCGACATGACGCGCGCGGCGCAACGATGTTGCCCGGCCTGATCGATGCCCACGGTCATGTGATGGGCTTAGGTTTCCAGTTACTCACGCTCGACCTGTCGGCAACGAATAGCCTTGCCGAAGCGCAAGCTGCGATCCGAGAATATGCGGCGAAAAACCCCGACCGACGCTGGATAATAGGTCGTGGCTGGAATCAGGAAAAATGGGGGCTTGGCCGTTTTCCAACCGCTGCCGATCTGGATGCCGCCGTCAGCGACCGTCCGGTGTGGCTCGAACGGGTCGATGGCCATGCAGGCTGGGCCAACAGCCGTGCTATGGAAATCGCAGGCGTCAACGCGGCCAGCAAGTCGCCAGCCGGCGGCCGCATCGAAATGGCCGGTGGCAAGCCAAGCGGAATATTTGTCGATGCTGCATCGGAACTGGTCGGCAAATTCGTCCCCATCCCCAAACCGCTCGAACGCGATATCGCGCTTGGCGAAGCACAGAAGAAACTTCTGTCACAAGGTATCACCGCGATCGCCGACATGGGTACGACCATCGACGATTGGCAAAGCTATCGTCGCGCGGGCGACGCCGGTTGGCTGTCGATGCGGATTTTCAGCTATGCCGCCGGTATCGATAATATGGTGATGATTGCCGGTCCAAAACCCACGCCTTGGCTGTATGATGATAAATTGCGGCTGGGCGGGGTGAAGCTGTATCTGGATGGCGCGTTGGGCAGCCGCGGGGCGTGGCTGAAAAAGCCCTATGCCGATGCGCCTGGCCAGACCGGCCTGCAATTCCTTGCCAGCGCAGAAATCCGCAATCTGATGGTGCGCGCGTCGATGGATGGGTTTCAGACCGCAGTCCACGCTATCGGTGATGCTGCAAATGCCGAGGTTATCGGCGCGGTCGAGGAACTGTCCGAAGCCTATAAGGACGACCGGCGCTGGCGAATAGAGCATGTGCAGATCGTCGATCCGGCCGACCTGCAGAAACTCGGCAAGCATGGCATTATTTCGTCGATGCAGCCCGTCCATCAGACATCGGACCGGACAATGGCTGAAGCGCGGCTTGGGCCGGAGCGACTTAAAGGCGCTTATGCGTGGCAATCGATCGCCAGGGCCGGCGGCAAGCTCGCCTTCGGCTCGGATGTGCCAGTTGAGTCAGCCGATCCGTTCGCCGGTCTCGCCACCGCGATGACGCGTGAAGATGCCGCCGGTCAGCCTTTTGGCGGCTGGCGACCTGAAGAACGGGTGACACGCGAACAGGCGTTGGCAGGCTTTACCACTGGCGCGGCGTACGCAGCATTTGCCGAAACCAAAGTGGGCTCGCTTACCCCCGGTCATCATGCAGACTTCATTCTCATCGACGTTGATCCGCTGCTTGCGTCGCCGTCCGAACTGCGTAAGGCAGTGGTCAAGGAAACATGGGTAGGTGGCCGCCCGGTTTATAAAAATGCTGCAGTAATTGCTGCAGGTGAACGCAAAGATGGAGAGACACGATAATGGCACGCGCATGGACTTTGGCTAGCCGCCCGGCAGGGCTTCCTACCGACAGCAACTTTGCAATGATCGATACGCCTGACGCCCCATTAAGCGACGGCGAGTTTCGCGTTGCCAACAGCTGGCTGTCGGTCGACCCTTATATGCGCGGGCGGATGAACGATGCGAAAAGCTATGCCGATCCATTCGTACTGGGCGAACCGATGACCGGCGGTGCGGTCGGCACAGTGACCGAAAGCAACAATACCGATTACCCAGTTGGCACAAAAGTGCTCCACATGGGCGGTTGGCGCGACAGCGTTGTATTCGGCGGAGGCAAGACCCCGCCAGCCGAGATGCCGCCGGCGAAACTTCCTGATCTGGGTGTGCCAGACCAGCATTGGCTCAGCATCATGGGAATGCCGGGTGGTACCGCTTGGTTCGGCTTGCTGAAGGTGGCCGAAGCCAAGCCGGGTGAAGTGATTTTCGTGTCCGCTGCGGCGGGCGCGGTCGGCTCGACAGTCACGCAAATCGCCAAGGCCAAGGGTATGAAAGTCATAGGCTCGGCTGGCGGTGCGGACAAATGCGCGTGGGTCAAGGAACTCGGCGCGGATGCCGTTATCGATTACAAGTCTGGCAAAGTTTTGCCGCAGTTGATGGCGGCGCTGAAAGACATCGGCGAGACTGGTATCGATGTCTATTTCGACAATGTCGGCGGTGAACATTTCGATGCCGCGCTTGCAACATCAAAGGAATGGGCGCGATTTGCGATCTGCGGGATGATTGACGTTTACAACGACTTCAAAGCGCAACCGATGCAATATCTGCCGATGATCATTGGTAAGCGGATCACCATCAAGGGTTTCCTGTACCCCGATTTCTATTCACAGGTGCCCGAATTCAATGCGGACATGGCTGCTCTTATCACATCCGGTGCAGTCAATGGGCGCGAAACGGTCAAGGAAGGGCTCGAAAAAACACCAGAAGCTTTCCTCGGCTTGTTCAGCGGCGAAAACACCGGGAAGATGCTGGTGAGGCTCTGAACTCTCAAAAATGCTGCGCAGCAACTAGGTTTGACTAATGGCGCATTTTCGAGTTTGCGGCCAACGTTTGCCGTAACGTCAACACCGCCATTGTTGCAGAATAGCATCACTGCACAAATTTCGCGGGAATCTGCGCTTTACAGCGATGACATTCGTATGCATCTAAGCTACAATGTTACAAAATAATGTCGAAACAGGAGAGTATGCGATGTCGGGACGTGACAAAACCTTTATTCACGCACTAAAATTTTCTGCAGCATGTATCGCTCTGGCGTTGCCAACGCTGTCTTACGCACAGGAAGCACCGCAGGCTGAAGAAGCGACGCAGGACGATGAGATCGTTGTTACCGCGCAGGGCCGCACGCAGCTACTCTCCGATGTTCCCGTCGCGATCTCGGCGGTCAATGCCGAAACGCTGCAGAATAGCGGCGCGAACGACATCCGCCAGTTGAATCAGGTTGCACCCTCGCTGCTCGTGTCTTCGACCGGTTCCGAAGCCAATGGTTCGGCACGTATTCGCGGTATTGGCACAGTGGGCGACAACCCCGGCCTTGAAAGTTCGGTCCCGGTATTCATCGACGGTGTGTATCGTTCGCGTTCGGGCATCGGCCTGAACGAGCTGGGCGAAATCGACCGCGTCGAAGTGCAGCGCGGACCGCAAGGTACGCTCGGTGGACGTAACTCGTCAGCCGGTCTAATCAGCATTTATTCGAAGAAGCCGAGCTTCACCTTCGGGGGAACGGGCGAGCTAACCTATGGCAATTACGAATTCATGCGCGCCGCGACCAGCTTCACTGGCCCGATTACCGAGCAACTCGCATTCCGCGTTGATGGCGTGTATGTGAAGCGCGATGGTTTCTACTCCGACGACCAGAACGGTCGCGACGTCAATAACCGTGATCGTTACTTCCTGCGCGGACAGTTGCTGTTCGAACCCACGGACGCATTGTCGATCCGATTGATCGCAGACTATACCTCACGTAAAGAAGAGTGCTGTGCAGCAACCTATGTTGACCGCACGGTCAACGAGTATATTGGCGACCTGAATAATCCAAGCACCGTAGGAGTGGCGGCGACGGCAACGTCAAACAATATCGTCAACGTGTTACGTGACCTTGGTCAGCCATTGGCAGCGTTCAACCAAGGCTATGGTCGCAAAATCTCGATCAGCCCCAATCGTGTGTTCACCGGTGAAACCAAAGATTACGGTTTCTCGGGCCAAATCGATTATGATTTCGGCGGCGCAACGCTGACTTCGATTACCGCATATCGCCAATATCGGTCGGGTCAGGCATCCGACACTGATTACGGCGAGGTCGACATCCTCTATCGCGCGCCGAGTGACGATGCCTATCGCCAGTTCCACACCTTCACGCAGGAACTGCGATTGCAAGGTGAAGCCTTTGGCGGAACGCTCGACTGGCTGGTTGGTGGTTTCTACGCGAATGAAAAGCTGACCGTTCGTGACAATCTGCGTTTCGGTAACCAATATGGCCGTTTTGCCAATTGCCGTATCATTTCGGGCGGCGGGCTGGCCTTTTCTTATAGCCCAACGTCGCAAAGTTGCATTGCGCCAGCGCTACGCCCAACCGTTTCGGGTGCACTTGGTGCCGCGGGTCCGGCACTGCTGGCGGGACTCGACCGTCTGGACACGCTGAACAATCTCGGCACCACCAACGACCGGTATTTTCAAAACGGCACCAACTGGGCGATATTTACGCATAACATTGTGCACATCACGGATACGCTCGATCTGACGCTTGGCCTTCGTTACACGAAAGACAAGAAGAAGTTCAATGCGACATTCGGCAATGATAACGCAGTATGTACGGCTAATCAGGCGGCGTTGGCTCCACTGCTTACGACTGCAGCGGCAGGCACCGCCGGTGCAATAATCGGGCTTTCCTG
Source organism: Sphingomonadales bacterium (assembly GCA_031400695.1). Taxonomy (GTDB): domain Bacteria; phylum Pseudomonadota; class Alphaproteobacteria; order Sphingomonadales; family Sphingomonadaceae; genus Sphingorhabdus_B. The sequence continues at coordinate 171,756 of JANNQI010000059.1, read as the reverse complement.
CCAGGGCAACTCGACTGCCGAGCTCAATGGCGTTTCGATCAATGACCAGCGTAGCGAAGATGAGGTCACAGGAACGGCAATATTGTCGTGGAAGCCAACCGACGATTTGTTGCTCTACGGCAGTTTCGCCCGTGGCTATAAGGCTGGCGGGTTCAACCTCGATCGCTCGGCACTCAAATCGCCTGTTCCAACGTTCGCCTCGGTAGGCGGCGCGCAGGCATTGGTCGGCAACCTGCAGTTCGATCCGGAATTGGTCGATAGCTACGAATTGGGCGCCAAATATTCGACTGGGCCTATCAGCCTTAGCGTTTCGGCGTTCCGTTCGGATTTCTCGAACTTCCAGTTGAATACCTTCAACGGAACGGTGTTCCTCGTGCAGACGATTAACGGATGCAATAATCTAATTGGCGGGCCTAACGCTGATACTGATCAGAATTTTTCAGCAGCGGGAACCAACTTCAATGCCGCGCCTAATACTACTGGTACCTGTGCGTCCGGGGACGTCACCTATGGCGTACGCACTCAAGGTGTCGAGCTTGAAGCGTCGCTGGTGCCAGCGCGTAACTTCCGCGTGGCTGCCGGTCTTACCTATGCCCGTACCAAATATCAGAGCGACTTGATCGGCACCAAAAATGGCACAGCACTCGATACGGCACTACGTAAGTTGCCCGGCGACAATCTTTCGAACGCGCCGGAACTGGTGGCTACCTCCAGCGTCACCTGGACACCCGAAATCGGCAGCGGCGGCATGTCGGGTCTGGTGTATATCGACACCCGTTTGACCAGCGACTACAACACCGGTTCTGACCTCTTCCCGCAAAAGGAACAGGATGGATTTGCAGTGTTCAACGCACGTATCGGCCTTCGCGGTCCCGACGAAGCATGGGGCATCGAATTGTGGGGCCAGAATATCTTTAATCAGGATTATGCACAGGTTGCCTTCAACACGCCGTTCCAGGCAGGTCAGACCTCGGCACCCTTTGTCGATCCGCAGTATCCAGGTGGGCGTCAGCTCATCTCGCAGTTCCTCGCCGAACCGCGGACATATGGCATCACATTGCGCGGCAAGTTCTAAGCGGCGCGCACAGACAAAAAGAAAGGGCCCGATTTTCGGGCCCTTTTTTTTGCGCTTATTTCGGGATGGAGGCGCTTAGAAAGCCCGGCATCGGGCCGTTCCAGCCGTCGTCGATCCCATCATCCGGGGCCTTCTCAATCGGCTTTTCGCGCTGTGGTTTGGCAGCGCGGGGTTCTTTGGCCGGACGCGGCTCGCTTACAGCGCTGCTTTTCTCTTCGGATTTTGGCGCAGGTTTTGCCCGCTCTGGCCTTGCTCGCTCGGGCGTGGCTTTTTCGGCTTTCTCTTCCGCCGGAGCTTCGACTTTCCCCAACCGGCCAATCTTGACACCGATCAGCTTCTCAATGCTTTCGATCGCTTCTTCATCCGCCTTCGTTACGAAAGTATAGGCCTTGCCTTTGGCCCCTGCCCGTCCGGTTCGGCCGATGCGGTGGACATAGTCATCGGGATGCCAGGGCGCATCGAAATTGAAGACATGGCTGACGCCTTTGACATCGAGCCCCCGAGCGGCGACGTCAGATGCAACCAACAGGTTGATTTCGCCTGACTTGAACGCCTCCAACTGGCGCTGGCGCGTCGCCTGATCGATATCGCCGTGAATTTCCCCTGACTTGAATCCATGCTGCTGAAGGCTTTTGTTCAATTCGCGCACGGTGGTCTTGCGGTTGCAAAAGACGATTGCGGTCTGCACATTCTCGCTTCGGATCAGGTCGCGCAAAACTTCGCGCTTTTTCGTCGGCGCGACATTGACCAGAAACTGTTCGATGTTGAGGTTCGATGATGCGGGCCGCGCCACTTCGATATATTTGGGGTTCGACAGGAACTTGTCGGCGAGCTTCTTGATTGGCGGCGGCATCGTGGCCGAAAACAGCAATGTCTGCCGTGTGGCGGGAAGCTTCGTACAGATATGCTCGATATCGGGAATGAAGCCCATGTCGAGCATCCGGTCGGCTTCATCGATCACCAGCATTTCGCAGCCGGTCAGCAATATCTTGCCGCGTTCGAACAGGTCCATCAGCCGTCCCGGCGTCGCGATCAAAACATCGACGCCCTTTTCGAGGGCCTTGACCTGATCGCCCATCTGCACACCGCCAATGAGCAGCGCCATCGAAAGCTTATGATATTTGCCGTATTTCTCGAAATTCTCCGCCACCTGCGCCGCGAGTTCGCGCGTCGGTTCCAAAATCAGCGAACGCGGCATCCGTGCGCGCGCACGACCATTGGCCAACACGTCGATCATCGGCAAAACAAAGCTTGCGGTCTTGCCCGTGCCGGTTTGCGCAATCGCGATAATATCGCGCATCATCTGCACTTGGGGAATAGCCGCAGCCTGGATAGGCGTCGGCGTGTCGTAACCCGCCTCGGTAACGGCCTTTAATAATTCATCGGACAGGCCGATATCGGCAAAACGCATAGAGATGTTTCCGGAAAAATCTGCTGGTGGTCGATGTTTGGCCGCAAGCTTGCGCGCGCTGTGACGCTGCAGCGCACAAATGTCAAGGAAATTGGCGGTTAATCAACGCGGGACCAGCAAACGGAAACGGTCGATTTCGCACTTCGCACCCGTGCGCGCGTGCAGCAAGTCGCGTTCGACGCATAATTTTCCATCATAGGGCCGCTCCATATAGGCTCCGGCATAAAATTCACGGGCAAGACAGCCATCGCCGAGATAGGCCCGGATAAGCACGCCATCCTTGGTCAGAAGTTCGAGTGATTGCTTGGTCCCAACCCGCGATCCCGCCAGCTTGTCGATCCACAAGCACTTGCCGATCTTCTGTTCCTTGTAGCGGACCGGAACCGCACTACTTTTCTTGAGGCCATTTGCGTTGGCCGTTGCAGGTGGGCTTGGCAAGCGGACGATAACGCGCTGGTCGATGCGGACTTGGTAGAAACCAGTGTTGATTCGGATAATCGGCGCGAACGGATTGTCGCTTTGGACCAGTTCGACCTGACCCCGTGCGCTGTGCGAGATGGCAAGCAGCCCGAACGCAAACAACACTAAGGTAATGGCTGCGCGCAAGAATCGTTCCGGTATCGAGTTGAAGTTCAAATGCATTTAGCCGATAGGGTTGAACGTCGCATGAATTGAGCATTTCTGCGTCCGCTGTCAATCGATTGGAAGTCGCCGTGCCGAACCGGAACGCATTGTCGGAATTATGTGAACAATTGGGGCCAAAGGGATACAGCGTAGACGCAGATGTCATGACACCTTGGCTGACCGATTGGCGCGGACGTTTCACAGGCAGCGCAGCCGCTCTGGTGTCACCTGCCAGTACGCAGGAGGTGGCGGCGGTGGTTCGGATCGCCGCGAAACACCGGCTAGCGTTGGTGCCTCAAGGCGGCAATAGCGGAATGGTCGCAGGGGCCACACCAGACAACAGCGGCGAGCAAATCATCCTATCGCTGCGCCGGATGAATGAGATCCAGACAATCGACGCCGATAGTGGGCTGGTGCGGTGCGAGGCCGGGGTCATACTGCAAAATCTGCATGACGCGGTCGGAGCAAAAGGTCGCCGTTTTCCTTTGACACTTGGCGGCAAAGGTTCGGCAACAGTGGGTGGTCTCATTTCGACGAATGCCGGCGGCACGCAAGTGCTGCGCCACGGTACGATGCGGAATCTGGTCGCCGGCCTTGAGGCGGTCTTGCCTGATGGGTCGATTTACGACGCGATGGCGCCTCTCAAAAAAGACAATCGGGGTTACGATGTCAAACAGCTTCTGATCGGCGGTGAGGGCACAATCGGCATCGTCACCGGTGCAGTGTTGCAAACCGTCCCTGCGCTGGTCGATCGCTGCGTCGTATGGGCAGGCGTTGACAGCCCCAATCAGGCGTATCGGCTATTGCTGTTCATGCAGGCCAAAGCCCGAGAGCGCCTCGAAGGCTTTGAAATATTACCGCAGCGCGCGCTTGATGCGGTGGTCAAGCACATCGCCGGAACACGCGCTCCGCTGGAAACGCCGCACCGTTGGCACGCGTTGATGGAATTCGTGCAGGACGACGCTTTGCAATCGGCCCCAGCGGAACTCGCAACACGACTGCTCGAAGAAGCGATCAATGGCGAACTCCTCGAAAATGCCACAATCGCCGCCAGTGAAGCGCAGGCCGATGCTTTCTGGAAAATCCGCGACTCGATTGCAGAGGCTGAGCGTGCCGAAGGTCCTGCGCTGCAGCATGACATCAGCGTTCCAGTCCCCGACATGGCGCGTTTTATCGAGGCTGAATCGCCTACCATAGAGGCCCGCTGGCCCGGCACCGCGACCGTTGCCTTCGGACATTTGGGCGATGGTAACATCCATTTCCACGTCAAGGCGCCCAAGGATATCCCGGCAACCGAATGGTATGCGGGCGACGGGAAAATCATTACCTCGCACATTTATGACCGCGTGCGCAATTATGCCGGATCGCTGTCGGCGGAACATGGCATCGGCCAGGCTAAAATCGATGAATTTGCGCGTCTCGCCGAACCTTCGCGCCTTGCCGCATTGCGCGCGATAAAACACGCCTTCGATCCACTCAATATCATGAACCCGGGCAAGCTTGTTCCACTTGCGTGAAGCGCGCTCTCCGCCTAAAGCGCCGCATCGTTTTTTCTGTCAATTTCTAGCATAATGGAGTTTCCAATGGCCAGCGCGCCCCAAGCCGCAGAATTGCCGCTGCTTTACAAAGACCTTGTCCCGCTCAACAGCAACGATCATGTGACGTGGAAAACGCGCATGCTCGAAAGCGCAAAGTTCATGGAGGACCAACACGCCATTCCTCTGACAATCGAGGAATTCATCCCGGCGTCGCGCAATTTTCCGATCATTTTCTCGGCTAGCGAAAACCCTGTGCCGCTGGTGCTGATGGGGATGAACGAAGGCGTCAACACCTTCATGAACGAAGACGGCCAGTTCGACCGGCCGGTCTATGTTCCTGCCTACATCCGGCGGTATCCGTTCATGCTCGCTAAGTTGCGCCCCGATACCGAAGAATTATCGCTTTGCTTTGATCCAACATCGGGTGCGGTTGGTGAATTCGATGAAGGATTAGCACTGTTTGAGGACGGCAAGCCAAGCGAAAACACCCAGAATATCCTGAAATTCTGCGAGGATTTCGAAAATGCAGGTGCGCAGACACACGCTTTTGTCGAAGAGCTGAAAAAACTCGACCTGTTGATGGACGGCGAAGTGTCGATTCAGCAGGAAGGCCAGGATAAGCCTTATGTCTATCGCGGCTTCAAGATGATTGATGAGAACAAATTGCGCGACCTTCGCGGCGATGCCGTACGCAAGCTCAACCAAAATGGAATATTGGCCCTCATCCACGCACATCTTTTCTCGCTTCAGCTGATGCGCGAAATATTTGCACTTCAGGTGAGCCAAGGTAAGGTGGCGCAAGTGACAGAACTGCCCACGGGCTGACCTTTGTTGCCGTCACTTGCCAGTTGAGGGAGTGACGGCATAACAAAATATAGCAAGACGGCAACCGCACTTCACTAGATCATTGCGATTCTGGTGGTTTCCAATGTCACGCTTGCAAGCCTGTCGGCGATAGCAAGGCACTGTCGGATTTCGGCCTTGGGTGTCACGAGATTCAGACAAAACCACTGGTTATTCTGATATTCCTGCACGTTATCGGAGCGTTCAAGCATCAAATTGCTGACCGTATGCCGTTCATCCAGAGAATGTGGCCCTAACCGGACCGTGAGCCAGACGTCATATCGCGCCGGATAATCGTCTGGCCGCGTCGTGTGCAAAATTTTGGCGAGCGAGTCTTGATTTTGAAATAACGAAACCCCATTCTCGTATCAGGACGGAAATCTCCCCTCCCTTTTCCGTCCTACCGGTGCCGTCAGGCGGCACCACCTCCCTGAACCTTGGCCACCCCGGAATTTTTCCGGGGTGGTTTTTTCTTGGGACTGGAAAAACGGCTATTCTGCGGCGATCAGCGTTTGCCTCCCTAAAGCCTGATCGGCAAGAGCGTGGACAAGGTCGCCGACAAGCGCCTGAGCCATGGCCAGACCAGGTCCCGGTTCACGCATCGCCGAATCCAGATAAAGTGACCGGTCGACTTCCAGCTGCAGAGCATGGACATTTGCCCTTGGCTTTGCATGATAGCGCAGGATATGTTCGCCGGCATAAGGGTGGTTGAGTGCAGCGCGATGCCCACGCATCCGGATCTGTTCAATCAACAGCTCGGCATATTGCGACCCCGCGCTTTGCCCAAAACGGTCACCGATCACGAAATGCGGGGGCTCGCCCACCTGTGGTTGTCGGATAGGCGGCATACTGTGTAAGTCGAGAAGGACCGCGACCCCGAACTCAGCGCGCATTCGCGCCAATATCTCGGCAATTCGCGCATGATATGGCCGATGAAAGGACGCGATGCGTTGTTCGACTTCGGCAAGTTCAAACGGATGCTTCCACAACTCGCCATCGCCGGATAAACGGCGAGGGACCAGCCCGAGTCCGCCTCGCTGCTTGGCTCCGGGCCGGGGATAATTGACGCGGTCGGCACCGTGAACCATTTCGACGTCCAGATCGCTTTCTTCACGGTTCAAGTCGATCCATGCCCGGGCGCGGTGTGCAATAATGACTGGAACGCCGGACAATATCAGGTTCCGCGACAGCAGGTCGGCATAGCGGTCCTCAAGTCGCAGCAGTGATGGCCGAGGCAGACGAAGCGCGTTGAAGACAATATCGGGATAATCGCGACCGGCATGTGGAACAGACACCAGCACTGGCATGGACAACGCAGAACCATTGTGCACGGCAAATCCGTCTATTTCAGACCGCTGTATCAATCGCCCGCCACCCTGTTCATTTCATAGCCCTTTTGCCATGTTTTACAGCTTTTGGTGCAAAAAATTAAAACTCTGCCATTATTGGGTTGTCAACGGCGGGCGCGAGTCCGCAATTTACGCAAAGAGGATGGATTATGGCCCGCATTTTGCTCGCCGAAGATGAACAGGCAATGCGCGAATATCTGACGCGCGCGCTCGAACGCTCTGGCTACGAAGTGGTTGCGGTTGATCGTGGCACCGAAGCCGCACCATTGCTGGAGGCTGAGCATTTCGATCTGCTTCTCACCGATATCGTCATGCCCGAAATGGACGGCATCGAACTCGCGCGCCATTGCAGCAAGGTTTCGCCTGCAACCGAAGTCATGTTCATAACGGGCTTTTCAGGGGTGGCATTGCGCGCGGGCGAATCTATGCCGTCGGCCAAAATCCTGTCCAAGCCATTCCACCTCAAGGATCTGGTGCTTGAAGTCGAACGACTATTTGCCAAGGAAAAATTCGGCGAATTGAATTAGGCTTGAATGATAGGGGAAGCCCAGCTAGAGGCTCCCGCAGCGTGGGCGTATAGCTCAGTGGTAGAGCACTGTGTTGACATCGCAGGGGTCGCAAGTTCAATCCTTGCTACGCCCACCATTTTTCCTAACAATATCAACGTCTTACTAGCGAAATTTATCGCAGGTTAGTCTTACTCGTCACCATTCTGCCCTGCTTTTGACCTGCAACACACCGGGCGCTTTTCGGTCAATTTCGGAGAGCATTTTTTCAATCGACTCCCTTGCTGTTGTGGCTAGGATAGCTGGCGATCGGAATGCAGGTCGCTCGTCCTTCGATTTATCAAGCTAGTCACGTCCAGTCATATTACTAAAATTTGGGATTGGCCGATGAGGAAAGTTCCAGCTTTTGGGATATTTGGGCAGAACATGCGCTTTGTCGCGGGCAGCGACGCCTCAATTCGTAACATTTGAAACATTGTACCGCAATGCTTCCTCTACGGTAAGGCAGCGCCGCGTCGACTTATCACTATTACCGGCCTGTACGGCCTTTTGTTTGTACATTATGTCAGTCAACAATTTCCGTGAAACGCCCATACGGATCAAAAAATCATTATCTTCGCTGGCCAAAATCGCACTTTCCTGTTCGACTTCGCCAATCAAAGCGATTGTGGAATCGGCTCCTTCCGACACCACCTCGTCTATAGCGTTTCGGTCCCCGGTCATCGTAAACATGTGCACCATAAACTGGCCACCGAGGTCAATAATACGTGCTCGACCACCCATGAACACAAAATTGCAGGCGCTGAAGCAGGTCCATCCTGCGGGGATACGGGTAATGACAGGGGTTTGCGATTGACGAATGATTAGCCCGGCTTCATTGCCTGCAACAGCATTGCCGCCCGGCGACCGCAACCAGATTTCTGCGATACTAGGGTTGTTTTCGAGAGCTTTCTTTAGCCGGTCGGGCAATTCTATATCAACGATGCCTTCTGCCAATAAAATCGTTTCGCCTCCTTTTTTGACTGGTGTTAGTTTCATGTTCTGATGAGACGACCAGTCAGGATTGGCAGGGCAAGTTGGGTTGTCGGGGTCCATGTTTGCGGGCGCGTTTCCAGACAGAGCTACGAATAGGCCAACCGTGAGCACACGCTTGGCATTTCTGATCATCTATCAGGCTCGAATAACATAGCGGTTTTCACCTTTAGCCTTGCACATTTTCTTGGATACTTTGGTTTCCTCACCATCGACTATGATGACATCGGTCACATCCATGCAGCTCGAACCGTCGTTCGTCGCCATTTTTTGCGTTACGGTTGACGTACCCGATACATTTTCGCGAGAGCTGCTGGTCCATTCAGCGGTCGAACCGACCTCTTCACCCCGGGTCGCCTCAACGGTCGCATCAGCGGCCTGAACCTGTTCCTGCGGATCAAGCCGACATGCGATCGCATCGGATAACAATCCTGCCACCTCAGCTTGCGGAACGAAGGAAGTCGCCGGTCCCATATTGCGCGTGACCCGTCCGGTCGCTTCGCTGATAATGCCACCGAGAATAGATCGACCGATGCCTTTTTTCGGCTTCGTCGCACAGTCATTGCTCTGTTTCTCGGTAGATTCCGATTTCTTTGTCGAGAGCAATCCACCCAATTGGGCCATCGCAGGCGAAGGCAAAATCAACGTTGCGATAAGGCCGAGGTGAACAGCGCGCTGCTTGGGTAAATTCCACATCCTGTTCATCCCATTCCTGCGGCCGCTCAAGATTTCGCTCTAGCAATATCACACTTATGAAAATAATCGATAACCGACTTTCGCATCGGCTGGACGCCCCAATCAGACCTTCAAGCCCCTGGCACACCAATTATCTGCGCTTCTTTCGTTAACATGTCTACATCTCGTTATTGGCAATTTGCCGGTTGCTGACATCGCTACATCGCATGTCCTGCAAATTGTGGAGCCTATCTGGCAAGCCAAGCTCGAAACTGCGAGCCGGACGATGGCGGAGAATTTCGTTCTCAGTTAACCCCAGTTGGCAATGGCGGAAACGGCAGATTGTCGGGACTGCGCATTTACAGTGAAAGTTGTGGTAGCGATGACGCAATATTCATTGATCCACGCACAAAAGCAGACAGTCAACTCCCGGCCCAATTTCTGCCGATTAACGCGGACCGGACGCCTATCACATATCTGCGTCCCAATCATGCACTCAGGCGCAATTATACATCAGAATCGAACGTTAAAAGTTGCACCGTGTCCATGAACAATTTCAATTGTCCCGCCGAGACTCTGAGCTAAGGCTTGAATGAGACTCATCCCCAGACTGCCTTCACCGACAGTTTCAATATTGAAGTCCGGCGCAAGACCTACGCCTTCATCGCTGACCTGGAGCAGCCGGAGCGCGCCATCGTGGGTCAACGCAACATGAACAATACCGCCATTTGCGTCGTAAGCATGCTTGGCTGCATTGGTAACCAACTCGGTCACTAGCAGCGCAAACGAAACGGCGTGGTCGGGAGCCGCCTCTATTTCGTCCGACGAGCATCGAATATCGAGATTCTCGAGCTGTTCCGACAGCGTTTCGCAGAGCTCGGCAAGAAGGGCACACAGATCTATCGTGTCGCCCCCAGCTTCGCGCCACAACCGATCATGCGTCCGCGCTACCGCGATTACCCGGTCCGACGCATCGCTCAGCGCATCGGCCTCTTTTGGTGTCTTACTCGACTTCGCCTTCATTGTGAGCAAGCTTGAGAGGATCGCTAAGCTATTTTTGACCCGGTGGCTTGCTTCCTGAACTAGAAGCTTCTGATAATCGAGCGCTTGCGAAAGACGGTCCTCGGCCACCTGACGGTCGAGCGCGACACCCACAAAATTGGCAAGACCTTGAAGAAATGCCAGATCGGCTGCCTCGAACTCGCCAGCAGATGAACTGTCCACCTCAAGAACACCCCAGCGTCCACCCCCATAAGTAATCAGAACATTGATCGCTCGTTTCACTCCATGTTCGATCATCAGCAGCGGCGTGCGAAATTGCTCTTCACCTTCAAGATGGTTGGAGATAACCGGCGATCCCGTATGGAAAGCATATCCGGCTGGCGATTCCATGTCGGCCCCAAATGTAACTTCACCAATGACGCCAGCGCGCCACCCTACACCAGCACGGATCAACAGGTCGTTCTCGATTTTCCGGTATTCGAGAATCTTCGAGAGGCTTGCGCGCATGCCCAGTGCAGCAGTTTTGGCTGCTTCATCTAACAAATCGGCAACGCTGCCTGACTTTAGGGCTTCCATACCAAAGTTAGACAGCGCCGCTTGTTGTTCCAGCCGGTATCCCAGCATTGATCCAGTGCCGACCGCATCGACAGCCTGAGCGAATGAACCTTGCTTTGGTCCTTTGACGTCAGCATTTTCAATTAACTCTGCGCCGTTAGTTTCGAGATCGACCTTTTTGCGGGGCATTTAGATCACACCTTTGTGCTGTAAGAATTAGGACGGCGATGGGCCCCGGAGCGACGATTGGCGAGCGAGCCAAGGCCGAGATGAGATCGGTGTTAGCTGACGCGGGCGCCATCCGCAGTCAGATGAACGGACGGCAGCAATGTTAGCGATAGCGGCCAAATAGGGGTGTGACCACCGCCTGGGCCGACCCCACGAAGCTCGGCCTGCAGCGGCAGTCCGAGCTCCGGGTGGTCTAGTTTAGCCCTAGCGGCGCAACTGGCCGCGAATGGCCCCATTGGGATACTGCGCCGTGTGGACATTGACGTAGAACGCCTGCGGATTGTCCTGGATACGGTCCTGGGTCCATTCCGCGCCATCGGTGCAGCCCTTGTAGCCTCCCTCGTTGGCGGGCCGCAGGGTAAAGACCGGCGGGCCGTTAGTTCCGGTCGCGCCGACATGGATATGGGCTGCTGTGATCGGGCCGATGCCTCTTATATCGTTGAGGTCCCAGCAGACTTGGCCGAAATTGTCGGAGATCGAGATCTCTGCCTTGCCCGCGCCGTCCGGATCGCCCCCTCCCACTTCCTGCGCGCCGGTAAGAGTGGCGTAATAGGTGCTCGCCGTTTCCTCAGCGACGGTTTCTTCCAACGTGGCACAGCCAGCCAGCGCGGCAAAGCTGGTTAAGGTTGCCAGCAAGGGGATTTTATTCATTCTCATGACGGTTCCTTTCAATATGCGCGCGAAATGCGCGTCTCTACTGCATGTCTAAACCTTCGTCGTTGCATTAGGGTCCGCGATCACCCCACTCGATCTTGCCGAGAGGTTAACTGTGAGCTTTTCCAATTAGATGAACGTTGATGAGCTCTGCGAAGATAATCGCTGTCTAGCGCCTACTAGGCTTCCAACATTCCATGGTCTACGCTCATGCGCACCAGGATCGAGATTAGAAATACCCATTACACTTCGCCTTTGGCCGGAATGGCCGTGAGAAGGGTACACATGTTACTCGACGGCAGTTTTTGGGCCGGGAGCCGACTGTCTGCTTCTGTGCGTGGATCGATGATTAGTTGCCGTTTAGGCCGGTCAGAACGCTTGGCAGTTGTCGCTAACAAAGGCGCCTTTCAACTATCAGCTGCCAATCTATATTTTCTGCCATACGTTCAGAAAGATATGAGATGACCGTCACCTGCGTCAAAGATAGCCTTGAGCTGGAAATAACCGATCTACGGCATTTCATAGCCCAGTCAGTTCTTGTGTGTCTCGGCTGCTAGGCGGAAATCTTTGGGCCGCAGTCCGTAGCGGTTCAATTTGTCGTAAAGCGTTTTGCGGGGCGTACCCAGTGCTTGCTCGAGAAGGTGGATATTCCCTTCAACAGCCCGTAACGCATTCTCAATTACAGTTCGTTCGAACTCTGCCACCGTAAGGTGGAGCGGCCGACCATCCACTGCGATCTGCGCCTCTTTGTCGGGTAAGTGGAGGCCGATCAACCAAGTCTGCGCGAACGCTTCGAGTTCGCGGACATTTCCTGTCCAGTCGTGGGTCTGCAAACGTTGCCAGACATGATCTGTTACCTCGCGATGCGGCAACGCCAGCTCAGCTTCGTGCCGGGCGAGGAAATATTGGAACAGCGCGGCAATGTCCTCGCGTCGCCTCGCCAGCGGAACCATCGTCAGCCTTACTGCGCTAAGCCGTTCATGGAACAGGCTTGTGCCGTCATCAGCCTGACCCGACCGGTCGTCCCATTGCCGCGTCACTACGACACGCAGGTTCAATTTGCGGGGACGCTCGGCCCCGGCTGGCAAGATTGACCGGGTACCGAGGACCGACAGCAAACGGGCTTGCAACGGCGAGCTGGCTGCCTCGATCTCGTCGATCAGCAAAGTTCCTCCATTGGCCCGCTCGATCAGCCCGGTTCGAGACAGGCCGCCCCGGCCAGGTTCTCGCCCGAACAGCAGCAAGTCGGCATCCTCATGGGTAAGTGTCCCTGCATCGACCATCACAAAAGCGCGATTGTGGCGCGTGCTAAGTTCATGGATCAACCGGGCAACGAACGTTTTGCCTGTCCCGGTTGCACCCTCGACCACGACATCGACGTCCGTCTGGGCAACGGCCGAGAGCATGCCGCGCAGCCTTACCGCAAAATCCGACGAGCCGATGAACCAACTCTGCGCCTGCTGCTTGAGGGCATAGCGGAGCCTGCGGTTTTCCAGCACCAGCCGACGCCGCTCTGCCGCTATGGCAATAGCCCGGATCAGTGCCGCCGAAGAATAAGGTTTGGTGAGGAAATCTGCCGCCCCGTCTTTCATCGCGGCCACTGCCATCGCCACATCGCCATGGCCGGTGGTGAAAATCACCGGCAGATCGGGGTCGCGTTCCTGCAATTGCGCAAACAGGGTCAGCCCATCCATGCCGGGCAAGCGCACATCGCTGACCACCACGCCTGGAAAGTCAGGCGGTATGGCGGCGAGCGCGCTATCGGCGTCGCCAAACAGCGCAACCTCTATGCCCTCCAACCGCAGGGCTTGCGCGACAGCCGGACCGAGGGCCTCGTCGTCTTCGACCAGAACAACATTGGTGGGTTGGCGGTCGGTCATATACCGGGAATCAACATCGTGAAGCGCGTACCTTGGGGCACCTGTTCTTCCACCAAGTCGCCGCCTAGGCCACGCATGATGTCCTGCGAAATGACCAATCCCAAGCCTAGCCCGTCGGTCTTGGTCGTGGCAAATGGCTGGAAAAGATTGGAGCGTTGATCCGATGTGAGACCGGGGCCGTTATCGGTCACCGATAGCTGACGGAATTGACCAGATTCGGTAATATCTATGGAAACCCTTCCATCTTCCCCGGTCGCATCGAAGGCATTCTGCAAAAGGTTCACCAGCACCTGTTCGAGCGCAACATGCTCACCGCGAACAATCAGGTCGAGCTCTGGATCGGGTGGCAGGACAAGGTCGATGCCAAGTTGTGCCACCCGGTCACGCAGCAGCAGTAACGCACCATCGATTACCTGACGCAGGGGAACCTGGCGGGGCTCGCGATCACCCCGGCGACTGAACCGTCGGAGCTCATCGGTTATGGCGCCGATCCGGTCGGTCAGGGCGGCTATCCGGGAAAAGTTCGCAGCAGCCTCGTCATGCGCTCCGCGTTCGCCCAGCCGCTCGCCTGTCTCCGCCAATATCCGAATAGCGGCGACCGGTTGGCGTATCTCATGGCCGACGCCTGCGGTTATTTGGCCAAGTGTGGCAAGACGGTTGGCTTGCTGGAGCTGATCGCGCAGACGCCCGGTGCGTTCATTGACCAGCGCCTCTCCCCTGGCTTCCCTTCGGCGGAGGCCAATGAAAGCTAGAGCAGCGACAGCAGCGGCGAGCACCAACAGCATGAGAAACAGCAAGCGTGCGTTCGCCTTGGCCGCTGCGAGCGAGGTAGAAGGATCGGATAGAAGATGGAGGTCCCAGTCGAGCGGTGTGACCGGATGAAGACTTTCGATCAGCGCTGGAGTGAGCGTTTGGGCACTATCCGCTCCGGGATTGAATAGCGGTAGCTTCGCCTTACCGAACTGCCGCAGATCCTGCTCTACATCACGTTGGCCCGGTGCAATTGGCCGGATGGTACTGAAGCGCCATGCGGGATTGCTGGTGACCAAAATTACGCCCTCGTCATCGGTCACATAGACGCCAGATGTGGCCTTGGCCCAACTGGCTTCGAGCGGGTTGAACTCCACCTTGATCGCGACCACCCCGACCAAGTCGGACGAGCCGTCGACGCGGCGGGCGATATACAATCCCGGCCGCCGACTGACGGTGCCCAGTGCAAACTCGGTCGCGACGCCCGAAGCCCTCGCATCAAGAAAATAGCGCCGGAAACCATAGGTCGAGCCGACAAAGCTATCCGGACGGTTCCAGTTGCTTGCCGCCAGCGTCAGCCCGTCGCGGTTCATCAGATAGATTACCGCAGCCCCCGTCTGCTGGGCGATTTGTTGAAGACGCTGGTTGAGGCCGCTTTGCTGCGCGCTGTCACCGGCCATCAGCGACTGAACCTGGGGATCGCGTGCCAACACCAGCGGAACCAGACTGAACTTGTCCAACTCGCTTTCCAGCCCTGCTGCAAGGATGGCAGCCTCGTTTTGCGCCGCATTTTCCGCCTCATCAAGCGCAGAGGCCCGCATGGTTCGGTCGATCGCCAGCAACCCTAATGCGGCAAGCAGCAGAGCTCCTATCGCCATTATGCCAGCGAGATATCGGCGTCCGGGCTGCGATGGTGGTGGTGTCTTACCGGTCAGATTCATGTATTGCCTGTCGCCTGAAACAGACTCCCCACGTCACATGGAGCGACGATTGAGAGCTGCATTGGCAAGCCTTGGAGAAACGGCAACGGTACCCGCCCTTCTACGACACAATATTATTGGCACACTATGTCTGGAAATCCGCAATTGTGGCAAGGATTTTGTCTGGAATATCAGAATTTATGCATGCCAAATGGAGCTACCTCTCTGTTTCTTATGAGTTTCATTTTCACATTATTTTTTGTTGTTAACGTGTAGGTTCGCCTTATCCTCCCCATAACCGGATATTAATTCCGGAGGAGGGGCAGACATAATGCGGGCAATAACGCCGACGACCGGTGGAGCAGACACGCCAGTCCGGCTGCCATTCTACCGGCAGCTCTACGTCCAGGTGCTCGTGGCTATCTTCCTTGGCGCGCTTTTGGGGCATCTCTATCCCGACATTGGTTCTGCGCTGAAACCTTTGGGTGACGGTTTTATCAAGCTGGTGAAGATGATCATCGCTCCGGTGATTTTCCTGACTGTCGCCACCGGCATTGCGGGCATGCGTGATCTGTCATCCATCGGCAGCGTGGCAGGAAAGGCGTTTGCCTATTTTCTATTTTTCTCCACTCTGGCGCTGATCATCGGTCTTGTTGTTGGCAATATCGTGCAGCCAGGGGCAGGCCTTAACATTGATCCCGCTACGCTCGATGCTAGCAAAGTTCAGGATTACGCCAAAACATCGGAAGGTCAGACGATTGCCGGCTTTCTGCTGAACATGATTCCCGAAACACTGTTCAGCGCAATGACCGATGGCAACATACTGCAGGTCCTTCTCGTCGCAATTCTGACAGGTCTGGCGTTGTCCGCCACCCGCCCGCACAGCGATCTCGTGCTCGACGTACTCGCCTCGTTCAACGAGGTGATCTTCAAACTCGTCCATATGTTGATGAAACTGGCGCCGATTGGGGCATTCGGGGCGATCGCCTTTACGATCGGCGAATTTGGTATCTCCTCGCTTGCCAACCTCGCCGCATTGGTGGCCACTTTCTACCTTACTTCGCTGTTCTTTGTGATCGTCGTGCTTGGCGCTGTCGCCTATTTTGCGGGCTTCTCCATCTTTAAGATGATCCGTTATCTGCGTGAGGAGCTGCTGCTGGTGCTCGGCACGTCGTCGTCGGAAGCGGCACTGCCCAGTCTAATGGAGAAGCTGGAAATCGCCGGCGCGCGCAAATCAGTGGTCGGCCTTGTGGTTCCAACGGGCTATTCGTTCAATCTCGACGGCACCAATATCTACATGACGTTAGCGGCGTTGTTCATTGCGCAGGCTGTCGGCATTGATCTATCGCTGTCCGATCAATTGGCTTTGGTGCTGGTCGCCATGATCAGCTCCAAGGGTGCGGCGGGCGTCACGGGCGCCGGGTTCGTAATCCTTGCGACAACACTATCGGTCGTGCCGTCGGTCCCAGTGGCAGGTATGGCGCTGATTTTGGGCATTGACCGGTTCATGAGCGAATGCCGGGCGCTGACCAATTTCATCGGCAATGCCGTGGCAACGATTGTGGTGGCGCGCTGGGAAGGCGCGCTGGATACCGAGCGTCTGGCGGCTGCCATGGCGGGTATACCAATGCCTTTGCCCGAGGAAGATATCGAGCGGCATGAACGCAGCGGACCGCGCAGCGAAACGTTGGCAGAAGCATTGGGCGAGGCTTCATGATCGCGCGACGGACCTTGTTGCAAAACCTCGCCGCGCTGACGGCGATTGGCGCTGTGCAATTGGGTGGCGCTGTGCCCGCCATAGCCGCGGAATGGGAGGAGATTCCCTTGTGGCCGGGCAAGCCCCCTGGCCAAGGCGGGGTAACAGGTCCGGAAAAGCTGGGCGAAGCGGGCGCAGGATTTGGCGCCCTTTCCAACATCTCGACCCCGCGGTTGCGCGTCTATCGCCCGGCCAAAGCCAACGGAGCCGCCGTTGTAGTGTGCGGCGGCGGCGGTTATTTCCGAATTCAGCTATGGAAAGAAAGCACGCCGATTGCACGCTGGCTGCAGGAACGCGGATTCACGGTATTCGAGTTGATTTATCGTCTGCCAAATGACGGCTGGGACGCCTCTGCCCCGTTCATGGACGCCCAGCGGGCGATGCGGATTGTTCGCACCAGAGCCGTCGAGTTCGCGATCGATCCAAAGCAGATCGGCATCATGGGTTTTTCGGCAGGCGGGCACCTCGCCGGGTTTACCGCGCTGCAGCCGCAACGCCAGCTCTACGCCGGGTCCGACAAATACGAGAAAGCCAGCGCCAGACCGGATTTCTCCGTGCTGCTGTTTCCTGTCGTTTCGCTGCGTAAACCCTATGATACAACCCGCACCCGGCGTGAAATCGTCGGCGACACCCCCAGTGCAGAGGCAGAGAATGCTTGGTCGCTCGACACTTATGCCAGCGCCGACGCTCCGCCGACGATCATCTTTGCATCTGCGGACGATAAAACTGCCCCGCCGGGTCACGGCATCATGCTGTTCGAGAAACTCAACGCCGCGGGTGCTTCGGTAGAGCTTCATCTGTTTCGCGATGGCGGCCATGGCTGGGGTCTCGGCCGCCCGGAACAGGTGCTGAGCCAATGGCCCGAGATGTTCGTCAAATGGTATGATTCAGGAAAATTGTTACAAAACAAGCAGGGAGAATGAAGATGGCAACCAAGATATTCCGAAAGCTGGCGTTGCTCAGCACGACCGGATTGATGACGGCAACTATGGCGCACGCGCAAGATGCGGCTGCCCCCGTGGCCCAGTCCGCCGAAGAAGCCGAGCCGACTATCGTGGTGACCGGCACACAAATCCAAGGCGCGCAGATCAACGACGTCCTTCCGGTCACCGTTCTTGATGAGCAGCAGATCGAGAATACCGGCGCATCGTCGGGCGACGAGTTGTTCCGCTCTCTTCCACAGGCGGGCACCGTTGCGTTCAACGAACAGAACGCCACTACCCAGAACAATGTTCGCGGCGATGTCGGTTCGGTCAATCTGCGCGATCTTGGTACCGGCAACACGCTGCTGCTAATCAACGGCCGCCGCATGAACCTGCACCCAGGCTTCCAGACCGAGCTACTGGTGCCGGTGGTTAGTCCGGACACCAACGAGATTGCACCCGGAAGCGTGCGCCGGATCGAGGTACTGCGCGACGGTGCTTCCGCCATTTACGGGGCCGATGCGGTCGCAGGCGTTATCAACACCGTGCTCAAAGGCAATATGAAGGGTGGTTTCCTTGAGGCCGACTGGCGTGCGTCCGAGGGCACGAGCCTGTACAGCTACTCCATCAGTGGCGGGCTGGGATTCGATTTCGGCGGCGGTCGCGGCAATCTAACCGTCTACGGTGGACATTTCCACGAAAATGGCCTGGCCGCGTCAGCGCGCGATTATTCGCGCGATGATAACCGTCTGCCTTTTTTGGCAGGAACGGACTTCGCCGCCGATGCATCGTTCAACAACCGCAACACATTTGGCCCGTTCGGGCAGTTCGATATTCAGGCCGCCAATAACGCAACCCCGATCCTTGATGATGATTTCTATCTTCAGCCTAGCACGTTTACCGGCTGCCGGCTGAATTTTGGCAACGGACTGTGCGCCCGCAATGGTGAAACGCCAGCGACCGAAGTGCGGTACAACACCATTTTTGGTAACAACCTGCTCAGCCGTAAAAACCGCTATAACGCGATGGCGCTGTTGAATTATGAACTGTCCGATAGTCTCGAAGCCTATTTTGAAGGCAGCTATTATCGTTCTGAAAATTACCGGACCAATGATGCCTCGGCCATTTTGGGTGCGGTTCCGGTGGGCATCTCGCGGAACGCCTATTGGAATCCGTTCGGTCCAACCACAGTGGCTGGCGCACCCAATCCCAGGCGCCTGCCCGGCACCACCATCGCCGCAGGCGGAGCAGATGTGATCATGGAGCGGTATCGCTTCGTCGATGCTGGCAACCGCGGGGTATTTGTCGACAAGGACTCATACCGTTTTGTCGGCGGATTGCGCGGCAACTTCGGCGCGTGGGATTTCGACACCGGATTTGTTTATTCCGAATCGAAGGTGACCGACATCGAAACCAATCGTGTTTCGCTCACCGCGATGCAGCAGTCTATCAACCGGACGACGCCCGATGCCTATAACCCGTTCAACGGTGGATGTGTAACCGGTGACCCCGGGCAGGGTGACTGTACCCCCAACCCGACGGCCGTGATCGACGCATTCCGCATCGACGTGTCGCGCGAGGGCGGTACAACCTTGGCGCTGGCCGACTTCAAGATCAGCCGCGACGACCTGTTCTCGTTGCCTGGCGGCAATATCGGCATCGCAGCGGGTGTTGAATGGCGGCGTGAAACCTTTTTCGACGATCGCGACTCGCGGCTCGATGGCACTATTACGTTCACCGACAGCGTAACCGGCGTGTTCAATGGCAGCGACGTTGCGGGCACCAGCCCATCGCCCGATACCAACGGGACGCGCGAAGTTTATTCGGCCTTTGCCGAGCTTTTCGTGCCCTTGGTCAGCCCGGACATGGATATTCCGTTGGTCGAGAGATTTGACGTCCAGCTGGCCGGACGGATCGAACGGTTCAAGGATATCAAGGCAACTGCGATGGTTCCGCGCATAGCCGCTTCGTGGACGGCCTTCCCCGGCGTCAGTTTCCGGGGAGCATGGTCGCTAGGCTTCCGTGCACCCAATCTGGTGCAGGTGAATGACGAGGGAACGACCCGCTCTAATACGCGCGACGACCTCGTGATCTGCCAGGCACAGGTTGAAAAGCTCCTCCTTGCCAACCTCGGTGTATGTGCCGGTCGGGGTACGATCAGCTTCCGAACCGGTACCGAAACCCTCAAGCCGGAAGATAGCACAAGCATCAATCTCGGTGTTGTACTGGAACCGCCTTTCATTCCCGGCCTGACGGTGACGGCGGACTATTGGCGGGTGAAACAGACCGAGCTCGTCGGTACTTTCGGTGACGGAAACGCGCTCGCGCTCGATTTACTGCGTCGACTCAATGGCAGCACGAATCCGAATGTCATACGCGCAGCTCCCACAGCTGCCGACATCGCGCTGTTCACCGGCACCCGCCTCGCCCCGGCCGGAGCGGTCATCCAAGTGCTCGACCCCTACCTAAACCTCGACAGCCGCGTCTCAAAGGGTTGGGACTTCGGCCTGAACTACCGTGTGCCAGACTTCGGGCTCGGCGATTTCCGCCTCAGCGTCAACGCCGCACGGCTCAAGAGCTTCGTCCAGTCCGCCAATCCGGAGGGTCAGGAGATTGTGGACGCAATCGCGAGTGGCAGGCTTCCGCTGGATGCCACGCCGGAAGGATTGGGCCAGTTGCTCGAAACCGACGGCCGACCCAAATGGCGCGTGAGCGGTTCGATAAACTGGGAAAGTGGTCCGGTCGAGATCGGGCTGTTCGGCCAATATACCGGCAAAGTATGGGACACCAGCGTGGTCCGCGACATATTGCTGGTTTCGGATGATCCAAATGCCAACTTCTTCCGCGTCAAAGACCAGTTCCTGACCAATCTATCGATTTCCTACACTATTGATAACGACACCGGCCTTAACGGAACCCGGTTGCGCTTTGCGATCAACAACCTGTTCGACAAGGATCCGCCGCTCGCCGACGAAACCTATGGTTTCTACAGTGAACTGTACACTGCGCGCGGGCGGGTCTTCCACGTCGAACTCCGCAAGAAGTTCTGACATGGGGCGGCGGGCAGGACTTTGGTTATCGCTCGCCGCGTGGATTGCAATTGGGTCCGGGACTTCTGCGCTTGCGCAGCAGTCCCCGGCACTTGCTTCCAAAACATCACTTTCAGGATGCCAAACGGCACAGGGTAGCGTCCATTTCGACTTTGAAGGTGCGTCGCGTTCAACCTGCTATGTGGAGGATGAACGGACGCTTTCGATTCTGGTCACACCCGAACATCTTCCACCGATCAACCCGAGCCCGTGGTATGCCTTCCGTTACAGCGCTGCCAAAGGGGGCAAGCTGACAGTCAATGTGCGCTATGTCGGCGCGCGCCACCGCTATGCGCCAAAATGGAGTGGTAGGGGCGAACCGGCGGCGTTTTCGGTGGCGGTGGCAAACGACAATAATGCGGTTTCGATAACGCTTCCGCCCGGGAAAGGCATCATCAGCGGCCAGCCGCTTATGACAGCGGGTCATTATGACAAGTTGGTTGGGCAACTCGCAAAAAGTGGGAGAGGCAGCCATATCATATTGGGCCGCTCGCACGATGGAAAGCCGATCAAAGCCGTGCGTCTGGGCAATGCCGATGCCCCGCGCCTTGTAGTCCTGCTAGGCAGGCAGCATCCGCCGGAAGTAACCGGCGCGATGGCCATGGATGCGGTTTCGCTGACGATTGCCAAGCTGGTCCGTTCGGGTGCCATCGACGGCAAGCAGTTCCAGTTTCTGATTGTTCCGTTGCTGAATCCCGACGGGGTTGCGCGCGGCCACTGGCGCGCGAATCTCGGCGGCGTTGACCTCAACCGTGATTGGGGTAGCTTCAAGCAACCGGAGACCCGTGCTGTCGGTGACTGGCTTGCCCGGCTCCCCGCAATAGTACGTCCGGTGCTGATGCTCGATTTTCATTCGACCAACCGCAACCTCTTCTACGTGCAGGGTGACGAGGCGAGTGCGCAGGGCAAAACGTTTCTCACTGCCTGGCTCGGCGGCAAGGAATCGGCCTTCGTGGGGTATCCGTTCAAGATTGAACCGCGTGACGCCAATCCCGGTTCGGGCACGACCAAGAACTGGTTCAGCGCGACATATGGCATTCCAGCATATACCTATGAGGTTGGCGATGACGCTGAACCGTTAGCCGTTCGCGGCGCAGCGGAAGCACTGGCACAAAACATGATACCGGCGCTGGTTCTGGCGCTAAAGGAGACCCCGGGCCAGTGATGCGGATGCTTAGGGACGGGGTCATCATCCAGTTCGAACCGGAGACCAGTTGATGAGCGTTCGCATGAGCCGTCGACTCGCAGGCCTGCTTGTCTGTCTCGGGACGTTTTTTTGGGCTTTGCCAGCCATGGCAAAGCAATGCCAGCCGCTAGCGCACGGATCATCGCAGATCGATTTTTCCGGCTGGTCGGGCCCAAAACTGCCGGTTTTCGTGCACAAGCCACAAACCGCCGGAGCCAACAGCCGCATCGTTTTCGTCATGCATGGCGTGCAACGCGACGGCGACCGCTATCGTGACGAATGGCGCGATCTGGCCGAAAAGCATGATCTCATCATTGTCGTACCGACATTCGGCAGAAAGGATTTCCCGACCACCGGGTCCTATAATCTCGGCAACATCGTCGATGAGAAAGGCCGCAAAAATTCCCGGTCGAAATGGTCTTTTACGGCCATCGAGCCCTTATTCGACGACATTGTCTGCCGTGTCGCCGGCAACCAGCGCGGTTATGCGCTTTATGGACACTCAGCAGGTGGGCAGTTCGTTCACCGCTTTGTCGCCTTTGCCGATGCACCCCGGCTCGAAGCGGCAGTCGCCGCAAATTCCGGCTGGTACACAATGCCGAACGATGCGGCGTTCCCTTATGGTTGGAGCGGCGATGCGGCGGGGCTGGTTTCGCCTGCAAAGGCGTTTCAGCGCCCGTTGACGATTCTGCTCGGAACGGAAGATATCGACCGCAACGATCCCAACGTTCGCAAAAATGAACAGGCGGACCGGCAAGGGCTGACCCGTTTTGCCAGGGGCCATAGCTTTCTCGCCGCGGCACGGATGCTCGCAGGCAAAGAAACGCCCATTGGCTGGCAGATAGCATATGCACCGGGGATCGGGCACGACAATGGCAAGATGGCTCCCTTTGCTATTCCGCACTTAATTGGTGTTGGCGCGCCATAGTGCAACCTCGCCGCTGCAAATGCATTCGAGTGAGGGAAAGCGTCCCATCTGTTAGGCCTCTTATCTAGCTAATACCGAGTTTTCCTGCAGCGCCGATTTTTGGCCTTCTGGCAGCTAAGATTGCGAGTTTAGGAAAAGCCGCAAAACAGGTTAATGGTAGCAGGGAAAAGATATATTCGATTCTGTTCGTCATCCATATAGTCTCAGATTGTCCACGGTTAGCCGTTCCGCAGGCTGATAACGAACAACTGCTTACCGCAGTCCATCGGCGATAGAAGACCGCCCCGATTGTCCAACCGAGTTGACAGTCAGAATTCGCTAACACTTCCGCCGTTAAGCTACCTTCTCGGTCAACTCAGAAGCTGCCGTCTGTTAAGTCCCATTTTAATGTCCAATTTTGGGCCGGGAGCGGACTGGCCGCTACTGTGCGTTTACATGAAATAGCTGCCGTTTACCCGTATTAGGACGATTGACGGTTCCGATATTATTTTGGACTTTTAGATGGTATCGAGAATTTCTGTCATGCGATTGCCGACGAGCAGCACCAGCGCGAGGATCAGCAGCAGCTGCGCCCAGCGCGGCCAGTTGAGCTTGTTGGGGTCGATCCGGCTTGCTGTTTCCCTGCTCACCGACCGCCGGCCACAGCTGACTTGATCGCTGTCCCCGGAAGGGCGTCCGAAACGATTTGCCCCTTGTCCACCACCAAGATCCCGCCCACCAGCACATAGGGAATGCCATCCGACGGTGTGGTCGGCTTGGCAAAGGTCGCCCGGTCAATGATGTGTGCGGGATCGAAGATGGTAATGTCGGCGTCGCTACCGACTTGCAAACGACCCTTTTTGCGCATGATAGGCGCAATTGCTTCTAGCCGCTGGGCTGGCATCAGCGTCATTTTGCGCAGGCCATCCATCAGGCTGATCAACTTCCGTTCACGTACATAATGGCCAAGCACACGCGCAAAGGTTCCCGCGCCACGTGGGTGTCCGGCGCCGTCAACAAAGGGGATACCGTCGGAAGCGATCATTACAATAGGGTGAGCGACCGCGGTATCGACGGTGCGTTCGGGGATGTTGTGGAAAACGACAAACGTCCGGGGGCTTTCCGCTCTGTATCGATTGAAACTTTCTTCTGTTAGCCGCTCCCCGGTTGGCGGCCATTCAATGTCTGAATATTGTCCGCCCCGCCGTTTTTGCCACCCCTCATCATACAGCGCACTCCCGATCTGAGTGCTGCCTGCGGTATAGGGATAGACTTCGGTGCTGACGTCCAACCCCTGGGCGCGGGCTCCCACGATCATCTGCATGACCGGATCAATAGCACCCAATGCTTTACTACCGATATGGACAAGGTGCAGCGAGGCGCCGGTCGCCGCAACATTGGCGATCATTTCCTGCATAGGTGCCATTGGGCCATCGCCTTCGGCAGTCTCGGCACCCCTTACATGCACGAATACAACAGAGCCGAGGGCCGCTGTATCTTGAAACAGGGTAAGGACTTCGTCGCGTCCGGCTCCGGGAAAATATTCGGGTGCCATGCCCAAACCCACGCCGCCGATCGCATGGTCGGCGCGAAACAGTTCGCGCATCCGATTCACCTGTTGCTCATCAAAACGTGGGTAGGCCCATTTATCCTGGGTCGCGAGGATGCGCGCAGCCCGATCGGGATCATCGGAACTATCAGTAGTATTCATGCCGGTTGCAATAAATATTCGCATCCCGCGATGGGAGACGGAAGTCCCGAAGTTGATCCGCGAACGGCCTTCTCGACGGCTGTAGAATGGCGCGACGGGATAGACACCCATCTCCAGTTCCAGCGCGGTCGTCACCCCATCGCGCACCTGAATATCATTGTCGGAGGGCGTCTGACCATGCGCGTGGAGATCGATGAAGCCGGGGGCGACGACCAAGCCGCGGGCGTCGATTTTTCTTTTGCCCCGAAGTTGTTCGTCAGTCACCGTCTGTACCGTCCCGCCGACAATGCCGACATTGGCAAGGCGATCAAAACCCGTTTCGGGGTCCATGACCCGTCCACCCTCGATCACAATGTCATAATTGGTCGCGGCTGGGCTTTGCGCCCATACACTCGGCCCTACTGACACGGCCAGACAAATTATCGTCGAAGCAAGGGCTTTGCGCCGAGCCGAAACTATATCAAATATTTGGCCCATCAGCTCGCCCCCCCGGTTTTACGTTATGTAGTGGCTATCATAGTCGATGTTGGCGCCAAAGTGATTCATTTGGTGCGTACTTTCCGCCTTTTCGCGCTCAGAAGCCGCCTTTCCGGAATCCACCCAAAACAGGTCATTCCAAACGACGAGATTGTTTCCCAAAACTTGCCATGCAAACGAATGTTACCCCGGGGGCAGCTTCTGGGCCGGGAGCGGACTGTCTATTTTGCGGCGTTCAATGGACAAAAGTGGCCTCCTGCAATGGACCCGCTCGCCTCATCCGCTATAGCCAATTGATGACGTCTTTCTCATGTTGTCGGCCAGCGTCCGGCAGGTCCCCCTGATCGCGCTGCGCTGACGCAGGTGAGGTTCGAATACGGTTGCGACCATCAAGGTTTGATTGCATTGTTGCCTGCAGAATACCATGTCTTGCAGAACTCAAAAGTCGCGGGCCAATCAAGAAGGACATCGGATGAGGGTTATCGGCAAATGGCTCGTGGCAGGGGCAGTCGTTGTCGCTGTGGCTGTTTTCGCCGCTTGGGTAACTTCTCCCGATCCGCAGTTTAATCCGGCAAGCTTCGAGAAGGATCCACTGGTTCAGCGTCTGGCTTCCAACGACGAGGCCACCACACTTGCCCTGTTTCGCAACGCTAACGGCCAAATACGCACGATGCTGGTGACGGGCTATAGCCAAGAAACTGTCGCAGGCATCGACCTCAGAGTGTTGGGTGCACCGGAGACAGAAGATCCATTCGAAGCGCTTTCAGGCGCAGATATTACGCCTGTGCTATCCAATAATGCTGAGAATATTCCCACAATCTCGCTTCCGATTGCAATGCTCCTTCAAACAGGAACAATTGGGACACGACACATTGGAACAGGCACGAATTTTCCCGAGCACGCCGACGAGGCGAATAGCGGCTCAGTCTTTCAGTTTCCAAAATTCGGTCCTGCAACAGCAGCAAGGACGAAGGTCAGAGCCGTTGCGGGGGTTCTGCTTGACTATGAAGTGGAGCTTTGTGTCCGCTTTGATCGTACATTGCGTACGCCTACTGATTTCGACATTGCCGCAAAAGGGTTCTTCCTATGTGGCGATTTCACCAACCGAAACGCGCTGATCAATCTCGCCGACCCGGACAATCTGGATTCCGGGCGCGGCTTCAGCGATGCGAAAAGCGGACCCGATTTCTTTCCGACCGGCCCGTTCCTTGTAATTCCTAGAGATTGGAAGGCCTTTGTATCAAGCGTACGCATGACGACAAATGTGAACGCTTCGCCGCGCCAAGACGCGCGGGGTAGCGAAATGACGCTCGATTTTCGAAAGCTTGTCGAAAAGGCATTCAGCGACATGGCCGCGCCGCGCTTTCTTTATCGGGAAAGTTATTGGAAGTTGGCGCCAGAGGGCACCATCCCGCCGACAGTGACTCTGATGTCGGGAACTGCGGAGGGTACAATTTTCACACCTCCGACGCGCGGCGACATTATCGAAGGAATATCGGCATATGCTTTGCAAGGTGGACCCTTTGGTAAACAGACGTTTCTCAATGTCGTCCGCCAGACTTTCATTGCCAACGAGCTTGCCGGCGGCCATTACCTCAAGTCTGGCGATACGGTGCGTCACGGATCGAACTATTTGGGTGACATTGTTGTCAAGGTTTCCGAGTAGCTTTCGTTCGCTTTCCTAAATGTCGCATATTCACGCCAAAACCGGCCATCCCTTTGATATGTTAAAGGGCGGTAGCTTTCAGGACCGGAAACTCGCATCATAAATGACCGGAATGTTTAGCGATTTGGGACGATGAGATGCCGGGATTAGCCCTGCGTGTGTTTGCATCGGGCAAACGCAGCTACATCATCCAGTATCGCGCCTTGGGGCGGTCACGTCGCTAAACTAAGGGCCCACACGGCGTGGGGTTAACTCCCATTTTTCAGCCAGTCGGCACACCCAATATTTGGGCTTCGCCAGTTAGACGTTGTTTCATTGCGGGATTGGCTGCCACAGCCTTTTTGAAAGCGGCCCGTGCCTTGCCGGTTTCGCCGAGCGTCATCCGGCTGCGCATCAGCATGATCCAGCCATTCACATTGGCAGGATTTTTCTCAAGCTTCGCCTCTAGTCCTTCGACCATCGAAATCACCATTTCCTGCTGCTGGCTGGGCGGCAATTTTGCGGCCTGCGCCATATCGGCGCGTGACGGTCCGGGAATTGGGGCTGCCGCCACGCTGGTAGCGGCTGCGGCGGCAACATCTGCCGGCAACCCAACCGCTGGTAAACGACCATCGGCAACCAATTTTAGGCGCGAAGCGACGTTGAGGTTGTTGATCTTGTCCACCTGTTCAATCGTCCGGATGAGGTCATTTTCCCACGGAGCTCCCTTGGGCGTGTCCTTCAGCAATGCTAACCAGTCATTAACCGCACCACGGTGGTCGCCAGCCAAATCTTTGCGTACTGCCACAAAGTAGCGCGCCCGGGGGTCTTTGGCGTCGAGCGCTATGGCTTTATCAAATGCGTCTGCCGCTTCCTTTGGCATGGGGTCCTGCTCATTCGCCATGATCAGCGCCTCGCCCAGCGAGGACCAATAGACGGCGCGCTCAGGCGCAAGCCGTGCTGCCCTCGCATAGACATCCGCAGCGTCCCGATATCGCCCGCTCTCAAAATAGGACCATCCGAGAAGCTGCCAGCCTTCAACATCTGTGGGGTCTTTGCGAGTACGCTCTTCGAGTGCTGCGAGTGTTAAGCCTGAGCCATCAATATTCTTTGGAGCAGCGTTTGACGCTGCGTTGCTGTCCGCGTCTGATGTGCTGGCCTGCCAGGCACCAAAACCAACTGCTGCCGCAAAAATCGCGAGCGCGCCGACCAGCGCTAATTTGGGGAATCTCGACGATTCGATTGGTTCATTCATGCTTGCGCCTCGACGTTTACCTAAATTCAGGCCTAGCACTATTCAAGGGAGTTGGTAAGCTATGTCGGGGTCGCTCCTTGTGAAAAAATGTTCAGGTTACAGCTGGAAACCGGACATAATCACAGCAATGGGAGGAAGTGTTTGGGGGATCGGGTTCGCATTGCGATTTTGGGTTCTGGACCAGCCGGGCTGAGTGCCGCATCGCGTGCGGCCGTGCTCGGGCTCTCACATGTCCTGATCGAAAAAGCCGACCATCTTTCCGATACCATCTACAAATATCAAAAGGGCAAGCATGTCATGGCAACACCGAGCCAGCTCGTGCTGCGCGCGGATATCGATTTTGGCGCGAGCAAGCGCGAAGTCGTGCTTGAAACTTGGGGAGATCAGACCGGCGCACACAAGGTAAATGTTCGCTATAATGCCGAGGTTAAGGCGATCACGGGCAGTGCGGGGGGGTTTTCGCTGGAGATGGAGGGCGGCGATATCGTTGAAGCTGAAACCGTCGTGCTTGCGATTGGCACGCAGGGGAACCCCAATCTAATGCGCTGTGCAGGCGGCGATCTGCCGCATGTCCAATATACGCTCGACGATCCCGGTGCCTATATAGACGAGCATATTGCGGTCATTGGCGCAGGCGATGCTGGCATCGAGAATGCGCTGGGGCTGACCGCCGACCCCGAACAGCGCAATACCGTGACGATCATCAATCGAAATGCCGAATTCACCACGGCAAAAGATGCCAATATCAAGGCGTTGATGGCGGCGGGCGATGCCGGACGCGTCATCATTCGCACCGGCACGACCCCATCTCTGGTAGAGCCGGGTTTCGTTACTTATGACACGCCCGATGGCGAGGTCAGGGTGCGCTGCGACCGGATCATTGCCCGCATGGGTTCCGCCCCGCCCCGCAAATTTGTCGAGGCCTGCGGTGTCGAATTTACCAGCGAAGACCGATTGGCTTTTCCAAAATTGTCGCCGACGTTCGAATCGGCCACGCCGGGTATCTACGTCATCGGCGCGCTCGCCGGATATCCGTTGATTAAGCATTGCATGAACCAAGGCTATGACGTGGTCGAATTCATTAACGGCAATAATCATCTGAAGCCTGCCGACGAACCCATTTTGGAGGCGAAGTTCGCAGGCCTACCGGGCAGCAAGAGCGTGGATGATTGGCTTGAATATCTGCGTTCCAACATCATGATATTGAATGGTCTGACCCCCCTTCAGATGCGTGAATTCATGCTCGATTCCGATGCACGCTTCTACCGCGCGGGCGAGACGATTTTCGAACGCAACGCCCCCGGCTCTTCACTCTTCTCTGTCGCCAGTGGTTCGGTCGAAGTGCTGACCGATGTCAATGATGAGTCGAAAATCGTGATGATTGCGGCAGGGTCGATTTTCGGCGAAGTGGGTTTGATCTCGGGACGACGGCGCGGCGCGACTGTCCGGGCCGGTGCCGATTCCATATGCGTCGAAATTTCACGGGCAGCGGCGCTCAAGTTGCAAAGTTCGGTTCCGGCAGCCAAGCGGGCAATCGAGCGGATCGCCACCGAACGGCAATTACTGCAACTGCTTGGCTCCGGCCTGGTGTCGGAAGATTTGTCCGGGATATTGGACAGCTATGAAATCCAGACAGTGAGTGCAGGCAAGCCAGTTATCACCGAGGGCGAAGAAGGCGACAACATCTTTGTTATCCGGCAAGGCTCGATGATCGTCGAAAAAAAGATCGGCGGCAAACCCGTGTTCATGTCCTATCTGCCCGCTGGTTCCTACTTTGGTGAGATGGCACTGATCGGGAATACCCGGCGTACGGCCACGGTAAAGGCGGCGATCAAATCGGAAGTGATCAAATTGCAAGGTGCCGCGTTTAAGGCGCTGCTCGCCAAAAGGCCGCAATTGCTGGCGCGGGTCAAAGCCGACATGGCCGCGCGGCAGGATGTGAACAGTTTTATCGAAGCGCGTAAGGACGGCTTTTCGAGCGTGGTCGACATGTATTCCAACGTCGCCAATTTCTTGGTCGAAAACGGCATTGGCGAGGCCACCGATGTGTTGCTGATCGATGAGAATCTGTGCGTCGGCTGTGACAATTGCGAGAAGGCCTGCGCCGACAGCCATGAGGGACTGTCACGGCTCGACCGCGAAGCCGGGCGTACCTACGCGCATCTGCATGTGCCCACATCGTGCCGGCATTGCGAACATCCCCACTGCATGGCCGATTGTCCGCCGAATGCCATCCACCGCGGTCCTGACGGGGAGGTGTTTATCGATGACACCTGCATCGGCTGTGGCAATTGTCAGCGCAATTGCCCTTATGGCGTCATCCGGATGGAAGCTGAGCCGCCGCAAAAGCCCGGCCTGCTCAGTTGGCTGTTGCTTGGGCTTGGACCTGGGCCGGGGGAGCCGAGCAAGAAGTGGTCGTACAAGCATGCAGACCCCGGGGTGGAGAAACCGAAAAAGGCAATCAAATGTGACATGTGTTCGGGCATTGAGGGCGGCCCGGCCTGCGTGCGGGCCTGCCCGACCGGGGCTGCGATCCGCGTTTCGCCCGAACGGTTCCTAACCGTCGCGAGGCTGGAAAGCGAAACCGGCTGATGGCGGTTCCCAAATCGGCTCAATCGGCGCGCATTCCCAGCGATGGAACGCATGAGGGCTTCCTGCGCTACGCCAATTTTCGCTGGCTCAAGATAACAGGCCTGTTTTCGATATTGGCGATTGCTGCCTATCTGATGATTGATGTCCAGCCGCGGCATAACGGCGGTAGCTGGCTTGGTTACACGCTGGGGACAATTGGCGTTCTGTTAATCCTTTGGCTAACGCTGCTGGGGGTCCGCAAACGGCGCATGACGCGGGGGGCCTGGTCGCTCAAGGCATGGACATCGGCGCATGTCTATCTGGGGCTCGGCCTGATTGTGATTGCCACGTTGCATAGCGGCTTTCAGCTTGGCTGGAACGTCCATACGCTGGCCTATGTCCTGATGATGATTGTCATCCTGTCGGGTATCTGGGGTATCTCGGTTTACACTACCTTGCCCCGGATAATGAGCGCCAACCGCGACCAGACAACCGAAGCACAGATGCTCGCCGCGCTTCGGTCCATCGACCGGCAACTGCATGACGCGGCACAACCGCTCGGCCAACATCATGCCGAACTGGTGCAGTCAGCACTGGACCACGATCCGTTTGGCGGCGGTATATTCCGGCGTCTGTCAAACCGGTATCCGACTTGCAAAACATGGGCAGCGCACCGGGAAATTTCTAGGATTACTAGAGACCGTCCGCAACTGGACGTTGACCCACTTGAAAAAGTGGACTCGCTGCTGGAGCGCAAGAAGTCGCTGCTCGCCCGTACGCGCAAGCATTTACAGCTTAAGGCCATGCTGGAAATATGGCTGTATATTCATGTACCGCTGACTTTTGCGCTTATCGCCGCGCTGGCCGCACATATCATCAGCGTGTTTTTCTACTGGTGAGGCTGGCATGACTTTCCTTGTCCGCCAGATATCGCGCTCCGCCGATGGCCGCGAAATCATCCGTTCGCACAGCTATGAGCAAGGCACGATTTTTATCGGCCGGGAAGCGGCGTGCGAGGTCCATCTTGCGGACTTGGCGGTTGAGTTGCGGCATGCCAGCATAGTCCTGTTCGAAAGTGGCGCGCTGGAAGTCACGGCGCTCGGCGGGCTGGGCTTTGAAGTCGATGGTCGCAAAACGACGCAGACAATCATCGACCCCGCCGCTGGTGCTGAACTGCGCTTTGGCAGCCATGTGCTCACGATATCAAGAGAGGACGGAAACCCCGTCATTTCCGCACAGCGCATCGAAGCGCTGTCGGAGGTAAGCGAAGATAGGGACGAAATCGGCCTGTTCACGCTGACAGGGCTGCTGCCCGGACGCAGGGTGAATGCGTGGGTATTGCTGCTGTCTATTCTCGCGCTGTTTCTTATCTGGCCAATATATAGCATATACACGCGCGAAGAGACAACAAGGGAGGGCATCAAAAAGCCTGAAGCGGCCTTCCACCCCGACAGTTTCTGGAGCAGCGGCGCGCTGTCCAATGCCCATGCTGGTTTGAAAAATGATTGTAAGGCATGCCATGTGGAGCCTTTTGTCGCGGTTCGTGATAGTTCGTGCATCACTTGTCATGACGATGTCCATGGTCATGCTGATCCCAAAAGGCTGCTAGCCGCCAATCCTCCGCTGGATTGGCAGGGGAAGATGTCGCGTCAGATCGCTGACAAATTTAGCCGTCCCGCCGGACGCTGCGTCGAATGCCACAGCGAACATGAAGGCGCGGGGCCAATGGAAGGCACCAAGCAGCAATTTTGCAGCAGTTGCCATAGCAGCCTAGACACGCGTTTGCCCGATACCAAAATTGCCAATGCAGGCGACTTTGGCACCGCGCATCCGCAGTTCCAACCGCGCGTGCGAACGGTACCGGGTGATATCTCGCAAAGCGAACGCATCTCGCTCGACCGCAAACCGGTAGACGATGGTGGCCTGAAATTTCCGCATAATGTCCACCTGTCGGCAACCAATGGTGTGGCGAAAATGGCGCGGTCGCTGTCTGTGAAATATGGATTTGGCGCGGCGCTGGCGTGCAAGGACTGCCACACCAAAACCGCAGACGGCGTTCGGTTTCTTCCTGTGAAGATGGAAACCAATTGCGGCATGTGCCATTCTTTGGGCGTCGAACGGATTGGCGACACAGTCCGCACTTTGCGGCATGGCGATCCCAAGATGGTGGTTGCTGACCTGCGCGCATTTTACCGTGCTGGCGGTCCCTTCCGTGTTCGCACACAGCAGGTTATCGAAGGCCGCCGCCGTCCCGGTGATTACGGAAGCAGCGGGCGCTATTATGCCTATTTTGGCAACGTCAATTACGGTCGGGCAGACAGCGCCATCCGCGCGGTGTTCTCGCGCGGCGGCGTCTGTTATGATTGCCATATCATTTCTGCGCCGCCCGCTGGTACGGATAACTGGGGCGTTGGAAAGGTCCAACAGACATTGCGTTATCTTGAAAAAGGTTGGTTCGATCATGGTGCACACAAGACCGAGACTTGCAAAAGCTGCCACAGCGCCGCGAAATCGACGCTGGCCTCAGACCTGATATTACCGGGCATAAAAACCTGCCGCAATTGTCATGGTGGCGAAGGATCGCGCACGGACGTGCCGTCAAGCTGCGCCATGTGCCACAGTTATCATGCAGACGACGGCGCGCCTTGGGTCCCGCGCGAAAAGGATCGCAAGAAAAGCGACCTATATGCTATGCTGCCTGCGGCCAACCGGCGGTAAGGGGAGGGGGCTCCTATGTTGATCGCGCAGATCACCGATATCCATCTGGGCTTTGACCCGGGCAATCCGAGCGAGTTCAACCGAAAGCGGCTCGATCAGGTGCTGAGCACGCTGAACAACGGACCAAACCGGCCCGACATGCTGTTGGCGACGGGCGATCTGACCGAGTTTGGCGATGCCGACAGTTATCGGAGGTTTGCCAACGCGCTCAGCCTATGCCGCTTTCCAGTCCACATGTGCCTTGGCAACCATGACGAACGAGCGAATTTCAGCGCGTGCTTCCCCGATGTCCCGGTCGCCGACGGCTTCGTACAATATGCCTTCATGGCCGGGCCGCTACGGCTGGTCTTTCTCGACACGCTAGAGCCCGGGCGGCATGGCGGAGCCTTCTGCACAACGCGCGCCGACTGGTTGCGTCGGACGCTGGCTGAGGATCGCGATACGCCGACGATCATTGTTATGCACCACCCGCCGGTCGAGGTTGGCATTGACTGGATGAATACTCATCCAGAAGAACAATGGGTGATCAATTTTTCGGATGCGATTGAAGGCGCGCCGAACATAAAGAGCATCCTGTGCGGTCATATCCACCGGCCGGTTGTCGTGCCTTGGCGCGGCACGGCGGTCGCGATCTGTGCCTCCACTGCACCGCAGGTAACACTCGATCTCACGCCGATAGACCCGGAAGCCCCGGACAATCGCCCGCTGATTATCGCCGACGCCCCATCATTCGCGCTTCATTGGTGGAATGGCCGCGAGCTTGTGACCCATTTTGACTGCGCCGATGAGCATGTGATGCTGGCCAAATTTGATGCCAGTTTGCAGCCGCTGATCCGGCAGTTGATCGACGAACGGCCTTAACGGGCTGCGATCATCGGCGGGCGCCAGTCGGCCATATCGGCCTCGTCGCTCACCTTGAAGGGCTGGCCAGCAGCATCAAGAAAAAGCTTTTCCATTTCGGGCCGGGTAAACGGGCGCGAACCGAGCCTGCCGAACACGGCAATCTGCCCACCGGTTTCATCAACACCGCGGTCGCGGTCGATTCCTTTGGATATGGCAAAGGCGGGCGATGGCGTTCGCGCCCAGGCGATCAATTCGGGCTTGGGTGCCGGCGAGAAGCCATAGAAGTTTGGCTGGCTCGACGGCGAGGTGAGCTGAATAACCTTCATGCCAGCGCGTCCGTCGGCAACATAGGCAAAGGCAGAGGCGTTGGTCGATCCGACCATGACGTCTTCGACATCGGTCATCTGTCCGTCAAATGTCTCCTTTAGGTATATCACCGGCTGCGCAGGTTTAGTGACATTGACGATCACCAGACCATCGGCTTTGCCAGCGACATAGAGGTAGGTGCGGGCGGCATAGAGCTTGCGTGCATCCGCCAAGGGAACCGTTCCTTCCGGCACTGCTACCGGATCGGCAAGCTTCGTGACGTCGAACAGTTTCACCCCATCGGCATCACTTACCCAAAGGTAGCGGAACTGGATCGCAGAGGCGCGGGCGTCGGTCAATTCGCGCACTGCCGCTATCTTGGGGGACAGCGGATCATTGAGATCAACCACGACGAGCCCGATATCGGCGGTTACAAAGGCATAATGTCCGGCAAGCGTTACATGGCGCGCGCCTTTTAGGACGCCATTTTCATTCCATGTCACCGCGCGTTTGAGGAAATTATTGCGAAACTCGCCATCGGCCATGGTGTTGATATCGACCAGGATCATCCCCTCGACACTGTCAGTAATCACGGCGTAGTTGTAGATCGGATGGAAAGGCTGTTCCTGATTGGCTTCGCGCATCTCGGGAGTGTTTCGCAGCGGGTTGATCGGCTGGTTGGTAGGCAGCGCCATGCACGTCGCGTTTGCAGATTTGACCCGCGTATTGTGACCCAGTTTGGAGAACGGCCCGCTGATAATCCGCTCCGAAAAGCCCTTGTTGGCAATCGACGCCACGTCAAAGACCTGAAAGCCGCCCCTGCCCTGCGCGACATACATGTACTCGCCGCGCAACTGCAAACACCCGACCTTGTCCGCGGTGCGCTGAATGATGTTCTTGAATTCTTCGAGTGCGTTTTTTTCACCCGAAAGATTTTTGTCAATCACTGTCCCGCGGACCCAGTTTTTGAGCTCGCGGTCATTCTGGTCGACATGCAGCTTGAAATAATCGGGATAGGCGTAGCGGTGCAGATAGGAGCCAAGGACTGCTTGCGGTTCATCCCATTCGGTCACGCGCACCGCTTCAAAACCGCCGTTCAGTCCGACCCAGGCATTCAGCCCAACAAAATTGACATAATTGGTGCCGAGCAGCATCAACTGCGCCATGACGGCATTGTTATCGTCCTTTTCGGAAAGGTGGCAATCCGAACATTGCTTGGTCTCTGTAGTGCGCACGGTGTGCGGGAAATGCGGGGCAAAGGCCTGGCTGGAAAAGCCGATCGAGCTGATCGGCGGTTGCTGGATATAGATACGTTCGCGGTTGACGTTGGTCGAGGATAAAACCAGCGCTGATGTCGAGCGCACCGGTGCGATGATGTTGCCCTTGGTTGTCTGGTGACGTCCCAGCTGGAACATGTCGTCGCGTGCAACCTGTGGGTTATAGGTCGCAAAATTGCGAGTCTCTTCGCCTTCAAAATGCTGCGTCTTGGTTTTCCAGTTGGCCTCAATCGGCAAATGGCACCCGCCGCAGCTGGTTGTCCATGACAGATGGCAGGTGAAGCAGGTCATATTGTCATCACCATGCGCGCGGTCGTTTGCCAATACGCCAAGGCCGAATTCATATTTCCCGCCGTCCTTGGCCGCCCGGCTCATCAGTTTGGCGCGCGCTGCTTTCGCATTGAACCGAGGCGTGCCTGGCGTGACGCTGTCTTTGACGAGGCTCACCTCCCATTCCAGATCAGGATCAACGATCGAACGCTGGATGAGCTTGCGTGAGCCATCGGCATTAAACACCCATTCAAACCGGCGCTGGCCATCGGCGTTGCGGAGAATCGTAAGGTTATTACCCTGCGGACGCGCCGCCGGGCCGGAGGTCAGCAGTGTCGGATAAGCATCCGCCGTGCCGTGGCAATCCTTGCAGCCGATCTCGACCGCGTTCGCGACTTCGGCATAGATCAGGCCATTGCCGTGGCTATCCTGCGCGAAGTGACAATCGGCGCATTGCAGGCCTTTTTCAGCATGGATATCCATCATATGCACGGTTTTTCCGGGATTGATTCCCGGCGGCACGAACTTACCTTCACCCTTTTTGCGCCATTTCTCGGGGTCGTTCGGCGCGACGATTTTGCCCTCGGCATCGAGCAGGTTGCCCTCGCGGTCGCGTTTGAAAATGCCCCGGAAATTCCAGCCATGGCCGTGATAGTCGGCAAATTGCGTGTCTTTCAGCTCAGGGTTGAGATCATAGACATTGCGCAGGAAATCCTCGTCGGCCCATTTGCCTTTTGGCGCAGCGGCCTCAGGGTTGCGCTCTAACACCTTGAGCGCTTCTGCGGCGGTTGGGTATTTCTGCTTCTCCGGCCACATTTGCGGCGCATCGGCCTCATAATCCCACATCGTGTAGCCGAGATAGCTGTTCAGGAAGATGTTAGGCTGGTGCATATGGCAATTCATGCATTGTGCGGTGGGAATCGCGCGAGTGAATACATGCTTCAGCGGGTGGCCGCGTTCCTTTTCCCGGCTCTGTTCCTTATCGTCATGCCCATCATCATGGCCGGGTTCCTTGAGCGCACCATGCTTTTCTTTTTTTGCAGCAATCGTCGGGTCAATCGTCTGCGACTGACCGTCGCGGCCATATTGCGCATAGCCCAGGCTGTGGCGCGGCTCGCGGTCATTGGCATAGATCACATGGCAGGCGGCGCAGCCCGAATGGCGATAGTCACCCGGCTGGTCATTGGTACCCATGAACCACATGAAGGGATCATTTAGCCGGGTTTTGTGGATGTTGAGAACCGGAATCGCGACCCGCAAGCCCGTGGCGGGTCCACGGTTCGACTGCTTGAGGTCGGGACGGCCCGGCTCTTCCAGTCGCTGGATGCTGCCAGTTGGGTTGGGCAGGCCAACTTCGGCAAACTGGGTGTTCACATTGCGCCCACCACGTTCAAAGACACGGAATACATCGCCGGGCGGGACCACCGCCCACATTGGCAGCGGATACAGCACCGCAAGCGCGCCGCGCTTCTTTTGCGCATCGGTGACGGTGCCGACCGGATCGCCCGGTGAGACGATTTTCGCCGGTTTGCCGTCACGGGTATAGGCCTCGCCCGCGATATAATTTTTATAGGGCAATATGCCGTTATTATAGGCGGCGCCGCCCCACAGCATGGCGCCCGACGCCATGATCGAGCGCTCACCTGCCTCGATCACTTCCATGTGGCACGCGCCGCACGCCTCGCGCACCACGCGATAATCGGTCGGGTTGTTGAAACGAATGAACTCGGGCGACTCCTTGTTGAGTAGCGTGTAGCTGCGCTTGGGGTTGGCCGATGACGGATAGTGCCAGCTTCCCGGATATTTGGGTAGGACATGCGCCTTGTCGCGCGACGCCACATAGTCCGGATCGTCGTGCGGCAAATCGGCGTCGCCCCTGATTGCCGGATCTCCACCGTGACAGTCGGTGCAGCCGAGCTGCACAGCGGGCGATGTGTGCATGGTCGGCGCGTCGGTCTGAACGTGGCAGCTGTTGCAGCCTGCCGATTTGGCCAAAACGTCTGCTGGTTCCTGATTCCGAGGGGCAGCAGGATAAACCGCGTACACGCGCTCAACCGGCTTTTCCTCGTCGGATGCCAACACGATTGCTGCAGGGACGATGACCACGATGAACAGCGCTAACAGCAGACGGATAAGGACGGGACGGGCACGCATCAGTAAGTGAATATCACATTGGCAAGAATTGAAAAATACTGTCCTTTGCGCGCCTCATTGGCGAATAGGTCTTTGAAACCCTTCCCAGGTTGCAGCACGGCGGCAGACAGGCGAGCAACAATATTCTGCGTCGCCTTTGGCCGCCAGATGGCCGATGCAGATAAATCGAAGCCGATATCTCTGGGGATGCTGCCCTCGACGCGGAGCGCCTGCAAGACTGCTGTACTTTCAAACCATAAATGATTGGCATTGGCCGACAAGCGCACCGTCGGGGTCAGATCGAAGTCCGCACCCATACCCAATAATATCGTGCCGGGATTGTTGAAATTCGACTGCCCCTGCTCCTTCGATGACCGCAGCGAATTGAGGATACCATTACGCCCATTAATCGAAACCGCGCGGCCGCCGCCGGCAAAGGGGATAGTCTGGCGTATCCAGTAGCTGGTGTCCGCGCCTGCAAACACAGGATTTTCAAAGATCGCATCAAACCCTGTCTCGGTTTCGTCATAGGGATCATGGTCACCGCTGGCGTACAGACCCGACGCGCGGAAGCGCATCCAGTCGATGTCGTAACTAACCTCCGCGGCCCCGAAATAAGCGCGGATATCGGCCTTTCGGCCCGTAAAAAAACTGTTCCGGTCGCTGCCCAGCGCGCCATAGGCCGACGCCGTAAGGTTCAGTCGCCCCAGCTTCCCATCGGCGCTGTAGCCAAGATATACCACGTCATAATTGCGGCCGCGCAAGGTGCCAAGCAAGGCGGGACGCACCGGAAAGCCGTTGTCGTCAATCTCGATCTGTTTCGCTTCGCGGTTCATGTTGTATGTAACCGAAATTTGGCTGGTCAGGCCGGGAAAAATGAAATCCTGTCGGTACAGGTTGGCAAGGAAAACCCAGTCGTTTCGAGGCCGCTGCACCACACTATTCAGACCTGAATTGGTGTCCTTCTCCAGCCGCCAAAAAGCCGCGAGGTTATATTGAAAGCGGTTATTGTCGCGGTTACCGAACAGCCGCACACCGAGTTGCTGGTCATTGAATAGAAAGCCGCGAAAATCATTCTGGAATGGCTGGATACCGATACGGATCGATTCAAAATCATAGCGGTCCGACGTGTTACGCAAATGGTAGTCGAAGAACAGTTCCTGCACGCCGAGGAAATAGTCGAAGCGGTGCG
This sequence comes from Sphingomonadales bacterium, assembly GCA_031400695.1. Lineage (GTDB taxonomy): Bacteria > Pseudomonadota > Alphaproteobacteria > Sphingomonadales > Sphingomonadaceae > Sphingorhabdus_B. The sequence continues at coordinate 132,455 of JANNQI010000059.1, read as the reverse complement.
ACGGTTTGGATGGCTGCACAAACAGCACGCGCCGTTCGGGGACATTGACATAGCTGGCATTGAGCGCAAGCGTGACGCGGTATTCCACATCGGGCGGCTTGAACGCGGTCAGCCCCTTGATAAGTGCTGCACCGGCGATAAAAGTCTGCGAATATACCTGACTACCCGATTTGCCGAATACATCGAGCGCGCCGGGCCGTTCGGTCGTCTGGACACCGACAGGAATGGGAAAAGTGCGCGGCTCAATGACCGTATCACTGACCAGATTGGCAACAAAGAACCAGTCATCACCCTTGATCGGCAACCACGGCACTTTGGCACGGTCAATCGGGCGGTCGCCCTTCAGCGTGTTCTGATGATAAGGATCGAACCAGCGCTCCTTCACCAGTCCGAGCGATTCTACGAGACGCCAGCGGTCGGGGATCGGGAACTCATCGTCAGGAAATGCTTCGGGAGGGGGAGGGCGGACCGCGCCGATGTTTTCCTGCGTCACCTTGTCGGGAAGGCGTTTTTGATAGCCCGGCCGTTTGCGCCCGTCGATCAAGCTTTCCTCTGGCTCGTCGGTGGACTCGTCTACTTGCGGTTCTACCGAAGGGTCGTCGATTTGTTCGAGCGCGATTTCCTGTGCGTAATAGGCGTAAGTCAGCGCGGGTGGGAGACCGGCGTCGATCATCACAGCCCCATGCACACATTCTGCTGCGCGGTATCCAGAAACGGTGCAAATGGGCAGCTGATGTAACGCAGCCGGACCTGCGCGTTGCCAACATTCACCTGGATCTGGTCAGAGCGATTCGCGGCGGGCGCATTGCCCAGCCCGCTCACCCGCCGCCCGACATTATTTGCAGCAAGGAAGCTGATCATATCATCCTGATCGATGCCGTCACCCGATACTCCGATTGCGCCCACCAGCGTCGCGCCCCGATAGATCGGAACCGAGCCTGGGAAAATCTGTATGCCATTTTGTAGCCGGTTTTGCCCAGCCACCACATCCGGCATCGACGTACAGATCGCAGACGTGTCGGTGCTGATTCCGCCAGATAGCAGGAAACTCACATGTGTCTGGATGTTTCTGAATACCAATGCCGACTGCATGCCGGTCGAAAATGGATTGAAGCCGGTAATCTCGCGCGACAATGGCCCCGCCGCACGCCCCACTTCACCGTCAGGAAAATAAGGACGCGATATGTTGCCAATTGCGCGGTTTGACCACGCGGTCTGGCCGGTAAAAACTGCTGTGCTTCCGAAAAAGGTTCGGGCGCGTACCAGAAAAGCGTTGATGTCGGGATTGGTGTTTGCGGCCAGCTCGGTTGCGGCGCGGGCGTTTGAAAAAAAAGCGGCAGTACGGGCCTTTTGCAGCGACACGTCGATCCCGAATACCGGCGCATCGGGCGAGCGGACGACTCCCAAAACCGAACCATAGGTATCAACAAGGCTGATACTCACCTGCGCCTGGCTGTCCAGCGGACGGCGGATCTGCGCGCGCGAGCGAGTCATGACCAAAAAAGCCTCTTCCAGCACAGCGGCTGACTCTGCTGCGCTGAGCGGGCTGGCTATCGCTGCGCCGTCGGTGCCGGCCCTGACAGGAAAGCGGTTTGTTCCCGCACCGCTGGTCAGGACATAGGCATCGCGGTTCGAAAATTCAGATGCCGTTGATGGACGCACGCCGGAGCTTTCGCTGCCATAAGCGGCCCCTGCGATAACGGACGCGTTATTATACCCGGGAACGGCAATCAGGTTGCCGATACTGCCGATCAGCGATGCCAGACCAATCGGTGTCCCGCCGCGCAGGCCGGCCGCCGTCGCATCGGAATAGCGCAACGATGTGCCATCCACATTAATCTGGTCGGCACGAACGGCACCCGGCGCGTCAAAGCCGATGGTCGCGGCTAGGGCAATGAACTCCTCTGCGTCGTTGTCGATGTCCAATATGTTGGGATCGAAGCCATATATGCCGTCTGCCATCACGCCCACGCCGCCTACAACTGCACCATTTTTGTAAAGAGGAAATCCGCCGGGGTCAGCGGCTAAGCCCAAGGGCGACCGCTTCGGGCCGATCAAGGCTGCTCCGCCGAGCGCGCCAAAGCGCTGGTTCAGGTCTGAGCAAGGCAATTGGCTGAACTGTACGCCATAAAGCGGGCCACTCTCCAGACCCACCGTGGTCGGCGCGGGCGGGAAATTCTGCTGCACGATCTGGCTGGCGGTGCGTGTTGAAAAAGCGTTGCCGCCGCTGGAAAGATAGGCGCCGGTAATGGCTTTTGCGATCGCCCCTGCAAGCGCAGCAGGGGCTGGCAGGCTAAGTCCCTGCAACTCGGTGTTGGCCGCCGTCCCGCTCGGCGCATCGGGAATTTTCAGCGTAAGGTTTGCACCGTTCATCACAAATACGCCGAGCACATTGCCCACCCGGTCGGTGACCGCAATGCTCGCGGCTATGTTACGTGCGCGCGCTTCTGCCACGGCAAGCGAAATAACTCGCTCGACATCGACTACGCTGAGCGATTCCTGCACCGGGTCGGCATAAGCGCGCGTGGTCGATGGTGGCAGTGGCGGGCCGCCGCTGCTGCTCCCGCCGCTGCTGCTGCCACCCCCGCCGCTACCGCTGCCACCTCCCCCGCCGCACGCGGTGAGGAAAATGGTACCAGCAGCGACTAGCGAGGAAAGAGTTTTTCCCATCGCTATCTCAATGAACGTATTGCCCGGGCCGCAGCACCAAGCGAATTGCGGAAATCTTGCGGACGGTAATCATTGGGGTCGCGCACTGCTGCATAAGCGCGGTTTACGTTGGCGCGAATGCCGGCGGCCGAGCCCACGGTTACCGAACCCGATTTGACCAGCGCGTTGAGCAAGGTATCGACCGCCATCACCGCCTGCACCGATCCTTCGTAATCGGTGAAACGCGCCGATATCGCCTCGCTCGATATGGTATCGATAATCGCAAAAGCTTGCCCGCTGCCAAAACTGCCCGCAGAAAAGGCGCTGGCGAGGCTGTCCGCCGCGCCCGCCAGTTTGCGCGCGGCCGCGATTGCTGATCCGCGATCCTGCGCAAGCGCGGCGTGAAAATTGCGGCTCGCCGTTTCAAATTGTGCGGCGGATGCAGGCGCTACGACCCGCGCCGCCGCCGACAACATAATGATGTTTTCGTCATTATAGGGCGGCATGCCCTCGGGGATGGGACGCCCAGGGTTGGATATGCCGGTCTTCACGGCGTCTGCCTGATCATAAATGCGGCGATGACAGCTATGACAGTCGAAGAAATAGAATTCGGGAAACACACCCTCAGTTCCGCGCGCCGGATTGGTATACAGGTCCAGCGAGCGTTTGAGCGCCATCGCCTGACCTACGGCCCATAACTTCACATTGTCGCTGCGCCCCTTGCGCGCGGCATAATCGGCATCTTCATTATGATGCTGCTGCAATGTCGAAAACAGATCTAGCTCGAACGAGATGCGCGGATGACCGGCCGACATGATTCGGTGATTGACGAACTGGCCTTGGTCGGCGCTGCCAAAATGGCAATCAAGGCAGACAGCGGCTCGAACCTTGGGGTTTTCCAACGGCACCAAGCCGCGCGCCACGTTGGAAGCATGTGATGCGCCAACGGCATAATGGCTGGCAATCCATCCCCCCGCCGCGCCGTGGCAGGCCTCGCAGCCGACGCCGTCAGCAACCTGAAACCGCCCGCCGCGTGCGCCGGCCGGATCGGTGTGGCAGCCGAGACACATTGCGGCTGACGACGCCTTACCAATCCCCAGATTTCTGGCAATCACGGCGCTGCGCGAACCCAGCAGGACGGAGTAAGCCGTGCTGTGTTTGCCCGCAGGCGATGACGGTTCTTGCCAACGCAAAAGCTCGTCTTGCCTTACAACTGGCCCATCTGCCTCCAACCGGCCGTGGCATGTCGAACCCGCGCAGGATGCAACCCCCAAATGTGCCCCGCCAGATGACCGGTCTGCGCGCGCGGGAGACATCAGCAGGGCGCCGCTGAACAGGGCAAGCGTGGCCAACAGGCAGATCAGGCTGAAAGATATTTTTCTCCCCGGTTTGCGGTTTCCTGCACCCTCATCCATGTGCGATATTTTCTCCCTCGAGAAAATGACATCGGCAGCAACTATCCTGCCCTTTACGCGGCTTTTCAAGCACTGAGTTCAAACCACGCCATATGCTAGCATCGCATCGGCGACTTTCTTGAAACCTGCGATATTTGCGCCACGTACATAGTCGCAATGGCCGCCGCCGACTTGGCCATATTCGACGCACCGCGCATGGATGCCGTCCATGATGTCGATTAACAACTGCTGCAACTGGTCCTCTTTCCACGATATCCGCGCCGAATTCTGGCTCATCTCCAGCCCAGAAACCGCAACGCCGCCTGCATTAGCCGCCTTGCCTGGTGCGAACAGGATTTTTGCCGCCTTGAACACATGCACGCCGTCCAGGTCGGTCGGCATGTTCGCGCCTTCGCTGACCGCCATGCATCCATTTTTGATCAGCTCGCGGGCATCATCGCCCAGCAGCTCGTTCTGCGTGGCGCATGGCAGGGCAACATCGCAGGGCACGGCCCATGGCCGTTTGCCTTCGTGGAACGACGCACCGGCAAAATGATCGGCATATTCGCTAATCCGCCCGCGTCGGACGTTCTTCAGCGTCTTGACCCAGTCGATCTTTTCCTGATTCATTCCCGCCGGATCGTGGATGAAACCGCTACTGTCAGATAGCGTCACCACTTTTGCGCCCATCATATTCGCTTTTTCGGCGGCATGCGTCGCGACATTGCCCGATCCCGATATCACGGCGGTTCTGCCAACTAAATCCAAGTCCTTGGTCTTGAGCATGTTGGCGAGAAAATAGACCGCGCCATAGCCCGTCGCCTCGGTGCGGATCAGCGAGCCGCCATATTCAAGTCCCTTGCCGGTTAAAACGCCGGTAAACTGGTTGGTGATCCGCTTGTACTGGCCGAACATATAACCGATTTCGCGTCCACCGACGCCGATATCACCCGCAGGCACATCGACATCTGCGCCGACATGACGGTAAAGTTCGGTCATGAACGACTGGCAAAAACGCATGACCTCATGGTCGCTCTTGCCCTTGGGGTTGAAGTTCGAGCCGCCCTTGCCTCCACCCATCGGCAATCCGGTCAGCGCATTCTTGAAGGTTTGTTCAAAAGCCAGAAACTTGAGCACGCTCTCGTTGACCGAGGGGTGAAAACGGATACCGCCTTTATACGGGCCGATGGCGTTGTTATTCTGCACCCGCCAGCCGCGCTGTACGCGGACATTGTGGTTGTCGTCTTCCCAGCAGACACGGAAAGAGATGATTCGGTCGGGCTCGGCGATGCGCCGCAATATCTGTTCACGGTGGTATCGTTCTTTGTCAGCGAGAAAATCGAAAATATCCTCCGAAACTTCCTGCACCGCCTGAATGAATTCGGTTTGCCCCGGGTTGCGCTTTTGCACGCCTTGCATGAAACTGGGTAAGTCGACATGATCCGCTGAAGCCATAATATCCTCCCTCTTGTGTCATCTGGTGCGACCCGAATGCTGACGTGCGATAATTCTCCCTTATTTTCTCCGCCGAATGACCAGATTTCGGATTTCGGTCATGTCCTCCATCGCAAAACGGATGCCCTCGCGGCCGAGCCCTGAATCTTTCACCCCGCCATAGGGCATATTATCGACGCGGTAGCTGGGCACATCGTTGATGACGACCCCGCCGACCTCAAGCCGGTCCCACGCATCAAGTGATTTGAAAAGATCGCGGGTAAAGATGCCCGCCTGCAATCCGAATTTGCTGTCATTCACTTCATCGAGCGCGGCATCAAAATCGGTGAAGCGAGACAATATGGCGAGCGGGCCGAACACTTCTTCGCGGTTAGCTTTGGCTGTGCGCGGCACATTTTCTAGCAAAGTCGCCTCCAGCATCGCACCGACGCGTTTCCCGCCGCAAAGCAGCTTAGCGCCGTCCGCGATTGCCTCTTGAATCCAACCTTCAAGCCGCGCGGCTTCTTTGACGGCGATCATCGGGCCAATGAAGGTATCGCGGTCGTGCGGGCTTCCTGAAACTAGCGTTCTAGCGCGCGCGACCAGCATGTCGCGGAACCGGTCATATATGCTGTCATGGATGATGATTCGCTGCACACCGATGCAGCTTTGGCCCGATTGGTAGAATGCCCCGAAAATGACACGTTCCAAGGCATCGCCCAAATCAGCGTCATGGTCGATGATGACCGCCGCATTTCCTCCCAGTTCGAGCACGACTTTCTTCTTGCCCGCTTTGGCCTTGAGTGCCCAGCCGACATCGGGCGAACCGGTGAACGATAGCAGTTTGAGCCGGTCATCCTCGGTAAACAGATCAGCGCCATCGCGGCTTGCGGGCAGGATAGAGAACGCGCCTTCAGGCAAATCGGTTTCCGCCAATATTTCGCCCATTATGATCGCGCCCAGCGGTGTGCGGCTGGCAGGCTTCATAACGAACGGGCAACCCACGGCAACGGCCGGCGCAATCTTGTGCGCCGCCAGATTCAGCGGAAAGTTGAACGGCGATATGAAACTGCAAGGCCCGATCGGCACACGCTTCCACATTCCCTGATAGCCCTTGGCACGCGGGCTGATATCGAGCGGCTGAACCTCACCCGTCATCCGCACCGATTCATCGGCGGCAATACGAAACGTGTCGATCAGCCGGGTTACTTCACCTTCGCTGTCCTTGATCGGCTTGCCCGCCTCGACGCACAGCGCATAAGCCAGCTCTTCGGAGCGCTCCTTGAACCGGGAAACGCAGTGCATCAGGACATTTTGCCGTTCGTAACTGGCCATTGCGGCCATCGGTTCGGCGGCGGCAACCGCGCCCGCGATCCCTGCGTCAATGGTCGTGCTGTCGGCAAGCGCGACGCGGAACGCAACTTCTCCGGTATATTTGTCGGTCACCGCGAGGTCGGCGTTGGGCTGCGCTGCCTTGTTATTCAGATAAAGCGGATAAATATCCTTGAGCTTAGTCATAAGGCGGCGCTCAGTTCCTTAATCTGACGGTTGAGGATATGGTCATTCTCCGAATAGTCGACTGGACAGTCAATAAGATGCACGCCCGGCGTGCCAAGGCAATGCACCAGCAAGTCGGTGAGATTCGCAGCGCTTTCAACGCGATGGCCATGCGCGCCATAGCTTTCGGCATATTTGACGAAGTCTGGGTTGCCATAGGTCAGGCCCCAGTCGGCAAAGCCCATATTCGCCTGTTTCCAGCGGATCATGCCATAGCTGTCGTCCCGCAAAATCAGCACCGTGATGTCGAGGCCGAGCCGCACCGCGGTCTCCATTTCTTGGCTGTTCATCATGAAGCCGCCATCACCGCAGATCGCCATTACTTTGCGATCGGGGTAAACCATTGCAGACATCATTGCCGACGGCAATCCAGCGCCCATCGTCGCGAGCGCGTTGTCGAGCAGTACGGTGTTAGGCCGGTGCGCTGCATAGCCGCGCGCGAACCAGATTTTGTAGACGCCGTTATCGAGACAGATGATGCCGTCATCGGGCATGACATCGCGCACCTGCTTGACTGCGTGCGGGGGGAAAATCGGGAAACGGGTGTCACCGGAAAGTCTCATAGTATGTTCGACCTCGGCTTTGCGGTAATCGAGCATATGCCCGCAGTGCCAACTGCCCTGCGGGACGATATCCTGCTTCATCTGCCAGATGGCATTGGCAATATCGCCGATAACTTCGATATGCGGGAAATAGACCGGGTCGACCTCGGCGGTCTTGCTCGACACGTGGATAACCGTCGCGCCTCCGGTCCGCATGAAAAATGGGGGCTTTTCGATCACGTCATGGCCGATATTGACGATGCAGTCCGATGCCTCGACCGCGCGGTGGACGAAATCGCCTGCCGACAGCGCCGCGCAACCCAGAAATTTGGGGTGGCGCTCGTCAATCACGCCCTTGCCCAATTGCGTGGTCAGAAAGGGGATGCCGGTTTTCTCGACAAATTGCAGCAACATCCGGCTGGTCATGGTACGGTTGGCCCCGGCACCGATCACGAGCACCGGCGATTTTGCCTTCTCCAATGCCTCGACCGCAGCACGAACAGCTTTCGGATCAGCGCCAGGGCGCCTTGACAGGCTGCGTTTAATCGGCATCGCGTCGGTATGCTCGTCTGCGATGTCCTCGGGTAGTTCGATATGTACAGCGCCCGGTTTCTCTTCCTCGGCCAGACGAAATGCCTCGCGCACCCGGCTCGGGATATTGTCCGATGCCGCCATCTGATGGGTATATTTAGTAATCGGCCCCATCATTGCCACTATATCGAGAATCTGGAACCGGCCCTGCTTCGATTTTTTGATCGGCTTCTGCCCAGTAATCATCATCATCGGCATACCACCCAATGTCGCGTACGCCGCCGCCGTCACCAGATTGGTCGCACCCGGGCCTAATGTCGCCAGACAGACACCAGTTTTTCCAGTGTGGCGGCCATAAGTTGCGGCCATAAAGCCAGCGCCTTGCTCATGCCGCGTGAGGATCAGCTTGATTTTTGTGGACCGGGACAGGCTGTCGAGGAAATCCAGATTCTCCTCGCCTGGTACGCCAAAGATATACTCGACACCTTCATCCTCCAGGCACGAAATGAACAGATCGGAAGCTTTTTGTGTCATGTTTGGCCTTGTCTAATTATTGATGTGTTTAATCATTGGCTGGAGGGTGCAGGACAAGTCTCTTCGTCGGCTTCGCATGTGGCGGGCCACAGGTCGTCATTGCCCGAACCCGTGACCGGCTCGTCAATCAGCGGCGGGTAGCCGAAGGTTTCGGTTTCTTTCATCTCGATCAACGCTGTTGGAAACTGATTGTCACCAATCTGCCCTGTGTCGAACGGCTTGTTGATGTCGTCATGAGTCACCGAGATAGGGTTCTCCTGTTGGCGGCAGGCAGCCAACGCGGTAATTTGGCAGCCATTCATGGTCGATAGCGAGTCAAATCCAGCTGCGGTCTGGCTGGGCGTGCCGTTGATGCTGAGCAAGGGTATCGCCGACAGCCCGGTGGCAAAGCCCGGCGTTGCGGTAATCTGGCCATTGATGACGATCAGGCCGTTGGGATTTGGTAGGCCTGCTGGACCGATGAGGCTAATTTCAATTGCGTTAGCGGTAATCCCCCGCCGATCGCGGAAGGATCCTCCGTTGCCGGTATTTTGGACGAAGATATTATTGCCGGCATTCAAGTTTACGGTGTCCGCGCTCAACGTGCCGATGTCGCTTACAAATCCGTCATTCATACCAAGGCGCGTGTTGATAAGCATTCGGTCCGATTGCCCGGCGATGTCTGCAATGGCAGAGGGTGAGGCCGCGATAATATTGTTAGAATTCAATATGATAGTTCCGGCGAGGGCATTTGCGCCGTCGCGGATTGCGATTGAGCCCTGACCGGGAATTATTTGCAACGACTGGTCTGCGCTCAGGCGGAGCGTGTTGCCACTGCCGGCTCCATTCAGCGCAACGATTCCGTTAACCCGCATCGTGCCCGGCGTGCGGATAGACAACGTGCCATTTGCCGCGAGATTGCCCGCTGTATTGCTGGCACGGCTAGCCAAAGTCAGCGCGCCGACGACTATGCTTGGCTGTGCGAATCCGCCCGTTGGCGGTGTAACCGGAGCACCGGTATTCGCCAAATTGGTGGTCCAGCTAATGTCGATGTTATTGCCGAAAATTCGCGCGAGCTCTGCATCTGACAAGCTGTAGCTTCCGGTCATTCCGCTGCCGCCGATAGTCATCTGCGCACCGGCGCTGTTTGTCAGGATAACGTTTTGCGTGGTACCGATTGTACCAAGGCGTCCACCGCCGCTGATCAGGATGTTGCCCGACCGGACCGTGATATTGGGCCCGCTTGCTGCGCCGTTGAACCCGGCTTGTCCGTTTGCGGCCACGTCAATGGCTGTTGTCGCTATTGCTGTTCCGCTAAAGGTCACGTCTTGTCCGGCGCGCAGAGTAATAAGGCTACCGGTTGTGTTGCCCAAAGTTGCGCTGCCGCTTACTACCGCGTTCACGTTGCGCTGTGCAGCAACAGAAGTCGCATTTAGCGACGCCGCGTTGACGATCAGATCGCGTCCTGAATTCACCGCCCCAAGCGACTGCCCGCCGGCCGAGTTGAGCAACACATCATTGCCCGAGGTCGTCAATATGCTGCCCGTCGTAATCGCGCCACCTGAATTGATATTGGCAGCGCCGCCGCGAACCGCGAGCTGGCCGGTAATCGTGACGTTGCTCAGCGTTACTAGGCTGTCAGCGGTTGCAACGCTGCCATCATTGGCGACGGTATTCAGAACGCCGCCGGTATCGACAGAACCCAATGTGATGCCGCCATTGGCAAACAGGCCGATGTTGCCGTTCGAACTTAGCGCGGTATTCGGGCCAGTGATCGCGCCCGCACCTGCATAAAGATTGAGTGAATTGCCGCCGCTCAAATTGGTGGCACCGGTTAGGTCAATCGCGCCGTTCAATACTGAAACGAGCAGATTATTGGTTGCAGCAGCATTTAGCGGTCCTGCAAAGGTAATGCCGTCGCGGGCGCGGATGGAGATGTTGTTCGAGGCCAAGGATCCAGCCATTGTCACCCGATTAGCCAGTCCAACGCTTCCAGTTGCTGGTCCGATGAGAATCTGTGTTGGCGTGCTTATCGCACCCAGGCAGATATTTCCTTGTATGCAATTCGCTGCCAGCAAACCGCCATCATTGCCGCCGGCCACTCCGGCTGGCGGCGCGTTGTTGACCGTTGCGGTCAAACGGTTGGCGTTGAGCGTTGCCGACGTGGCGTCAATCGCGTCGGCATTTAGGTTCACATCGAAACCGGTCGACGTCAGCGAACTGTTGGCGATTACCAGTGAGCGAATTTCACCCACTATGGCATCAACAGGCGTTATCGCGCCGCTGTTCAGTTGGATCTCGCCGCTGGCCGTGACATTCAGCGCAGAGTTGATGGCGGTATTGCGGATGATGATGTCATCGCCCGCATTGAAAATGACATTGTTGCCGGTCCTGATTATGGCACCATTGCCCGTCACGATATCGCCGCCGGAATTGACTACCAGCATATTGCTGACCGTTACCGCGCCCTGAATAGTCGCGGTCGCGCGCCGCCAGCTTGACGTATTGCCGATTATTCTGCCCGCCGCTAGATTGAGCGAGCCATTGGTAATATTAGCGTTTCTTATGGTGACATCCGCGCCCGCCGCAACGACAGAATTGTTGGCCGCGAACAGTTGATCGATATTCACAAAGCCATTTGCGGTCTGGATATCTGCAAAATTAGCGGCGCGAATGATGCTGCCGGTTTGCGCGTCGATACTATTATTGGCGAAAAACGAAACGATCGTTCCGCGAACCGTATCGATCAAGCCGGGTTGCCCGCTATGGGTTATGAAAATGCTGCTTCCGGCCGTGCCGTTGACGTTGCCCGCCACCGCGAATGTGCCTTGCCCGATGCCGTCAATACGGATGGAGTCGCGCGCGAACAAGTTGGCGTCGCCCGAAACCAATATATCGGATTGGTTCGCCCGGACAAAAACGCCGCCCGCCGGATTTGTAGACGCGAAACCATCAGCAGAAGCAAACAACTGGCTAAACTGGATAGCGCCGCCCGCCGGATTTCCATTATCGTTGTTGATCCGGACTATCCCGGCGGCCCCGTTTACGGCATCGCTGCTGAGCGTCGCAAGGCCCAGCGACATCACGCCCGATGTGCCGAATGCGTTAGCGCCCGCCAGAATCGATACTAGACCGCCCGCTTGTAAACCGGTTTCGCCTTCGGCTCTGGCGGTTGTCGTGTTGAAGCTGATACTTCCGCCAATTGAGCTAATCGTAGCGTTGCCGCCGTTAGACGCACCACCTGCTGGGCCGCCGCGACCATTTGCGGTAATCGTCGCCACATTGGCGCTATAGCTGCCAGTGGTGACTGCGACCGACCCGCCGCCGCCGGTGCCGTTGCCGCCAATACCGTCGACACCCGGGTTACCTCCGCGGCCATCGGTTTGAACCAGAATATCCGTTGAAGTGGCCGTTGCAGCGTTCACCGCAAGTGCTGCATTTCCGCCTACCGCGTTGCCGCCGCTGCCGCCCGGAAGGCCAGCCGGAGCGTCGCCACCAACGCCACCAATGGCGAGGGCCGCAATCACCGTCGTGCCAAGATTACCCGTTGCCGCATTTGAAATCGTCAGGCGCGCATTGCCGCCTTGAGCGTTTCCACCAGCAGCGCCGCTGCCGCCACGACTTATGCCGCCATTGCCGCCAAGGCCATTGGCCTGCACCAAAACATTCAGTGTCGTTAGGTTGGAGCCAGCGCCATCGGCCAATAGATCGGCATCACCACCAGTGCCATTCCCGCCCACGCCGCCTGGTCCGCCGGTTCCTTCGCCACCATTGCCGCCGGTGCCGTTTGAACGGACTATCAACGCATCGACCGTCAAGTTGCCAAAGTTAAGAGCCAGCCGCGCGCCGGATGTCCCGCTGCCGCCAAAGCCATTGCCGCCAACGCCGCCGACCAAGCCAAGGTTGCCGTTCCCGCCAATCCCGCTCGTATCAATGATGAGGCTCGCCAGAACCGGGTCAAAATCGAGCGACAATGTTGCCCGTCCGCCGAATCCGTTGCCACCGCTGCCGCCAGTTGCGGCACCTGCGCTATATCCAACCAACGATCCGGCAAATATCGGATCAGCAGACACCCCTCCAACACCCCCATTGCCGGTCGCGGACAAATTCAGCGCGTCAATAATAAACACATCCTGGCTGGCATTAAAATTTGTCATGCCGCCGATGCCATTCCCACCTGCGCCTGCATTACCTGCGCTTTCTCCCCAGAAATCGCCACCATTGCCGCCTGTGCCGTTTGATCGCAGATCAACAATGGGAGCGGTCAAAAGGCCGCCAGTCACCGTCAACGATGCGGTGCCACCAACGCCTGCGCCGCCTGCGCCAGAAACAACAGGTTGAGTTGCGAAGGTGTCGGCGTTGATGTATCCGTTGCCGCCCGTGCCGGAAGCGTCGATCACCAATGGCTGGGCAAAACTGACCGAACCTCCGGAAATTGAGAAAGATGCATTCCCGCCGGTACCGGTCCCGCCCGCCAATGCCTGTTCGATGGCACTGTCAGGATCAATCGGGTTTCCGTCGGGGTTCTGTCCGCCTCCCCGGCCGATCGCGGCAACAGAGGCACTATTGGTCGTCAGCGATCCGCCGGTAATCGACAATGAAGCTGTGCCGCCCGTGCCGTTGCCCGCTATCAAGCCATTGCTCGACCCAACATTCTGACCGGCTTCCGGGTCAATCGATGCATTTGCCGACACATTGATATCGTCCAAATTTACAATACCATTTGAAACTGTAAGTAAGGCCGTTCCGCCAGTTGTATCACCGGTCCTCGATGACTGATATGTCAGCGCGTCAGCTGAAACCCTCAAGAAATTTGCATTCACTGTTCCGGTTGTTGCAATGATTACGGATGCATCGCCACCCGTTGCAATTCCCGTTCCGCCAAAGTTGGTGCTGCCATTACCGACTCGCCCACTTATCCCATCGGCAAAGGCTGATACTCTATCAGCGCCGAGTTGCGACGCGCCGCCAATCGAAATACTGGCAGTTCCGCCGGTGCCACTGCCACCAGAACCGCTATCCAGCGTGCCGCCCCCTGCGATGATACCGCCGCTGCCGCCGTTTCCTATCGCAATGGCTGCAATTTCACCACTAATGCCCACAGCCTGGTTCACACTCGCCGTGCCCGTCAGTGTTATCGTCGCGGTTCCGCCAAATCCTGCTCCGCCATTGCCAGCAGGGTCATTTGGATTTACGCTCGAACCGCCGCTGCCGCCGAAACCCGATGCTTCGACGATTAGCTCGGGCAGAACTAGTGCTTCGCCGTTGAGGCTAAGCGATGCCGTGCCGCCAGTGCCGATCCCGCCGAGCCCACCGCCAACGCCGCCATTGAAAAAAGAAGCGCCTGCATTATCGCCTGTGCCCGATGCGTTGATAGTCAGGGTCGGTAGCGTCAGCTGATTGATCTCGCCGATATTCACCACCGCAGAACCGCCGGTGCCGTTTCCGCCATCGACTGCTTCGGGCGGATCAAGGGTAACGCCTGACGACGAGAGAAAACTTAGAACGCCGAAGCCCTCGCCTTGAACATTCAAGCCGCCGGTTAGTAACGCGATAGCGTTGGCACCGGTCAAATTGACGGTCGCATTGCCGCCAAAACCGCTACCCATAGATTGAATGCCATAGCCGCCGATACCGCGTGCTGTCACTTGGGTGGCGCCGGTGATCTGCAAATTTCCATCTACGACATTGATGGAGGCATTCCCGCCACGGCCATTTCCTCCGACTAAATTAGAGAGCGAAATGCCAGCCGTTGTGCCGGAAAAGCCAAGCGAACTAGCATCAACTGTCAAGGCACCACCAACGGCGATCAGTCCGCCAAACGCGCGTATCGCTGCGGTTCCGCCCTGCCCGGCGCGGCGTGATGAAACAAACAGATCACCGCCAACAGCGATGAGCTCATTAGCATTTGCGGCTTCTACAACTGACGACGTATCACCAAACAAGAATGCACTGCCGCTAAAGGCGAGGAAGCTCAAGCCGTTGATCGCGGTTCCAGGGCTGGCCAATAAATTGCCCGAGGCGCGGGCGAAAACACGGCTACTAAAGCTGGTTGGCAGGCTTGATGTTTCGCCGATAGTGAGATTGGCCTGTACATTGTTTACGGGCGCAGCATGTTCGCCAAGATCCACACCACCATTTGCAATGTTGTAGCCTGCCGACAGGACCACCTCACCATTTTGCACGGTGGCGGTGGCCGCTGGCGTATAGCCGACATTGCCGTTCACCAACATGCTGATCGCGGTGTTTTTTGGGATAGCCACCATATAGATGCGCTTCGGATCGCCCGAGCCTGCGCTGCTTGGCCCGCTGGTGGTTCCAAGCTCTCCATGCACCACACCATTGGCGTCGCTGGTGCCCGTTGAAACGGCAATATCGAACAATCCGGTTACGCCGTTCATGGTGATATCAACGGCCTCTGCACCGACAAGTGCTGCTGACCCATCAACCTGTATATTGCCATTTTGCACGATACGCGGCGCGACCATCGCAACATAGCTTGAACCATTGATCAACGCGTTGACCCGAGCGCCGTTTTCCAATGTAATCGCCGAAGCCGGGTTGGGCGTGCCGGTAAAATTGATTGTGCCATTATTGCCAACAAAAAGGCTCGCCGGGTTTATGTCGCTGGTCGATAATACCAAGCTGCCGACGTCAAAAACGGAACTGGCACCCAATATGATGCCGCCCGGTGTGTAAAACCAAATGCTACCAGCATTGCCAGAGCTAAATGTTGAAGTCACTGTTCCGTCAAACCGGACTGGCCGGTTTAAGACAGCTGCACCGCCCGCATCGACGGGAAGTATCCGGTTTAAAACAGCAAAATCAGGGGTGTTTGCCGAAAAAAACTCGGCGGTGGTTCCCGCTGGCTGAAACAGAACCGGCCCGCTGCCGGTATTGGTAGGTTGCCAATTAATGACCGTAAGATTGCCATTGATGAAAATCGTTGTTCTATTTGGCGATGTGCTGAATGTCGGGTTGCCGACAAGAACCGTTGGCGTTCCCTGAAATGACTGGGCCGCTACTTGCTGCGACAATCCGGCAGTGGCAATTGCGAGTGCTGCTGCGCCGAAAAGAAAACGGCGTGAAGCATGGCGCGTTAGCTTTGGAGCCGTTTGAGGTGATAAAGCAGGATATGCCATTAGCGGCTCCACGGAATGAGTTTTGCGGTTAACGACATCAGAATGCGGACATCGCCCTTGCTGCCTTGCAACCCGGTTGTCTTGAGTGGGGCGGCAGCATAAATGCTCAGCTGCGCTTTGTTACCCCACGCGACATTGACTCCGCCGCCAACCGAGTAAAGATTCTCGCGTCCGGACACATAGGGCGGTGCAAACCGGTCTTTATTCCACACCCGTGCCGCATCAAAAAAAGCGAAAGGCTGGGCTGACACATTGTCACGTGATTTTGGCTGCAACTTAAACAAACGCAGTTCGGCGCGCGAACCGATGCCGCTATCGCCAAGCAAACTGCCTGCGTCATAACCACGACCCACAGTGTAATTTCCCGCAGAAAATTCCTCGAAAGAACTGAGCGCATTCGGCGAATATTGCCCGCGGGTTTCTAAAGCGAAGGTGACATTTGGCGTAGGGCGGAACTCAACATAAGTTCGCGCGCGTCCGACGAAAGCTGTAGGGTCAGCCTCGATACGGCTGAGCGGCGTAAATGGCGGTAGGCAATTGACAAAGCCTACCCCGCAACTGCGGCTAGCGCCAAAAGCAGAAATGCCCTGCCGCACCTCAACATTGCCGCCATAGCGCCAGCGTGGTTCTGCGGTCGAATAGCCGGTTTGGCTGGAAAGGCTTGCTGGGTCGATCTGATCAAAATCCATCCGCGCGTAAATTATGCGCAGCTTGTCCCTAATCAGCAGAACAGGACCGAATTTGATTTCCTGTTCCACCAGCTCAAGCCCGCCAGATACTATCAAGTTGCGACTTTGCCTGCGAATGACAGGGAAGCTTGCATCGAAGCTTGCAACCAGTGTTTCCGACTTTATCGGCGCTGGCGGATTGAGCGTTGGTGATGTCCATGCATAGGTGATGTCGGCGCCGAGCCGCAAGCCGCTGGCGCCAGCCAAGAAGCTATGCCCGGCCTGAACAATGGTTTGCTCGTGAATGTCGAAAGTGTTGTAGACGCTCGCGCTCGTTTGGTCACCCAAACCAGTCAGTCCGTTGATTTTGATGCCCACAAGTCCGCCGAAGCGGCCTGTATCCGGTCCGGCTAGATTCTGGACATTAGCCTCAACTTCGAAGCGCTGATGTGTAACGGCGACCTCCGCCAAAACTTCTCCAGGTGCGGTCCCGGCAGGCCTCAGCGTCAAGCGGACGTCATAGCCTGGAATGTCGCGCGCAAGCAATATGGCCCTCTCGGCTTCAACGGCGTTGAACAGCGGTTGTAGGGTCAATGGCTCCAGATATCGAGCGATCAGTCGCTCGGACGGTCCGGCGTCACCCCTGACCTGTATCTTTACCAGCTTGGCCATTAGGACGTCGAATTTCAATATACCGTCAGTGGCTATGCGCTGCGGCAAGACTTGTACTGCTGCCAAATAGCCCGCCTTTCGCAAGGTGGTAGCCGCCCGGTCACGGATTGTGCAAATCTCGGCGACCGGCAGGCTCTTTCCGGCAAATTGGCGCCAGCTATCCTCCAGTGCCGCAGCCGGGATACCCTGCAAATTTGTAAACTCGACCTGCGAGAATGTTACCCTGACATTGGCGAAACTTGGATCGGCAAGCGGGCAGGGCGCATATTCCAAGCCTCCATCGACCGATAGGCGACTGCCCTGCGGCCGGATTTTTGGAAGCGTCTTGCTTTCAAGTTCGTCGCGCGTTGGGCCGCTGGTGGTCTGTGCATGGACGTCCGCCGGTGCAATTATGGCAAACACCAGCGGCGCGGCTACCGCAGCCCAAACGCTATTTCCAACGCGCAACGCCATATTTTCCCCTCTGGCTCCGTAGCGGAACTGTGCGTAAGCGCAGCTCTCGACGAATTTTCACCCACATTCAGACCAAAGACAGCATAATCAAAGGCGTATCTTCGATCCCCCTGCGACCAAGGGATCGGGATGCTGGAAAATATCAAACCTCCATTGCATCCATGAGCATCACTATACTGCAAAACCTGCCATATACAAACAACTTACCGGCGCTGCGCAGGTCTAATTCAGGATCCGCTTATAGGTACCGGATCTGCCTGGGCGAAGGTTTCAGCCAAGAGCTCGCCCTGCGTCTGACAGCCCCGGGACAGCAAATTGGACGCCATTTTGTCCAACGCCTCGTCACCATTTACCGTCAGTTGCACCAGATTTATTGTAACAGCGTCGCTACCGCCCGATCTCATGATTGTATATCGCCCGCCGTCGACCGGCGTCACCTGATTTGGCCAACTTGCGGTTGGCTGGCCTTTCAGGAAGTTTGCCGTTCCTGAAGCCAGCGATGACGATGCCGTAAGCTTGAGCGGCTGCGCTGTGTCGGCGCGCCAAAGTTGCAGCCTGCTAAAATCTGGAACGCATATCGTGCCGCTTTTGGAAATATCAACAAACCACAAATTCGGGCTTCGCGCTGCTACCTTTGGCGTATTGGTACCGCGAACAGCCCCCGTCCGTGCGCGGCGTACCGAACTGGTTTTGATGAGGCTCGCAAGGCTTGTCGGCCCTACGTTGTTGGCGGTTGGCGCACTCGAAGTGCTGAACGTGCCCGGCCCACGCAACGTGCGGGTGCCGCGCTCGTCGAGTACCGTCAACGTTTCGCCCGCTTTCAGTGTGACTGGCTGATTTGCCTGCAGTTTTTTGCCTGGCTTGTAATTTTGCCCCGCCGGACCCTGATATTTGATGACCATCGGCTCTGCCAAGGCTGCTGGGGCCAGTGCAAAAGCCAAAACAGCCATCGCGGCTGCGCATATCTTGTTGTCAGTCCAACGCATAATACCCTCCTGGATGAGCGTTCTTCATACGGTATAACAGATTAGCGAGAGCAGAATCGTCAGGATTGGACAAAACCGCCGCTTGCAGCTTTTCTATAGCACAATCCTTGCCATCGGCCGCTGCGTTAAGCAAAACGGTCAGTTCTTGCCGATCGGTTGCAGATATGTCCGGCCGCGGTTCGAAAATGTCGACTGGCAGGGCTCGTCCGCGCAGCTGGACGGATCCCAAGGGTCGCCACCAATCAAGGCCCGACCGTTCGACGGCTTCTCGGCTGGCCAATACGCCTGTCTTGGTTTGTTTGTTCGCACTTTCCAGACGGCTGGCGGTGTTCATGCTGTCGCCTAGCGCTGTATATTGGATGCGTCCTTCGCCGCCGAAATTACCGATGACCGCCTCACCGAAATGAAGGCCCACCCGAGTCATGCCGATAGGCGGAACCCCCGCCGGCGCTGCTTTGCGGAATGCTTCGCCGGCCTGCCACAGCTCATAGGCTGCTTTTGCAGCGCGTTGGCCATCGTCGGGCCGGGAAATTGGCGCGCCCCAGAAGGAGACGGTGGCGTCGCCAACGAATTTGTCGATCGTGCCACCATATTTAAGGATGACCGAGCATAACGCGTCGAGATAGGCGTTCAGCAAGCTTGCGACCATTTCGGGCTCGATCTGATGCGACAGGCTGGTGAAACCCTCCAGATCGGAAAACACGACAAATATCTCTCGTTTTTCCCCGTGAAGGGCCAGCCGGTCGGGCTGATCCAGAATCTCCTTCGCTATGTCTCGGGGCAAATATTTCCCAAGCGCGCCTTGCGCAAAGCGTCGCTGTTGCGAGTCGATTTCTCGTGCAGCCATGCTAACCGCCAACAAGGCCATTGCCCAGCCGATCAGCCAGCCAAATGTAGGCAGATTCTGCGTATCGACGCCGTTCGACTGCGCAATGAAGCCAAGACTGCCAAAGAAGATGACCTGCAGGCCGACGGATAATGCGGTTCGCATCCCGCTGTGCTGCAGGCTGGTCAGCCCACCCGCGATTACCACCAATATGGCAAGTGTCCAGCTCGCCCATCTTGGCGTTGGAGCAAGCCGCGTTCCGTCGAGCAATTGAGCGAGCATGCTGGCGTGCACATCGAGACCAATCGTCGGTTTTTCTGTCATCAACCGCAGCGGTGTTTCAAATTCGTCCACATCAATGATGTCGCCGCCGATCAGCACATATCTGCCCTTCAATTGCCCGGCGAGGGCGAGGGCAAGCTCCGGATTGGCGAGCAGATCGATGGGCAGCGATGCGAATAGCGGCCTGTCCTCAAATTTGGCAACGCGGTAAACAATCGACCCCTGATAGTCCTGGAACTTCCGGTCGCCCGGCACCAGCGAGCGGGACAGGATCGGAGGCAATCCTTGTTGCACCTGGGGCCAGCTGCGAACCACATTGTCAATATCGACTTCCAGCCTGATACTGGTGGGCTGTGTGTTTGATCCGTCGAGAGCCGTCATAAAGCTGTCGAGGAAAGCCTGCTGGCGAGCCTGAATATTGTTGGTGTTGGTCAGAGTGTCGGCGTAAGCAAGAACGGTAGGCGTTTTCATTGCCCGTAGCGCGGAAAGCAATGCGCCATCCTCATCCTGCGGCTGGTCGATCAATATGTCGATGCCCACCGCTTTCGCACCCATCGCATCGATATTGGTCAGCGCCCGCGCCAGCATCGCCCGGTCGAGCGGTGACCGCTTCTTGGTGTCAATCAACGTGTCGTCATTATAGACCACTTTAATAATTCTGGTGTCTTGGTCGACTTTTGGCGCAAGATAGGTTGTACGCAGATCATAAAGCGCCCGTTCCGCGTCGCCAAGCAGGATGATATGCCAGCTATAGCGGGCAACCAGAATTGCCAAAGCCAGCATGGCAAGAGTTGCCAGCAAACGCACAGAACCGAGTTCGGCGACAAGTCGCCCCGCCTTTCGACTTACCGCCTGCGAACGTCGCCCAGCACCGGAAACGTGATCGGCGGTCACAGGCAGCGGTCAGCTCCCGCCCAGAAAACTGCGCGCACCGTCGCCGACAATAGCAAAGCCCGCCCAGTAAAATGGGTGCGAGGTATCCGGGTCATCCATTAAATTCAGCTGCGCCTGCCGCATCGCCTCGGCCACCGACATGTCGCGGGTCAGAAACAGCCCGGAAATCAAGCGTTGCGTGGCGTCGTAGGCCTCGGGTGCCGGCCAATGGCTGGCAATGACGCTGCGTCCGCCAGCGCCGATAAAGCTGCGCACCAGTCCATCGAGCGCCGTCCCGCCGCCAACATTCAGTCCAGCCTCCTGCGTCGCCGCCGAACTGGCTTGGCTCGCTGTATCGCACGCAGACAATATCACAACATCGGCGTCGATTTTCAGGTCGAAGATCTCGGCAAAGCTCAGTAGTCCGTCCGACGTTCCGCCACCGATTGAGGTCAGCAGCGCAGGGCGGGCAGGGCACCCAATCCGGGGTGCGGTAACCAACCCGTGCGTGGCGAAATGGAGGATACGATAGTTATTGAGGTCGGGTTGTATTTGTATGGCGGTATCAGTGAACTGTGCACCGGTTACAACTTTCGCCGAGTCTTTTCCGACAAGATTTGCCGCCATAATAAGTTCGGTTGCCGCGATTGGCTTGTTCCACTCGTTGAGCGGCCAGCTGCAGTCCAGCGTGTCGAACGCCGACGGCCCGCGGATATCGGCCTTCACCACCTGCGAAAAGGCCGGGGCGTTACTGCCAAAGCCGAGATATTGAAGCTGCGCCGCCGATTTGGGGGCGATGCGGGCATCTCGAAAGCTGCGAGCCGATATTGCAGTACTGACGGATGTGCGTCGCCCGAGCCACTGGATATCTCTGAAATCGAAATCGTCGCTGCCTGGTTTTGCGTTCCGGGCCGCATAGACATCCACACTGGCCTGATCGGCAATGAGAAGGTTCACCGGCAATTGCAGCATCGCGCCATCGGGCTCGAAGATCAAATGCCGCGCCGCAGTCAATTGCGGCGCAACGGGCGCAAACAGGTCAAGAAACAATTTACGCGCGAGCATGACGTCAAAGGGATAGGTGGTCGCCTCGCCATTCTCCCATGTTGAAATGGTGTCGCGTAGCGCGGCGACCTGCGCGGTCAACTCCGCAGCACTAATCTTCAGACGATATCCGTTGGTTGTATTGGCATCGGCATAGATGGCGTACACCGCGTTTCCGGCAATCGCCAGCTTGAAATAAGCTTCGCCTGCACCAAGCGTCGCCTGCATTTCAGCCAGCGACAATGGCTGTTTGGATACCGCTCGGAATTGCGGGTAAGCGGTGAGCGCGGCCTGCGTTGCGGTCTGCTGCTCGGACAGCGATGCGAGATCGGCCCGCTGGATTTCGAGCAACGGCAAAGCGGCGCTGTCCTGCTGCGCCATCTGGGTCAGCCGCGCAAGTTCGATCCGGGCTCTTTCGATATCGCGCGACAGGGTGACCGATTGCCGGAACAATCGCGCCGCCTCTCCGCCGCCAGCCTGAAGTTCGCGCGCCAGCACCTCCATCGAATCAGCGGCACCCGGGCGGATCAGCGTTTGCGCGGCGAGAAACAGGTCCTGCGCCAGCGCAGGCTCTTGCGCTATGCCATCGCTCAAAAGGTCGAAATAGGGCTTTATCTGGTTGGCAAGCCCAGTTGTGCTGCCCTGATTGGCGACGGTGCTCGCGATGACTTTCCGGTACAGCGCCAGCGCCTCCACCCGGCTGCCCCGCCGGACAAGAAATGCCGCGAGCCGCGCACGAACATTATTGACTGCGCTAGTTTCAGGATAAGTCGTTTCAAGCAACAATAGCGCATTGTCGAACAAGCCGCGCGCAGCCCCAAAATTGCCCTGATCTTCATCGGCAAGCGCCATTTCGGTCATGATCTGAGCGCGCAAACGGGCGATCGATGTGACTCGCCCTTCACGAACCCGGACTGCGTCATCCAGCGCAAGGGCCATATGACCGCGGCCTTCACCCGGTTTGCCCTGCAAGCGCGCTATGGTTCCGCGCAATTGCAGCGACTGCGCGTCGATAATTGCGGCGCGTTCGGTAGGCGTAAGCTTTGTGTCCTGTTTTACACTGAGCGTCGCAGTATTAGGATTACTGCCGTTAAGTTCGGCGGTAATCTGTTCTCCAAGCTCGATGGCACCGCCCGCTTCTATGGTCCCTCTGTCAAACGGTGCGACCGGGCGATCGAGCAGTGCCAGCGCTTCGACCAGACGCTGCTGGTTGAGGAGGTGCATGGCCTCGAAATTGCGGCGCAGACGGACCTGAACCCGGTCGGTCACGGTATATTTCCGTGCCAAAGCAAACAAAGTGTCGGCCTGCTCAAACTCGCCAAGATTAGAGAGTTGCAACGCGCGATTTACGGCATATTCGTGCAGCCGCTGATCACGTTCGGCGGTGGTTTCCTTCATGTCACTTATCGTTGCTGCGTCAGCTTGTTGCTGCAAGGAATCAAAAAATTGGGCAGCTTCGACAAAGTTGCCGCTGTTGTTGCGACGATAACCCTCGGCTAGCGCTACCTGCGGATCGAGCGCTGCCGCCTGCGAACGGGCGAAGGCCGTGGCATCTTGCGTCCCGGTAGTCGCAATCTCAAGCTTACCGGGCAATATCTTATCGGCCACTATCGTGCGCAGTCCCAGCCGCAAGGCGCTGTCGTAGGCAGCAAGCCCCTTGGCGGCATAGGTCACTTTGCCTTTAGCGTATTTATATGCCGTATAACCGTTGTCGCAGCTTGCCTGCTGAGCGCCCGCCAGTCCCTCTAAAACAACCGCCGTCCAATTGCCGCATGACCGGTTTTCTGTCCGCGCATTGGAAATACGCGCTTCGACGGCGGCAAAATCACCGCGCAGCGCGAAAATCTGACCAACGGGCTGCGTTGCATCGCGGCACACGAGTGTCCAGGCGCGATCAAATATGTCCGATATCGCCGGGTCGGCCGATTTGCTCTGCGCCTGACATAACGCACCACCGCCCGACCCGATGCGGAAACTGTCCATCAGGCTTGGCTTAAGCGATTGGCCCCACAGCGGTGATGCCACGGCAGCGCTGATCAAAATCACAGCCCCGAAAAGTCTTGGCGTTCGCATTACTTTCCCCCAACCAGCGCAGACCTACTGGTGCTGTCGACGGTGCAAGTTTATGTGCGACCCATAAACAGTATTTCTTCCTTGGGATGGAGACTACGCTAAAAATTGCTGCATCGTAAAACGGTTTTTTCCGGTCTATGTCGCCAGCAGATCCCGCACCGAGACCTTCAGGCTCTGACGGCAGGCCAATTAGCCCACAAGGCACACGGTCGCCAATATGGCAAAGACCATCCCAACCACCCACAGAATATCTGAGTTGTAGGTCAGATTGAACTGGGCCTGGTAAATCAGCAACCCCGCGCTCCAGGTGCCCACGACAGCACCAGCGGTGGCAATCAGGGCCGTAACGCCCCAATCATAGAAAATCAGCCTCAGGCAATCCTTTTCCCTGTTATGCGGCAAACGGCTCCCTGTTATACAGGAATAAATTCCCTGTTATTTTCTAGGGAATTCAGGTCCAAAGCGCAGGAAAACTGCCGGTTTGACGCCATAAAACACCATTAATCAGGCTCGGAATATTGATATTTTCCAGCAGTACTTCATCGATACTTTGCAGCATCGCTAGTTGACGATTTTCATCCTGAAGGCCTTAACCAACCCCAAAAAGAGACCAGCTCCCTTTTTGGAAGCCGATCTAGGACAGTTTGTACTTAATCAGAACTTTACGCGAAGGCCTGCATAGAACCGCCGCCCGAACGGATCGTAAACGTCTGCCTGTGTCTCTGTCCCCGTAATCGAGGCCGTAAAAGGCGGGCTGGGTAGATATGGAGGTTGTTCGTCGAACAGGTTGTCTACGCCCATATACAGGCTGAAATTATCAGTCTCGCCTACATCAAAGCCAAGCTGCACATCGTGGTAGATATAATCACGGATGTTGTTCAGGCGCTCGATCGCTGGATTGCTATTGGTAAAAGTGACGCTGGAAACAGCCTTGGACATATAGGTCATCTGCCAGCTAAGCGTCACGCCGTCTGCGGAGTAAGACGTACGCGCCGTCCCGCGATGCTTCGAAACGCTCGTCGACGGTACATTTTCGATGACCGGCGCTGCAGGATTGCCCTGCGTTTCATAGTCGAGAAGCCGCGTATAGTTGACCGACCAGGTAAAACGGTCATCTGGACGCAAACCTAATTCCCCGGCATAACGTAAGCCAACGTCGATACCGCGGGTATCTGTTTTGGCGACGTTGATCTGCTGACCATCGACGCGGGTAATCCGTCCGTCTGCGCCGCGTCTGACGTTGGAACAGAACACGGGATCGGAAGACTGCAAGCATTGTTGCACGCTGAACTGTCGGCCCAGCGTCGCTATCGCACCGTCAAGCTTGATGTCGTAATAGTCGATCGTCAAACTTAGGCCTTGTGCAAAGTTCGGAGTAAAGACGGCGCCAGCGGTGATCGTTGTTGCTTTTTCCTCGTTCAGATTCTGATTACCGCCAACGAAGCCGTTGATCTGCTGTTGCTGCGAAAGCGTGTATGAAAAAGCTCCGCCACCCGCTACTGCAGCCTGGATAGCCGGGATAGAACGGCAGACAGCACCGAAGCCATTGGGAAAGGCAGTGCTAACGCCCGGATTGTTCGTTGCGGTTACGCCATTGCAAGGGTCGGTGATCGTCGCAAAAGTTTCGTTCGCGGCGGAAAACAATTCACTGATATTGGGTGCCCGGTTCGCCTTGGCGTAAACCCCGCGCAATCGCACACCGTCGAATGGCTCAAGCTCTGCGCCAACATTCCAGCTTACTACTCCGCCAACCGTCGAATAGTCGGAATAGCGCACTGCGCCATTCACACCCAAATAGTTGACAACCATATTGTCCAGTAAGGGAACGCGCAGTTCGCCATAGATTTCCTTGACGTTGAACTGGCCTTTCAGATCCTGCGTGACGTTGCCGATGTTAAGCCCGGCATTGGTTAGCGGATCATTATCGCTTAGCGCTTTTTCCTTGCGATATTCGGCGCCCACGGCGATTCCGACATCGCCCGCCCAAAGTGCAAATGGCGAGCCGGAGACGTTTGCCGAAATTATGTGATGTTCGTTGATGATATCCAGGCTGCGGGGAATATTTGCCTGCACATAGGCCGACGCAGCGGCGCTAGCGGTGCTATAACCGAACAGATTGAGCGGCGCGCAGCCTTCGGCGCGGGCAGCCGCGCTGCGGCATATGATTTGTCCGCCGATACTGACTGCATCGAGCGCATTTGCGATGCGCGCCTTATCCGCTGTCTCGCTTTCGGTATGATCTTTGAACCGTCCGTAGACATAGCTGGCATCATATCTCCACTTATCGGCAAAGCTGCCCTTGAGACCAAAGGTTACACGGGATGTATCGCGGTCATTCTTGTTGCTGCGGTCGAACACTTCGTTGAACCGGCGGCGGGTCGAGATGCTCACCACATCATTGGCAGGATTTGCGTCCGAATTAAGCGCAGTAATCTGAGAGCGCACGGCGGCCGGAATAAACGGATTGTCTAGCTGGATCGATGCTCCGACGTCCGCCGAAGTAACAAGTCCGATGGAAATAGCTGAAGGCTCAAGCCGCGACCGCGACTTGACCTTGGAATAGGTCGCCTCAAGGAACAGTTCCAGATTGTCGTTGACGTCGAATGTGCTGATGAAGCTGCCAAGATACCGTTCGACCGGCGTTGCGATATAACGTTCGTCATTGCGGTTGAAGCCAGGACCTTGACCGAACAATACGCTATTGTCGGGATTGAAGCTGAAACTGGCGGTGCTGCCCCCGTTGGCAAGAACAGGGTTAGCCCCGGTGCCGCGCAGATTGTAATAAAACTGCCCTTGCGCCGAAAAAATGCTGTAGGATTGCGGCCCACAGATGATGCCTGCGGCATTTCCTAAAGGCGTGCCGCAGTCTTGCTGTGAGCGCGCACGCTTGTTGGAACGCAAGCCATCATCACGGTCGTAGGTGAGGTTTGCGATGACCGACAGACGGTCATCAAACAACGTGCCACCGGCGGTCATCGATGCCAGATAGCGGGGGTTATCGCCACGTCCGGTAATATTGGCTTGCGAACGAAACTCGATGCCGTCAAATTTGTCTTTCAAGACGAAGTTGACGACGCCGGCGATGGCCTCCGAACCGTATACCGAAGATGCGCCGCCCGTCACGACTTCGATACGGTCGACAAATTCGGTCGGGATATTATTGACATCAACGCTCGACGAACCAGCGAATCCTGAAATATGACGGCGCTCATTGACCAGTACGAGCGTGCGGTTCGCCCCCAAACTTCTAAGATTCAGGGTGGCTGCCCCATTGCCAGACGTTGAAAAGTTAGAGTTGGTGCGTGATGTTCCGACGCCAAATTGAGGCATCTCTTGCAGCAAATCCTGCACGTTGAGCGCAGCGTCCTGTTGAATGCTCTCGGCTGCAACGACAGCCAATGGAACACTCGATTCAGTTTCGGTGCGCGCGATGCGAGATCCGGTTACAACAATCGGCGCCGGCCCCCCGGTTATAATCCGGTCCAATTCCACTTCGTCGGAAGCTTCGGATACTGCGTTCTGCGCATAAGCCTGAACTGAAAAATTAGCTACTAAGCCGACAATTGATCCTGCCAGCAACAAACGAAACTTTTTCATTCTATGCCCCCTATTTAATATATAGAGCCTAGAATTGAACTCATCTGGCTGCACAAGCGCTGCGATGTCCTAGTGCATTTTTCTTTGTTCTGTTTCGATTTGTACCGGCAGATATTTTTGACTTTAGGTTTTCTTGACCTTGTAAGTGACCTCGATGTTATGACGATCCGCGGTCCCCTGCCGCCGGATTAACCGCACCATTGCGACCGACCAGATCGACAATCTGCCGGTTGATCGAAAGCGTGAGATTTGGAAAAAGCACCGTGCAGTCAGGGAAAACAAATGCTGAAAGCTTAGATGCTCACATGTCTTATCCCCTATCGAATCGCGTTAGCGGTAAACGCACAACCGCGCCAATGGACCTGCCCGAACGACCGCAATGTCTAGTAGCCCAGCTGCAGGAGAGGCATCCTCTCACGGCGTTCGCGAAAGCTCGGTGACCAGAAAATCGAAAACGGTTCGTACGCGCTTGCTGGTGTTCAATTCGCGATGCGTCGCGAGCCACAGGGGAACAACGATGGGCGGCATGTCGGGAACAATGCGGCAAACAAGCGGTTCCGCGTCGCCGATATCCTTTGTTATCCCCCCTATCCCGACGCCCTGTTTTACGAGCTGCCACTGCGCAATATGGTTGTCGCAGATGATCGGAAAGTTCTTTTTTGTTAAATTAAGGCCCATCGCTCTGAGCACGTTGATCAACGGATCATTGTTCGCAAAAGCCAAAAAATCGGCGTCCGTCAAATCGGTATGGGATACTGGATTGCCGATCATGGCACGGTAGCCGTGAGTGGCGTAAAAAAAAGCTTCGTCGTCGCGGATTTTCTTGGTGATCACGTCCGGCTGCGATGACGCGACGTGTCGGATCGCGATGTCTGCTTCACGACGCAACAGGTCTGAAGAGGCATTCGAAGCGACAATTTCAATCGAAATACCCGGATATTCCCGGCGTAGTTTTTGGATGATCGGGGGCAGGATGAGTGCGCTATAAACTTCACTGGCGGCTATACAAATCGACCCCTCTATGGATTGCGACTGCCCCGACGCCGCCCGCGATACGTGCGATGCCGCCTCTCCCATACCGCGCACATGCTCTAACAATTCAAGTCCGCTTGGAGTCAGAATTAGCCCCCTGCCTGCTCGTTCGAACAATACCAGGCTTAGCTCTTCTTCTAAAGCGTCCACTTGCCGGCTAAGCGTTGGCTGCGTCATTCCCAACGCACGGGCTGCAGCAGAAAGCGAACCTTCCTCAGCGGTGACCAGAAACGCGCGAGCCCTGTTCCAATCAAATTTTACCGACCGCCAATCCATACATATATGTATATATGAAATAGCAATTACCGCAATTACTATTCTGGTTTCGTATAGCTAGTTCGCTTGCCAAGTCTCCTGAAGGAACATCCATGCAAGCAAATATGAGCAAATAGGCCCTTAGAAAGCCAACACGGCTCTTAAACCATTACTCTCCCGCACCTTTGGAAATCGAACCATGCCAACGAACAATTGGCGTTGGTCGCTAGGGAAGATCATATAATCCCTAAATGGGAGATATGGCCTTCACCGATTCCGGGTGAAGACCGAAATTTGCACTCCCCCCCATGCACTTGGCATGCAGAATTCGGCCTTCCCCGGAAATTGGGCACATGACCAATATTTGGCAAGCCGCTCATCCGTCTGTCGCCACGTATTCGATCTATTTTCCGAAGGTAAAAAAAATCATAGGAAACACATTATGTCCAACGCAATTTTAACGTCACTTCTCGCGGCACTGGCCGTGATTTCGCCTGTATCCATCGTGTACGCTCAAGATAATGATGACACTCAAAACGAAAATCACATTGTCGTCGGTGCCGGGGTCGTAAGCCAGCATAGCCCATTCAACTCGGCGTCAGCCCGGACCTTGCCGATACCCTTTATATCCATAAAGCAGGGTGCTTTTTATGTTGAGGGGCTGGAAACGGGCTTTCGTCTCGAGAAGGATCTGGACGGCATAACGCCATCGGTCGATCTTTTTGTGGCCGCGCGGAGCCCGCAGGGGCGGGACCGCGAAAAACTGTCTGCCGATGCCGGCGCGCGTATCTCATTTGACACCAAATTGGGCAAGCTGAGCGGCGAATTTCGCCACGATATCACAGACAAGTTCAATGGTTCGGAAATCATTGCCCGCTACAGCGTTCCGTTTTCAATCGGAAACTTCACCTTCACGCCAGCGGTACAAGCTAACTGGCTTGATCAGAAGGCCGCCAATTACATGTACGGCGTAACGGCTGCACAGCGCGCGCGCATGATCAGAAAAAAGCGTGGCGTTATTCTGCCGGTGGCCCCGATTACCGACGAAGCCCTGAATTTGGGCGGCGATATCTCAATGGCGGTCCAACTCAGCGAACGGCTGACGCTCATCGCTCTTGTGGGTGGTGCCTATCTCGACAAGTCCATTCAAAAAAGCGCCGCCGTTGAGCAAAAGTGGGAGGCGCAAAGCGCGCTGGGTATGACTTACAGATTCTGACGGTTGTGCGACAAATATGGTGATAACCGGTGGCCTGATGTCAATCAAGCGCGCGGTAAATGCAGGCCAGACACCGAAGGAAACAACCGTCGGTTGCCTGGCCGCAATGAAGACAGCAATTAAACGCTTCGTATTTGTGAATGAGCAGTAAAATACCGTAAACAAGGAATATTAAATGGCTCGTTGGTTCACGAAACCCGTTGTCGTGCTTGTTGCATTGTTCTTTGGCACTCTACTCACGATCGTTTTGGCGTTGGTCCAAGTGGTGCAAATCCCACTGGATGCCCTGCCCGAGGACAGTCGGCACCTAAGCGTCACCCCCGTCTGGCATTTCATGCATGTGCTTGGCGGTGCCGCATTTGGTATCCTTGGCCCAATCCAGTTCAGTCGTGTTCTGATGCGCAAATATGGGCTTTTGCACCGCGTGATGGGGCGCGTGTTTGTGGCAGCGGGGGCGATGATCTCGCTGAGTTCGCTGGGTCTGCTTTGGCACTTTCCCGGCACATATTCGGTGGCCATCAGCAGCGGCAGGTTGCTGTTCGGGATCGCGTTAGGCGTAGCATTGGCCTTTGCGATGCAGGCCATCCGCAACCGGGATTTTACCCGCCACCGCAACTGGATGATCCGCGCCTATGCAATTGGGATCGGGGCCACGGCCGTGTCGATGGTGTTTTTCCCCATTTACGTGATCACGGGAGAGCCTCCGATGGGCCTCGCCGCTGATATCGCATTTTTGGGGGCTTGGACGGCTTGCGTTGTTTTTGCCGAAGGCTTGGTCCGCAGGATTTGAACAATCCTGATTTATAAAAACCGGTCGCGTTGTACGCGTGTTATTGATGTGTCCGTCGTCAAAACATTTGGCACACCTCGCGGCTTGTTCGGCAACAGCGGCTTAATCAACCCCGCTCGTCCATTTGTGAGTTGGAGGAGGCTCTCGGGTCATGCTGGTGACGTTGGTTTAACCATCGCAACCGCCGGGACTACAAGGGTCGTACTGCTCGGCTACTACCGCCACAAGAAGCCCCAAACCGGCAGCCGACAATATGCCCACTCCGATCCAGACCCCAGTGGAAATATTCTTCCGGTTGTTCAGTTCTGACATTGCGCGCCCATTCAGAATCATCTGCGGCTTCTCTGACAAGGTGAACCCCAGGCGAACAGGGCGTTGGCTTTTGAGATTCGTAAGTCCCCTGACTTCGAACCCATTGGTATCTCGCCGCTGGTGATCGAAGGTCATATCCACTCTTGGCTTGCGCTCTGCGCGCGACCCGCCGCCAAATGGAATTGTCAAACCGACCGATACGCGACGGTCATCATTCGAATATTAGTCTCCCTGCTGAAATGACTGAGCCGAAGCCGACACCGGAAGGGTTGCTGAAACTGCAATTGCCACGAAAAAATTACGCATTCTATTCCCTATGATTGATGTTAAAACTTTACCTCCAAACCCACTCGGCCATCTGTCAGGTTCGCCAGGCTCTGGCGGTTCAGTGATGACCATAAGTCTGCACCATCACGTTCTGGGACCGAACACCTGATGCCGATCACTTAATAGGCTGAGCCTAGCATGGCGGCGGCGGACAATTTGGTCCGTCGCAGCCTATGGGATTAGTATAGCAAGTCTCCGAATCCGCCAGAAGCAATACGCCGCCAACCACTGCCGCAGCACCAAAGGCGATACCGAGCCACCCGGCGGTTGTAATGCCGGACCCTTTCTCTCCCGTATTGCGCTCTGCTGCAGATATCGAAGGAGCCCATCTGGTAAAAACATCATTACCGGCAATGCTAAACCTGCTCGAGTGCTGGGACCTGAGCGAAAACTGCATCAAGGGAGCAAGTCGATGGTGTTTCCGACCATCGCGGGTAGAGGCCCAAGACAGTTGCGGGCCTGCGC
The DNA here is from genome assembly GCA_031400695.1 of Sphingomonadales bacterium. Lineage (GTDB taxonomy): Bacteria > Pseudomonadota > Alphaproteobacteria > Sphingomonadales > Sphingomonadaceae > Sphingorhabdus_B. The sequence goes on along the minus strand of JANNQI010000059.1, from coordinate 100,822 downwards.
TAAACTCTAGCCGCCAGGAATCTTCCCGGCGCACTGGCAATCCGGACGATAGCGGGATCATGATTTCGGCGCGTGCCCCTACGCCGGATTGCGAGACGGGGGCCGCTGCAGGATATCCGGCCAAATTTCGGTTGTTGTCGTTTGCCGATGCTCCAGCATTAGGCATTGCTATGATCAGCGCGGCGGCTAACCCCCCTTTGGTCAACAATAATCTCATTAGGGTTTCCTGTTGATGCTGATTTTTCTTGAAAATCGTAACATCGAAGCAGCGGACGCTCGAGAAGTGAAATGCACTAGTACACCGCTTCATCATTTGAGCCACGGTCACAATGCCCCTGCAACGTGACAAGTCCACACATCCTGACCGCGGTTTAGTGGCTGTTTCATTTCTGAAATTCCGCACTCAAACACGCGAACTGACCAGACTATCTAAACCAGCGTTCGCCTATGGAATTCAATCATAGCCAACGCTAATCAATGCATTCGATTTTAGCCGTCATCGCGAGGAGAGAAGAACAGCGCTGGCCCAAGGATCAAGCTCATAATAGCCAACCGACAACACCCAAAACTCGATCACTCGCTATTGCGATGCATCATCCAAAGCGTCATAAGCGATGAGAGCGCCTGCCCCGAGCACCGCAGCTCCGATCCCTACCCAAGCGACGGTCGAGATATGGTGTTGGCCGTGAGCACGGGCTATCACCCGACCGTTCAACATAAGATGTGGCTCTTTTGACAGCGACAGGCCCAAGCGAACGGGGCGATGGCTTTTGAGGTTTGTCAGTTGCTTGGCTTCAAAACCATTGGCATCGCGCTGCAGATGATCGAAGACCAGATCCACTCTTGGGTCCCGCTCCGCTCGTGACCCGCCGCCGCCAAATGGAATGGTCAAACCGACCGACACACGACGGTCATCGTTCGAATATTGACCTCCCGGCTGAAATGACTGAGCCGAAACCGACATTGGAAGAGCTGCTGAAACTGCAATCGCCACGATAAGATTACGCATTTTATTCCCTATGATTGATGTTAAAACTTTACCTTCACCCCGACCTGCACCGACTGGTCAGAGCCCGAACCAGACGCGATGCGGTTGAGATATTCGAGTTCAAGCGCCAACGCTGCTTTCAGTTGCAACTCGACCCCTGCCCCCAACATAAGCTGTTCTCGCGCGAGACCGGTAAGCGGGATGGTTGAGAACGGCCCGGAGACACGGTCGAAATAAGCCACCCGCGCATTGGCATTGCGTTCGAGATCATATTGATATTCGATCCGCAAACGCGGCAGCAATGCACCCCCTTTGAAGATGTGGCGATAATTGATCCGCGTGCCCAAACCAAGCGAGGTGAAATCCACATCCTGATCGAGGAAGGTCAGATCGAATAGCGAACCACTGTTCTCGGTATAGCCACTGAGCCGTCCACGCGTCATGTCGAGCCGGGCATAAGGTGTGAACAGCCAGTTGCCGGTTTCGATATCGGCACCCGTTGAAACCGTACCAAACCATTGGCGCCCCGAACGGTTCGAATTCACCAGCAGGCCGGTCGGCGTGACATAGCGGCGCAAGTCGAAATCGAGCGCTTGATATCCGCCGAGCCAGTCGAAGTAGATGCCGCTGCCGAGTTGGTGGCTGCCATAGATAGCGATGGTCTTGGCCTCACCCTGGCTGCGCGATCCTTCTTCGCCGATATCCACGGTATCGCGGCCCAGCCCGACGCCTAAACCAGCGGCAAACGAGGGGCTAAACTGATAGTCGCCGCCAAAGGTGATGCCTTCGGATTCAAACTTTTGGCTGAGCCTGCCGGTTGCGGGATCGCGGTCGCCGAAGCGGATAGTGCCGCCAGCCCAGATGGTCCAGGGCATGGCGTCCGAACCGCTGGCAGAACCGCCTTCACTGCCGTTGGTGTCGCCAGCATTCGCGGTTGCGACCGGACCGAGCTTACTTTCGCTTTCAGCGCAAACGCCATTGGTCCATGCCGTGACCGAGTCCTGGCAATAGCCGGGCGTCGCGAGACGAAGGCTGTTCTGGAAACCACCGCCACCACTGCCGCCGCCATGCAACCCTTCGAGCCGGCGCATGAAGTTGTTGACCTGTGCGTCGGCAAAGCGGCGGGTTGCCATGACCTGCGCCTGAACAAGTCCGCGCACTTCAGGGTCGTTTGCAGGATCGGGGCGTGCGGTAACCTGCAACGCATAGGTAACAGTAACACTCGCTGCTGTACCGTTAGTGCTGTCGGTAGCGGTAATCGCAAAGTTTGCGGTGCCAGACGCGGTTGGCGTACCACTAATAACCCCGGTTGCGGTATTGAGCGCAAGGCCCGTGGGGAGGCTGCCGGTACTGACCGAAAAGCGGTAGGGTGCAATGCCACCACCACTGGCGGTGATCGTCTGATTATAGGCAATGCCTTGTACTGCTACAGGCAGCGTTGCTGGTGTAATGGTAATCGTAGGGACATTGACAACCAGCGTCAGGCTGGCGGTTCCGGTTTGCCCATTGGCATCACGCACCGTCACGGTGAACGGGAAGCTGCCCGAAGCTGTGGGCGTTCCAGAAAGTACACCGTTTGCCGACAGCGTGATCCCCGCAGGCAGTGTGCCTGTGCCAAGCGCAAAGCTGTACGGTGCGACCGCACCGGATCCTGCAAGCGCGACGCTGTATGCCGCACCGGCAGTTGCAGGAGCTATTGTCGCAGGGGTAACCGCGATTGTCGGTGCAGCGACGGCGAGTGTGTAGCTGCCCTGCACGTTAAACGGTGCGCCGGTTCCGCTAGCTCCGGTATCGGTGGCGGTAACGTTGAAGGTGAAGCTGCCGGTGCTGGTCGGTGTTCCCGAAACGGTGCCCGTTGCTGTATTCAGCGTAACACCTGCTGGAACGCTGCCACCAAAAGCGTAGCTGTACGGACCGACACCGCCGCTTGCGGCAAAGCCCTGGCTGAACGGGGTCGCATAATTGGAGACAAAGCTTCCCGATGCAGGTGCGATTGCGAGATTGGGCGCGGCAACTGTCAGCGTGAAGCTTTGGCTGGCGACAAACGGGCCGTTGCCCGTGCTGCTGTCACTGGCGCTCACCGAAAGCGTGAATGTGCCTTGGGACCGGGGGGTACCTGAAATGGTCACATTGTTCGCTGTTGTTCCGGTGAGCGCCAGGCCCGCAGGCAGACCGGCAACTAGGTGCGACCCGAAGGGTGCAGTGCCGCCTGCGAAGGTGAATGTTTGGGCGTAGGGTGCGCCGACGGTCGCATTAAGCGAGCCGGACGCGGTGATGGAAAGCGCTGGCGCGCCAACGGTAATGGCGATCGTTGCTGCGGTGGACGTGCCGCCGCCATTGATTGCGGTGTATGTAAAGCTATCGGTTCCAGAGAAGCTGGCACTGGGCTGGTAACTGATAGTCGTACCACTGACGGTCGCGGCGCCGTTTGCCGGCGCTGAAGCGATCGCGATCGAGGTGGCCGCGCCACCCGAAAGGTTGAGCGTAATCGGGGTGGGCGCCGCGCCGTAAGGCAAGGTGACGGCCACTCCCCCTGCGATCGGAGGTTGATCCACAATGGCAAGCATATAGCTTTGCATCCGGCTATAAGGCCCCGCCCCGGTGCTGCTATCGGTTGCCGTCACGTCAAACGCAAAGCTACCGAACACTGTCGGCATGCCCGACAATGTACCGCTATTAGAAAGCGCCAGGCCAGCAGGAAGCGCTCCACCGGTAACGGCATAGCTGAACGGCGTAGTGCCACCCGATGCGGGATTCAGGCTTGCCGAATAAGCCGTGTCCCGCACGCCACCGGGAAGCGAGGTTGCAGGCAACGTAATGACAGGAGCAGTGACCGTCAGCGTGTAGGCTTGGGCAGCGCTAAACGGCCCTGGCGCGCCGCTGTTGTCGGTTGCCGTGACCGTGAAGTTGAACGGCCCGCCGGCTGTAGGCGTCCCGGACAGTAGGCCGGCGGAACTGAGCGACAGGCCCAAAGGCAGGGCGCCAGCGGTTACTGCAAAGCCATAAGGTGCAATGCCACCCGACGCCGATAGGTTGCTGCTATAGTTGCTGCCGACGGTCGCACCGGGCAGACTTGCCGGGGTAACGGCGATCACCGGCGGCGCGACGGTCAGGGTGTAGTTGCCCGCCACATTAAACGGCGCACCCGCGCCGGTTGTGCCGGCATCTGTAGCAGTGACGGTGAAGTTGAACGTTCCAACCGATATCGTACTTCCCGAAAGCTGACCGGTTCCGGTGTCGAGCGTAACACCCGACGGCAGGCTGCCGGAGGCGGCATAACTATAGCCACCGTTGCCGCCGCTTGCCGTGAAGCTTTGCGATACGCTGCCGCCGAAGGCAATGTTGAAGCTGCCGGAAGCCGGGGTCAGAACGAGCGTGGGCGCTGCAATCATCAGAGCGTAGCTGCGGCTTCCAGACTGTCCGTTGGCGTCGGAGGCGACGATGGAGAAGTTGAACGTCCCAACCGCCGCAGGGGTCCCCGACAAGGTACCGCTGCTGCTCAGCGTTAGACCTGCAGGCAACGCGCCGCTTCCGATTGTGAAGTTCCGTGGGCTGACGCCGCCTGTAGCACTTATCGATTGGGAGTAAGCGGCCGCGGCTGTCCCACCGGCTAACGACGCAGGGGTCAGGACAATCGTCGGAGCGGGTACATCGAGGGCGTAATTTTGCGTGACGGTGAAAGGTGAACCGGTGCCGGTTGTACCGTCGTCGGTGGCGGTGATCGAGAAGTTGTAACTGCCCGGAGCCGTTGGCGTACCAGTGACGCTGCCGCTGCTGAACGACAGGCCCGCAGGCAATGTTCCGCTTTGGGTGTAGCTATAGCCACCAATGCCGACGCTGGCGGTAAAGGCCTGCGTATAAGGCACACCATAAGGTGCGGTTAGCACACCCGCCGAAGGACTGAGGGCCAGTGTCGGCGCAGCTACGGTAAGTGTGAACGCCTGACCGACGGTGAATGGTCCGCTGCCAGTGCTGCTGTCGGTAGCCGATACGTTCAGGTTGAAGCTACCGGCCTGGTTCGGCGTACCGGTGATGGTAACGGAGTTGGCCGTCGAGCCGGTAATCGAAAGCCCCAAAGGCAAGTTCGTTAACTGATAACCGGACCACGGTTGCGCCCCTCCGTTGAACGTAAAGGTCTGGCTGTACGGCACAGCAACCGAAGCATTAAGGCTGCCGCTGGCGGTTATGGTCACCACCGGATCGCTGACGGTAATCGTAACCGTGGCTGCGGCCGACGTGCCGCCGCCATTGGTGGCGCTATAGGTGAAGCTGTCGGGCCCTGCATAATCGGGATTGGGCTGATAGGTTATGGTGGTGCCGCTGGCGACTACGGTGCCGCGCAGCGATGGAGTGACTTCATTTACCGCAATTGGTACTCCGCCCGTAATATTCAGCGGCACATTGGTCGCGCCTGCATTGTATGCCACGGTCAGAGAAACCGGATTGGCGACCGGCGGGATATCGATAACTGACAGCGTCGCAACAGCCGATGCACAATTTGCCGGATTGAGCAGCTCGCAGATCGTGTAGTTGACCGACTGCGGGCCAACCGGCGTGCCGATGGCGACGCTGACCGCCCCCGTTGCCGGGTTCACCGTGACGCCCGGGTGGGTGGAGCTGGTTGCGGTAATCAGTACAACGCCAAAATTCGCTGGCGTGCCGTTTAGGGTATCTGCGCCGTTGCCGTTGTTGGCAAGGACATTGGCATAAGCGGTGCCACCGATTGTCGTATTGATGGTCGGCGCATTTACATCGTCGAGAGCAGTGATTGGCGCTGCTGCGACGGTAATTTCAACATTGGCACTGGCACAATTCGCAGGGTCAACCGTCGGGCAGATTTCGTAGATCAAGGTGTACGGGCCGGCTGCGATACCGGCCGCGACGCTGACAGCGCCGGTTGAAGTATTGAACGCGATCTTAGGGTCCGGGTTGAACAATTCGGCAAGCGTGACGGTGCTCAACGTCGCTGGTGCGCCGTCCAATGTATCAGGTCCGTTGCCGTTGGCAGCAAGGACATTGGCATAAGCAATGCCGCCGTTCGACCCATTTATCGTCGCTGCATTATTATCGTCATTAGCAACGACCGGTGGCGATATAGTGGTCAGCGTGTAGGCTTGGCTACCGCTATATGGCCCCGGTGCACCGCTGGCATCGGTTGCGGTCACGGTAAAGTTGAATGCCCCGCTTGCAGTCGGCGTGCCCGATAGGACACCGCCTGTAGTAAGCGTTACCCCGGCAGGTAGCGCACCTGCAGTCACAACAAAGCTGTATGGCGAAACCCCGCCTGTTGCCGTTATCGTCTGGCTATAGGATGCGCCAACGGTCCCGCCCGGCAACGATCCCGGCGACACCGTCACCGGGACATCGTCGTTGGTGATGGTAACAAAAGACGTAGGGACGTTGATCGTGGCGTTTGTTGCCCCGAACAGGCCGACCGAAAAAGTCTCGTTAGCTTCGGGCACGGTTTCGCCAATGACAGGCACAGTAATGGTCTTGCTGATTTCACCCGGCGCAAATGTCAGCGTACCGCTAGTCGCGGTATAATCCGCGGGCGAAGTAGCAGAGCCGTTCGCGGCGGCATAATTGACCGTCACGGTCTGGCCGCTGGCGGCACTCAGCGTGACAGTCACAACCGCATTGGTGGTGCCGCTGTTGCCCTCGGTCACGACAATGTTGCTGGTGGACAGCGACGGCAGGGCGTCGTCGTTGGTGATGGTGGCCAATCCCTGGCCATCAACAACCGTTGCGCCCGTCACATTGGTCACATTGACGAAAAACGTCTCGCTCGGCTCGTTCAGCACATCGCCGTTGACCAGCACATCGAAGCTATATGTGCTGGAACCTGCCGATATGGTCTGCGAAACCAGCGCGCGGGTGACATAATCGACGCCGCCTGTCGCGGTGCCATTCGCCGTCCCGATATCAAAGGTGACCCCGCCCGGTCCTGCGGGTGCCGACAGGGTAACGGTGAAGGTCGCATTGGTGGTGCCGGAATTGCCCTCGTTCAAGGTAACATCGTTGATCGTCAGGTTGGTCAGATCATCGTTGAGGATCGTTCCAGTTGCACTTGCGGGAGCACCGAGCGTGTAACCAGTTCCCGCAGCAACGGTCAGGATAACAGTCTCATTGGCTTCGACTGTGGTATCGACAGCCGGGTCAATCGTCACGGTCGCCGTAGTGGCGTTGGCCGGAATTGTGACCGTAGCCGCCGCACCAGTATAGTCAGAACCCGATGTCGCCGTCCCGCTGGCGGAGATGTTCACCGTCGTGGGAGACGACAGGTTCAGGCTGCGCGTTACCGTGTAGACCAGAGTGGCCGCACCATCTTCTGCGACCGAAGCTGGCGCAACAGCAATCGAGACCGATGGCGGCGGGCTGACGGTGAGGGTGAAGGGCTGCAACTGGAAATTGGTGCCGGTGCCGGTGCTCGAATCGGTCACGCGGATCGTTACAGGAAAGGAGCCGGGTGCTGCGCTGGTGGTGCCGCTCAGCAGTCCTGCGGCTGAAAGGGTGATGCCGACGGGCAGGCTGCCTGTTTCGAGCTGGTAGGCAAACGGAGCAACGCCATTGGTTGTTGCCAGAGTCTGGGTGAAGGCAATACCCTGGATTGCCGTTCCGGTCCCAGACACCAGGGTCAACGACGCTGCTGCGACAGTGCCGGTATAGCCCTTGACGGTGAATGCGCCGAGAGCGTCCTGCGAACGGATGCCAACACTGTAGCTGCCACGCTGGGTCGGCGTGCCTGAAATCACTCCGGCGCTGCTGATGGATAGGCCGGTCGGGAATGCTCCGGTGGAAACTGAGTAACCGTAAGGCCCGGTTGCGCCGGTCGAGGTCAGGGTTTCGGTAAAGGCCGTCCCTGCGGTCATGGCGGACAGATTGGCGGGCGATACCACGATCGACGAGGTCGGCGCATTGATCGTCACGTTGACGACGATCGTCTGACTGTTGTCGTCCAGAACCACAAACCGGTCGGATGTGGCGCTGTTGCCGTTGTGCGTGTAATCGTAATAGTTGACTGGCCCCGGCCCGGCAGTCGCCGTGCCGTTGGTAGGTGCCGTCGCCACAAGACCCAATCCGAAGAAATGGCAAGTCGACAGGTCAACCCTGACAGTCCCGCCATTGGCGACAGTCACGTTGCGCGTAGCACAGCCGGTATAGGTCGAGGTGCCATCGTCGTTCGTGATGGTGCCCGTCGCGCTGCTGGGAGCGCCAACGGTGTAGCCAGAGCTCGCCGCCACTGTAAGCGTCACGGTTTCGTTGGGCTCGCCAGTTGTATCGGCGGTCGGATTGATCGTGACCGTCGCCGTGGTCGCACCCGAAGGGATGGTTACCGTCGACACGGCGCCGGTGTAGTCTGTGCCCGAAGTCGCCGTTCCAGCAGTCGTCAGGTTGACGACAGTTGCCGATGCCAGGTTTAGGCTGCGCGTGACCGTGTAGACCAGATTGGTCGCACCATCTTCCGCCACCGAAGCAGGAGAAACCGCAATCGAGACCGATGGCGGCGGGCTGACGGTGAGCGTGAAGTTCTCAACCTCGAAAGCGCTGCCCGGGCCAGTGCTCGAATCAGTCACGCGAATGCCAACTGGGTAGTTTCCAAGGGCAGCAGAGGTTGTTCCACTCAACACGCCAGTGCTGGACAAGGTTATGCCAGCCGGCAACGTTCCGGTCTCCATCTGATAGGCGTAAGGCGCAACCCCGCCATTCGTTGTAAGGGTTTGCGTGAAGGCAACTCCCTGGATCGCGGTTCCAGTGCTTATTCCGAGTGCCAAGGTTGGAGCCTGGACAGTACCAGTGTAGGCCTTCACTGCAGATTGCGCAGTTGGCGTTGCCGAATCCGTGGACCGCACACTAAAGCTATAGCCCCCGCGCTGCGTCGGGGTGCCCGTGATTGCGCCGCCGCTTGAAAGTGTCAGGCCAACCGGCAAGGCCCCGGAATCAAGCGTGTAAACATAGGAGGCAACCCCGCCAGTTGAAGTCAATGTTTGGCTGAATGCGTTTCCGGCCGTCATCGTTGACAGACTGGCTGGCGAAACAACGATAGAAGAGGTGGGCGCGGTGATCGTGATGTTGATGGTTACGATACCATTGTCATTGTCGAGCAGCTCGAAGCGGTCGCTAGTCGCGCTGTTGCCGTTGTGGACATAGGTGACGAACTGAACGCCGCCGCTATTAGCGCCAATCGTGTAGCTGCCGTTGACCGGGTTCAGCACGCCACCGTTGCTCATCCCTCCGTCAAAGGGTCCGTCACAGCTGCTGACGTTGATGGCCACCGAGCCGCCATTGGCGACCGTGGCATTCAGCACCGGACAAAGCAGGGAAGGCGCCGCAAACGCAGGCGTCGCCCCTACCATAATCACCATTGCCGCCAGCATCAATGCCAAGTGCCAGCGCACAACAGCCTGCAACAGCATTTTACCTGACATCGAATTCCCCCGGACGTCTTAACTGCTACAAATTCACTTGATTTCGAGCGCGTGCGAGACACCCGTTCCACACCGCGCGCATTTGTAACTTCAGCTATCCGAGATAGCAGTGTGGCAGACGAAAACTGCCCTGTAAGATGTACCGGTATATCGAAGGTCATTGCCTCCACGCGCAGCCTTCGGGACAGGGCAACCATGCGACTATTGATGATCATCTTTTTAACGATCCTGTTCAGCGGTTCTGCGCAGGCGCAGTGCCGGATAGGATCGGGGCCGGATCAGGGGGATGGCATACCCTGGTGCTCGCTTCCTCCCGCACCAGCACCGCATTCGGAGCCGTTACCGCCGAACGCGCCACCGCAATGGCAGGATTTCGCCGCTGCCATCGCATGGGCGGATAGTGACCAAGGGAGTGAGTTTGTTGGCGTCAGCAAGCATTTTGACGAATTGTCAGCCAGAGAAACGGCACTGCTGAAATGCCAGCTAAAGGGCTGGGGAAACTGCGCTGTGGCAACCTCCATCGTCAATGGCGTAATCCTGATCGCGCGCGACAGCGACAGGGCCCTTCGCACCCGCACTGCCGCGACTGAGCGCGAAGCACGCGAAGGCCTAACAGACAAATGTCGGGAAGCAGGAGTTACCTGTAAAGTTCTCGCTGTGTTCGACGGCACGGCAGAGTATTTTTGAATGATTGCCCGAGCAAAATACGGTCTGGGCGCGACGTTGATGATCGTCCTCACAGCGTGTTCGGTTGCCAGCAAGACCGAAACGCCTGCCGAAAATTTAGTTGTGCAAGGCAGCGATGGGCCCCTCGAAGACGTGGCGGATGAATCAAAGCCATCTCCTGCTAAAGCTCCGCTGGCGCTTACGGCGACCGACCGGCTGATGCTCGAACAGGCCGAACGATCCTGCAAGAGCGGCGAGGTCAAGTCGTTCCTTGAGGCAGCACTGCGTTCAAAACCAGTTCGCCTGCGTTATTTCATAAAACCCGTCAAAACCGCAATGGGCATTCGTTCGGTGGAAAGCTACAGCTTTCCCTTTCAGATCATGGACTATAATTATGTGACGGCTGAATCCGTTGAAAAAGCGCCGGGGGATAGGGAATATGTCCAGCTCGATATCAACCAGGCGCAGGATGAGCGATTTCGCGTTGATTGGATTCGCATCGATTTCGGCAAAAACGGTAATGATGAAGGCGAGACGCCCGACGATGACAAGACATATGGCCCGCAAGGCTTTCTGATTTTCGCGCCGACGGCTAAATGCTGGACGCTGGTCGAAGATGGCGTGGCGGGGTGAAGAGACGCATATGCCTCGCCTTGGCCATTTTGTCGCTGGCGACCGGCTTATCGTCTGATTCGGTTGCCGCAAGGCAGCACTATTTGCCGAACGGGGCCTATACTGACGTTTACGCTCTGCAGGATGCGGCACGGCCGGGGAATAGTAGCGAGTTTAACAGGCTAATTACCGACCATCCGCAGTTGACTTCGTTGGCCGCGGCTGATGGCACAAATATGCTGCAATGGTCGCTTGCAAACGACAACCGCGAGGCGTTTCAGCTTTTGCTTCGCGCTGGCGAAAAGACCGATCAACCGGGATTTGATGGCGACACCGTCATTCATGATGCGGCCCGGGACCGTTCTTCAAAATGGCTGAAGCTGCTGCTGGAACACGGAGCAAACCCGAATGTCCGCAACGCTCAGTCCGGGGCGGTACCGCTCAGCCGGGCTTTAGCCGCCGAACGCGACAAGCAGTTTGAAATGCTGCTTAACGCTGGCGCCAACCCCAATGTTGTCGATGCGACCGGCAACACCGCCCTTCATGTTGCGGCCCAAATCAACAAGCCGTGGCATGTCTATATGCTGTTGACGAACCGCGCCAATCCGGCGGACCCATTCTTACGCAACGCGCAAGGGCAGACGTTTCAGCGCTATTTGTTCATGACAAAGGACAGCTTGCTGAACAAACGGACACGCGAGGGGCGGCAACTCGTGCTCGATTATCTATCGATCAAAGACATACCCATCGAACCCGGCGCGCCGCCGCATCTGAAAAGGGAATTCAAACTCTAATGACCATTTTGCGCACCCGATATTTCTCGATACCAGTTATGGGAATGCTGTTAGCGCTGGCCGTGTTCGCTGCAGCGCCTGCTAAGGCCGAGGGCAACTGCCCACCGGGCTATTTCCCGATAGGTGGCGGGAACAACGGATGGGAGGGTTGCGCGCCCATGAACGGAACGGATGGCGGCCCTGCACAAGGTCCGGCCCCTGTACAAATGTTTTGGGTCGACAATCATTTTGCGCTGGCTTCGCATAAAGACGCTTCAAACGCATGGGTTGCAATCGGCTACCCCAATGGGGAAGCGGCAAAGCAAGCGGTGATGTCCGCCTGCAATGCCGATATGGGCCAAGGCTGCGTTCCATTGAGCAATTCATATAACAGCTCTTATGTTGTTGGGATCGGCAAGGAAGGGGTGGTTTACTCAGAATGGGACTCAACCCTGGCAAAGGCGCGTAAGCGCTTAGCCGCTGGATGCGCCAAGAATAATGATGTCTGTTCTGAATTGCACAACGGCACTGCCAGTCCAGGGCGAAAGGTCGCTGGCTCATCCATTCGCTACACGCCGGAAATCTGGCGACCCAAGGGCAATTTCAGAAATGTCTATGCTGCCGCAGCCTGGGTTGATCCGACGTCGAAGGTCGCTCCGCTCGATGTCTGGATTGCATCGGGTCATCGCAATCCACAAGATGCTGCGCGCGCTGCGGTTGATGCCTGCGCCCGCGATACCGGTGCAAAATGCGTGATTGCGCGGCGACCCATCGGCGATACCTTTATGGTTATAATTCTTATCAATGATGTAATACTTGCCGTTGACGCAAGCCCCACTGCGAAGCTTGCAAAATCCATCATGGATCGCGACTGCAAAAAGGGCGAAAAATGCAAGTTGACCGGCGTATTCGACGCGCGACAAGGCGGGGTTGTGCGCCATCAGGCGGGTAAGGCACTGCCAAAGTGACTGGCGGCCATTCGGCGACCTCCAAATTACCTGCGTAATGCGTGACCTGGATACATGACGTTCGTCCCATCGCAGCTACAGAAGCGCGGTAGATATATAAAATGCCCGGATTGGCAGTTTGTTGGCGTCAAATGATACTAACGCACCAACTGCCCCAAGGTGCTCGCTTTGCAATTGGTGCTGCGGATGTTGTAGTCGACCAGACGGTATCCCGGTTTGCTGCCGCCCGGTTTCAGCGATAACGTCATTGCACAGGCGCTGAGTTCGCCGGTCTGTTGCGCCTCTTCTCGCATGCCCGTCACATTCCCCTTGGAATCCTGAATGGCAATTTGCTGGATGTAGGTTTGCCGCGTGTCGTTTTCGGCGTAATATTCGAGCGCACGGGTGCCCGCATAATCTCGGGCGCTATTGGGAACGCCCCAAAAATCGACAATTTCCTGTTCGGTCCAGCCTTCCATGTTGAAGAAGATTTTTTGCTGCTGGCGGTTCTTCGCTTTGAACGTTTTATTGGTGGCGGCAATAAACTCACTCTCGGCATCTATATTGCCAATGGTCGCTTCAAGTTCAGTTGCCTTGCCGCCCAGTTGCGCGATTTGCGCATTTAGCGCGTCTTCTTGCTGCTGGAGCTGTTCGGGCGTTTTGTTGGTCGTGTAATCTGGCCGAGTGCCGCTTTGCCAAAGCTTATCCCAAGTAAAGTCAGAAAGCTTGACATAGTTAAGGGCGCTCCATCTGCCAGCATAGATCATCCCGAGGTCAAGCAATGGTCTCAACTTTTCCAAATTGTCAAACGACTTGCTGGCAACGACCGCCTTGATCGCCTTTACAACATTGTCCGTATCGCAAGCGGCGGTATAAACGCGGCTAAGCCAGTTATCAGGGATGGGCATCCATTCTTCCGACGTAATGGTTTCCAGCGTTGCATCGCGATAGACTGCAAACGCCTTATTGATTTGAACCAGCTTTTGCCTGCATTTGACATTCACCGAATAAAAAATAGTGTCAGGGTCTTTCGGATTTTCCAAAACCTGGACAACCCAGACGTTTTGGGTCTGTCGGTCTTGAATATATTCCAGACCTTTCCCGTCCTTAATCGCTTCGTTAGGGTCATAATTGCTCAAATCCGTTCTCTCGACGATAAGATCTATGGCCAGATAATGGACGTTTCGGTCAGGTTTGATTCCATCGCCAGCAATCAGCATCCATTCTGCCGCATGGGCGGCTGGCGCCATCGAAATTGTTAGAGCCGCAGTTGCGGCAGCGGTCATGAAACGGCGCATCAGCATGCCTGTGTTATGTGTGTCCACGATTTCAGATCGCCGCACCAGCGAGGCACGCCCGCATCTTGTCGCGGGCGGCATGCCCTCCCTCCCATCGCAGATTGATGACCGGCTTTTTGTCGAGCACAACACGTACCCCTGCAACATCCTGCATCGTCTCCAGCGCGGACTCAATGTTTGGCAACAGGAAAAGGATCAGGCCTTGGTCCATTCCATCAATCGATAAATGTGTTGCCGGGACAATGTGGTCCGGATCGCCATCCGCAGCCAAGGTAACTTTTATGATATTGGGCTTTTCTATATTGGGAATCGCGGCGCTCGTAACACTTACAAACGCCTCGTTAATGTTGTCGCTCGGCCCAATATAGCTGACGGCTTGCTCGCCAGCATAATAAGTGATGGCACAACCTTTGCGCGGCGTTTTGCTGTAATGGGCCAGCTTCCATTCCGGCTTTCGTTTTGTCTTGTCGGGGTCCAGCTTATCGTTCCGGGCGCCCAAGGCACCAGCTAATTGCTTTTCCAGTGGCGACTGTGCCACTGCCCCCGCTGCCAAACCCGCCAATATTGAACCTAATACGACGTTGTAATATTTTGCCATTTTCCACGCTCCAGAAATTTTCTGTATACGAATTGTGCGCATCGGATCCCGCGTCCGATGGGATAACCTTCTACGGAAGGCACAGGTTGCAATGGCTGAACAAACGTCTTCGCTCGCAGCACTAAAATGTACCAGTACAATTTGATTAGGTGCCGATCCGGCAGGTGCTCATAATAGCTAGCTGCGTCGTCATTGCTATCATGGCTTGGGTAGGTCAAAAAAATTGCTTAGCAGTAAAGCCGACCCTATTTTCACTTGCATGGGTTGGTAAACGATAGTGCAACGAGGTGTGATGAGCGAAAGAATCATAATCGCAGACGATCATCCGGTTTTCAGGGATGGCATGACCCGCCTCGTGGGGTCAGCTCTTCCCGAAGCGCAGTTGTTCGAAGCCGGAACGATGGACGAGGTTCTGGATTCGGTGGAAACGTACGGCGTACCCGATATTTTCATTCTCGACTTGCTGTTTCCCGGGATGAATCCGCGAGAGACGCTGCCTGCTCTTCGGCAGCAATGCCGCAAGTCTTCGATCATCATTGTTTCGATGCTTGACGATGAGGCAACGATCGAACGCATGATGGCGTACGGTGCCGATGCCTATATCGTAAAGTCTATTCCCGCCCCGGAAATGCTCGCGGCGCTTATGTCGGTGCGGTCGGGCGAGTATGTTATTGCACGTCCCAATCTGGCATCCACGACAAATCCGATGATGGACCCGGCGGATGCCCTTGATCTCACGCAGCGGCAGCGCGAAATTCTATCCTTGATCAGCCAAGGTCGCTCGAACAAGGAAATCGCAAGAAAGCTCGCGCTTTCACCCTTTACCGTTCGCAATCATGTGTCATTGCTATTTCGCATGCTGAAGGTTCAAACGCGGTTCGAACTCGCTGCTAAGGCCGACAGGCTGGGGTGTCAGCCTAGAGAAGACGTTCACTCCTGAGATTTCGTCCGGTTGATTATTCTGAGGCAAACCAGGACGCCATGGGTTTCGAGACAGCCGGTTTTTGCATCGAAAGCGATCGCGCGGCTCCGATTGCCGACCGCAGTTCGGCAGGACGGACAGGTTTTTTCAGGACTGATATCTCCAGATCATCAATCTCGCGCGTGATCCGGCCTTCATCATGACCTGTCACGATAATCGCAGGGATTGGCCAACCGTTTTCCCGGCGAAATACATCAATGCAGTCAGCACCCGTTTTGCCGTCTCCCAGGTCATAATCGGTGATGATCAGATCAAAATTGTCTATTTTTTTAGGTATCGCGGTAAATGCGGATACTTTGCAACCCCAAGCGTCCAGCATTTCCTTTGTCGCCGCCAGAACGTCCGGGTCATCCTCTACAAGAACAACTTCCATTCCTGCTATCGGTGCTCCTGCAGTAAACCTCTGCGGAACCGTAGCCGGGCTCTTGGCGCCGTCAAACAAGGGCAGAGCGCCGATTGTAAACACGCTTCCCGCTCCCGAACGCGAATCGGCCTCCACAGTCAGACTCATCAGCTCCGCCATGCGAGCGACAATCGACAATCCCAGTCCTACGCCCTGACGATCCGGGTCAGATGATTTCTTCACCTGAAAGAATTCGTCGAAGATAAACGACAGATGGTTTGCAGCAATGCCATCGCCGCGATCCCAAATTTGCACCGCGACGGTTTTCCCCCGCAGCCTGCAGCCAACCACAACACGCCTTCCTTCCGCAAATTTAAGCGCGTTGGAAATCAGGTTCTGGATCATCGTCGAGAGCAAAGCGCGGTCGGCCAAGACGATATGCCGCGTCTTTATAAGTCGAAGTTGCGTACCGCTCCATTTCGCGAGCTGGGCGTTTTGCTGAACAATCTCGGAGAGCAGCTCACCTAAGGGAACCGGCTCAATATGTGGGTGGATTGACCCACTGTCCAACGTCGATATGTCCAGTAATGAACGAAACAGTCGCCCGACCCCCTGCAATGACCGATCAATGCGATCGGCAATGGCGCCTTGGTTAGAATTCAGACCGGTTTGCTGCAGACTGAACAAAAACAGGTTGATGGCGTGGAGCGGTTGCCGAAGGTCGTGGCTGGCTTGGGCAAGAAACCTCGATTTTGCTGTACTGGCTGCTTCTGCCGCCTGCCTCGCTACTTCGATCCGGCGCAACAATACAGACGCGTAAACAGGCACGATCAATGCGGTTACCGAGAGCGTCAATGCAAGAATGGGGTCCGCTTGCCAATGCGGCGTGAGCAGGAATATGACTGCGATAGTAATTTGCGCGAGGATTGAGGCAGCGTAAAGATAGGTTCGCCCAAAGCGCATTCCGTTGCCGACGGTTATCCAGACTATGATCGCATAAACGGGTAGCATGACTGTGAAGCCGACAATGATGCTGTACCCCAGCGCGGCGTAATCGTTGACCATGGCTAGTGCGCGACGGGCGGGGTAGTGCCCGGGGAATAGCCTGACCAGCGCGTAGATGCCCAACGATATGATTGAGTGGAAGCAATAACAGATCAATACCGCACGCGCCCACGGCTCGATGGTATTGGCCGGCGAAACAACTATGCTGGATATAGTGATATAGCTGGTGACGATGATAAATATCGCAAAACGAACTTTGCACTGCGCCAGTTCAGCTGCCATCTCGTCAGGATCAGACACGCTTGCTTGCATGAAAAGCAGGCGCATCGGCCACAAATTTGCGGGTGATTTTTCTTTGTCCGCGTTGCCCCTATCAGCGTGGTCTTTTTTCATAACACGACACCCCGTCTTCGTCAGTATTAACATGCAGACAGGTCTACGCAACCGTGTGCGATGCACCGGTCCACCATGAGTAGAGCCATGCAGGTGCCGCCAGCTAAAACTGCCGTTCGGCGTCATGCTGCGACGAAAGATTGGAGGCCCGCGCTAAAGTGATCCTGCAATTTTACCGCTTGCCTTACCCTTTGAGAGGGGAGCCATATCTGAGATATCAGACGCTCTATTTCGTCCCGGTACACCAAACGCAATTGTTGGCCCAGGAATATCGGGGCAGTTGGGCTGCCATTCGGAACAGGTCGTGTGGCTTTTGCTAGGATCGTTCAGGATGTAAATTTGCAAATGAGGGAAAATTTGGAATGCCCAAATCTCTCCTGTTTGCAGATCTGCCCCTCGCTGGGCGCTGGAAGCCGTGTATGCATTGTTAGCTCCCCAGCTCAATCGAAACACTGTTCCACGCCTAGCGAGGGGTTTGTTCGGCGTCGGCGGACCTTTAGTATCAATTTGCCTTGCGAGATTACATATATGGACGACAATCTGGCAACTTTACCGCCACAAGAGAAACAATATCGTTCCGAGTATAAGCGTATCGGCACCGGCCGTTCTAGAGGCGAGCTGCGGATCGAGATTTTGAACGCAGTTCGCCTCTCACTTCGATTAGGTTCCTATGAAACCCTTTCAATGGAGCAGGTTGCTGCGCGCGCTGCGATAAGTCGGCGGACACTGTACAATTTGTTCACAGACAAAGACGAGCTTTACCGGACGTCGTGCGAGCAGCTTTTGAAAAGTGTAGCTGATAAGGTGACTGACGAAATACCGGAAAAAATGTCGCCCGTCGACGGCATGCGCTTTTTCGTAGCAGCCTGCATGGAAGTATATGACAACGAGTCAGCCAGAGATTTGGTGTCGTCTGTCGTCCGCGATGGTACCCGGCAGCGCTGGCTAGCGGAGGGATATCATCGCGAAGTCCATGACCGTCTGGTTCGGTCCAGTGAAAACTTCCTGCTCAAAAAATCGCGACTTTCTCCTCTGGCACTAGGTGCTCCCCGCTTTGTGGGCGAGCAAGTGGTTTGTGTGGTCAAATCACTCACCGTCGGAAATCATGTTTTCGGCACGGCAAGCCGACCAGAGCTATCCACCAAAGAACGTCTTGAGGTGCTTGCAGTTGCTTATTCTGCAGTGTTGACCGGAAAATCCTTGTAAATGTTTCGAAATGCAAATTTTATGTTTACATCATTGTGCAAATATATTTTTGCATTTTATATATATTAATTTACATTACATTCGGTCACTTAATTACAACAATTTTTTATAATATTATACATTTCCTTTTTATTTATTTTGTTTTCCGGTTTTATTTGTACTCAGCGGTTTTAGTGGTGAAAGAATTGTTCTTTCGTCACTTCAAGTTATTTTACTACCGTCTGGAGAAATTTTAATGATAAATCGGCCTAACAAGACGTTGCTGCAGGGTGCTGCTGTTTTTGCAGTTGCGATTGCTACGATGTCAGCCAGCCAAGCCACCGCGCAAACCGAAAATAGCGCAGCGGAAGAATCCGAATCTGACAATTCTATTATTGTGACCGGCTCGCGTATCGCGCGTCCCGACCTTGAATCTAACTCCCCGATCAGTGTTGTAACAGGCCAATCGCTGCAAGATCAGGGTACGGTCAATGTCGAAGAAGCCCTAAACCAGCTGCCGCAGGTTACACCGGGCCTTAACGCGAATGTGAATAATGGCGGCAACGGAACAGTCTCTGTAGACGTGCGCGGACTAGGGGCAAGCCGCACGCTTGTGCTCGTCAACGGCCGCCGGATGGTGCCATCGAACAATACCGGCGTTGTCGATCTCAACGTCATCAACCCGCTGCTCATCGAACAGGTCGAGGTTGTAACAGGGGGCGCGTCCGCAACCTATGGTTCCGACGCCCTTGGCGGCGTTGTCAACTTCATCTTGAAAGACAAGTTCGAAGGCGTCGAAATGACTGGCCAATATGGCTTGACCAGCCGCGGCGATAGCGACACTTGGACAGTCGGCGGCATTATTGGTGGCAATTTTGCGGATGATCGCGGCAACGCCACCGTTGCCGTATCCTACACGAAGAGGGGCGATTCCTTCCAGTCTGAACGCGCTTGGTCGCGAATTGACCAGAATGGTGGATCAGCGACCAGTGTAACCGGTCGTTTGGACAACATTTTCAGCAATCCATTCGCTACAGGTGGCAACCGCGCCTTTAATCCGGACGGGTCGGTGCGCCCATTCGTCAACAATTTTGACCTGACGAATCCGGCAACCGACCGGTACAATTTTGCGCCTATAAATTACATCCAGACCCCGCAAGAGCGGTTCACAATGACGGCGCTTGCAAATTACGACGTTACGGATGCCATCAATGTTTATGCCGAAGGCAGCTATGTTTCCAGCGAGGTAAAGCTTCAGCTTGCGCCGACACCAGCAACAAACATTTTCGTCAACGCAAACTCGCCGGTATTGTCGGCGTCGGCACGCGCATTGGCGGCAGGCCGGGTCAATCCGACTGCGCCGCTTACCTTCCGCCGCCGGATGATCGAAGTCGGGCCGCGTATCCAAACCTATAACTTCGACGTCACACAGTTCAATGTGGGCGCGAAAGGTAAGCTTTTTGAGGGCTGGAACTTCGACATCTATTATGGCCGCGGCCGTGTCGATTCGGCTCAAGGCTTGCAGAATGACGTATCGCGCTCACGCTTGACCGCTGGCCTTAACGGATGCCCTACAGGTTCGCCTGCTGGCTGCGTTGTGGTGGATGCTTTTGGCGCAGGGCGGATCACCACTGCTGCTGCAAATTATATCCGTATTGCATCGGCTGTTGACCAGTTTGCGTTCGACAGGGACAATGTGGTCGCAGCCGCAAATGGTACCCTTGGCAGTCTGCCGGGGGGTGATATCGGCATAGCGGTTGGCGTTGAGTATCGGCGCGATGCGTCCAGCTTCATCCCATCGGATGCGTCACAGACAGGCGATCTTACCGGCTTCAACGCGGTCAAACCGATCAGCGGTTCTTTCGACACGAAGGAAGCATTTGGCGAAATCAGTCTGCCAGTTTTTGATATGCTAACATTGGCAGCCAAGGGCCGTTATTCCGACTATTCCACCGTCGGCGGTAACTTCACCTGGAGCGTCGAAGGCGATTTCAGGCCGATTGACGATATCCGGTTGCGCGCCACATATTCGCAGGCAAACCGCGCGCCATCGGTGTTCGAGCTGTTTCAGGCAGGCGATCAAGGGTTTCCATTTGTCACCGACCCATGCTTCCGGGGTCAACCCGGCGGTACGCTTGCGGCACCTTCTGCACGCGTAGCTGCAATCTGTGTGCTTCAAGGTTTGCCAAATCCGACTACGAACATTCTGGTGCAAACAAACTCACAAATCGAAGCTACATTGGTGGGCAATACGAATTTGCGGGAAGAAACTGGCAAAACGTTGACGGCTGGCGTCCAGCTAACCCCGAGCTTTGCTCCCGGCCTAACTTTCTCAATCGATTATTTCGATATTAAGTTGGACGGCTATGTCGCTCGAATTCAGGGTGGTACGGCAGGCTTGGTAACCGCGTGTTTCGCTCAAAACATAACAACCGCTGCACAGCTTGCGGCGGACCCGTATTGCAGCTTGCTCTCACGTCGCCCGAACGGTGATTTGCTGGCGACGGTGCCGCTTACCAACGAGGCGGCGCTTGGTATCAACAATGTTCTAAAGACACGCGGCATCGACTTCACCGCTGCCTATGATTTTGGGCTTGATTTCTTGGGACTGAGCAACAGCAAACTTGGCCTGTCATCGAATGTCACCTACCTGATGGACTATAAGTTTAACGGCACGGAATTTGCCAGTTTTGCATCGGCTGATTTCGGTACGCTCCCGCATTGGAAGGCCAATACCCGGCTTACCTACAGTGACGATGACTTAACGCTCAGCCTCAACTGGCAGTATATCGGCAAAAGCACCGATACGTTCGGCGATATCAACTTTGACCGGACAGACCCAGATGCTTCTGCTCCCATCAAGGCCCAGAATTATTTCGATCTGAACGCCCGTTTCAAGGTGGGCGAGAACTTCGAATTCTTCGGGGGTGTCCAGAATATGTTCGACAAGCAACCGCCGTCGGTCAATGCAGGCTTTACCGCAACGAACACCGATGAAACGCTTTACGACACATTAGGTAGGCGCTTTTTTGCGGGCGCAAAAGTGCGCTTCTAAGCTAATGTATTTTCGAAAACTAAGAGGGCTCGGGATTTCCCGGGCCCTTTTTTTGCTTTCACCACATGTCCGCTGCCGCGCGGCTATAGGCCAACGCTAGATCCCAGAATAGCGCGTAAAAAAGGCGCAGGTCGCAGTGGATGGTCGGCCGCCGCACCTTACAGTAGCAGAGTTCGAACGGACCGTGATCGAGAACGCGCTGCGGGCCATTGGCGGCGATGTCCTCGGGCTTGAGCAGGCGCTTGGTACGCCTCGCAAGACACTCTACGACAGGTTGAAGCGTTACGGATTACGGCCCAAAGATTTCCGCCGAATATCCGACCCGCACGTGCCACCTCAAGCCGACCCTTGATGTAGTTGAACATCATCGCAAATCTATGTGAACAGATGGCGGTAATACAGAATGCGACCGCTCATTGGCCAAAAAAAACCGGCGTGTACCGTTACCGTTAGACGCTGCCCCGCCTGCTTTGGTAATGACGAGGTCGGGAATTCAATCGTCCCCGGCAGCAGCAATCCTCCGAGGTGGGAGTCAAAAGACATACGGCAGAAATCCAATTCTGAGGGGATTTGCGGTGGCTTTAGGACGCGTCGCCTTGATGCTTATAAAGACATCACATTTTTAAGCGACATGTCGCGCATTTATATTTTAGCCATCCGAAAAATTGGTTGAATTTCGCTCAGTTCAAAACTGATAACTTGCCCCCAAAACGCGCGTTGCCGCTTGGGCGACTAACTCCCATCTGGAATGCCCACATAATTCACGAAAGTGCAGGACAGTATTTCTTCAGATAATCACCGTGGCTTGGCATATGCTGTACGACGAATTGTATCGACTTTTCCATTTCGTCAATTTCGCGGCGTGTCGCCGGCTCGCTCACAGCATCGGCCATCGCGTTGTGCCCGCCCATCATGACCCCCTGCCCCATCATTACGGCGGCCCAGCTTGTTTCGGTAAAAAGCTCGTCGTCTTCGCGAAAAATCTGGCCGTTTTGACGGAACAGCGCAATCTTTTCGGTCAGGCTTTCGGGCACGCTCATATTTCGGCAATAGTTCCAAAAATCACTGTCATCACGGGTGGTGCTATTATAGTGTAAAATCAGGAAATCGCGGATGCGCGCATATTCCTTCCCGGTTAACCGGTTGAACGCATCTTCCTGAGCCTGCGTTATTCCGTCAAGCGACAGCAACGCGATGAGCTTGTTGATACCGGTATTGATCAGGTGGATCGATGTGGACTCCAGTGGCTCCATGAAACCTGACGCGAGCCCCAAAGCGACCACGTTCTTGTTCCAGAATTTCTTGCGCCGCCCGGTCACGAACCGCAGGAAATTGGGTTCGGCAGCCGGTTTGCCGGCAATGTTATTGACCAAAATGCCATGCGCCTCGTCGTCGGACATGTATTCGCTGCAATAGACATGGCCGTTGCCGTTACGATGTTGTAGCGGCACCTGCCATTGCCACCCTGCAGAATGGGCGGTCGCGCGCGTGTAAGGAAGAGGGCCGCTGCCATCTTCGCGCAAGCAAGGCAGGGCGACCGCGCGGTTGCATGGCAGATAGTTCGACCAGTCGTCATATCCGGTTTTCAAAGCCTGTTCGATCAGCAGCCCGCGAAAGCCGGAGCAGTCGATAAACAGGTCACCTTTGATTATCTCGCCATCATCCATCGTCACTGACGCGACAAAACCGCTTTCGCCATCAAGCGCAACGTCGGCGACACGACCCTCGCGGCGCACGACACCGCGCGCTTCTGCATATTTACGCAGGTATCGCGCGTAACGGCCGGCATCGATATGATAAGCGTAGTTGACCGGCGGCAAATCTTCGCGTTGGTAGTCCTCCGTGCGCGCGAAGCGACCGAAGTGGGCGGCCATTGTCTCGACGTTGAAAACCTGGATCGGTCGCTTGTCGCCTGCCTGCCGGTATTTATGCCAGACATGATGGAACGAAATGCCACCGACCTGATAGCCGTAATTTCCAAAGGGATGGATATAGCTGTCGCCTATTTTGCCCCAGTTGACGAACTGGATACCTAGCTTGAAGCTTCCCTGAACTTCGGCAAGCATTTCGCGTTCGTCGACTTCGAGCAATTTGTTGAAATCGAGAAACGGCGGAATTGTTGCTTCGCCAACGCCGACGGTACCGATATCTTCGGATTCGATGAGCGTGACCGCCACTTTCTTGCCCGCGATAAGCCGTGAGAGTGCCGCGGCGGCCATCCAACCAGCCGTTCCGCCGCCAACGATTACGATATTGTCTATGGCCATTGCTTGCGTCCTCTCGATATCTGCATAGCGAAATAACGCTGCAGTGCAAATTGTGAACGTTCATTTTATCTATTGTGAACGCTATCAAGTGCGGTTATGTGTTGTAACGTAGGTGGGAGTAATACCCTCCGCAGAGGCAATTAGGGAGGATAATTTGGCTCGCAAATCACTATTCGGAGCATCGCGTTCGCAGCGCTTACTGGCACTGACAACGGCTTCAAGCCTTGCATTGTGCGCCGCCCAACCGGCATTGGCGCAATCGACCGATCAACCCGAAGAGGCGACCGAGGTCGCCGAAACCGAAGATGTCATCGTCGTCACTGGTTTCAAGAAATCTCTGGAGAATGCGCAGAATATCAAGCGCGACGCCGACACTTTTGTCGATGCCATAACCGCCGAGGATATAGGTGCACTGCCCGACCGTTCTGTCGCAGAAGCCCTCCAGCGCGTACCAGGCGTCAACATCGGGCGTTTCGAAAAGACAAGTGACCCGGACCGTTTCTCGGTCGAAGGCACGGGCGTCATTATCCGCGGCCTCCCCTTTGTCCGTTCTGAACTGAATGGGCGCGATATTTTTTCCGCCACCGGTGGAACGGTGCTCTCTTTCAATGATGTATCGCCCGAACTGCTGGGTCGGGTCGAAGTCTTCAAAAACGTAACATCCGACATGATCGACGGCGGCATTGCCGGCACCGTCAACCTTGTCACTCGCAAACCACTCGACACACCTGGATTCAAAGTAGCCGGGACGCTCGAGGGGAATTATGGCGATTTGGCCAAGGAATGGTCGCCTGGCGGCTCCGCTATCATTTCCAATACTTGGGAAACGAGCGGCGGAAGCAAATTTGGTCTTCAGCTGGGCTATGCGCGCTCCGAGCTCATAAGCCGTACCGATGCGTCGCAGCTGACTGACCCATGCTATCGAGCCGCCACGCTCACCACCACATGTCTGCGTGTGCGGGACGTAGGTTCGGGTGGCTTTGGCAACACAAATTTCAACGAAACTAACTTCCCGCCTGCAGGTACGGTCATTGTGCCAAAGGGTGCGGGTGTTCGCACCACTACGCTTGAACGCGATCGCGAGGCGTTTTCAGCCGTCGCCCAGTTCGAAAGCGGGGATGGACGGCTGTCGGCAACGGCAGAGTTCCTGCGTTCTAAAACCAAGTTTTTCACTGACGAATTCGCCATCCTGGCATTGGTAAACAATGACGCAGGTTTTCCGGTACCGGCAAACGGCAGCACGTGGACGTTTGATGACAACAATGTGTTCCAGACCGGCACTTTAACCCAAAGTGGCGGCGACTCGGGCTTCTCGCCATGGGGCGGCCTACCCACAGAACTGCTGCGCTTCCAACGCCAGACCGAAGCAACGACCGAGGATTTCTCGTTCGACGCTAAGTTTGAAGCGACCGATCGCCTGCGGTTCAACTTCGAACTGCAGCACATCGGGTCCGAACTTAGTCAAGATGCGATTATCGGCACAATGGCGACATTTTCGGACGTCCGCATCGATAATACCGGCAATGTTCCTAAGGTTGAATTCATTTTGCCTCGAGGCGCACCGCAGGGCATTTACGGCAGTCCGGAATACACCTATTTCTGGTTCTTGCTCGATAGCCAGGCGCGCAACGAAGGCGATCTCAACAGCGTCCGTTTTGACGTTGACTACGACATCAGCGATGAAGGCTTCTTCAAGAAAGCTCGTTTCGGTACGCGCTGGGCGGAGCGTAATCGCGTTACCCGCGACACCAATTTCGGCAACTGGGGCACGCTTGGCGCGCCTTGGACCGGCCGGGACGGGTCTTGGAATAGGCCTGGCCCCAGCGGGCCATTACCCGGCGCGCGCCCCTATGGCGGCGGCGGCGGCGCATACCCAATCGACTTCCCCGCTGCAGCGTCCTTCCGTAATCCGTTTGCGGACGGCTTTCAGCGTGGCAACGCCCCGACCCCGATTGAGAATGGTGGCGGCTTTTTCTATGGCGGTGATGATTTCATCGGCGAGTATCTGAATGGCACAACCGCCACACAGGGCGCTGCGATCACCCGTTGGTCCTTCCCCGACCGCTTGGGCGAAGCCTGGGAACCAATCACCGATCGCCGCAATGCTGACGGAACGGCTTGCGCCCCGTTCTGCACTGGCGAAATTTCGGATGTGACCGAGAAAACCAAGGCCGCTTATGCGCGGGTCGATTTCGGTAGCGATTTCGGCAACGGTTGGAACCTCGTCGGTAACGTCGGTGTTCGCTATGTCCGCACCACTGTCGAAAGCGGCGGGGTAATTACTCTACCGAATCCGGACCGGTTCGATGCAGTCTTGGCCGGCGGCAATGGCGACGGTAGGGTACAGGTCTCTGAAATCCAGACAGTCTGCAACAACACGGTTGCAGGCCAGCAGCGACCCGGATTCTGCTCATTGTCGAGCGCAAGACAGGCCGAATTTGCCGCAGCGCATACTGGACAGGTGATCGTCGATGATCGTGACATAAACTTCGATCACTGGCTACCCAGCTTTAATGCAAGGCTCGACGTCGGCGGCGGCTTGCTGTTCCGGTTTGCTGTATCAAAGGGCATTTCGCGCCCTGACTTGGCGCTGTTCCGTGCCGGCGGTACCGTTTCAGACAATACAACGGATCTTGTTTCCGATGGTACGCTGGCGACAGGCCCTCTGTTCCAGCTCTTCACTGGCAACCGCAACATCCAGGCGACCCAATCGTGGAACTACGATCTTTCGGCCGAATGGTATTTCGATACTGTCGGCTCAATCACCGTATCGGCGTTTCTTAAGGACATTAAGGGGATTGTCAGCAGCGGCGTAAACGTCGTCGACTACCCTTCAGCCAACGGCGACATCGCCGTTGAGGTCAATGGCCCGAGTAACGAACTAGGCGGAACACTGAAGGGTGTCGAAATCAGCCACCAGCAGACCTACGACTTCCTGCCAGGGTTGCTGAGCGGGCTCGGTTCGCAACTGACCTATACCTATGTTGACGCGGGCAATTTCTTCAACCCGGATCTAGCGGGGAACCGCGGCACCTTTGCGTCGCTGCAGCCACTCCAAGGTGTTTCGAAACACACAGTCAATGCTACGGTGTTCTACGAGAAGGGTCCGATAGCATTGCGTGCGGCCTATAACTGGCGGTCGGATTTCCTAATTACCCCGCGTGATGACATTTTCCCGTTCTCGCCAATCTGGCAGGAATCGACCGGCCAACTTGACGCGTCGATCTTCTATTCCGTTACGGATAATATCAAGCTGGGCGTCCAAGGCGTAAACCTGCTCGACACAGTAACGCGAACTTCACAGGTGGTCGATTTCGACGGAACACGGCTAACCCGTTCGGCGTTCCGCAACGACCGCCGGTTCACTTTCCTCGCAAGATTTGATTTTTAACGCCCCGAAACGGTGTCGCAATGGACGGGCTCTGGTCATATGACTTGGGCCCGTTCTTTTTGGGACCCGGGGAAAACATCGATGCCCCTTCGAACATCATTACTTATCGCGATAGCGGGACTATCCGGATGCACCAACGTGGCAGCGCGCGCACAACCGGCTGCGGTAGGATGGGACCTGGTCTGGTCAGATGAATTCGGCGGTACCGAACTGGACCGCAATAAGTGGAAGCCGGAGCAATCCTGCTGGGGTGGCGGCAATCAGGAGCGCCAATGTTATACTGACCGGTCTGAAAACATCCGGGTTTCAGATGGCATGTTGCATTTGCAAGCACGCAAAGAGAAATTCACCGGACCGAACCGCCCGCCCGAAATCGCAGACAAGCCGAATCCCCGAAAGACGCAGGAATTTACATCGGGCAAGATCCGCACTTTGGGTCTTGCCAGTTGGAAATATGGCAAGATCGAATTCCGCGCCAAACCGCCCAAGGGCCAAGGCACATGGCCCGCGGTCTGGATGATGCCAGCGGACAATGTGTATGGCGGATGGCCGCGCTCGGGCGAAATCGATATATTGGAGGGCGTCAATCTCGGCGCAACTTGCGATACCTGTAAAGGCGATGTCGGTGAAAACCGGATGATTAGCGCGCTACATTTCGGGGATTACGCGCCCAAAAACAAGTTGCTCGATACCAGAGTAGCGCTTCCGACAAACACCCTCCCGTCCGACGACTTCCACGTCTGGACGCTCGAATGGGGCGAGGGACTGATGCGTTTCTATCTCGATGGCCGTAAATATTGGCAGGTGAAGGCAGGTCAATGGGACAGTGCGTCGCCGCTTGCGAAAGCAAACATAGTTGCGCCATTCGACCAGCCCTTCTACATCATGGCAAATCTGGCCATCGGGGGCGGTCTGGCAGAGAAAAATAATGACAAAGGGGTTGCAGCCAATGTGACCCCGGCGGAATTTCTCATCGACTGGATCCGGATATATCAGTGCACAGACGATAGGGAAAAAGGGCTGGCCTGCATGCAGGGCGTCAACGAGGACAATTAAAAGATGGCGAGACGCCGCCAGGCAGTCACAATCAAGCATGTAGCGGCCGATGCAGAGGTATCCCTGCAGACGGTAAGCCGTGTTATCAATAACGAACCCAATGTGCGTCCCTCCATGAAGGAGCGCGTGCAGGCGTCGATTAACAAGCTCGGCTACGTGCCCTCGATTGCCGCGCAGCGGATGAGCGGTTCGCGCTCTTATCTCATCCTTGCGATAAACGACCGCGAGCGCACCATCGCCGACTGGCGGACGCGGCAAGGCACCGACTGGGTCGACCAGATGTTGCTCGGCGGCATGCTGAAATGCGCCGAACTTGGCTACCGGATGATATTCGAATTGGTCGATACGCATAACGATCATGTCGAACGCGAATTGGGCGCAACGATCGCGGCGTTGCAGCCCGACGGCGTTATCCTGACCCCGCCGCACTCTGAGAACCCGTTAATCACGGGCTTTCTGGCCAAGCGGAAAATACCCTTTGCGCGGATCGGGTCGATGACGCCGGGGCCGGGCATATCGATGACGATGGACGATGAGGGGTCGGCACGCCGGGCCACCGAGCATCTGATTGCCTTGGGCCATCGCCGTATCGGATTTATTGCAGGGTCCGAAGAATACGACCTGTCGAACTGGCGTATAAATGGTTGGCGCGAAGCGATGGAGGCTGCGGGGCTCTCGCAGGATGGATTATGCACAAGAGGCGACTTTAGCTACGAGAGCGGTGTGATTGCGGCGAACGAGCTGCTTGATCTGGGCGCTCAACCTACGGCGATTATCGCCAGCAATGACCAGATGACGCTTGCGACCTTGGACACCGCAAACCAGCGCGGGTTGAAAGTGCCAGATGACCTGTCGCTAATCAGCTTCGATAATACGCCAGTGGTGCGCTTCACCGATCCGAAACTCACCGCCGTCGATCAGCCCATCGCAGCGACGTTTTCGAAAGCGGTGGAGCTGCTGATAACCAACGGCGACGCGACGGTTCAGCATCAACCGGTGGTTACCGAGGGCCGTCTTGTCGAGCGCGGCAGTACTGCACGCCCTCGCGGCGGTGCCTGACATAACGACCGCCGCGCCTGACCAGCAATCGGCGCGTTTTATGTATCTGTATGCGCTTGCAGTGTCAGGCGGCGCGGTCGCCTATATTCCCTTCCTGACGATATTGTTGCCTATGCGCGCCACCGGCCTGGCAGCCGATAGTGCGCTCAATATGCTGGCCATCGCTGCCTTTGCAGGCGCGATATCTGCAAGTCTTGCCAACATCGGTTTCGGATGGGCAAGCGATGTGACACGGGCGAGGCGGCCGTGGATATGGGCCGGACTTTTCCTCTCGTCTTCCTTACTCATTGCAATGCCTTTCGCATCCGATTCGGCAATGCTCATCACCATGATTATCATGTGGCAAATCGGCCTCAACATGATGCTCGCCCCGCTCGCCGCTTGGGCAGGCGATAGCATTCCGGACTCGCAGAAGGGACTGCTTGGGGGCTTGCTGGCGTTAGCGCCTGCTTTAGGTGCGCTGTCCGGGGCTATCGTGACGTTGCAGGGGTTCGCGCCGTTCGAAAATCGGGAATCGCTCGTCGCTATATTGGTTATGTTGATGGTCGGACCCGTTTTACTGTTCGGCAAGCCTGTCGCGATGCCGCAGTTGATGCAGCGCACCATAGACGCCGACCCGATGGACGACCGAATGGTCGCTACCCGACGTGCCGCAATCCGGATGTGGTTGGCGCGTTTGCTGGTCCAGATCGCCGAGGCTTCATTGTTCGCGTTCCTTTTGTTGTGGTTTCGCAGTCTCGATCCCGATTTCGGCGAAAACGATGCTGCGAGCATATTTGCTTTGGTGCTGGGGCTGGCCGTTTTTCTGGCGCTGGCCGTCGGCCGATGGTCCGACCGCGCCAACCAGCCGATAATAGCGCTCGTCTGGGGATCGGCTATCGCTGCGGTTGGACTGTTGGTCATGTCTTTTGCACCCAACCTGCTGTTCGCGATAGCGGGCTATGTGGCGTTCGGGCTAGCCAGCAGCGTATTTCTGGCACTCCACACCAGCCAGACGCTGCGCGTGCTCCCGCGACCCCACACGCGCGGACGAGACCTTGGCATTTTCAATCTTACCAACACCGTCCCGTCGCTTATCATGCCGTGGCTTACGCTGGCGCTGGTTCCCACTTACGGCTTCGACGCGCTGTTCCTGCTGCTGGCTGGCCTTGCGACGATCGCTTCGGTCTTGCTGCTGACCATGCCCCGCCAGGTTGCGGAAATCTAGGCAGGCCTGCGCGCGTAAAATCCGAAACCGGCGATGACCGCATAGCATGCCATCGGCAGCATGAACGCAATCGCGAGGCTGGACGTCAAATCTGCGATGATGCCGGTCAATAATGGAATGACCGCACCGCCGACAATCGCAACGTTGATGATGCCCGAGCCATCGGCTGCACGCGAACCAAGCTTCTCGCAAGCGAGCGTAAAGATTGTCGGGAACATGATGGCGTTGGTTAAACCTACCGCAAGCAAACTATAGCCTGAAAAGGTGCCCGTCGTCTGCGTCGATATAATCAGCAATCCAATCGCTGCAATCGATACGAAGGCCAGGACCTTGCCCGGGCTCAACACGCGTAACACCGCCGAACCAATGAAGCGGCCGACCATCGCGCCGCCCCAATAAAGTCCGATCAGCTTGCCTGCCGCCTGTTCTTGCAGCCCCATGACATGGCTCTGCATCAGATAATTCACGATCAGCGAGCCGATGGAAACCTCCGCACCGACATAAAGGAAGATGCACAACGCACCGAAACCGAAGCGTGGCCGTTTCAAAAGGTCGAGACCGGCAAGACCTTCGCTTGCTTCATGTTTCTCGCCCTTCAGTGCATTGCGGAACATCCAGACCACGCCGGCAACAATAGCCAGCGCCACCGCGATACCCAGATAGCCGTTCACAATCGCTTGGCTCTCTGCGGTGCGATAGGCATCAAGTTCTACACCCGACAATTGGTCGGCAGTAACCGTCGCCAATCCACCGAGGATCAGTATCGAGCCGACAATCGGAAATATCGTTGTGCCAAGCGAATTAAACGCTTGAGCAAAGGTTAGACGGCTGTGTGCGGTGGCGGGTTTGCCCAACAGCGAAATCAGCGGGTTGGAGACAACTTGCACGATGACAACGCCGCTCGCCAGCACAAACAACGCCAGCAGGAACACGCCATAAGTCGCGGTCTGGCTGGCCGGAATAAATAACAGGCATCCTGCCATCATCGTCAGCAATCCAGCGACCGCGCCGCGCATATAGCCGATTTTCTTGACGAGCCGTGCGCCGGGAATGCCGATGACCGCATAAGCCGCAAAAAAGCAGAACTGCACCAGCATCGCTTGCGTATAATTGAGCGTGAACAGCTCTTTGAGTTTCGGGATGATGACATCGTTCAGGCTGGTGATCCCGCCGAAGATGAAGAACAGACCCATCACGAACAATTGCAGCTGGGGAGCATCGATATGCGTCTCATCCGAACCGGATGTGTCGACTGCGCCGGGTGCCAATGCCATCTTCTCTCTCCCTTTATTCAGCGCGCTTTACCGGGGCATGACGCACTTTGTGTTGTTGCTTCGATATGAACGGACCGGATGGTGGCAACAAGCCCTTTTGCCGCCTGCATACGTATGGGGGAACCGACCGCATCGAATTTTGCACCGGCATCGGCGAAACAGCGCAAAGCTATGCGGGTTTGTGCCGGGGTTCCGGTAGGCAAGGCGCGGATCGCCTGCTGAATATCAATCGTCGCGCCGCCAAATGACAGCATGACTGGCCCAGTCGCCGCCCGGTCAATCCGCCAGTCGATCAACAGCGTCCAACCCTCGTCAAGCTGCTTGGAGAGGTTGACCGCCGGGCCGTTGACGACGAACGCACCGTCGGCGTTCCAAGTAAATTGTCGCGCGTCTTCTTGTGCCGACAGGTCCACTGCCCTCGTGCTGATCGAACCATCCATTTGTAGATTCCAGGGCGCTGGAACCTTGCCACGCACAAAATATTTTGTGGCCGTGGCAAGCGATGACATATCGACCCTTGGGTCTTCGTTGACCTGCGCAAGCCTGCCCGAATGCCCGTAATCGAGCCCATAGCCGAGCGGGAATAAAGGATCGATAAATGGCGACCGCGCATCGGCGGGCCAGGCGAACGGCAAGCGTCCGGTAAAGTCGCGCGGCGCTTTGTTGTTACGACCCGCCACGAGCACGTCGGCAACGCCTGCACCCTGCGTTCCGGGTAACCAAGCAGCAACAAATGCATCCGCCTGGTTGATGATCTTGCCGGTAAACATTGGCCTGCCAGACAGGAACAGGACAACTACCGGGATACCCTGCGATTTGAACCGCGTAATCATGTCTTGTTCGAACGATTGCGGCTGGAATGCCAGATGCGGCACATCGCCTTCAAACTCCGCATAGGGTTTTTCGCCAAGCACGACGATCGCGACATCGGGCTTTGCCTCGAACGTGCCCGCCGCCGAAATCGCGGCAGTCCCGCCATTTTCCTTGATGGCGTCGGAAATGGCGCGACCGATCGTCTGGCCGTTGGCAAAGTCTGCGGCTGTGGTATCGGTACCCTGCCAGCTGATCGTCCATCCGCCGGCCTGCATCGCGATGTTGTCAGCGCCCGAACCCGCGACCAGCACGCGTGCGCCATTGCGGATCGGTAGCACTCCGGCATCATTCTTCAGGAGAACAAGCGACTTCGATACTGCTTCGCGGGCAAGCAGCAGATGCTCTTTTTTTCCAACCAACGATGTATCGCCGCGCGCTGTCAGGGAATCACCCATCAGCCCCAGCTTGTATTTGACGCGCAAGATACGGCGCACCGCATCGTCAACCCGCGCCTTGGAGATACGGCCGTCGCGTGCCGCCGCCAGCGTTGAGTCAAAAAGCGCTTTCCAGCTGTCGGGTGCCATGAACAGGTCGAGCCCGGCATTGATGGCAGCCGGACAGTCGGTCGGCCCGCATCCCGCGACCTGGCCATGGCCATTCCAGTCACCGACAACCAGCCCGGCGAAACCCATGCGATCCTTCAACACTCCGGTCAGCAGCGAGGCATTGCCGTGATGCTTCACCCCATTCCAGCTCGAAAAGCTGGCCATGACCGTCAGCGCGCCAGCGTCGATTGCCGCAGGATAGCCCTGCGCATGCTTTGCAATCAGCTCTGCCTCGCCGATTTGCGCATCGCCCTGATCGCGCCCGTCCATTGTACCGCCATCGGCAAGGAAATGCTTGGCGGTCGCAGCAACGCGCTGTGCCTCAAGCGGTTTTCCGGCAACCATCTGGCCTTGCAAACCGACGGTCATTGCGCGGGCGTAACTGGCGATCAATGCCGGGTCAGACGAATATCCTTCATAGCTCCGTCCCCAGCGCAAGTCCTGCGGTACGGCAAGCGTTGGCGCAAAGGTCCATTCGATTCCGCTTCCGGAAATCTCGGCCGCAGTGGCAACGCCGATCCGTTCGATCAGATCGGCATCGCGTGCTGCACCAAGGCCAATATTGTGCGGGAAAATTGTTGCTTCGGGCAGGTTCGAATGGCCGTGAACCGCATCGACGCCAAATAATATCGGGATACCCGCGCCGGATTTGCGCGACACATCGCGAAACGCGTCGACGAGTTTTTTCCACTGCGCGGCATTCGCCCGTTCGTCACTATAAGGGCCGGAGTTGCCGCCGGCCAGGATCGAGCCCAGCGGATAGCGCGCAAGGTCGTCGGGCTTGATCGAACTGATGTCCGCCTGGATCAACTGGCCGACTTTTTGTTCGACGGTCATTCGCGACAATAGCGCCGAAATTTCGCTTTCCGTTTTGGCATCGGTGATCGCCGGCGGCGTGGCAGCGGCTGGCCAAAGCGCGGGGTTTGCGGTCGCTTGCGTATTTGCAGAAAAGGCATCCGGCGAATTGGTCGAGGCTATCGAAGATGCACAACCTGCCAAAGCGAAGGCACACAAAGGCGCCAATCGAACAAACCGCATCAAATCCACTCCCACACGATTTTGTGAACGTTATCATTAACTGCTGACAGCAACCGAAAGCAAAATCAAGCACCATCGGTATCGAACGCCCTGAACGTAGTGGTTGTGCGGCGCGGCGGGCACGGTCATAAGCGGACCATGTCCGAACCACATAGCGCCTGTGCGATCCACGATCAGCTTATCGCGCGTTTGATTGCCATAACTGGCGGCGCCAAAACGCCCGCATGACCGCCGGGGTTTTCGACCTTTTCAAGATCGGCGTCGGTCCTTCGAGCTCGCACACCGTCGGGCCGATGGTCGCGGCGCGCCTTTTTTGCGAGCATCTGAAGGCGCACGATATGCTTCAGGCTACCCGCCATATCGCCATCGACCTGTACGGGTCGCTGGCGCTGACCGGCAAGGGCCATGCGTCCGACACCGCGCTCATCGTCGGCCTGACCGGCGCAGCCCCCGCCACCGCAGATATCGACGCGATCCCCGCGCTCATTGCTCATACCCGCGGGACAAAGCGCATCGCCTTGCTCGGCCATCACGAGGTCGCCTTCGACCCAGCCACCGATATGCGATTCCACCAGCGCGAGCGGCAGCCATTCCATAGCAACGCCATGGCGTTCGAGGCTTATGGAGACGGCGACGAACTGTTGCGGCGCCGCCTCTATTATTCGGTCGGCGGCGGCTTTGTCGTTGACGAGGACGAGGCGGGCCGCAACGCGCGCGACGACCTCGCGCCTTCCGTCCCTTATGCCTATTGCTCTGGCAACGAGCTGCTGGCGCTGGGCGAGACAAGCGGGCTAACCTTCGCCGAAATGATGTTTGCCAACGAATGCGCGCACCGCGACGCAGTCGAGGTCAACGCCGGGCTGGACGCAGTCGCCGCCGCGATGTCCGACAGCATCGATCGCGGGTGCCAACAAACAGGAACGTTGCCCGGTGGGCTCAACGTCAAGCGCCGTGCTCCTTCTTTTGCCGCCGAACTGGTCGCCAGAGCCGACCGCGCGCTGAACGAACCATTGGCTCAGCTCGACTGGATCAACCTGTGGGCGATGGCCGTGAACGAGGAGAATGCAGCCGGTGGCCGCGTTGTTACCGCGC
This sequence comes from Sphingomonadales bacterium, assembly GCA_031400695.1. Taxonomy (GTDB): domain Bacteria; phylum Pseudomonadota; class Alphaproteobacteria; order Sphingomonadales; family Sphingomonadaceae; genus Sphingorhabdus_B. The sequence continues at coordinate 65,749 of JANNQI010000059.1, read as the reverse complement.
CGACCAATGGCGCGGCAGGCATCATCCCCGCCGTCATGCGCTATCACGAACGCTGCTATCGCGGGGGTCCGGAAAGCCGCCGCATCGTTCTGCTCACCGCCGCCGCCATCGGCGCGCTGTACAAACGCAACGCCTCGATTTCGGGCGCGGAGGTCGGCTGTCAGGGCGAAGTCGGCGTTGCCTGCTCGATGGCCGCCGCAGGCCTGACCGCGGCACTGGGCGGAACCAACGCACAGGTCGAAAATGCGGCCGAAATCGGCATGGAGCATAATCTCGGCCTCACCTGCGATCCCGTCGGCGGGCTCGTCCAGATCCCGTGCATAGAGCGCAACGCGATGGGCGCAGTCAAAGCCATCGACGCCTCCCGCCTCGCCATGATGGGCGACGGATCGCACATGGTCAGCCTCGACAAGGTCATCGAAACGATGCGGCAAACCGGAGCCGACATGCGCGACAAATATAAGGAAACCTCGCAAGGCGGGCTGGCGGTGAATGTGGTGGAGTGTTGAGGGGTTAGGCGAATGCGGTGCGGTCAAGCGACTTCATCGCTTCGATGATCGCGACTGTCTCCACGCGCACTTTAGGCGCGCTCCTTCAATCGGTGGTGCGACTTTGTCAACGTCCGCGCGAAGGGTGCGGTCGGATCGCTCCGGAATAAAAGTGTAACAACATGTTGCTGGTAAAATGTCGGCGATTGTGTTAGCCTGCACGTTGAAAAAGTTCATCATATTCAATTCTATCTGCCCGGTTCGAAGGTAGAGGTCGCTGGTGTCGCATTACAGCCAATGAGGAGGATGACATGAAAATAGCGCGATTGATGTTGGCCGCAACGGCTGGAGTGGCGGTCGCCGCAGCGGCTTGGGCGCAGACCGACAAGATGGCGCCGATGGGCCGCGGCGAAGCAACTGTTTATCGCGACCAAAATTTCCAAGGGCCGGCAGTTTATGTGGGCGAAGCGAAGAGCAATCTGGGGCTGGCCTGGTCGGTCCGCTCTATCCGTGTGCGATCCGGCACATGGGAATTGTGCGCGCGCACCCGGTACCGCTCGCCCTGCTTCAGGGTTTCAGCCGACGAGAATGACCTGCGCCGGGTTTATCCTTTTCTCTACGCCGTCCAGTCGATGCGGCCTATAGGCTATGCCCCGCCGGTTCAACCCGATCCGCTGGCCGGCACATCGCTGCGTGGCATGTCTGGTGAATTTTTCCCCGCGCCCGGTCGCAACGGATATCGCATATTATCCTGCCCCAATGGCAGTTCGACCGCCAATTGCGCCGCACAAACCGCTGACAATTATTGCAAGAGCATAGGCTATGGCGGCTCTGCTAGCCAGATGCAGGAAACCGTCTATAATCGCGTCTATCTTGCCGACGTGTTGTGCACGCGAACCGGTTACTGATCGATGCGCGGTTCACTGATGATTATCGCGGCAGTTGCCATTACTGCCCCGGCCGTTGCCGCCACACCCGATAGCTGGACAAAGAACGACAAGGTGTCGGAGGGCGCATGCCTCAAGGCTGCAAACCTCGGCGGCGCTGCGGTCGGCGGACCGGTGCGCTATTCGGACCGGGTCGGCATCGACGCACGGGTGGTCACCGGCACCTGGCCGCAACCGCATATGAAAGGCGCCAAAGCCAAGATGCTGTGCCTCTACAACCGCAAGACCAAGCGCGCTGAGGTGCAGGAACTGGTTGAACCTTTGGTAAAGCAGGCGATGGCGGTCAAAGACGTGTGGTGGCGCGCCGAGGATATTGGCGGCAGGGGCGTGGTCGACAATAGCGAAGTTACGCTGATGCTCGGCAGCGACGGCAAAGTCGGTGGCAAGTCGGGCTGCAACGGATATTCCGCCAATTACCAGCTTAGCGGCGATACTCTCAAGATCTACCCGCCGATGATCGGCACGCGGATGATGTGTCCGCCGGCACTGATGAACCAGGAGCAAGCCTATCGCTCGTTGATCGAGACGGCGCAGTCGGCGGGTGTGACCGCGGAAGGCGCGTTGGTCATTACGGCTTCTGGAGGAGCGACTATCCGCTTCACCCGAAAGTAGCGAGTGCCCAGCTGCCAGTTTTTCGCATATATCCTTGAAAGCACAAGGACGCTGGTGCAAAGCGGCGGCCAGCAAAAGACGGAGCTTTCATGCAGGGCAGATTGGTTACGATATTCGGCGGCGGCGGGTTTTTGGGCCGTTATGTTGCGCAAGCCGTTCTCGCACAGGGCGCGCGGGTGCGTATTGCCTGTCGCAACCCGGCGGGCGCGATGCATATCAAGCCGCTTGGCAATCTGGGGCACGTGCAATTGATAACCGCCGATGTGCGCAAGCCCGGGAGTGTGGCACGGGCGGTGGCGGATGCCGATGCAGTGGTCAATCTGGTCGGCAGCTTCGATAATATGGACGCCGTGCAGCATATTGGTGCGGGTAATGTCGCAAGGGCGGCAGTCGCCGCGGGTGTAGGGGCGCTGGTGCATATTTCGGCCATCGGTGCCGATGCGCAGAGCGAAGCCGAATACGGACGGAGCAAAGCGGCGGGCGAATCTGCGGTGCACGCGGCCTTTCCATCTGCAACGATCCTTCGGCCCTCAATCATTTTCGGCCGCGAGGATCAATTCATCAACCGCTTTGCCGGGTTGATCCGGATGCTTCCGGTAGTTCCCGTAATTGGTGCGGATACAAAATTTCAGCCGGTGTTTGTCGGCGATGTGGCGAAGGCGGTTGCCACGGCGCTGGGGGACGAAGGCGGCGACACGTTCGAATTGGGCGGGCCTGAAGTCTTAACGATGCTCGAACTCAATCGCTGGATTGCAAAAGCCATCGGCCGCGATCCGGTGTTTGCGCCGGTTCCCGACTTCGCTGCCGAGCTGCTCGCCAAAACGACAGGCTGGCTTCCCGGCGCCCCGATTACCATGGATCAGTTCAAGATGCTGGGTAGCGACAATGTGGTGAGCGGCAAGGATGGCCTGGCCGCATTCGGCATTGTACCAACTCCCCTCGATACAGTCGCAGAGGACTGGCTGGATATCTATCGCAAACATGGGCGTTTCGGGCAGGCTTCGGCGGCATGACTGATATCTGGGTTGCTATCATCCTCGGCATTGTCGAGGGTCTCACCGAATTCCTGCCTGTCTCGTCGACTGGCCACCTGATACTTGCAACCGAATTATTGGGCTATGATGCAGGACGCTGGGCGATTTTCAACATCGCCATACAGCCCGGCGCGATTTTGGCGGTGGTAGTTTTATATTGGCGAACATTTCTGGAAGTGTTCAAGGGCCTGTTCACATGGGAAGCGGGCGCGGTAGCCTTTGTGCGCAACCTGTTGCTCGCCTTTACCCCTGCGGTGGTGCTGGGGCTGGCCTTTGGCGATATAATCGAAGTCATGCTCGAAAACGCGGTGATTGTCGCTTGGGCGCTGATTATAGGCGGCATAGGTATTTTGATCGTCGAGAAATATGCCAAGCCGCAGGAAAGTGGTGGGGTTGCCGCGCTGTCGGTACGCACATCCGCGCTCATCGGACTGGTGCAGTGCCTCGCGATGATACCGGGCGTTTCGCGTTCGGGGGCAACTATCCTTGGGGCTATGTCGCTTGGCGTCGACCGCAAGACGGCGGCGGAATTCAGCTTCTTCCTCGCGATGCCGACGCTGACAGGAGCAACCATATTGCAATTGTTCAAGCACCGCGACGCGGTCAGCATGGATGATTTGGGCCTGATCGGAATTGGGTTTTTCGTATCGTTCGTAGTTGCGTGGATTGTGATCAAGGCGTTTTTGGCAGTAGTGACCCGCTATGGCTTCGGGCCATTCGCATGGTATCGAATCATCGCAGGCGGTGCGGCGCTAATCTGGCTGTCACAAAGATAGGTCCGTAACGGTATTTATTTATTGAAATATAATTGCGCAAAGGCGAAACTAGCGTAAAGTTATTCCAATATAAGTCATAAATACTGTCCTATTTATTCGCTTTCCGCGTGACTTTCGCCGACTGCCACCCTATGTGCGGCGCATCTTCAAGGAGTGCGTTGTGGCCAAAGATCCCATGCTCAAGTTTGTATCACAGCCGCAGGCTTATCCCGAAAAACGGGCAGCCAAACTGCGTGCCGAGGATTTTGCAGAGATCGCCAACCGCTACGCGCCACAGGCAGCCGAAGAACAGGCTTCGCGCTGTTCGCAATGCGGAGTGCCTTATTGTTCGGTGCATTGCCCGCTGCACAACCACATTCCCGACTGGCTACGCCTGACAGCTGAGGGCCGACTGCGCGAGGCCTATGAACTGTCCAGCCTCACCAGCACCATGCCCGAAATATGCGGTCGCATCTGTCCGCAGGATCGGCTTTGCGAAGGCAATTGCGTTATCGAATTTTCGGGCCATGACGCGGTCACCATCGGCTCGGTTGAGAAATATATCACTGACACGGCATGGGAAGAAGGCTGGGTCGAACCGATCGAAGTTGGCCCGTCGCGGGGCCAATCGGTCGGAATCATAGGTGCAGGGCCAGGTGGCCTCACCACCGCAGAATATCTGCGCGTCGCTGGCTATGAAGTCCATGTCTACGATCGCTACGACCGGATGGGCGGGTTGCTGACTTACGGCATTCCCGGATTCAAGCTCGAGAAAGATGTCGTCATGCGCCGGATCAATCGGCTCGAAGATGCGGGCATCATCTTCCATGTCAATTTCGAAGTCGGGCGTGATGCCTCGCTCGACGACCTCCGCGCCAAGCATGACGCGGTTTTGATAGCCACCGGCGTTTACAAGGCACGCGACATCAAGAAGCCGGGCATCGGTCTCAACGGGATTGTCCCCGCTCTAGATTATCTGACTGCATCGAACCGCAAGGGCTTTGGCGATACGGTAGAAGCCTTCGACAACGGTGCGCTCAATGCCGAGGGTAAAAACGTTGTCGTCATTGGCGGCGGCGATACTGCGATGGATTGTGTACGGACCGCTATCCGGCAGGATGCAAAGTCAGTCAAATGCCTGTACCGCCGTGATCGCGAAAATATGCCCGGCTCGCAACGCGAGGTCGCCAATGCGGAGGAAGAAGGCATCGAATTTGTCTGGCTGTCCGGCCCCAAGGGCTTCGATGGCGATGACAAGGTCGAGCGCGTGCATGTAAGCAAGATGCGACTTGGCGCGCCCGATGCCAGCGGTCGCCGCGCGCCTGAGAATGACCCCGAGGGCGACTTCACGCTAAACGCAGATCTGGTGATAACGGCACTCGGTTTCGAAGCTGAAGACCTGCCCATACTGTTCAACGCGCCCGACTTGGGCGTCACCCGCTGGGGCACTATACGCGTCGATCACACAACGATGATGACCAATCTCGATGGTGTATTCGCGATCGGCGACATCGTGCGAGGTGCCAGCCTTGTCGTGTGGGCAATCCGCGATGGGCGGGATGTGACGCAGCACATGCACAATTATCTGAAATCCAACGCCAGCCGAGAGAAGGTTGCAGCATGACGCACTTCCCCACCCCAGAACATGAACGGCTTGCCCGCGATGGCATGTACCATCCCGAATCCGAAGGCGATGCCTGCGGCGTTGGCTTGGTCGCGGCAACCGATGGCAAACCGTCGCGGCGCGTGGTTGCGGCGGGGATCGAGGCATTGAAAGCCGTGTGGCATCGTGGCGCAGTCGATGCCGATGGCAAAACAGGCGATGGCGCGGGGATGCACATCGACCTGCCCGTGCGGTTCTTTGATGACGCAATTTCGGATAGCGGCCACCGGCCGATGCCGAACCGGCTTGCGGTCGGGATGGTGTTCTTGCCGCGCACCGATTTAAGCGCGCAGGAAAATTGCCGGACTATTGTCGAGGCGGAAATTATTGACGCCGGTTACACGATTTACGGCTGGCGGCAGGTTCCGGTCGATGTGTCGGTAATTGGAACGAAGGCGCAGGCAACACGGCCAGAGATCGAGCAGATCATGATTGCCGGACCAATGCCCGACGAAGTCGATGGCACCGAGTTCGAGAAAAATCTCTACCTCATCCGCCGCCGGATCGAGAAGAAGATCATCGCCTCGCAAATCCGGGACTTCTACATCTGTAGCCTCTCATGCAGGTCGATTGTCTACAAAGGTCTGTTCCTGGCGGAAAGCCTGTCGGTATTCTACCCCGACCTGCAAGACGAGCGCTTTGAGAGCCGCGTGGCGATTTTCCATCAGCGTTATTCGACCAACACCTTCCCGCAATGGTGGCTGGCGCAGCCGTTCCGTGGCCTAGCCCATAATGGGGAAATCAATACCATCCGCGGCAACCAGAACTGGATGAAGAGCCACGAGATCAAGATGGCCTCCATCGCCTTTGGCGCGCAGTCGGACGATATCAAGCCTGTAATCCCGGCAGGTTCGTCGGATACCGCAGCGCTTGATGCCGTCTTCGAAACGCTTGTACGCTCGGGCAAAGAAGCCCCGACCGCAAAGCTGATGCTGATACCCGAGGCTTGGCAGTCGAACCCCAACATTCCTGCCACCCACCGCGCGATGTACGAATATATGGCGTCGGTGATGGAGCCATGGGATGGGCCTGCCGCGCTTGCGATGACTGACGGAAATTGGGCGGTCGCGGGCGTTGACCGCAACGCGTTACGTCCGCTGCGGTACAGCCGTACAACGGACAATCTGCTCGTTATCGGTTCTGAAACGGGCATGGTGGTTTTGCCTGAATCGACGATATTGGAAAAGGGCCGCCTTGGCCCCGGCCAGATGATCGCTGTCAATCTCGACGAGGGCAAATTATACCGCGACGGCGAACTCAAGGACCGGATTTCCGCCGAGCAGGACTATGGTGCGCTGGTCAAGGGCTTTCGCGCAATGAGCGATCTGCCCGAGGCAGCGGGTGATGCCTTGCCGACTTGGACCCGCGCCGATCTGACCAAACGCCAGATTGCTGCGGGCATGACGCTTGAGGATGTCGAAATGATCCTCGCTCCGATGATCGAAGATGGCAAGGAAGCCATCGGCTCGATGGGTGACGACACCCCGCTTGCCGTTATTAGCGACAAGCCGCGGCTGATTAGCCAGTTCTTCCGCCAGAATTTCAGTCAGGTCACCAACCCGCCAATCGACAGTTTGCGCGAACGGCATGTGATGAGCCTGAAGACGCGCTTCTCGAACCTTGCCAATATATTGGAAGAGAAGAGCCAGAATGCCGACGTGCTGGTGCTCGACAGCCCGGTCCTGACGGCGGCAGAGTGGCACAAGTTAAAGGCTGCATTTGGCCCCGTCGCTGCCGAAATCGACTGTACCTATGACATATCGGAAGGGCAGGAAGGTTTGCGCGCGGCGATTTCCCGCATCCGCGAGGAGGCGGTTGAAGCGGTTCGGATGGGCAAGTCCGAACTTTTCCTTACCGATGAAAATATCGGCCCCGACCGCGTGGCAATTGCAATGATCCTGGCGGCTGCAGCCGTGCACACGCATCTCGTCCGCAATGGCTTGCGCAGCTATTCTTCGATTAACGTCCGTTCCGCAGAGTGCTTGGACACGCATTATTTTGCAGTCCTAGTTGGTGTCGGCGCGACCACGGTCAACGGCTATCTCGCCGAGGCTTCGATTGCCGACCGGCATGCGCGAGGACTGTTGGGAGGGCTGTCGCTCGAACAAGGCATCGCGAACTTCCGGACTGCAATCAACGAAGGCCTGCTAAAGATCATGTCCAAAATGGGCATCGCGGTCATCTCCAGTTATCGCGGCGGATATAACTTCGAAGCGGTTGGATTGAGCCGCGCGCTGGTCAACGACTTTTTCCCCGGCATGCCGAACAAGATTTCGGGCGAAGGCTATCACTCGCTTTACGTCAACGCCCGTGATCGCCACGCGGACGCGTTTGACAGCGCGGTTGCGCGGCTTCCCGTCGGCGGCTTTTACAAGCAGCGCAACGGTGGCGAGGCGCATGCCTATTCGGCCGGCCTTATGCACCTGCTGCAAAGCGCGGTCGCCAATGACAGCTACTCGACCTACATGCAGTTCGCGCAAGGCGTGAAGGAATTACCACCGATTTACCTGCGCGACCTGCTCGAATTCAACTTTGCCAAGGAACCTGTGGCGATTGACGAGGTCGAGGCGATTACCGAAATCCGCAAGCGTTTCGTGACGCCAGGTATGAGCCTTGGCGCACTGTCGCCAGAGGCGCACGAAACGCTTGCCATCGCTATGAACCGCATCGGTGCAAAGGCCGTTTCGGGCGAAGGCGGCGAGGATAGCAAACGCTTCAAGCCTTACGAAAATGGCGACAATGCCAACAGCGTCATCAAGCAAATTGCCTCGGGCCGTTTTGGCGTGACTGCTGAATATCTCGGCGCGTGCGAGGAAATCGAAATCAAGGTCGCACAGGGCGCGAAGCCGGGCGAAGGCGGGCAGCTCCCCGGCTTCAAGGTCACCGAAATGATCGCACGCCTTCGGCATTCAACACCGGGCGTGATGCTGATCTCGCCGCCACCGCACCATGACATCTATTCAATCGAAGATCTGGCGCAGCTGATTTACGATCTGAAGCAGATTAATCCACGTGCACGCGTTTGCGTGAAGCTGGTAAGCGCAGCCGGTATCGGCACGATTGCCGCTGGCGTCGCCAAAGCGCATGCAGACGTTATCTTGGTTTCAGGCAATGTCGGCGGCACCGGTGCATCCCCCCAAACGAGCATCAAATATGCCGGGACACCTTGGGAAATGGGGTTGTCCGAAGCCAATCAGGTGCTGACGCTGAACGGGCTGCGGCATCGCATAAAGCTGCGTACCGACGGCGGGCTCAAAACTGGACGCGACATCGTGATTGCCGCTATTCTTGGCGCCGAAGAATTCGGTATTGGGACATTAAGCTTGGTTGCGATGGGCTGCATCATGGTGCGTCAGTGCCATTCCAATACCTGCCCTGTCGGCGTTTGTACGCAGGATGACGAGCTTCGCAAAAAGTTCGGCGGATCGCCGGAGAAGGTTATCAACTTGATGACGTTCATCGCCGAAGAAGTGCGCGAGATTTTGGCTAAGCTGGGCTATCGTAGTCTCGACGAAGTCATTGGCAGGACCGAACTGCTCCGGCAGGTCAGCCGCGGTGCCGAGCATCTCGACGATCTCGACCTCAACCCGATCCTCGCCAAAGTCGATGCGCCCGACGAAGTACGGCGGTTTTCGATCCCGACCTTCCGCAATGAAGTGCCCGACAGCCTCGACGCGCAGATGATTCGTGATGCGAAACCAGTTTTCGAGCGGCGCGAAAAAATGCAACTGACCTACAATGTCCGCAACACGCATCGCGCGGTCGGGACACGGTTCAGCTCCGAAATTACCCGTCTGTACGGCATGAAGGGACTGGCCGAAGGCCATGTCCATGTCCGCCTGCGCGGCTCGGCGGGGCAGTCTTTGGGGGCTTTCCTCTGCCAAGGCATCACGCTCGAAGTCTTCGGCGATGCCAATGACTATGTCGGCAAAGGGCTTTCCGGCGGAACTATCATTGTGCGTCCTACAGTGAGTTCGCCTTTGATTAGCCAAGACAACAGCATTATCGGCAACACCGTTCTCTACGGCGCAACCGCAGGCAAACTGTTCGCCGCGGGTCAGGCAGGCGAGCGGTTCGCAGTGCGCAACTCGGGAGCGCATGTTGTAGTCGAAGGTTGCGGCTCGAATGGGCTCGAATATATGACTGGCGGGATTGCCGTCATCCTCGGCAAGGTCGGTAGCAACTTCGGCGCAGGCATGACCGGCGGCATGGCTTTCATTCTCGACCCTGACAACGAATTCGCAAGCATGGCTAACCCTGACAATATAGTCTGGCAACGGCTCGACAGCATGTATTGGGAAGAGCAGTTGAAGGCTCTGGTCATGGCGCATGCGCATTCGACCGACAGCAAATGGTCGCATTCAATCATCGAGGATTGGGATCGTCGTCGCAGCGAATTCTGGCAGATTTGCCCGAAGGAAATGCTGACGCGATTAAGTCATCCACTATCGGACGCGGAGGCACTTGAAGCCGCGGAATAACGCTTCGCCGCGTTTTACAAGCATTTACCATGCTTGCGGCAGGCTGAGCCTGTTGTTCAGCTTGGGCTAAGACATCTGCATCTAATAACACCCGCAACGGCACCTTCGCCGCTGCGCCTTCGATGGCGGTGAGTGAGGATGATTGTCATGCTTTCCAGATATTTGCTCGTTGCGCTTCCACTGTTGGCAGTTTCTGCCACGCCTGTCGCTGCGCAGGATATCGTTTTTGTTTCGGGGACCGGCGAGCCATCTGCGATTGAGGTGTTTGATGATGATTTTTCGCCGGCGGCCGACGAGGGCGATTCCGATTTTGTCGGAATGGCCGCCAAGATGTCCGATCCCGCAGTGCAGGAAGGCGTCGCTGCCGTTGTCGAGCGTACTACTGCTACGATGATGAATATGCCAATCGGTCCAATGGCCGAGGCCATCGAGCGCGCCCGTCCCGGCACCGTCAGCCGCCGAATCCAAAGCGATTCGACGGTTGCCGACATCGCCGGACGCGATGCGCGCTATCTGCCCGAAGAACTTAGCGAGCGCAGCCGCGATGCGATGGGAATGATGAGCGGCTTTGCCCGCACGATGGCGATGATGATGCCTGAGTTCGAGCGCATGGGCCGTGAAATGGAAGAAAGTTTTCGTGCCGCAAAGGCGCAAGCACGCCGCACCAAAAATTAACGAACGACCGGCGGGGGCATTTCGCCGGAAGTAAACCTCAGCTTCTGGGGTTCGTCGCGTCTCCCTCGGGTCGCACATCTTTGGATGAACGAAGGAAATGGGGTGGGGTGCGGGGTCGCGTCAAAACGGTCCTGCACCATCGCCTTAAACGCAATCAGGCTAGCCAACCAAGCACTCCCCTGCTTTAACCTTCCCGACGACATTTCGGGGAGAGTTACTATGCGCAACCTGTTTCTGGCGGCTTCGGCGGTCGCGCTGGTATTTGCTACACCAGCCCATGCGGATGCCAATGATGAACTTAAAAAACTGGTCGATGAGGTCTGGGCTGCAACGCTCAAGGAGCAACCAATTTATGCCAGCGCGCTGGGCGTGGATACCTATGCCAGTGAGGTCGGCGATTATACACTCGCGGCACAGGACCGGCGGGCAAAAGACGCAGCTAGGTTCCTGAAAAGGCTAGACGTCATTCCGGCGAACACTCTCGATGCCGCGTCGAAGGTCGAGGCGGGAATATTGCGGCGGACATTGAACTCGACAATCGAGGGCAACCGCTTTGGCCAGCGGGCGATTAACTTCACGACCTATTCGAGCTGGCACCAGCAATTTGCCGGGATTGCCGAAAACCTGCGGTTCCGGACCAAGGCTGATTTTGAGAACTACAACAAACGGCTCGCGCAATATGGCCGGTTCAATGACGAGAATATCGAGGTCGCCAATGTGGCGATCAAAGGCAAATATACGCAGCCTTGCGAGACGCTGACGGGCTTTGAGGGGACCGTGAGTGGGTTGATTACCGACAACATCCGGAAATCACGCTTCATGGCACCCTATCACCAGCCTCGACCCGAGAGCATAAGCGAAGCTGACTTCGTTGCGCTGGCTGGTGAAGCAGGGGCAACCATCGCGACAATCATTCATCCGGCACTGCAAAAGCAGCTTGCCTGGTACACGGCCAGCTACAAGCCTGCCTGCGCCAAAGCGCCCGGCGTGTCGGCGCAACCCGGCGGTGACAAATATTACGCCTTCCGTGTGCGTGAGGAAACCACGACCGACCTGACGCCTGAACAGATTCATCAAATCGGTCTTAATGAAGTGGCACGAATCCGCGCGGAGATGGTAGAGGTCGCAACAAAGGCGGGCTACCCAAGCCGCGAAGCCTTTATCGAGCATCTGCGCACCGACCCGCAATATTATGCGAAGACGCCCGAGGAACTGATGGAGAAGGTTGCGCGGGTCAATAAGATCATCGACGGCAAGATGCCGACGCTCTTTGGCCGGTTGCCGCGATTGCCCTATGGCATTAAAGAAATCCCTGCTGAAACCGCCGAAGGGACTACAACCGCTTACTACAATCAGGGTTCGCCCGAAATCGGCCTGTCGGGCACCTATTTCGTCAACACCTCGAAACTGAACCAGCGGCCTTTCTGGGAAATTCCGGCGCTGTCGGTGCACGAAGCGGTGCCGGGGCATCACCATCAGATCGCACTGCAGCAGGAACTTCCGCTGTCCGATTTCCGCAAATATGGCGCGTTCTTTACCGCCTTTACGGAAGGTTGGGGGCTGTATTCGGAGCGGCTCGGAATCGAAATGGGTCTTTACGACACACCAGCTAAAGATATGGGGCGGCAGTCCTATGAAATGTGGCGCGCATGCCGCCTTGTCGTCGATACCGGGATCCACGCCAAGGGTTGGTCGAAGCAACAGGCCATCGCCTTCATGACCGACAATAGCGCGCTGTCCGCCGCCAATATAGAAGCCGAAGTTAACCGATATATCAGCTGGCCCGGACAGGCGCTGGCCTATAAATTGGGTGAACTCAAAATCCGCGAGCTGCGCGCGATGGCGACCAAGGAGCTCGGCGCGAAATTCGATCTCGCCGCATTTCACGATGCAGTGCTTGGGCAAGGATCAGTGCCGCTCGATGTGCTGGAGGCGCAAGTCCAGGATTGGGTTACGTCCGAAAAGTTGAAATAGCGTCCGTTGTCACGCCTGCGTCATCATCGTCTGTAACGCCGCATGGCACTGAATTTGGAGATCGTAATGCGTAATCTGTCGTTTCTGCAGGCGTCCTGCCTGATCGCTGCACCTGCTTTGGCCCAACCCGCGCCTGCCCCCGCTGCTGCCAAGGCGCCGGTCGACACCTCGGACGGCTATCTCAAGGCGGGGCAAGCCGAGCTGAAACGGCTGATCGCGGACAAGCCCAACAACCGCAAGGCACGCAACGTCATCATCTTCATCGGCGACGGCATGGGGGTCAGCACGCTAACCGCCGGCCGCATATTCGAAGGGCAACAGCTTGGCCTCGACGGCGAATCTTATGTCGCCGAAATGGACCGCCTGACCCATACCGCTTTAGTGAAAACCTACTCGCACGACTCGCAAGTCGCCGACAGCGCGCCGACCGCCACCGCAATCGTCGCCGGGGTTAAGACCAAGAATGGCGTGATCGGCGTCGGCCCCGAAGCGATCGAGAACGACTGCGCCGCGACCGCTCCGTTCAAGGTGCCATCTTTGTTCAGCATGGCCGAGGACAAGGGACTTTCCACTGGCATCGTTTCAACCGCGACGATTACCCACGCCACGCCAGCCGCCGCCTACGCCCACACCGCGCAGCGTGATTGGGAGGTCGATGCCAACATGCCCGACGCGGCGAAGGCCGCAGGCTGCACCGACATCGCGCGGCAAATGGTCGAATGGCCGCATGGCAACGGGCTTGATGTCATGCTTGGTGGCGGGCGTCAGCATTTCCTGCCCGCAAATGTGTCCGACCCCGAATATCCGAACGCCAAAGGCAAGCGCGCCGACGGCAAGGATCTGTCCGCGCTCTGGAAAGTTGCCAATCCGAATGGTGCTTATGTGTGGAACAGCGAGAGTTTTGCTGTGGTCGACCCGATGAAATCCAGCAAGCTGCTTGGCCTGTTCGAACCTTCGCATATGCAGTTTGAGGCCGACCGGACTGCGGCTGGCAACAAGGAGCCCTCGCTCGCCGAAATGACCACCAAGGCGATTGCGATGCTGTCGAAAAACCGCAAAGGCTATGTCCTGATGGTCGAGGCAGGCCGCATCGACCATGCGCATCATGGCGGCAATGCCCGGCGTGCGCTGCAGGACACAGTCGCGCTCAACCAAGCGCTGAAAGCGGCGATGGACAGCGTCGATTTGCGCGACACCTTGATCGTCGTAACCTCTGACCACAGCCACACGTTCACAATGTCCGGCTATCCCGAGCGCGGCAACCCGATATTGGGCGTCGTCGCCAACCCGATCGGCACACCGACGCTGGCGAAGGACGGGAAGGCCTACACCACTTTGGGCTATGCCAACGGCCCCGGCGCCGTAACCGCGACCGAACGCTCCGATCCGGCCAAGGAAGACACCGGCGCGCTGAATTACCGGCAGCAATCCTTAGTCGGTCTGTCGAGCGAAACACATGGCGGTGATGATGTCGTCGCCCGCGCTACAGGGCCGAAGGCGCATCTGTTCAAGGGGACGATCGAGCAGAACACGATTTTCCACATCATGCGCGCGGCGATGGGTTTTTAGTTATTTAGGCTCCGGCAACGGTTCCGCGTCCGGTGAGCGTGCCGCGGCTTCCTTGGCATCGAGTTCTGCCTGCAACCTTGCTTCGCGATCGGCTCGGCCTTTTTCGAATTCGGCAACTCGCGTTTCGACCTCGGCAGCTTCCGCATCGATGCCCGCCATGCGCTTGGCGCGTTCGGCGGCGATCAAGCGTCCGAAGGTGATGCCCGGATCTTGCGCTTTTTCGGCATAGGCGCGGTCGATTTCCTTAAGGCCGCAGCCGGTGAAGCCCCCAGCACCCGATGGCGAGCAGCTCATCGTACCGCTCGCGCCAACATATTCGTACGCCTTGATCCGTTCTGAAGTTGCCTGGTTACGAGGATCGTTGGGGTCTCCACGCAGATTGGACGGAATGCGATAGCGGGCCGCCTCGTCCATCCGCGCGCAGACCACAATTTCGTCGCCCTTACTTTGCGGACACTCGTCATCGCCATAGATGATCAGCTGGTTGATCTTTTCGTCGCCCGGCTGCGATGCGGGCGCGTCTTGCGCGATAACGGGAGCCGACAGCGCCAGTGCGGTAGCGGCGAGTAGAATTTTCGACAATGCAGTCACTTGGGGTTCTCCCGGAAATTTCATGTCTAATCGGCGTTGTTAGCTGAACAACCGATGAAAGTCAGATTCGTTTCGAAACCGCTATCGCCGTGCGGCATCCCATCCGAATGATAGCACTCATCAGGGGGTAGGCCGGAGCGCGCTCGGCGCCTTCCGCCAATGCTGTGGCCTTATGCTCCAGCTCATCTGCCTGAAAATCAAGGACCATCGCAGTCAATGCGGGATCGCTATCGCCCAGTTCTTCCAATTGTTCCGAATAATGCCGGTCGATTTCGGTTTCCACCGCAACGGTACAAGCCATCGCCGCCTCAGGGCCGATGGCAGCCGTTACTGCGCCTAAAGCAAAGCCTGCCACATCCCAGATCGGGTGCAGCGCCGTCGGACGAATGCCGCGTTCGGCCATCATCTTGTCGAACGCGGACAAATGCCGTTCTTCCTGCTCGGCCATATGCGCGATACTGCGCGCGGCAGGGGTACGATCGCCCATTACCGCCAGTTGCCCGGCATAAATGCGTTTCGCTCCGAACTCGCCTGCCTGATTGACTCGGATCATGCTGGCGATTGCGTCGGAACGCTGCGCGGCGGTTTTCAGATTTTGGGCTTTTTCCATGTCATGACGAGAATGGCGATTGCGCCGCCAACCGACAAGAGGAAATTATAGCCTGCAAGCGAAATCCCGAACAAAGTCCACGGCGCCACGTCGCAGCGGATCAGCGGGGCGTTCATGATCGAGTCGAGCAAATCCTTGCCGTTCCCGCTAATCGTTGAGGTGCAAGCTGTCAGTCCTTCCCACCAGCCATATTCGACACCTGCATGGAACCCGCCGATTAGGCCACTGGTGAGGAGGCCGAGAGCGGCCAATGCGACCAGCGCATGGCGATAGGGCGGATTGGGCACGAAGAAGGCGACAAATGCAATCGCAACTGCCTCAAAATGCGGATAACGCTGCCACCAGCACATTTCACAGGGGTACAGCCCACCCAAATATTGCGAACCATATGCGCCCGCCAGCAATGCGGCAGGCAACAAAAACGCCAGCCAGTGCGCCAAACCAAATCGTGATGTCATGACTTAATTTCGTGCCTTACCCTTTGGCGCGGGCTTTTCGGCGAGCTTCATTGTTTTGGAGCCCAGCCGGTTGAGTGTTTCCATCGCATAATGCAGTTGGAAATCCTCGATGCCCTTTGCCTTTAACTGCTCGGCAGTCATCGTGAAGCGAGGATCGTCGGCGATATCCTCTTCGAGTTCCTTCGCGTCGTCAGCTATTTCATTGACGAGGTGACGGCGAAGGTCGGTTTCGCGAATGGCGACTCGCTTCTTGTAGTCGGGATCCGAAAGCTGCGGCACTTGGATATCGGGTTTGATCCCACCTTCCTGCACCGAACGGCCCGAAGGCAGGTGGTAACGCGCGACGGTAAGGCGGAGGCCGGTGTCGCGAGTCAGCGGCAACACATTCTGGACGCTGCCCTTGCCAAAGCTGCGCTCACCCATGACAAGGCCGCGATGATGGTCCTGTAATGCACCGGCAACGATTTCGGAGGCAGAGGCAGAGCCTGCATCGACCAGCACGATAATCGGCGCGCCGCCGGTGACATCGCCGGGGATCGCGCGTTCGGCCCACCAGCGCTCGATAGCCTTTTTGTCGCGACCACGTTCAGAGACGATCTCGCCTTCGGACAGAAATGCGTCGGAAACGGCGACTGCTTCATCCAGAATACCGCCCGGATTGGAGCGCAGGTCGACTATATAGCCAAGCGGCTTGCCGCCCAAAGATTTCTTGATGCTCGAAACCGCCGACACGACATCAGCACCGGTTTCTTCGGAAAAGCCGGTAATGGTGATGAGTCCGATGCGGTCTTTCACTTCCCATTGCACCGGCTTCAGATCGATAATCGCGCGGGTGATGGAAACATCGAACGGCGCATCGCGGCCCGGGCGGACGATAGTCAGCTTGATCGAGGTACCCGGAACGCCGCGCATCGCCTCGACAGCTTCGTCGAGGGTGCCGCCATAAATCAGCTTGCCGTCGAGATGCGTGATATAGTCGCCCGATTTGATCCCGGCCTTGTCGGCAGGGGTGTCTTTGGTCGGCGCGATGACTTTTACTGCCTCATCCTCGAGCGTCACCGACAGGCCAAGGCCGCCATATTCACCGTCGATCTGCGTCTGCAAATTGCTGAAATCGGATTTATTCAGGAAGCCGCTGTGCGGATCGAGGCTGGCGAGCATCCCCTGGATCGCGCCTTCCATCAGTTGCTTGTCCTCAACCTTGTCGACGTAGGAAGACTTGACCTTCTTGTAGACGGCAAGGAACTCCTCAAGCTCGCGGAACTGGTCGGCCTGCGCCTGCTTTTGCTGCGCGCTTTGCGCCAGTAGCACGGTGGCAGGTATGCTGATTGCAAGCGCCAAAGCGACAGTCGAAGGCAGCAGGCGGTTTTTCATCGGCTAATCCGTTCCTTAAAGCAGATTGATTCGTATATCGCGCATGAACCTTTGGTGAAAGCGCGTTTACCACAAAAGCCGGATGCCACCCGACAAACGTAGTTAGTCGAGCAACGCGGCTATATCCATCACCCGACCGTTTTTGCGCAACTCGATGCCAATTTCCGCAGTATCGTCACCCGATTTGCCGATTACCGCGCCTTGCATCACAGTTGCGCCTTTGGCGACCTGCACAGCATCGAGACTGGTGATCAGCGTATTCCAGCCATTGCCATGCTCGATAATTATGATTTGGCCGTAACTGCGATAGCGCCCGGCAAAGCTGACCTTTCCGCCAGCGGGCGCCATTACCGGCGAAGACGCCGCCACCGCCATCCTAAGACCGCGTTCACGATAGCCGGTCGGATTGAGTTCGTTAAAACCCGATACGATCTCCCCGCGCGCGGGCAGGATATAGGCCATTTTGCTTGACGTCGCCCGCGCCTCGCCTGCCTGCCGGAGAATCGGGCCATCGAGAGCGGCCAGTACCGCAGCTTTCTCGCTGCTAAGCCGCTGCGTGTCGATGCGCCCGACAATGTCGCGCGCCCGTTCGCCTTGCGCTATCGCCTGTTCGAACTCGATCGCAGCATCGGCAGATAAATCGCCCGCCTTGCCGCGCGCATCGCCTTCGAGCCGCGCCAATGCGGTGCGGCGGCTTTTGAGGCGGCTGCGGGCGTCGCCCAATGATCTAAGCGCAACCAGCTCCTGCGCGCGCAACTCGTTCTGCACCGCGATCTGCTGCCGCAGTGCGCCGGTACGGCGGATTATTTCGGGCTGCACCGTTGCCATCACCGCGCGCAGATGGATATAATCCTCGCGCTGTCCGGGCTGCGCCATCATCAGCGCGGTCGGGCGGCTGGTCATTTGCTGAAGCGCGGCGTTGAGGCGGAGCATCGGTTCGCTTTCCTGACCCAGCCGCGAACGTTGGTCGCGCTGGCGGCGGGCTATGATTGCGACGCGGGCGTTGGCGGCCTCTATCTGTGCCTCGGCAGCTGCAATTTCCGCAGACAGCACCGCGCGCTGGGCGACGATGCGATCGGCAGTGCTGGCCGCATTGCTCGCTTCCTGCCGCAGGAATTCGCTGCGCCTTTCGGCTTTGAGTGCCTTTGCCTTGGCTTCGCGCAATGCCTTTTGCTCGGAATCGAGCGACGATGCGCTTTGCGCCATCAACGCGCTCGCTACGCTCAAAGGCGCAACGGCGAGGAGGGATAGGGTTATGGCAAACCGCATGTCCCTATCCTTCACGATGATAGGGGTGGTTGGCAATGATAGAAGTCGCACGGAAGAGTTGTTCAGCAAGCATCGCCCGCGCCATCAAATGCGGCCAAGTAGCTTTGCCGAAGGCGATAAGCCGGTCCGCCCCTACCCGCTCGGCATCGCCAAAGCCGTCCGCAGCGCCAATCAGGAATCGTACTTCGCGCACGCCATCGTCGCGCCAGCGCGCTAGCAGGCGTGCGAGTTCGACCGATCCAAGCTGGTCGCCTTTTTCGTCCAAAATGATGGTTTTGAACGGCGCATCGGAGGCAGGCAGTTCGCCGCCCCGATCAGGCAGTTCGCTATGTTTCACCGGCCAGCTTATCCGCTTCAAATAACGGTCGACGAGGTCAGCCTCGGGCGACCGGCCGATCTTGCCGCGCGCGATGATATGCAGGCGCATCGCCATGTGCGCCCCTAGAAACTGTTAAGCCTGCGCGACTTCAGGTGCGTCGCCGAAGGCCCACATGCGTTCCAGATTGTAGAAGCTGCGCACTTCGGGGCGGAACAGGTGGACGATCACATCCTCGGCGTCGATCAGCACCCAGTCAGCCGAAGGCAGGCCTTCGATCCGCGCATGGCGTCCGGCTTTCTTGATCCGCTCGGCAAGTTTCTGCGCCATCGATGCCACCTGTCGCGACGAGCGACCGGAGGCGACGACCATATGGTCGGCGATGTTGCTTTTACCTTCCAAGGGAATGGTGACGACTTCCTGTGCCTGATCGTCATCCAGCGACTGGAGGATGAGGGCATGGAGCGCGTCGGGGCTCAATGATGGTCCCTTGGCCGCTACGGGCGCGGGGACGGAGGCGGTTTCGATCAAGTTTGCTCCTTAAGAGACAAGTTTGCGGGTAACGCCGTCACGCGTTCCAAGTTCCTTATATCGGTTAAACCAATATGGGTCGGCGCGGCGTATCGCGGTTGCCGAACGGGGATCTGGACGAAAGCGCAAAAAGACAAGCGCTGGCGTACTCCACTTTGTCCAGTGATGACGCTGGTCCGGACGCCGGACAAACCGTCTGAACCAGGCCATTGCGGGACCCGCAATCGCATGGGCATCATAGCCGGGTCTGGCGATAACTGCAATCGGCATCAATCGCCCTATGTCACGCCAGCGTTTCCAGTGATGAAATTGCAACAGATTATCCGCGCCCATAATCCAGATGAAACGGACTTTCGGGTAACGCGCGACGATTTTTCGCAAGGTTTCGACGGTGTAAACAGTGCCAATTTCGCGCTCGATGGCGGTGGCTTTGATGGGACTGCGCCGCGCCTGAGCCCTTGCCGATGCCAGCCGCGCGGGCAATGGTGCCATATCTTGTTTGGGCTTAAGCGGATTACCGGGCGATACCATCCACCAAAATGCATCGAGTTCCAGCGCATCAATCGCAAACAGGCTAATCGCCCGGTGACCGCCATGTGCGGGGTTAAACGAGCCACCCATCAGGCCGATGGTTTTCAAGGCCTGACTTGCCCCTGCCCGTGTACCAGCCATTTATAGGTTGTGAGTCCTTCCAGCGCGACCGGACCACGCGCGTGAAGCCTGCCGGTGGCAATGCCAATTTCTGCACCAAGACCGAACTCGCCGCCGTCGGCATATTGGGTCGAGGCATTGTGCATGACAATGGCGCTGTCGACATCGGCAAGGAAGCGTGCGGCGACATCTTCATTCTGGGTGATAATCGCGTCGGTATGATGCGAACCGTGCCGCGCGATATGCTCCATCGCTTCTTCGGGGCCTGACACGACGCGAGCTGAAATGACCGAATCGAGGTATTCGGTATCCCAGTCCGAATCGTCGGCCGACACAGTACGCGCATCGAGTTCCATCAACATGTCATCGGCGCGCACTTCACAGCCGGCATCGATCAGCGCCGATACCAGCTCAGCAGGCGCGCCATAATCCTGATCGATGAGCAAGGTTTCGGTCGCGCCGCAAATTCCCGTGCGCCGCATCTTGGCATTGACGATGATCGCCTTTGCCATCGCCGGATCGGCATCCTTATGGACATAAGTGTGGTTGATGCCGTCCAGATGGGCGAGTACCGGGACCCGCGCTTCGTCCTGAACGCGGGCTACGAGTGACTTGCCGCCGCGCGGGATGATCATGTCGATAGCGCCTTGCGCGCGCAGCATCGCGCCGACCGCCGCGCGATCCTGCGTTGGAACCAGTTGCACGGCATCGGCTGGCAGACCGGCGGCTGTGATGCCTTCGACCATCGCCGCGTGGATGGCGCGGTTACTGTTCACTGCCTCGCTCCCGCCGCGCAGGATGACGGCGTTGCCCGAGCGAAGGCCCAAAGCAGCGGCGTCCGCGGTTACATTGGGTCGGCTTTCGTAAATGATGCCGAGCACGCCGATGGGTACGCGAACGCGCCGCATGGTGAGGCCGTTCGATTGGGTGTGGGTGTCGATAATCTCTCCGACCGGATCGGCAAGCACCGCAACCTGCTCGACGGCGGCAGCGATGCCTGCGATCCGGCCCTCATCAAGCTTCAGCCGGTCGAGCATTGCGCTCGACAGGCCGGCCTGTTCGCCTGCCTCCATGTCGATGACATTCGCGGCGATGATCTCGCCCGACCGTTGGCGCAGCACAATGCCGGCGCGTTTCAGAGCATCGGTCTTGTCAGCATCGCTCGCACGGGCCAGCGCGCGTGCAGCGGCACGGGCCTTTCCAGTCATGTCGGTGATCAAGGTTTCAGGGTCGTTCATTGCCCAATGCTCGTAGAGAAACGGCGGAAAAAGGGGAAGTGGCGGGACAAAAAAGCACCAAGCCGCTCCACGTGAAAATCGAATCGCCATCATCGCACTGTATTTATGTGATTTTATTTTAAAGAGATTTTTGCGCCGTCAGATTCCGCGACCGATTTTAACCATCCGGATAACGTTTTCCACAACTCACCGTGCGACTCCACCGACTCGTCACGAGTCGCCCCAAACCGATTCGCAAGCAATTTGTTCCTCTGCTAGGCGCGCTCTCACAAATAATAACGGGGTGGGTCGTGTCGCTACAGACCAGAATGACCGGTTGGAAAAACCGGA
Source organism: Sphingomonadales bacterium (assembly GCA_031400695.1). GTDB lineage: Bacteria > Pseudomonadota > Alphaproteobacteria > Sphingomonadales > Sphingomonadaceae > Sphingorhabdus_B. The sequence goes on along the minus strand of JANNQI010000059.1, from coordinate 44,183 downwards.
TCGCTGGATGGTTTATTGACCGCGAGTTTTTCATGCGGGCCAATGGCCAAGTCCGGTTCTTGAAGATTTCTGCGCAAATGCAACGTCGTGTTGCAGGGTCACTCGCGATTGTCATCGGCGCATGGCTGGTGATTACGCTGGGCATGGCGGTCAACCAGGTCAGCGTTGCCATTGAGCGTATGGCGCTCAGCGAAAAAGAAGCGAAGATAGAATCTGCCGAAGAACGTGTTGCCAATTATCGCGGATCGATTGACGAAGTCACCGCAGATCTCGAGCGGCGCCAGAAAATGCTCGAATCGCTAAGCGAACAATATCTCGACGAACTTCCAGCTGATGCCGCTTCAACTGCGCCTGCCGCGGCCGAGGAAGAAAAAGCAGTCAAAACTATCAGTGCACTTGTTCCCGAAGCGGCCGGCCTTGCACAGATCGAGGCGCGCCAGATTCGATTCGCTGAAGTAATGACCCGCGTCGCTCAGGCGCGTACTCAGAAGGCCGAATTGGCCATTCGTCAGTTCGGACTCAATCCCGATGTCTTGGCGCGTCGGGCGAGCACCGGACAGGGTGGACCTTTCGAAGCGTTCTTTGGCAGCGCGAAGAAGGATGTCCGTGACCCTCGCTTTACCATATTGGCAGCGTCGCTCGGCCGCATGGAAGCAATGGAGCGCGCACTTGCTGCAATCCCGACCGCGATGCCTGCCGCCGTCATGATGATGTCGAGCGGCTTTGGCTATCGCAGCGATCCCTTTACCGGCACTGGCGCGATGCATAATGGCCTTGATTTCAAGGGCCCGATCGGCACATCAATTCTGGCGGCGGCCGAAGGCAAGGTGACCTCGATCGGAGCACAGGGCGGCTATGGCAATACAGTCGAAATCACCCATGCTAACGGTCTGGTAACGCGTTATGCGCATTTGTCGGGCTTCATCGTTAGAAATGGTCAAAAGGTCGATCGCGGTGTACAGATAGGGCGGATGGGGAGCACGGGGCGTTCGACCGGCAGCCATCTGCATTTTGAAGTGCGCCTGAACGGGCAGGCCATAAACCCGCGCAAATTCCTGGAGGCAAATTCAGATGTTCTCGAAATCCAAGCCATCGCCGGAAGTCGCACCGATGATCCCGCAGGGCGCAAATTCGCAAAGAGGTAACAACCGTATGGCAAATTCAGGCCACACATTCTCAATCATCGCTTCGGACGTCGAAATTATCGGCAACCTTACCGCACGTGTCGATTTACATGTTGACGGCAAGGTTATGGGCGATGTGACATGCGGCAGCATTGTTCAGGGCGAGGGCAGCGTTATTGCAGGCAAGGTCACAGCTGAGTCGGCTAAGCTATCGGGTAAAGTCGAAGGCTCTATTGAAGCCAATGACCTAGTCATCGAAGCCAGCGCGCGGATTATCGGCGATGTCGTTTACAACAACCTCACCATCGCACCGGGTGGTCAGGTTGAAGGCAAGTTCAAGCACAAATCGTCTGGTGGGGTTCCAAGCATTGCCCGCACCACGGTCGATATTAGCAAGGTCGCCGATCCGCTGATACTCGGCTCCGAGTCAAAAGTCGCATAAGGCAACGCATCGAATTGTACCGCTGCAAAGGCCGTCCTTTTGGGCGGCCTTTTTCTTTTGAACTTCTACGATAATCTAGGAATCAAAATCGGCCCGAACCATTTCTGGTCCGGGCCGTAAGGTGGATGTTCGCGGGAGGAACACCGGGAGGAGGCGGGGCGTTAAAGGAGAGGAGAGAACGCCCCGCCGCCAAGCTTTGAAACTCAATAATTGTAGGCGCGCTCCCCATGTGAGGAGAGGTCCAGGCCCTCGCGCTCTGCATCTTCGTTCGGACGCAGACCTAGTGTCTTGTCGATGATGAAGAACAGGACAGCAGAGCCAATACCCGACCAGAGGAGCGTTACCGCAACCGCCTGGATCTGGGTGATGACTTGTCCGGCCATGTCATATTCGCCAGCGACAGCAACAGCAGCGGTATAGTCGATCCAGCCCTGGCCCCCCAGGGCTGGATCGGCCACGATACCGGTGGCAATCGCCCCCACGATGCCGCCGATGCAGTGAATTCCGAACACGTCGAGTGTATCGTCATATTTGAACTTGTTCTTCACCGTCGAGACGAAGAAGTAGCAAATTGGCGAAACAACAAAGCCCAGGATGATAGCCGTACCCGGATGGGCAAAGCCCGATGCCGGGGTAATCGCAACCAAGCCGGCAACTGCACCCGATACCCCGCCCAAGAGCGATGGACGGCCATGCTTGAATTGCTCGACAATAGCCCAGGCGACAGCCGCTGCTGCGGTGCAGACAAAGGTATTGATGAAGGCGACGGCCGTGATGCCGTTGGCTTCGAGGTTCGAACCAGCGTTGAAGCCGAACCAGCCTACCCAGAGGAGCGAAGCACCGATCATCGTCATAGTCATACTGTGCGGCGGCGTGGCTTCCTTGCCAAAGCCGATACGCTTGCCAATCATCAGGCAGCCGACAAGGCCTGCGATACCCGCGTTGATGTGGACGACAGTGCCACCGGCGAAATCGAGCGCACCCCATCCCCAGAGCAGCCCCATATCTTCGGGCGCGCTGACGAGAAAGTCGGGACCGGCCCAGTACCATACCATATGCGCGATCGGGAAGTAGACAACGGTCAGCCACAGCACGGTGAACACCATCAGCGAACTGAATTTCACCCGCTCGGCAAAAGCCCCGACGATCAGCGCGGGCGTAATGCACGCAAAGGTCATCTGGAATATGATAAACACATATTCGGGCAGATAGACGCCGTTCGAGAAGGTCGCCGCCAATGTGGTGGCGTCGACTCCCATAAGCAGTACTTTATCGAAACTGCCGACATAGGGACTGCCGCTGGTGAAAGCCATCGAATAACCCCAGCCTACCCAGACCAATGCCGCGATGCTGACGATCATGAACACTTGCATCAATACGCTGAGCATATTCTTGGTGCGCACAAGCCCGCCGTAGAACAAGGCGAGCGCCGGAACGGACATCATCAGGACGAGAACCGAAGATGTCAGCATCCATGCCGTGTCACCCTTGTTGACCATTTCGGCAGTGGGCACGAATGCAGCGGCGGCAGGTGCCGCCTCGGTCACTGCGGTCGTTGCAGCGGCTGCGCCCTCGGCTGCTTTTTCCGCAACCTCTTGCGCAAAGGCGGGAAGGCTTGCGAACAATGTCGCCCCCGCCGCGCCTAGAAATTTCAATGTTTTGGACATTTTATGGTTCCCCTAGCTTATTGGATATCGCGTCAAAGCGCGGTTTCGTTGGTGTCGCCGGTGCGGATACGTAACGCTCCGGCAAGTTCAAATTCGAATATCTTGCCATCGCCGATCGCGCCGGTTTCAGCGGCATGCTGGATGGCTTCGATGATGGCTGCGGATTGGTCGGAGGGGCAAGCCACCTCGATCTTTACCTTCGGCACCATGTTCGTGGCATATTCCGCGCCGCGATAAATTTCGGTCTGGCCCTTTTGCCGCCCAAAGCCCTTGACCTCGGTTACGGTCATGCCCGACACGCCGAGCGCCGTCAGCGCCTCACGGACCGGGTCGAGCTTGTGCGGTTTGATAATGGCAATAATATATTTCATGCACACCCCCCGTTTTGGTTGTGCAGTGCAATATGCAAACGCCGTGCCAGAATCGCATGAAGCTGTATTTGTTGGAATTGCCGCAGTTATATGCGGCCAAACGCAATCCCAGCCAATGTTTGTTGCCTAATATTTAATCAGTCTTGGTTGTTTGATTAAATATTAGGCAGTTAATTCAACTCGAGATCGGCCCAGATCGGAAGATGGTCGGACGCGCGTTGGGATAGCGAAGAAATATGGACTCCTTGCCCCTCGACCGAAATGTCGTGGCTCACTATAATGCGGTCCAAATGGGCGACCGGCCGGGAGCTGTGGAAGCTTTTCGGGGTCTTGATGATCCGGTGATGATGAAAAGCAAATTCGGACAGTGCGCCGCGGTTGGACCATTGGTTGAAATCGCCCATGATAATGGTCGGCAGGTGACGCGGAGCAGCATCGATATGCGCAAGTATCGCCCGCACCTGCCGCCGCCGCCAAAGCCCGGACAGGTCGAGATGGACACCGATGATGCGAAACTGGCGACCCTCCAGCGTACAATGGACCTCAACCGCGCCGCGCGGCTCGAGCATCGGTAAGTCAAGCGGATGTGCATGGTTTGCTTCGATGCCCTTTCGAACAAGGATGGCATTGCCGTGCCAACCAATACTGCCCGGGCGGATGTTAAACGACACCGGATGCCACGGCGTTTCGGCCTCGATCAGCGAAGCGGGCAGGCAACTTTCGCGCGAGCCGAAACGACGGTCGGCCTCTTGCAACGCAATAACATCGGCGTCGATTTCGTTCAGCACCTTGAGAATGCGATCGGGATTGCGCTTCTGATCAAGGCCGACGCATTTGCGGATATTATAGGTCGCGACCTTTAACGGCAGCGTCATGCGATGTTTGCTTCGTTCAGCAATTCGGCAGCCTCGTCATAATCCTCTTCCAGCACCATTAGCCGCACCGGAATGGCAAACGCCGCACTATCGGCAATGTTCATTCCGCCGTCGAACGTAACCGCGCCCAGCCCGTGCGATTCGAGGAAAGTCCGGGCTATTTCTGCAGCCATCGATGATGGGTAGCGAGCGAGTTCGACCAATGCCACAGATTATTGGGCGGGACCGAAATAGCGGTCGGTCACGCGCGTGGGAATGCCATCGATGCTCCTGGTCCTGCCTCGCGCCTTTGCCATCCAAGCCTCTTCGTCCATCCCGGCATGTGCCTTTTGCAGCGTTTCGCGCTCGCGGTCGAACGCCATAAACGGCACACCCCAACCACAGCTTGTCTGCACGCTTTCGACATCGATAACGAAGATCTGCCGCGTGCCGGGGAGCAGCGTGAAATGCGCGACCAGCCCCTCCCACTCGGCATCCTGCGGCAAAACCGCGCGACCCCGTCCATATATCCGCAAGATCAACGCGGGCCGGTCGAAATTGCAGAACATCAAGGTGATGCGGCCATCAACCGACAGATGTGCATGAGTTTCATTTCCAGATCCACCCAGATCGAGATAGGCGACGCGGGTCGCCGACAGCACGCGAAACGCATCATAACCCTTGGGCGAAAGGTTGATCCGTCCATCGGCAGCGGCGGTCGCGGTGAAGAAAACCGGCTGCTTACCGATCATCTCGATATGCTTCTCGGTCAGGGTGTCGGTAAACTCGGCCATGCATAATACTTGGCCGAATTGCTCGTGAAGCGCAACCTAGCAGGCGGTGCCGGGAATCGGAATTCCCATCGGTCCTTTGCATTTTTTCTTTGGCTGCGGCTTGGGTGCCTCACCTTCTTCCGCATCGTCCATGCCTTGCATGCCAGCCATTCCGCCCATTCCGGTCATGAAGCTGCTGAAGGCGCGGAACCGCACTTTCGCGGTCCAGTCGATATTCCATGTGGCTTTGGGGTCGGCGGGCTTGGGCGGGAAGGAAAAATTCTCCTCGGGTCCGAACGCGTTCATGCTGCCGAACATCATGCCGCCGGCTGCGGCTTTGGCTTCTGCAGGAATGGCGCAGCTCTTCTGGGTCGGCGGCATTACATTTTTCGCGGTGATTTGCCGCGCGACCTCGGCCGGCGACAGCCAGTCCATGCCAACGCCGGAATCGCGATTATTGGCGGACGTCCACATCACCATATCGCCGCCCTGTCCAGCCCCTTGCATGCCGCCCATCGCCCAGGCGATATAGCCGGTCGCGGTCGGTACTGAATTCCAGCCGAGCAGAATTGCACCCATCTGCTCCATCGGGTTGACCTTGAGCGAGGCCATATAATCATTGGCGACGGCAAATTTGATTTCGGGCGTGAAGCCGCTCGCAATGCGGTGATCGCCGCGCAGCGATGAGCCCGATTTGGGCTGCTTGCCGTTCGAGCCATTGGGCCACCAAGCCGCATTGGCATCGCGCGCCGCAGCTGCCGCCTGATAGCCCCGCATTTGCGCCGGCATGCCCGCGGGCATTTGCGCGGTCGGCATTTTGGCAAAATCAATGATGAAAGGCTGGCCTTTGGGCGCTTTTGCATAACAGCCCCAGAACATCAGCAAGCGACCCTTGGGCTTTTCCATACTGCGCGGATCATAATCGCGCTCGACCTTTGCGGGCTTGCCGGGCGAATCACCAAGCAAGGGAACCGATTTCCCCATTTTGGCGGTTGGCATGAAGAAATGGTCGCCTTTTTCCGGTTGGGTCGGTGCAGGCGTCGCCGAAGTCAGCCGCAGGTCGAGCACATAATTATCGCCGCCGCCGCCCATCAGGCTTCCCAAACCGCCGCCCATCATCGCGCCCATTCCCATGCCAGACATGGTCGACACGTCCATCGCATAAGTCGCTTTGGGGCCTGTGGTTTTCTGGGCTGATCCGGGAACGGAAATCATGGCGACACTGATCGCGGCCAGTGATGCAAAACGGGTAATGGAACGCATGTCTGAACTCCTTCAGCTCCGGAAAGGTGTTTCCGGACAAACATGCGACCCGATTCTTCTTATGCTTTAGGTATATGCCTCTCAAAATTCAGCGCAAGTGCTTAGCCAGCAGTTCCGCCAACAGTCAGCGCACTTACCAACGTCGTCGGCTGTCCCACGCCCGCAGGCACGCTCTGCCCCGCCTTGCCGCAGACGCCGATGCCTTCGTCGATAGCCATATCATTGCCAAGGCCGATGACCTTGTTCAGCACAGTGGGGCCGTCGCCAATCAATGTTGCGCCCTTAATCGGGTCGCCCAATTTGCCGTCCTTCACCAAGTACGCCTCGGTGCAGCTGAACACGAATTTGCCCGAAACGATATCGACCTGTCCGCCGCCGAAGCTTTTGGCGAAAATGCCGTTTTTGACACGGCTCAGCAGTTCGGCGGGGTCGTCCTGACCGCTGCGCATGAAGGTGTTGGTCATCCGCGGCATCGGCGCATGGGCGTAACTCTCACGACGACCGTTGCCGGTGGGCTCGACCCCCATCAGCCGAGCGTTCATCCGGTCCTGCATATAGGCACGCAAGATGCCGTCTTCGATCAGGACATTCTCCTGGGTCGGCGTGCCTTCGTCATCGATGGAGAGCGACCCGCGCCGGTTCTGCATCGTGCCGTCATCGACGACAGTGACACCAGGGGCGGCAACGCGCTGGCCGATTTTGCCGCTGAACGCCGAGCTGCCCTTACGGTTGAAATCGCCTTCAAGGCCGTGACCAACCGCTTCATGTAGCAATACGCCGGGCCAGCCGGGGCCAAGCAGCACCGTCATTTCGCCAGCCGGCGCGGCGACCGAGCGCAAATTGGTCAGCGCCTGAGCCAGTGCCTCGTCAATGGCATGTTCCCATTCGGCGTCCTCGAACAATTTGCCGTAGAGATAGCGCCCGCCAAAGCCGTAGCTGCCGGTTTCGCGGCGATCGCCGTCCTGCGCGACGATGGAGACATTGAGTCGCACGAGGGGTCGGACATCGGTCGCGACAAAGCCGTCGGCACGAACGATTTCGACGACGGTCCAGCTGCCCGATAGCGAAACGCTGACCTGCGCCACACGCGGGTCACGCGCGCGGGCGGATGCGTCGATTTGCTGGCACAAAGCGACCTTTTCGGCAAAAGGCACAAGTTCGAGCGGATTGCCGTCGGTATAGAGATGCCGGTTATTCTTGCGCGGCGGTGACGCTGGCTGGTCCTTTGCCGGGTCAAGTAATTTCAGCGTTTCGCCAGCCCGGCGGATTGCGGCCTCACTCATGTCATTGGCGTGGCTGAATCCGGTCATCTCGCCCGAGACACCCCGCAGGCCAAAGCCCGACCCCGTTGAATAATCCGCCATTTTCAGGCGGCCATCGTCAAAACCGAAACTCTCGGTCGCGCTATATTGCAGATAGAGTTCGCCATCGTCGCAGGCGCTGAGCGCATCGCGGGTGATGCGCTGCGCCGCGTCGGGGTCGAGCAGGCCGGGTTGGTAGAGATATGAGCGGGGATCGGTGTAAGTCATCGCGCCTATATGGGGACGTTAATGCGCAACGTGAAGCCCTTTCCTCTCGGCTTAACCCTGCTAATGCGCAGTCAATGACCGCGCGATTCAAGTTTTGTATATCCGCCACCGAAGGCAAGGCCCGCACTGGTTCCATCCAGATGCTGCGCGGCGAGATCCGTACGCCTGCTTTCATGCCCGTCGGCACCGCCGCGACCGTCAAAGCGATGCGACCCTCAGAAGTGCGCGCGACGGGGGCAGATATCATCCTTGGCAACACCTATCATTTGATGCTCCGGCCCGGTGCCGAGCGCGTTGCGCGGCTAGGTGGCGTGCACAAATTTTCAGGCTGGGAGCGCCCCATACTAACCGACAGCGGCGGCTATCAGGTGATGAGCCTGTCGGCATTGCGCAAAATTACCGAGGAAGGTGTGTCGTTCCAGAGCCATTTGGACGGGTCGAAGCATATGCTCAGCCCTGAACGTTCGATGGAAATACAGCGGCTGCTCGGTTCCGACATCGTGATGGCGTTCGATGAGTGCCCGGCCAATGGCGTGAGCCGTGACGAGGCAATCAAGTCGATGGAATTGTCGATGCGCTGGGCGAAGCGATCACGCGATGGGTTCGACAGCGGCGGCGAACATGCCGAAAGGGCGGCACTGTTTGGCATCCAGCAAGGCTCGCTCGACGAGGAATTGCGCAAACGGTCGGCAGATGCGCTGATCGACATCGGTTTTGATGGCTATGCGGTGGGTGGCCTCGCGGTAGGCGAGGGCCAAGAGGCGATGTTCAGTTGCCTCGAATATGCGCCCGATCAATTGCCGGCCGACAGGCCGCGTTACTTGATGGGTGTCGGCAAACCCGACGATCTGGTCGGCGCGGTCGAGCGCGGGATCGACATGTTCGATTGCGTGCTGCCGACGCGCTCTGGCCGCAATGGACAAGCATTCACGCATTCGGGGCCAATCAACATCCGCAACGCCAAATTCGCCGAGGACCAAGGACCAATCGACGAAAAATGCACTTGTCCCGTTTGCGCAACATGGACGCGCGCCTATGTCCATCACCTGATCCGTTCGGGCGAGATCTTGGGGGCGATGCTAATGACCCAGCATAATCTGCATTATTACCAAATGTTGATGGCACACATGCGTGCGGCGATATCCGAGGGCCGGTTTGCAGCGTTTGCCAGCGACTTCCGGCGAGATTATTTCAAAGCATGAGCCAAGCTCCGATAAGTGAAGCCATTCAACGGGCAAAGGCAAACAGCCCGTTTCTCGCCGGACTGATCGAGCGCAATGCGGACCTAATGCTGGCCATCGAAGCTGGCAATTTTGATGATGCGCTGGCGAGCGCGCTTAGCCGCACTTCAGAAAATGTCGGCACCGCGTTGCGCCAGCAGCGGCAGGGTGTGGCATTGGTCACGGCCATCGCAGACCTTGCAGGCATCTGGGACCTGACCCGCGTCACGCGCATACTCTCCGATTTCGCTGACTATGCGCTCGATCAGGCCATCGCCGCTGCGATCGAAGAGCGCGTGCCGGGCGCGCCTAATCAGGGCTTTGCAGTAATCGCGCTTGGCAAACATGGCGGGCGTGAGCTCAATTATTCCTCGGACATCGACCCGATTTTTCTGTTCGATCCGAACACCCTACCCCACCGCGAACGCGACGATGTTGCGGAAACCGCAGTTCGTTACGGGCGTCGTGTTATCGAGCTGTTGAGCAAGATGGACGAGCATGGCTATGTCTTTCGAGTCGATATGCGGTTGCGGCCGTCGCCCGAGGTCAGTCCAATCGTCCTGCCGGTCGAAGCCGCGATTAGCTATTATGAATCGAGCGCGCTTGCTTGGGAGCAGGCGGCCTTTATTCGCTCGCGGGTGAGTGCGGGTGACCGCAAGCTCGGCGATTATTTCCTGAACGCGATCCAGCCCTTTATCTGGCGCAAGTCGCTCGATTTCGGGCAGCTGAAAAACATTACCGCGATGACCGCGCAAATCCGCGATCATTATGCCAAGGGGCAGAAGCTCGGTCTTGGCTTTGACCTGAAGCGCGGGCATGGCGGTATCCGCGAATGCGAATTTTTTGCGCAAGCGCACCAGCTGATACATGGCGGGCGTGATCCGGTGTTGCGTGTTCCCGATACGCGTCAAGCATTGGCGGCGCTGGCAGAGGCTGGTCCGATCACGCCGCAAGAGGCCGCCACATTGTCATCGGCTTATGAACAACTCCGCACTTTCGAGCATCGCCTGCAAATGCACAGCGACCGGCAAACGCACGAAATTCCGACTAACCGGGAAACTGCCGATGCCGTCGCGCGATTGCATGGGTTGGCCGATGCCGATGCGATGATCGAAGCTATCCGCCCGATCACTACAAGCGTCGCTGGGATCTACGACCGGATGGTCGATGCCGGCGGCAGCGAAGGCCCGCGCATGGCCGATGAAGGCCTGCCGCTTGAGGAACAACTCACCGATTTAGGCTATGCCGAACCCGCAGCGGTAATGCAGCGGATGACGCGTTGGCGCAGCGGTAATATCCGGGCGATACGGAGCGCCTCGGCGCGTGACGCATTTGAGGCAGTGTTGCCTGCAATTATGAAGGCGCTGGCAGGGTCCCCTGATCCCGAACGTGCGATTGCCCGCTTCGACAATATGATCGAGGCAATGCCAAGCGCGATCAACGTCTTCCGCTTGCTGGAGGCAAGACCGGGACTGCTGCAACTGGTCGCCGACATATTGAGCTATGCCCCGACCTTGGCCGACGATCTAGGGCGGCAAAGCCGGTATCTCGACGCATTGATCGACACCAGCGCGATGGATTTGCCGGGCAATGTCACCGAATTGATGGCCGCCATGCTGCGGCGGATTGGCGATGCGGATTACCAATCCACGCTCGATATCGTGCGCGACCATGTCGGTGAAAAGCGCTTTGCCTTGGGTGTGCAGTTGATCGAAGGCCGCAATGATGCGCTCGATATCGCCCGCGCCTATGCGCATCTGGCCGAAGCGGCGTTGCAGACCTTGGCCACAGCGACCGTAACCGAGTTTGAAAAAACGCATGGCAAAGTCCCCGGCGGTGAGCTGGTCATTCTTGCGCTGGGACGGCTGGGCGGTGAGGCATTGACCCACGCATCGGACCTCGACCTCATCCTGCTGTTTACCGGCAATTTCCAGTCCGAGTCCGATGGTGCGCGACCACTGGGCGCAACCCAATATTTCAATCGTCTGGCGAGCCGCGTGATTGCGGCGTTAACGGTGCCCACCGCATCGGGCGCTTTGTATGAGGTCGACACGCGGCTGCGGCCCTCCGGCGCAGACGGCCTGCTCTGCGCGTCGGTAAAAAGTTTTGCTCAATACCAACGCGAGAATGCTTGGGCATGGGAGCATATGGCGCTGACCCGCGCGCGGACTTTATACGGTTCAAAGGCAGCGCGCGGCGAAGTGGACGGGATTATCACCGAGGTGCTGACTTCGCCGCACGATCCTGCCAAACTGCGCGCTGATGTTGCCGACATGCGCAAGGAAATGGCGGCGCACAAGCCGCCCCAGGGCCTGCTTGATGTCAAGTTGCTACCTGGCGGGCTGGTGGATATGGAGTTCATTGTCCACACATTGCAGCTGGCGAAAAATGAAGCGCTGTTTCCACAATTGGGCAAAGCAATAGAGGCCCTGACCGAAGCAGGGCATTTGCCACCTGATTTCGCCAAAGCCGACGAATTGTTGAGCCGTTTGCTGGTGATGGTCCGCCTGATCGCGCCTGATTGCGATACACCGCCGGAAGCTGCGCAAGTGCTTATCGCGAAAAGCCTCGGCTATTCGGATTGGGACAGCCTAATAAGCGCGATAAGGGATTATCGCGGGGTTGTCACAGACCAATGGCAGGCGTTATTCGGGCAGCGTGATTATTGAAAAGGACAGATCGATGACCGACGTGAATGATAACCTCCCCGACGTCAATGTGCTCGACAGCGCAAGCAATGCCGTCAATCTGGCCGCGCTCGAAGGCCCGCTCGTGCTCTATTTCTATCCCAAGGCCGATACGCCCGGCTGCACCAACGAGGCGAAAGACTTCACCGCGCTGGCAAGCGAGTTCGCCAAGATCGGTTGCCCGATGTACGGCATGTCGAAAGACAAGCCGGCCAAGCTCGCCAAATTTGCGGCAAAATATGATCTGGATGTCACCCTGTTGTCCGATGAGGCAAGCGACGCCACCGAGCGAATGGGCGCGTGGGTCGAAAAATCGATGTACGGCAAAAGCTATATGGGCATCGACCGCTCGACATATCTCGTCGGGAAAGACGGAAAAGTGAAGCAGGTGTGGCGCAAGGTAAAGGTGAAGGACCACGCCGCCGAAGTTTTGGCAGCGGCGCAGGCGCTCTAACGACGCCAGTCCCAGCCAACTGGCAAAATCTGCGGGTTGCTGGCGGCAGTGGATGATTCGGGTTGCGCTTAAAGCTTGGCGCACATTCTGAATCGCATCAAAAATCGTGAATTCTTACGTAAAAGCGGGAACAAATCGGTTTGTCGCACGTTTAAGCGAGACCAAGTTGTTACCAAAACCTTGCTGTAAAGTGCCGCTAATCCGCCACTTTCGAGGCGTCTCTGTGCCCCGTTTCAACGACTCGCCGCGTTTGAACGCCGGTTTGTCCCGCGAATATGACGCGTAGGTTGCAATGCCCGGAACTCTCCGTCACCTAAGCTTCACATAAGGGGTGGGCAGATCAACTGCCTTTGTAAAAACTTCGGGGCTGCGCAGTAGCGTGGGTCGCAACAAAAGGTAACTACACGCTATGGTATGCAGCGCTTTGGCTATTCGCCAATCACTGACCCTCAAAGCTGTAACAACGCTAGGCATTATGGTCGCCGCTTCGGCAATGACCCCTGCTTATGCAAATTCCGCAGCCAATGCATCAGACACTTTCCGAGTAAAGCCGGAAGATTTGAAAGCGAGCCAGACCGCTTTGGGCGTTTCCGACCCGGAATTCCGCGCGTTGGCCGATAGCTGGGGCAAGATCAACGGCGCGGTGACCAAGGTAGAAGTTGCCGTTCCCTCGATCAATCCCGTTGACATTATGAAGTTTTCTAGCGGTTTCGGTTATCGCAGCGCGCCGACGCGCGGGGCTAGCCGCAATCACAAGGGCCTCGATATCCCCGGCCCCGTCGGTACACCGATTTATGCGACTGCCGATGGCATGGTTGGTCGCGCGCAATGGGTCGGCGGTTATGGAAAATTTGTCGAAATCAATCACGGCAACGCTGTGCAGACTCGTTACGGCCATCTGTCGGCAATGAACGTCGTTCCCGGCCAGCGCATTCGTAAGGGTGACGTGTTGGGTTATATGGGCTCTACGGGTCGCTCCACCGGAAGCCATTTGCACTATGAAGTCCGCATCGCAGGCGAAGCAATCAATCCGACGGCTTTCCTGTCGCCGGTCGCCGCAACTTCAAACCTCTTGCTTGCTGCCAAAACACTTGATAACAAAGCTATAGGCGGACCAGCTGAAGACGAGTAAGCTAACCGGCTAAACGCATCACCTTTGGGAGAGGGTGTAAATTTGGGGGCTGGTAGCGGAAACGCTACCGCCCCTTTTCTTTATCTGCTGTCGGGCCTACATGAGCCATATGACCGAACCCCAAGCCATTTCGATTACAGAAAATGCCGCGCGCCGCGTTGCCGAAATTGCCGTTAAGCTAGGCAAGCCACCGGTGTTGCGCCTAACTGTCGAAGGTGGCGGATGTTCGGGGTTCCAGTATAAATTCGGAATGGCCGATACAGTCGAAACCGACGATATCCGGGCCGAAGGCGAAGGCGCGTCGCTGGTGGTCGATCCAATCAGCCTTGATCTCGTTCGGGGATCCGCCGTTGACTTCGTTGAGTCGCTAGGCGGCAAAAGCTTTCAGGTGACCAATCCGCAGGCACAATCGGGTTGCGGTTGCGGTTCCAGTTTTTCGGTTTGATGCGATAGCCGCCGCCCGCTAGAGTCGGGCGATGCGTATCGCAACCTACAATATCAACGGCGTCAAAGCCCGCCTGCCCCGCTTGCTTGAATGGTTGGAAGAAACCAAGCCCGATATCGCCTGCCTGCAGGAAGTGAAGTCACAGGATGACGGCTTCCCAGTCACCGAGTTCGAACGCGCGGGCTATGGCGCGATATGGCATGGGCAGAAGGCGTTCAATGGCGTCGCAATCCTCGCGCGGGATGCGCAGCCTTTAGAGGCGCAGCGCACACTCCCCGGCGACCCCGAGGATGAGCATGCGCGCTATCTGGAGGCGGATATCTTCGGCATTCGTGTCGCCACCATTTACCTGCCCAACGGCAATCCGCAACCGGGGCCGAAGTTCGACTACAAGCTCGATTGGATGCGCCGGTTGCAGGCGCGCGCGGCAGACTTGCTAGCGAAAGAAATCCCGACGGTGCTTGCAGGCGACTATAATGTCATTCCCACACGCAACGACATCTGGTCAGCCTCCGCGATGCTCGACGATGCGCTGCGTCAGCCGGAAAGCATCGCCGCCTATCACACGCTCCTTGGCCAGGGCTGGACCGACGCACTGGCAACGCATTATCCGCAAGGCGGCATCTGGACCTATTGGGATTTCCAGGCGGGCGCATGGCAGCGTGATCACGGCTTTCGCATCGATCATTTGCTGCTGAGCCCAGCAGTAGCGGATAGACTCATGTCTTGCGGCGTCGACAAGGAGCATCGCGGCCGCGAAAAGGCGAGCGATCACGCGCCGACATGGATCGAACTGACCGGCGAAAAGTAACTATTGTAGCAGTCGCTACATTTTGGTAGAGGGTGTCCACCGCTGGAAGGATATTCTTCGTGCCCGAAATCGCTACGAACCGTATTGGCCTAACAAATCAGCAGACCGTGCTGCTCATCATTATTGGTGCTATCTTGTGGTTCTTGGCAGCGATCATCCTGCGTTCGATTGCCCCGATGGGCGCATTGGAAGGTTCCGCCCGCTTTACCACTTATGCGCTGGTCATTCCGGGAACGCTGCCTTTTGTCGTTCTGACCAAGATGCTCGTGAAGCTACTTCCTCATCAACTCTTTACTGGTATCGCGGTGGCAACGACGACTGCGTTGCTGATCGACGGCATTGTCATCGCCTGGTTCCCCGCCGTCTATGGCGGCGCGTTGCCGCAGGTCACCAACTGCGCAGCCATCATCCTGTGGGGCGCAGGCGTTGGCATGGTCTTGGCATTCATGTTGAACAAGGGAGCAAGTAAATGAACCTATTTCGCGTATTGCTGATCGCGATTATCGCGACAATCGGCATCTATACCGTCAACGTCATTGCGAACCATGGGTGGGGCCTGCTGCCTATATTCTATGGCGACATCGCGAAAATGGGATGGCCCGGGCAATTCAACATGGACTTCCACGCCTTTCTCATCCTCGGCTCGGTATGGCTGATGTGGCGGCATCATTTTTCGCCGCTTGGCCTGCTTTTCGGGCTGTGCATATTTGCCGGTGGCGCGCCGTTTCTGTCCACCTATTTGCTGGTAGCCAGCTTTCAAGCCAAGGGCGATGTAAAGGAACTCTTGCTGGGTAAGCAGCGCGCCACGGTCTGATTTCACAGCGCCTTGGCGTTGATGTCGTCGAGCCCAAGGCTTTTCAGGAAAAGCATGCCTTCGATGCTGACCAGCAGTTTTGCGGCATCGATTTCACGCTGCGCGTCGCTTTCGGATTTCAGCTGGGCCTTGCCCCATTCGAAAAACCCACGTCCGATCTGTTCGCCGATAGTGCGATAAAATAAGTCTCCCATCGATGCCTTTGATGCGACCTCAAGCCAGATCCGCATATAAGGCCACAGCTCGTCAACCAGCAGGATTTCCGCAAACTGACGGCGGAGTTCATCGACTGGTAGCTGCTCGGGAGCGGCGCGCTCGCCCAACATAAGAACCAGCCGCGCGGAAATCCTCTCCAGAACCGCGGTGATGATTTCCGATTTGTCCTTGAAGTAATAAAGCAGCATCCGGTCGCTGGTGCCGGCAGCCTTTGCGAGCGGTCGCAGACTCGACGCCGACAGGCCGTGCATCAACACATGGTCGGTCAGGCGTCCGATAATCTCGGCGCGGCGAACTTCGGTAACTACCATATGCGGTCTTTCGCACAAAATAGCGAAGTCCGAAAGAATAGGCTTATCGATCAGGCGCTTTCATAGACAACGTCGAATAGGGCGGGTTCGACTTTTTCGACCAGATGCTCGATGCGGGTAAGATGCTCGGCAAACAGGTCGCTCGCAATCCAAACATCATATAATTCGACGCTTTCAAAATAGGCGATGTTGACGGCGCGCTTGCCATCGAGCGATCGCAACAGCCGGTTTCCCCGCGCGCCTTTCACCAACCCTTTCAGACGCGCGTATTCTGCTGTCTGAGCGTGGATAAAGGCATCGGTCATACCGGGAAGCGGGGTAAAGACATTCACCAATATGACCGATCCTTGCTTGATGAGTTCATTATCGTTCATGCTGGCAACAGCATACCATGTCCATCGGGCGTGCTGTCATCGACCGGCCCGACAGTCGAGGCTGGCCAATGCGTGCCGATAATTTCTTTCATACCTTCACCATATTGCGAGGCAAAGTCGACGCCCAGCTCAGTGATGGTCGAAAGCCAGGTGCACATCACCGCGCCTGCATCGCGCAGCCGCATCATCGCGACATCCTAGGTTATCGGGCTGTTCGTGCCCGATACATCGACAACCACGAAAACATTGTAACCGGCGCGCAACAGGTCGAGCGCGGTGTGCAGCACGCAATTGTCGAGTGAGATGCCGCCGATAATGACGTCCTTGCGACCGGTCGAAGCCAACCAGTCGGCAAATTCGGGAATGTAACCACTGATGCTGGTGCGATTGTACCGACGGATATCGTGCGTGACATGCACCATTTCGGTCAGAAAAGTGCCGTAATACTCATTCTCTTCGCCGAAGACGACCGTGGGCCACTTGAACAGCGGATTCATCTTGGCAAATGCCGCGATGTTGTTTTTGTAAACCTTAGTCGGCAGCCGGTTCATCAGATTGTCGAGGCCGGTTACATAATCGACATAGACCAGTATCGCGCTATCGGGGTTTGGACGGTGGAGTGCGGGGTTCACGGTTCTTCTCCTCTGGGCAGGGGGATGGATCAAAAAGTTTGTGGAGCAAGGCATGCAATGCCTCACGCTCCGGACGAGACAAGTGTACCAGAAACTCGGTCTCGACATCGCGCGCGAGGATTTGCGCTTGGGTAAGCAGGTCTTTGCCCTTTTTGGTAAGCACAACGGCATGCGAGCGCCGGTCGGACGGGTCAGCCTCACGCGACGCTGCCCCCAAAGCTTCGAAATGATCAACCACGTGGACAATCGTGCTTCGGTCCATGTCGACCAATTCGCCGAGCCGCGTTTGGCTAAGCGGCTGTTCCCTTTCAATCGCTTCCAGCGCGCGCAACTGCGGTGACGTAAGGCCCAGCGGACTAAGTACCATTACGGTCATTGTCTGGATGCGCATCGCGGCCTGATTGAGCCGATATCCGACCCAGCCGATCTGGGTATCGGTTACCGGGAGAGGTTCAATTTTGTTGAGTGTACTGATTATCATATATGCTGAATGTATATTGTAATGACAATTGTCAGGTGCCGGAAAGCAATCCAATGGGATCTCCATGCAAAGTCGTTGGTCACAACTGGACAGCGGCAGCGGCAGCCCTTATCGGCTGGCCATGACAATTCAGCCTTCTGATTCCATCCTCATCATCGACTTTGGCAGTCAGGTGACCCAGCTCATCGCCCGGCGCGTCCGCGAGGCGGGGGTCTATTCCGAAATAGCCCCTTTCAACAGCGCCGCCGAGGCGTTTACCCGGATGCAGCCCAAGGGTGTCATACTGTCCGGCGGTCCAGCATCTGTGACGACCGAAGGCAGTCCTCGTGCGCCACAAATAGTGTTCGATAGCGGCCTGCCGATTCTGGCTATATGCTATGGTCAGCAGACATTGTGCACCCAGCTGGGCGGCATCGTCGAAGGCGGCCATGCGGCGGAATTCGGTCGCGCCGATGTCGAAATCCTCAAATCCAGCCCGTTGTTCGATGGATTTTGGGACGTCGGCGGCAGCTATCCGGTATGGATGAGCCACGGCGACCGCGTTACAGTCGCGCCTGAAGGCTTTGAAGTCATCGGCACGAGTCCCAACGCGCCGTTTGCAATCTGCGTCAATGAGGCGCGAAAATATTACACCACGATGTTCCACCCGGAGGTCGTACACACGCCCGACGGCGCGAAGCTGATTTCGAACTTCGTGCACAAGATTTGCGGTCTGGCGGGAGACTGGACGATGGCCGAATTCCGCGCCACGAAGATAGCAGAAATCCGCGAAAAGGTCGGCTCTGGCCGCGTGATTTGCGGGCTTTCTGGTGGCGTGGACTCATCGGTCGCCGCAATCCTAATTCACGAAGCTATCGGCGAGCAACTGACCTGCGTATTCGTCGACCACGGCCTGCTGCGTATGAATGAACGCGAACAGGTGGAGACCCTGTTCCGCGACCATTACAACATCCCGCTGGTGGTGGTCGATGCCGAGGCGCGGTTCATGGCGGGACTCGCTGGCGAGACCGATCCGGAAAAAAAACGCAAGTTTATCGGCGGCGAATTCATCAATGTGTTCGAAGAAGAGGCAAGGAAGATCGGCGGCGCGGATTTCCTCGCGCAAGGCACGCTATATCCGGATGTAATCGAGAGCGTCAGCTTCACCGGCGGACCGTCGGTCACGATCAAGAGCCACCATAATGTCGGCGGCCTCCCCGCACGGATGAACATGCAACTCGTCGAGCCTTTGCGCGAGCTATTTAAGGACGAAGTCCGCGCCTTGGGCCGCGAGCTTGGCCTCAACGACCAATTCGTCGGCAGGCACCCCTTCCCGGGCCCCGGTCTCGCCATCCGCATTCCTGGGGAAGTTACCAAGGAACGTTGCGACGTCTTGCGCAAGGCCGACGCAGTTTATTTGGATGAAATTCGGAACGCCGGATTATATGACGAAATCTGGCAGGCTTTCGCGGTGTTATTGCCGGTGCGTACCGTGGGCGTCATGGGCGATGGCCGCACCTACGACAATGTCTGCGCCTTGCGCGCCGTTACCTCAACCGACGGCATGACGGCGGATATCTACCCCTTCGAAAGTGCATTTTTGAGCCGCGTTAGCACCCGCATCATCAACGAGGTAAAGGGCATTAACCGGGTAGTTTATGACTACACCAGCAAGCCCCCGGGGACGATTGAGTGGGAGTGAGCTGAAAATGACCCAAATCCAAACCTCGATCTCCGGCGGGTGTCAATGCGGTGCGATTCGCTATTATGTCAGTGCAGTCACCGACACATCGCACATCTGCCATTGCCGGATGTGCCAGAAGGCGGTGGGGAATTTCTTTGCGGCGCTCGTTGGCGTGCCAAAGGATGCGCTAAGCTGGACGCGGGGCGAGCCTGCGACATTTATGAGCTCGGAGCATGTGGCGCGCGGGTTTTGTGGGCGGTGCGGGACTCCGTTATTCTATGAATATATACTCGGTGTTGATCTGGCGCTGACCACCGGATCGCTTGATGATCCAAGTCGCTTTCCGCCAAAGGACCAGTTTGGGATGGAGGCGGTTATGCCGTGGTTCGGCGGCATCGCCGAGGTGCGTAAGGCCAGAGCAACCGAGGAGACAATGGCTGAATTCGTCACCGGCATTAAAGCGAGCAATAACCAGCACCCCGATACTGACACCGATCATTGGCCGCTATAACGCCGATGGTCACAGCTCTCTTGCCAGCCGAGATTAGCGAAATCGTCGAAATGGCGCTTTCGGACCATATCAGTTTCACGACAATTTCAGCGCAACATGGTGTTTCGCCCGACCAGATAAAAGCGATTATGCGCAGCAATTTGAAACCCGGCAGTTACAAAGCATGGCGCAAACGTGTGCGCGATTTTGGTGACCGGCGGGAGCATTATAAATGACGCCGGCCGCCTTTATCAAAATTCGCTATGGCGGCGCGCGTTGATGCGATAGCGGGGGCGCAACAAAAATCTTTAGGAGCGACCTATGTCCAATGTCCCCGCCACCGGCCTGCAACTCGTCTCGCTGCTCAAATCATCGGGCGAGCTCGAAGTTTCGTTGATCGACCAGCCTGTGCCCGAGCCCAAGGAAAATGAGGTTTTGGTGCGGGTCGACGCAACCCCCATCAATCCGTCAGATCTCGGCCTGCTGTTTGGGCCAGCCGACATCACGGCCGCCAAATTATCGGGCACGCCCGACAGGCCGGTTCTAACCGCACAGATGCCGGAGGCGGTGATGCGCGCGATGGCAGCGCGGGTCGATCAGCCGATGCCGGTCGGCAACGAAGCCGGCGGCGTTGTCGTCGCGGCAGGCGCTTCGCCCGAGGCACAGGCGCTTATCGGCAAAACAGTCGGCATCATCGGCGGCGCGATGTATGCGCAATATCGCTGCGTCAAAGTCAGCGACTGTATGGTTTTGGCCGAAGGCACAACGGCGGCACAAGGGGCGTCGTGCTTCGTCAATCCGCTGACCGCGCTGGCGATGACCGAGGTTATGAAGCGCGAAAACCACACCGGGCTCATTCACACCGCAGCGGCCTCGAACCTTGGCCAGATGCTGGTAAAGATATCCCTCAAGGACAGTATTCCCCTGGTCAATATCGTGCGCAGCGAGGCACAGGCCGAACTGCTGCGCAAAATCGGCGCGACTTATATCTGCGATTCGACCGCGCCGGACTTTATGGACAGCCTGACCGCCGCGCTTGTCGAAACCGGCGCGACTATTGCGTTCGATGCGATTGGCGGCGGCAAACTTGCCGGACAGATACTGACCTGCATCGAGGCAGCAGCGGTCAAGCGGATGAAGGAATATAGCCGCTATGGTTCGGACACCTTTAAACAGGTCTATATTTACGGCGCTCTCGACACCGGGCCGACATTGCTGAACCGTAACTTTGGTTTTTCATGGGCTGTAAGCGGCTTCCTACTGACACCGTTCCTGATGCAAATCGGCGCAGAGGGTAACCAGCGGCTGCGCGCGCGCGTCGTAGCCGAACTCAAAACGACCTTTGCTAGCCATTATACACGCGAGGTGACGCTCGCTGAAATGCTCCGACCCGATATCGCCGCCGTCTACAACAAGCGCGCGACCGGCGAAAAGTTTCTGGTTTGTCCGAACAAGGTACCCGCATGACGATCACACTCTTCGGCATACCGAACTGCGACACCGTCAAGAAAGCGCGTGTGTATCTTGACGGTCGCGGCGTTGCCTATCATTTCCACGACTATAAAAAGGCCGGTATCGACGCGGTCGACCTGAAGCGTTGGGCAAAAGAAGTTGGCTGGGAAAAATTGCTTAACAAGGCGGGGACAACCTTTAAAAAACTGCCCGATGCCGACAAGACCGATATTGATGAGGCCAAAGCAATCGCATTGATGCTGGCCAACCCGTCGATGATCAAACGCCCGGTCGTTGAAGGCGGCATGACGTTGCTCGTCGGGTTCAAAGCGGAAATCTATGACGCAGAGAGACTATAAGGAACCAGAAATGACCACGGCTCGCTGGAATGGAACCATTATCGCGCAATCGGACGACACGATCGTCGTTGAGGGAAATCATTATTTTCCGCATGAGTCGGTGAATGCCGATTATCTGCAAGGCAGCGACACGACCTCGGTCTGCGGCTGGAAAGGCACTGCGAAATATCATTCGATCATTGTCGATGGCAAAACCAACACCGACGCGGCTTGGTATTACCCCGAACCCAAATCAGCGGCAGCCGAGATAACCGACCGGATTGCGTTCTGGAAAGGTGTCGAGGTCGGTTGATGTCGCGCCGGGACGGCTGTCATCAGCCTGACGCACGGCTGCGCGATGTCGGTATGATGAAACTTTTGCTCCCGCTGCTGATCGCCGCCCTTGTCCCCGCCTGTTCCGCTTCGGAAAGCCAAGCCATGGAAAAACCTCTCGACGGCCAAGTCATTGTTATTGCGCATCGCGGTGCGAGCGGAGAGCGGCCCGAGCATACCATAGCCAGCTACACGCTCGCTATCGAGCAAAGGGCTGATTTTATTGAGCCAGACTTGGTGCTGACCAAAGATGGTGTTTTGGTGGCGCGGCACGAGAACGAGATATCAGAAACTACCGACGTTGCAGCAAAGCCGGAGTTCGCGAACCGCAAGACGACTAAGACCATCGACGGCCAGCAGATGACTGGATGGTTTACCGAAGACTTCACACTGGCCGAGCTAAAGACACTGCGCGCCAAAGAACGCCTGCCGCAGCTGCGCAAGGAAAATACGGCCTATGACGGGCAGTTTGAAGTACCAACATTCGAAGAGATATTGGAACTGGCCAGGGTCCAGAGCGCGAAAACCGGACGTATCATTGGCGTTTATCCCGAAACCAAGCATCCAAGCTATTTCGCCTCCATAGGCCTGCCGCATGAAGCGCCGCTGCTGGCGCTGCTGACAAAATACGGCTACTCTGAAAGGACCGCGCCTATATTCATCCAGTCCTTTGAGGTCGGCAATTTGCAGGTGCTGCGGCCCAAGACAAAGCTAAGGCTGATCCAGCTTATGGATGAAAAGGGCAGTCCAGCAGACCGCCCCGATATATCCTATCCGCAAATGGCGACGGCTGAAGGTCTGAAAACCATTGCCGCATATGCCGACGGCGTCGGCCCGAATAAAGCGCTGGTGATCCCGCGCAACCTCATTGGCAATTTGGGCGAACCCACCAGCCTTGTTGCCGACGCGCATAAATCTGGTCTCGCAGTTCACCCCTGGACATTCCGCCGCGAAAATTACTTCCTGCCTTTGGGGCATAAATCTGGAATCGACCCACGCGGCATCGGCGACCTTGAAAGCGAAATCGCCGCGTTTCTGGCCACCGGGGTCGATGGCATATTCAGCGACAACCCCGCGCAAGCTGTTGCGGCGCGCGTCGCGGAGCCTAAATAAGCCAAGGTCGGAGGCCTGAACTTTGTAGCTGGGGAGCGTTCGCTCAGGCCTCCAGTGCTGCGCGGCACTTAGGGATGACTATTCTCCCACCGGAAAACCTCTTCGAGCGGCTTGTCGAAGACATGGGCAATGCGGAACGCAACCTCCAGCGAGGGCGAATATTTGCCCTGTTCGATAGCAGCGATGGTCTGGCGTGTGACGCCGACCTTGTCGCCGAGGTCGCCTTGCGTCATTTCGCCGGCAAGGAAGCGAAGCGTCCTGATGTCGTTGGTGAATGGGGCGGGTGCCATCGCTCAATTTCCGCGGCGGTAATAATAAAGCTGGGATCCGACGCGCACCAGCTCAGCGGTGACGACCGTTGCAATCAGCAGGTTCAGATGCTCTGCAACGCTGAGCCGATAGAACATGGCAATCATATTGGCCCAGACTCCGAGGACCAACGGATAATATGCGAGATGTGTGCCGCGTATATGGATTATGCGTTCGCGTTCATCTTCTTTCAGATGCGCTTCATTTGGGGTACGGATAGCAAAATAGCCCGCCGAAAGCGCCATGACGGCAACGATGATAATCGTCACCGGCACCAGCATCCCAGCAACTGCTCCCACTCCAGCGGCGGTTTCGACAATCTCCCAAGGATAGGTCAGGAAATACCAACCGAACGCCACAGCCAGAGCAAGAAAAGATGCCCAGTGAATTTTCTCCCGAAACGACATGTGCAAACTCCAATGTTATATGATTCGGACTTTATGTACGTTATTATTAACATTGAGTCAAGCAAAAATTACATTCATCCGCTTCTCGCTTTTGCACGAGGCATTTAGCCGCTAAGCCCCCGCCCCATGTCCACACGCCCCCAAACGCTCACCTTCGATACATCCACCAGCCGTGCGAACCCTACGCCGTCGCCGATGAAACGGCTCACCGTGCCGCGAATCCGGCAGCGTAAGGGTGGCGAACCGCTGGTGATGCTGACCGCCTATACGGTGCGAATGGCGCAGCTACTCGATCCGCATTGCGACATGCTGCTCGTAGGCGATTCGCTGGGACAGGTGATTTACGGCCTGCCGCACACTGTCGCGGTGACGATGGAAATGATGGCAGCGCACGGCGCGGCGGTTGTGCGAGGAAGCTATCACGCTGCCGTCGTCGTCGACATGCCGTTCGGCAGTTATGAGGCGACACCCGAGCTCGCATTCACAAACGCCGCGCGGCTGCTGAAAGAAACGGGCGCGGCAGCGGTGAAAATTGAAGGTGGCAGGGTGCTTGCGCCGACGGTTGAGTTCCTTACTTCACGCGGTATCCCGGTGATGGCGCATGTCGGCCTTACCCCGCAAGCGGTCAACATTCTTGGCGGCTATGGCGTTCGCGGCAAAAGCCCGGAAGAAGCCAAATCGATTGTCGAAGACGCGGTCGCCATGTCCGAAGCGGGCGCGTTTTCGATGGTCATTGAAGGCGTACTCGAACCCATCGCAATCGAGATTACCAACAAAATCGCGTGCCCGACCATTGGCATCGGGGCGTCAGCGCAATGCGACGGACAGGTACTGGTCACCGAAGACATGCTGGGCCTATTCGACCGCGTGCCAAAATTTGTGAAGAAATTCGGCAATATGGGCGTGAGCGTCGAAGAGGCTGTCCGCGAATATGCTAGCGGTGTGCGGGATCGCAGTTTTCCCGGTCCCGAGCAGCTTTACCAGCCTGTTTAACGCAGGGCTGGTCTATCGCCACGAGTCCCGCTAAGGACGGCGGCAACTTATGGTTATCACCCAAATTCGGAGGCCCTTTTGGCTTTGACACCGACTGACAAGCGCGCCGGAAGCGACGAAGCTTTCCTACGCGAAGTGGACGATGCAGTCCGCGCCAGCGATTTAACCGGTTTCTGGAAACGCTATGGCCGCTGGCTAGTCGCCGCAGTCGTTGCGGCACTTTTGGCGTTTGGCGGTTACATCATCTATCGCAACCAACAACAAGCAGCAGCTGATAAGCAGGGTGAAGAATTTGTCGACGCGATGGACAAATTGCGCGCCGGACAGGAAAAAGAAGCGCGCGCCAAGCTGGGCACGCTGGCCAAGGCCGACCAGCCCGGATATCGCGCGATGGCGCAACTGGTTGAGGCAAACCTGCTTGGCGAAGATGGGAAAACTAAAGAAGCCGTTGCCATTTACGCCAAGGTTGCGAGTGACAGCAGCCTGCCGCAGACCTTTCGCGATCTCGCACTTATCCGCCAGACCAGCGCGGAATTTGACACGCTGCCGCCGCAAACGGTCATTGCCCGGCTGAAGCCACTGGCGGTCGCCGGTAACGCCTGGTTCGGCAGCGCGGGCGAGCTGACGGCAATATCCTATATGAAGTTGGGCAAAGACAATCTTGCTGGCCCCATTTTTGCCCAAATTGCTAAGCAAGACGGGCTTCCGCAAAGCCAGCGCAGTCGTGCGCAACAGATGGCTGGCGCGCTCGGCGTCGATACCGTTCAGGTTGATGAAAAGCGCAATGCGGCAACGAAGGCGGCTGAAACTGCCTCCAAGGGAGAGTAAATAGGTGAAGACTAGCGCAAAATTGCTTTTGGCCTTGGCCGCATCCGCATCGCTTGGCGGATGTGCTGTCCTCGACAGCGTTCGCGGCGACGCGGGCAAGAAGAACAACACCCCTACAATCGGCAACCGTGTCGACATATTGGGCGGCGAACGCGACATGGAGGTAGATCCCGCGTTAGCTGGTGTTGCGGTCATCTTGCCACCTGCCGTCGTCAACGATGCATGGGCACAACCTGGCGGCAACGCCTCCAAGTCCCCGGGCCATGTCGAGCTGGGTCAGGGCCTTGCCCGTGTCTGGACGGCGACTGTTACCGGCGCCAACCCGCGTGCGCGTCTTGCTGCAAGCCCTGTGGTAAGCGACGGACGACTTTATGTGGTAGATACGACCGCGCGGGTGACAGCGTTCGACGCCAATAGCGGCGTGCAAATCTGGTCCAACGCGCTCGAAATCGAGGATGATGGCAAGGCATCGCGCTTCGGCGGCGGCGTTAGCGCAACGAGTACGATGGTATTTGCGACGAACGGCGTTGGCGATGTTGCAGCGCTTGCTGCTGACACCGGGGCGTTGAGCTGGAAGAAGCGCCCTGCTGGGCCGCTTCGCGGCGCACCGACTTTGTCGAACGGCAATGTCTATGTGATGACACAGGACAACCAGATTTATGCCCTGCGGCAATCGGACGGTGAAGCCCAATGGAACGAGGCGGGTCCCGTCGCGGCGTCGGGCATTTTCGGCGTTGGCGCACCCGCCGCTGCGCAAGGCACGGTAATCGCCGGCTATTCGAGCGGAGAGCTTGCTGCCTATCGCTATGAAAACGGCCGTAGCCTTTGGAGCGATACTTTGTCGCGAACCGCGATGTCGACTAGCGTTTCGACGTTGACCGATATCGACGCCGATCCCGTAATCGACCGTGGTCGCGTGTTTGCGCTCGGCAAGGGTGGCCGCATGGCATCCTATGAACTGGTTAGCGGCCAGCGCATCTGGGAAATCAATATTGCGGGCATTTCAACTCCGGTTTCGGCGGGCGAATGGGTGTTCGTAATGACCGACGAGGCGAAATTGCTATGTGTCGCGCGTTCGAGCGGCAAAATCCGCTGGATTGCGAATCTGCAACGCTACGACAATGAGAAAAAGAAAAAAGGCCCGATCAGCTGGTATGGTCCGGTGCTCGCTGGTGGCCGCTTGCTGGTGGTCAATTCGCGAGGACAGCTTTGGTCAGTCGCCCCTGCCGATGGCACAGCTTCGCAAGCGGCGGATTTGAAATCCGACGTGTCGCTAGCCCCGGTTGTCGCCAACCAGACACTTTATGTGCTAGACGATGGCGGACGCGTTTCTGCCTTTCGCGGGTAAACTTTAAGGGGATTTGACGGCATGTTGCCGACGGTAGCCATTATCGGTCGGCCCAATGTCGGCAAGTCCACCTTGTTCAACCGTTTGGTTGGCAAGAAGCTTGCGCTTGTCGACGACACGCCCGGGGTTACCCGTGACCGGCGCGAGGGCGAAGGGCGACTGTTCGACCTAGAATTCACGATCGTCGATACCGCCGGTTATGAAGACGAAGACCCAGACACATTGCCCGGACGGATGCGGATGCAGACCGAGGCGGCAATCGCTGGCGCACAGGTGGCGCTGTTCCTAATCGACGGGCGCGCAGGCGTGACGCCGCTCGACGAGGAAATTGCCCGCTGGCTGCGCAGCAGCGCGACGCCGGTGGTGCTCGCGGTGAACAAAGCCGAAGGCAAACAGGGCGATAATGGCATCTTGGAAAGCTACGCGCTTGGTTTTGGCGATCCGATTGCGATCAGCGGCGAACATGGCGAGGGCATGGCCGACCTGTTCCAGGCGCTGTTGCCGCATATCGACGGCGGCAAGTTCGAAGAGGCCGATATCGAAGCGCCCGACGCGATATTGAAGCTGGCTGTCGTAGGTCGCCCCAATGCCGGCAAATCGACCTTGATCAACCGGCTGCTCGGCGAGAATCGCCTGATTACCGGACCCGAAGCCGGGATTACGCGCGACAGCATCTCGGTAGATTGGATCTGGACCGACCCCAATCCTAAGCAAGGTGAACCCGATGAAGAAGGTACCATACCGCCTTTGCTCACCGAACGCCGCGTCCGCCTTATCGACACAGCCGGAATGCGCAAGCGCGCCAAGGTTCAGGACAAGCTCGAGAAGCTCTCGGTTGCCGACGCACGCCACGCCATCGATTTCGCCGAGGTCGTGGTGCTGTTGCTCGACGCAACTAAAGGCCTTGAGGTGCAGGACCTTAAAATCGCCGACCATGTCATCCAGGAAGGCCGCGCTCTCATTATCGCGATCAACAAATGGGATATCGCCGAAAATGGTAGCAGTCTGTTCCAAGGGATACGCGGTGCGCTGGAGGACGGCCTGTCACAGCTCAAAGGCGTGCCGATGATTGCGGTATCGGCGGCCACCGGCAAGGGACTCGACCAGATGCTTTCCGCCGCCTTCGACGCGCGAGAGGCCTGGAACAAGCGCGTACCCACCGGCATTCTCAACCGGTGGTTCGAGGCCGCGATTTCCGCCAATCCGCCACCGGCCCCGGGTGGCAAGCGGATCAAGCTGCGTTACATGACTCAGGCGCGTAACCGGCCACCGACCTTTGTTATTTTTGGCAATCGCACCGACGAACTTCCGGCAAGCTATGCGCGTTATCTGCTCAACGGCATCCGCCGCGACCTCGATTTTGGCGCGGTGCCGGTGCGGATCAATTTCCGTTCATCGAAAAATCCGTTCGCCGACAAGGATTAAGGTCGCCGCAAGAATATCTAAAACAGATTGCATCAACGCTCTGTTTACTTCTGCGAGTGTAAAAGAACCCGACAGAACCGGATATTTCCTCTGTCGATGGAGCAAGCCAAGTGACCGATAAGCCAGATGATCTGATCGACTGGAAGACCTTTACCGAAACCCGCAACTTGTTGGGTGCAGGTTTTGTACGCATATTGGGCTATTTCCGTGAAGACGGCACCAAATCGGTCGCTGTCATCGAAGAAGCCATGCGCATCAAGGATTCAGCCAAACTCGTCATTCCGGCGCATACGCTGAAAGGTGAATCCTGGCAGTTCGGTGCCGATAAACTCGCATTACTCGCAGAGGAAATCGAAATCGCGGCGCGTCATTATGTCGAGCTCCAGATTGATCCGTCAGAACTGGTGGAAAAGGTCGTGCGCCTGCGCCCGGTATTCGAGGCGACCTTGGCGGCGCTCGAAAGCGAGGCCAGCCCGTTGATGGAGAGACGACCGGCTAGCTTCGGTCAACGCAATGCGCTCGGCGGGATGAGTTACGGCTAATCAGCTTTCCGGCGGCTTCGACTGGAGCTGCACGTAGTTTTCAATCCCCATACGCGCAATCATGTCGAACTGCTTCTCGAGGATATCGACATGCTCCTCCTCATTTTCAAGGATATGCGCGAACAGTTCGCGGCTGACAAAATCGCGCACGCTTTCGCAATAAGCGATGGCATCCTTCAGCAAAGGCAGCGCTTCATATTCGAGTTCGAGGTCAGCTTTCAGGATTTCCTCGACCGTCTCGCCGATACGTAACCGGCCCAGCATTTGGAAATTGGGCAGGCCGTCAAGAAATAGGATGCGTTCGGACAATTGATCGGCGTGCTTCATTTCATCAATCGACTCATGCCTCTCGAAGTCAGCGAGCTTGGCGACACCCCAATTGTCGAGCATCCGGTAATGCAACCAATATTGATTGACGGCGGTCAGCTCATTCTTGAGCGCTTCGTTGAGAAATTCGATAACCTTAATGTCGCCCTTCATGGCAAATCTCCTGTAGGAACATGTCGCGCAGGTTAGCGCCAAAAGGCTTCTGAGAAAAGTGCGAAAGCCGCAGAAATGCTAAGGTTGCCGGACGCGCTATTGCTAAGCGGTTGCAGGTCCAGATCTAATAATGTTTCGCGCGAACGAGAGGCACTGCCCGCATTTAGGTTTACTGCCAAGACGGGCATATACATCATTTGCGCGTTCCGACCTGCAACGCACGGCGGCACGCAGGTCCTTTTCCCTTATGGCATTACACACGCAAACGACCATAGATTCGCTCCTAAGGCGACCTAATTACCGTTAATGCGAATTGATTGCAATAGCTTTAACGCCGCAGCGGTTGGACTTTCATCCTGGCGAGGCTGCGCCAGAGCCATTCGAGCGGGCCATATCGGAAACGCGCCAGCCACGGCCTCGACCATAATAGCATGACCGCCCACGCACCGACGACGAACAACCACAGTTCGATACGGCCGATGTAACCGTAAAGGCCGAGCCCATAGCCGTAGAAAATCGTCGTCATGATAATACTTGTGCCGAGATAATTGGTGAATGCCGCCTGCCCCGCTGCCGCGACGCGCGCAATGAAATCGCTCCCCGCATAACGCCCAATGACCAGCATCAGCACGGCGGCATAGCCTATGGTCAGCATAGTCCGCGGAATGGCACTCCAGATGAAGAACGCTGCAATCGCGGTGATCTTGTCGTAATTCGCCACGACAACCATTGCCGCGACGAGGCTACTCAATATCAGTCCGGGGATGATCATTTTGCGCGCCCAGCGCACATAGTCGGCGCGCTCCCACTCACCGGTCAGGAACCCGTTTTTCTTCATCGCCATACCGAGCATCATCAGTGGCAAAGTTTCGCCTACGCTTTGCAGCACCCCGCCTAATGGCTTGCCCCAGTTGCCCAGCTTCTCCGCAACGATCCCGCCATAATCCCCGCGATGCACGGCCAACTGTTTCGCAGTACCGAAGTCGAATTCGGGACTCGCCATGATTTCCTTATATTGCTTGACCAGGTCGGCGGATGCCCCGGGCTGGACAGCAAAAAACTGCATGGCTTGCAGGCCGACAAATTGCAGGCCGAACAGCAACAGATGAATCCCGAATATAATCAAGGCCCATTTTATCAAGCGGCGCGGCTCCCATTTGCGGAACAGGAATGCGAGGCAGCCGGCGGCTG
Organism: Sphingomonadales bacterium; assembly: GCA_031400695.1. Lineage (GTDB taxonomy): Bacteria > Pseudomonadota > Alphaproteobacteria > Sphingomonadales > Sphingomonadaceae > Sphingorhabdus_B. The sequence goes on along the minus strand of JANNQI010000059.1, from coordinate 13,671 downwards.
CATAAAGGAACAATATGTCGCCAAACCAAATGAAGTAGAAATGTACGAGGCCGAATATGGCGAGCCAGAACATGCGCGAATAATGCATTTTCGCCGCGCTTTCGCCCTTCGCATCGGTGCTCTCGATGATTAGCATCATGCTTGCCCCGAACAATAAGGAGAAGAAACCGCGCATCTTTCCGTCGAGCAGCACGTAAGAAATGACCCACGCCCCGCGCTCGGCAGCAGTGTCTCCGCCATAAGCCAGCGGTGTGATATAGGCCCAGAACGGCATGGCAAAGGCAACGATGTTCATCGCCAATATGCCCATCACGGCAAAGCCGCGCATCGCATCCAGACTGACAAGGCGGGTCAAAGTGCCGGTCTCGGTCATGATGTTCCTCCCTGTATTAGGGAGTTGCTACAGCCAGCTGGCAATCTGGTCCAGCGGCTTCTTGATTGTGGCATGGACCGGCACAGTCGCATCAGACGCGGGGTGGCCCACGACCAGCACCATCATCGGTTTCTCGCTCGCCGGACGGTCACAGATTCTGTTTAGGAACTTCATCGGATTGGGCGTGTGCGTGAGCGTCGCCAATCCAGCGTCATGTAACGCGGCAATCAGGAAACCTGTAGCAATCCCTACGCTTTCGCCCACATAATAATTCTGCTTGTCATCGCCCGGATACATTCCGCCGCGCCGTTGGCCGAAAATGACGATCAGCCAGGGTGCTGTTTCAAGATAGGGCTTTTCGGCATCGGTGCCCAACGGTGCCAGCGCCTCCAGCCATTCTGCGCTGGCTTTGCCTTCGTAAAATGCTGCTTCCTCTGCCTCGGCGGCTTCGCGCAGAGCGCGTTTTTTCTCCGGCGAACCGATTACGCCAAAATGCCAGGGCTGATGATTCGCACCGCTTGGCGCGGTCCCCGCTGCCAGCAGCGCCAGCTCAATCACCTCCCGCGCCACCGGGCGGTCGCTAAAGTGCCGACACGTCCGCCGGGTCTTCAGCTGCTGATAAAAAGCCGAACTGCGCTCGATTTGCATTGCCGTGTCGCGTGCGGGAAGTGCGGCGTATGGGATGAATGAATGGTCCTGCATGGGAGCAATTTAGCCACAAAAAATGTTATTGAAAGCTCGACGTCAAGCTGTTATTAACATTAGTGTAGGTAGGAAACGTGAAAGCGAATCAGAGTAAAGGCTTCCCCATGACGAGTGCGACCATCCCATTCCACCATCCCGAACGCCCAGGAAGCGAGTTTCGCCCGCTGAAGGCGTGGCGTCATTTCCAGATCCTGATGGCTGACAAGGAAGATACCGAGCAGGTGTTCCATATCATCGCCGCTTTACGCGGACGCAAGTTTCGCGAAGTTGCACAGAAGTTCTGGCACAGCGAAAAAGGGCAACGCCTGCTCGCATCGAACCAGCGGCTGATCGATATCCTTGACGACCATGATACGTTGAAACAGCTTCCCGCCGGAACCGTTGGTCGCGCCTATGTCGATTTCATGAAACGCGAAGGTCTGTCCGCCGCTGGCCTCGAAGCTGAATATGCAAAGTTTACCCATGCAGGCACGCGTTTTGAAGATGGCATCGACCGCTATGGGGATCGTCTGCGCGACACACATGACTTGCACCATATTCTTACCGGATACGGCCGCGATGCGCTTGGCGAACAATGCGTACTCGCTTTCACTTATGCACAAAACCGCAACCTCGGCGTCGGCTTCATCGCCTATATGGGGGGCTTCGAACTGAAGCGTCGCGTCGCACGGTCAGCCCCAATCATGAAAGCCGTCCACGAAGGTTATCGCATCGGCAAGGCAGCGAAAAATCTGGTGCACGAGGACATCGTCGAGCTTTTGAAAGAGCCGTTGACTGATGCACGCAAGCGTCTGGGTATTCCGGAGCCGGTAGCCTATAAATCCGCACATGATATCATGCGCTCAGGCGGAATTGATCCCTATAACCTGCTAGCAGCAATAGCCTAACGCCGGTCCTTGCGGACCATCAGTTTTAGGCCGGACCAAACCGCATCCACTGCGCAGACCTTGACGTCGACCAGATCGGTCGACGGCAAAATGACCGCGCGGATCGTGTCCTCGGTTATGTCTGTCGGGACTTTGGAGGTCTTTTTCGGCCAGCTGACCCAGATAAACCCGGTGGGTTGCAACAGCGGGCGGAGCATAGTCAGCTTCGCTTCCATATCGGCGCGTTCGGTCACGAAAATATGGGCGGCGTCGACGCCGGGTTCGGGCGCCGACAGACATTCCAGATCGGGCATATCGATTTCAGCAAGCACACTACCCGGCATCGCATCGAACCAGACCCGCATGCCGGGTTTCAGCGACAGCTTCTTGCCAAGCCACGTGCCGGAATAGCCTGCTCCGGATGAAGCAGGCGCCATCGTTAGGCTTCCATCCAGTTTTTGAAGAAACTTTCGTGGGCGGCACGGAGGTCGTCCAGAGATACTTCGTAGGTTAGGATGCCCGCGTGAACACGTTTCAAAATCAGACTATCACCGCCAGTTAGGCCAACGTAATCGCATTCCACCCCTGCGCGTTTCGCCGCATCTTTCAATGTATCGGCATTTCGGGTGGTCACGATGTAACAGCCCTGATCTTCGCCAAAAGCATCTGATGCAGACGTGTCTTCGGCAGGACCGCGCGACTCTATCATGGCGTCAGCACCAATGTTGCTGGCAAGTGCCATTTCCGCCAAGGCAACAGCAAAACCACCGTCAGACAGGTCGTGGCAGGCCGTGACCACGCCGCCTAAGATCATATCTCGAACAAATGTACCATTCCGCAATTCGACTTCCAAATCAACGGGCGGTGGAGGACCGGCTTCCGCTCCCGCAATTTCCCGTAACCAAAGCGATTGGCCCAAGTGCCCTGGTCCCCAGCCGACCATGTAAATTTCTTCGCGTGCCGCCTTAAACCCAATTGTCGCCATCTTGCTCACATCTTCGAGTACACCCACGCCGCCGATCGCTGGCGTCGGTAAAATCGCGCTGCCGCCGCCCGTCGCCTTGCTTTCATTGTAAAGGCTCACATTGCCCGACACGATCGGGTAATCGAGCGCGCGGCAGGCGTCGCCCATACCTTCGAGGCACCCGACGATTTGCGCCATGATTTCGGGGCGCTGCGGGTTGGCAAAGTTGAGGCAGTTGGTGATCGCCAGCGGCTTTGCGCCGACCGCGCAGATGTTGCGGTAGGTTTCGGCGACCGCCTGCTTGCCGCCCTCATAGGGGTCAGCATAGCAGTAACGCGGGGTGCAGTCAGTGGTCATCGCCAGCGCGCGGTTGGTGCCGTGGATGCGCACCACCGCCGCGTCGCCGCCCGAAAGCTGCGCGGTGTCGCCGCCGACCTGTGAGTCATATTGCCGCCAGATCCACGCGCGCGACGCGAGGTCCGGGCAGGCCATCAGCTTCAGTAAATCCGCGCCGATGTCGGTGCTTTCGGGAATATCGCCCAACGGCTTGACCTTGGCCCAGGCCTTATACTCTTCCTTCGACGCGGCGGGCCGGTCGTAGAGCGGCGCATCTTCGGCAAGCGGCCCCAGCGGGATGTCGCAGACGACTTCGCCCTTGAAAGTCAGCACCATATGACCCGTGTCGGTAACTTCGCCGATCACCGCGAAATCGAGTTCCCATTTGTCGAAAATCGCCTTGGCAAATTCCTCACGTCCGGGTTTCAGCACCATCAACATGCGTTCCTGACTTTCGGACAGCATCATCTCGTATGGCGTCATGCCTTCCTCGCGGCACGGCACCATATCCATGTTGAGGATGATTCCCGCTTTACCATTGGTCGCCATTTCGACGCTTGAGCTGGTCAAGCCAGCCGCGCCCATATCCTGAATCGCGACAATCGCGTCCGAGGCCATGAGTTCGAGGCACGCCTCAATCAGCAGCTTTTCAGTAAACGGATCGCCGACCTGCACCGTCGGGCGTTTCTCCTCGATATCCGCACCAAAGTCAGCCGACGCCATTGTCGCGCCGTGGATGCCGTCGCGTCCGGTTTTCGATCCCACATAAACAATCGGGTTGCCGACACCGGTCGCGGCAGAATAGAAAATCTTGTCCTGATCGGCGATGCCCACCGTCATCGCGTTGACCAATATGTTGCCATCATAGGCCGGGTGGAAATTGGTCTCGCCGCCAACGGTCGGCACGCCGACGCAATTGCCATAGCCGCCGATGCCCGCAACCACGCCCTGCACCAGATGCTTCATCTTTGGATGATCTGGCCGTCCGAAACGCAGCGCGTTAAGGTTCGCCACCGGCCGCGCACCCATCGTGAAGACATCGCGCAAGATTCCGCCAACACCCGTCGCCGCGCCTTGATAGGGCTCAATGTAGCTCGGGTGATTGTGCGATTCCATTTTGAAGATCGCGGCCAATTTTGTACCGTTCGGGCCATCGCCGATGTCGATGACGCCGGCATTTTCCCCCGGACCACAAATCACCCAAGGGGCGGTAGTCGGTAGTTTCTTCAAATGGATTCGCGAGGATTTATACGAGCAATGCTCCGACCACATGACAGAGAATATGCCGAGCTCTACCATGTTGGGCTCGCGTCCCATCGCGTGCAAGATGCGCGCATATTCTTCTTCATTCAGACCATGGTCGGCGACGATTTGGGGCGTGATTGGCTGAGCGGTATCTGGCATGGTTGGCCCTTAGCGAGACGGCGCTTTTTGTGCCAGTATTAATGCTGCGCCGAACGCGCCACCCACCAAGATGCCAGCGTTACGACGCCATAAGCGAACAGCGCAAGCAGGCTTGTGCCAAGCGTGACTTCGGGCTCGACCGGAACGAACCAGTTAAACGCCTGAAGCGCCAGCATGATGGCGCCAAGCGTCAGCATGGCCGCAGTCTTTGGCTTGGCTTTTCGCGCGTAAATCCAGAGCGCGCCGAAAGTGAGGACCAATTCGAGTGGCATTTCGATTGCGGGATGATTCCACAGGCCAAAACCCAATTTGGGCGGGCTGCCAGCGATGGTCAGATCAGGCACATGCACCAGTAGATCAAGGAACCAGTGCGACAGCACGACCAGCGCGCCAATGATCGCGGCGGTTTGGTTGCGACTGACCGCGAATATCAGCGCGCCGAACCCGGCTGCCCAGCCCGCTGAACCAAGCAAGCTATGCGTATACGGCATATGGTATAAATCCATCGGGTTCATCACTGATATGCCGGGCGTCACGCGCATGGCCTCGATGCCAAACATCAGAAACAGGAAAAACGCCCAATCGACAAGCTGCGCGGCGATGAAAAGCACTGGAAGGCTGGGCGCTTGCTTATGCGTTGCAGCGACCATTGCTGGCGCCCAGTGACCGATAAACATCGCCGGTTTCCTCTCGCCATCAAGATTGACACAAATATGATAGTCGCACAATCTTGTCTTGCGTGGCGAAAAACCCGATTTTGAAGATACCAAAATTTTGGCTGGAAGAAATTGCCGCCTAGAAGAATTCGACCAGCGGCATTGTGTCGCGTCGGCGATATTGGCGGTCGGCGGATTTTGCTTCCTTGGAATCGATCTGCACGGAAACGGGTTCCAGCCTGATGATCTGCACGGTCGCTGTGGCGACGCGGCTAACCCGTGAAGGTGTCGCTTCCAGCGCAACAGGGCCAGCGGCAAGCAGTAAGGGCAGAAGCGCAATCACAGACAAAGGTAAACGCCGCTTTAACCATCGGTGGCAAGGCTGAATGAGGGTTAACGGGCTGGGTATCGCCCGTAATAGACGACAACTGACCACATTTATTGAGAGCTGTTCCGAAACGCTACAGAGAGAAGAGCGGAAATGAACCGATAAAGGCTGTTGCGCCTCGGTGGCGGCTTTGCTAGTGGCGCGCTCCTACCTGTCGAGGCGCGTGCGGCCATGGCGGAATTGGTAGACGCGCAACGTTGAGGTCGTTGTGGGCGAAAGCCCGTGGAAGTTCGAGTCTTCTTGGCCGCACCAGACAGTCCTTTGTATCTCGGATAATTTATAGCTTGGCAGGACAGGTGCTCGGAACCCCGCAATAGAGCGCCCTTCATCGGATGCGAACATTGCCATTGCAGTCTAGAGACCGTTGCAACTATTAAATTGTCGCCGGAAAGGAAGCCCCGTCTCTGGTAGCAAATATTCTGACTGCAACGGGGTGTCAGGCAGGTGCAAACCCGAGCGCTGAACGCTGGCCTTGCCAGTCGAGCGGCAGTTCGGCTGCCAGAAGTGTGTGCGCACTGAGCGATGGCGGCTGGCGGCCCTGAACAATAGCGGTAATGATGTCGGGTGCGATACATGAGAGCGCAGCCAACTTTGCCAGCCTCGTCCGGCATCTGCCGTTCTCTTCGGCCACATTCAAAATCGACTTTGCAGGATTGGATTGCACCAGCATGGCTGCAGCCCTTGCTTCGGCAACGAGCGACACCAACTTCTGGTTGCGATTTGTCGGGATGGCGATATCGTTGGCGGGTGGCATGATAAGCCGGATCTCATGTCCGCGCCTGACCCTGACGGTTCCGCAGGCCAGAATGACAGGAGATTTTTCGTTGGGTGCAGTCGGGTCGGATTCCGAACTATCTAGTAATGCCGATGGTTCGATACATATTTCTATGGCGTCTTCCTGAAGCTGAATCCGCGATACGAGTTTTTGTAGCAACCGTTGCTTTTCACCCGCGACGCCACTTTCCAGAACATTGGCTGCTTTTTGCGCTTGCCCGAAAACATGATTGAGCTTTTGCACATCATCGTGGTTTTCAGGCAAGGCATTCCGGATACGATGATGGTCGGTGAGGAACTGCGATATCTGCTCGCAAACCAGTCGCTCGAGATCGTGGGCGGATACTCGCCATGCAGGCGTTCCATCGAGATGGTCAGCTCGCGTTATGTAGTAGCGATAGCGCTTCTTGCCTTTGTTGGTATGGCTTGGTGACATTGCCCTGTTCTCGCCGTCGACGAGCACACCGATGAGCAAGCTGGGCCACTTTGCAGGCGACCGGGTGGTTCCACCCTGACTGCGCTCGGCTAGCGCTTGCTGAACGCGGTCCCATAGCTCCATCGAGATTATGGGTTGGTGTTCGCCCGCATAGCCCTGCCCCTTGTGCACTATCTCGCCGAGATAGATGCGATTGGAAAGCAGGTGGTAAATTGTACCCCGCCGGAATGGACAACCGCCTTTGTTGGCTGTGCTCGTACGGATCTGGATTTTGGTGCGATATCCGTCAAGATCCAGTTCCTGGGTCAGGGCCTTGACCGATCCCAGATCGATGTAACGCTGCATGATATGCCTTACCAGCTTCGCTTCGCTCGTGTTCTCGATCAGTTTGCGTTCAATGACATCGTAACCGAGCGGTACCGGTCCACCCATCCAGATGCCCTTCTTCTTGGATGCCTCGATCTTGTCGCGGATTCGCTCACTTGTTACCTCGCGCTCGAACTGGGCAAAAGACAGAAGCATGTTGAGGGTCAGTCTCCCCATGCTCGTAGTCGTGTTGAATGACTGGGTAATCGAGACAAAGCTCGCGCCTGCCTTGTCCAGAATATCAACGATGCGTGCGAAGTCGGACAGTGACCGCGTAAGCCTGTCGATCTTGTACAGCAGGATGATATCGACCTTGCCTGCCCTGATATCGGCCAGCAGCGAATTCAAACCGGGCCGGTCCATGTTACCGCCCGAGAACCCGCCGTCGTCATAACGCTCCACCACCAGACTCCATCCCTCATGCCGCTGGCTCATTACATAGGCGGCGCAGGCATCATATTGGGCATCTAGACTGTTATATTCCTGCTCGAGTCCATCCTCGGTCGATTTGCGCGTGTAGATGGCGCAGCGGATGGGCTTCTTGGGTTCAGCCACGAGCGGAACTCCGCTTTGTCAGGCCAAAGAACCTCGGCCCCGACTGGTGCGTACCTGTGACCTCGCTTGCGATATGGGTAAGCGAGCTAAATTGCCTGCCGTCAAATTCAAAGCCTTGTTCTGCCGCTGTCACGGCTATGGTGTTGCCGTGCCACTCGCGGATCAATCTCGTGCCCGGCCTGATAACAACGGGAGGAACAGGGCCGGATCTGCTGGCAGCCCCTGCTCCAGCGTCCGCGATTGCATCAAGCTCGCGCGAGACCAGAGCCGATATTCCGCGATGGCGTTTCTCTTGCAACCGCTGGGCAACAAAACGCCGCAACAGCCCCGGCGGTAGATTGGGTGCCGGGCTGTCTGCCACTCTGGTCCATAATTCGGCCAGCTGGCCAGCGTTCATCCCCACCAGCTAAAGAAGTCGGTCGTCCAGTTTGGTGCTCATTGCACAAGTGCCGCGATCCGGTAACGACGCACGCCGTCAACCTTGTCACTTTCGATAATCTTGCCGGATTTGCGCAATCCGGTCAGCGCGGCTCGCGTCGTGTGCGGCAGCCAGCCGGTGGTCGCTACCATGTCGCCAAGGCTCGCGCCTTCCTTGCGTTCGAGAAGAGCTATCAATTGCGTACGTTTGGTTGCTTCAGGCACTGGTTTGATATGAACTATTGCATTGGCCATTTTTGGGTTCTCCGTGGTTGGACCAGCGCATTCGCTTCCATTGAACGAGCACCTGCCCCACCACCCACAGCCTCGACCATCGACCTGTCGAGGCTTGCGCCACCGTCTATCGGGTGCGTTGACGTGATGACCAATGCTCGCTTTGCACCCGAAGTCGAGTGGAATGTCATACAAAAAACTGGTTATGGACCTGTCGCGGGGCACCAATCCTGGGTCGAACTATGGATGGTGAAATGAACAAAGCGCTGGTGGTTTCAGAGTTGTTTGGGTGTGCGAGGGGGAAATTGGGGCGTCAGGTATGTTGGACGATCAGGATAGGCAGCTTTTAGGACCGCTGGCGCATTAAACAGCCATTCGTTCAGCTCTGGCAGCAACGGCAGCTTTGCGCCCAAATGCAGTCATTTCCAGCGCCGACTGGCTCACCCAAAAGCGGACATTGCATCAGCAAGGTTGATATGGCTGGTATGTTGGACGGTCCTGACTGTCCGGTTTCAGAGTGCGGGTTCCGGATAAGCGGCCGTATGTTGGCGTGGCAGGGCCTTCTTACTAGGTGTGGCAGTAAGCGCCTTTAATCGTTCGGGGATATCGTCATGATCATTCGCATGATGCGCCCGACTTCACTTGAGTCCTGTTTTCAGAACCACGGCACTGGGCTTGCCGGTGAAATCGAACAGCGAGGGCTGCTGAACGCTTTGTTCTTTCCTAGTCCGGTCACGGTTGGGGAAAGAAAATGCGGAATCATCGACTCCGTCGCGGGTCTGTACCGTCGCCTGATCGACGAGTGATGTCGTCTGCTTCACACCATATCCCAGCCATTCGTCGAGCAGGATGCTGCCATTGCCGTCGAGGTCCGCCTTGCCGCCGCTTTCGGTCAAGCCTTCCTGCACCAGTGCATAGGTCAGCAGTCCATGACCCTTGCTCGCATCCTCAATCGCAACATCACCGCCCTGGGTTGCGGCCAATATCCGGATACCCTTATCGAATGCCAGCTGGCCAAGCCCTGGGTCGCCCATCGGCCCTGGCTTGAAGCCGCCGGCGTCGACGCTTGCCCCGGCATGACAAGCGTCGATAATGAATGCGATTTCTCCTGCATCGATTTGTCGCAACCAGTTGGTCGTCGTCGCCGTCGACAGAAGCGAAGAAGTGACCGGTTCGGGCTGATCATCGGGCCATACGCCGTCGGCGGGTATAAGATAGAAATTGCCCTGCTTGTCTGCCCAGCCGTGGCCGGCATAGGAAATGATAACGATGTCGTCAGGCGTCGCCTTGTCGAGCGCGGCCACTTTTTTGAGCGTCGGTGCATCAACACCCATGGCCGCCAATCGTTTCAGCGCCGCGTCGCGCTGGGCGCCCGCCAATATTCCGAGCGTTGCGGCAATCATATTTTTGCTGATGTGAAGCGGTTTGCCGCCGGTCTTTGTGCCGAGCAAGGCGACCGTTGTGACATGATAATCGGGAATGGCAGCAAGCCGCTCGCTTATGATGCGGGCATCAGCCGCAGCAAAACGCAGCGCGAGCCGAGACTGGACATATTCGTCGATGCCGATGGTGACGATGAAGGCGCGGCGCTTGCGTGGGTTGGCGACGGCAGGCGCAACATAGCTTTGCTTTGCCGTTTCGCTTTTGATCCGATCTTCGTTGAATGCATAAGCGGTGAATGTTAGTTCCTTTGACACCGTATCGGTTGGCAGCTCGGTTTGGAATGTTACCTTTACTGTTCTATCCGGACCGGGTTTCAATCGGTTAGCCTTGCGCCAGCCCAGGATGTCGCGGCCGACCTTTTCCTCGTCCACTTCGGGAAACTGACCAACCAGTGCGCCGTTGCGGAACAGGCGCAGATTGTAAATGCCGCTGCGCGTCTTACCATTGGCTACGTCGGGGCGCAGGCCTTCGCGAATCGTAACGCTGACCTTTGCCATATTGAGCTTTGGCCCAGCGACGATGCTGTTGATCGTGACTGACGGCAGCGTCGTATTGATATTTTTCATGTTCTCCGATTGACGGGTAGTCTGTTCACAGGTGTAGGTCCGGCTGCATTCGAGATAGAGTTTGGCGAGCTGTGGCTGGAAATTATCGCGCATGAAGGTCTGCGGACCGAAAGAACTGAAGGGCTGATTGCGCCATTCCCAACGGACAAGGTCAGTATCCGCCGGCAGGTTGGTATCGTAACTGGAGTCGCCCTGCTGGTCGTAGGTACCGCCGATCGTCAAAAACCGACTGTTATCTAAAAAAAGGGTTCTAAATCCGTACTTTCTATTGTCGTTGCCCGTAGCGCTGACATCTCGGACGAACAGTCCTCCGTTCGCGGTCATTTCCCAGGAAAACCCATATTGGGGAATCAATCCGGCTCCGACGACATTTTCATTCAAATCGAACTTGCGGAGACCATTCTTCCAGCCCGGAGCAATCTCAACCTGCGTTACCGTCCCTGCGACTTCATCAAAATCGATCCAATCTTCCGTCTGATCGTCAATTCGTCGCCACGACAAGGGATTTATCGGCGCTTGATCTTCAGTGAACTCGATTGGCAATTCTGGCGCGGGTTTCCAGTGATGCCGCCGGCCTTTTTCGGTGCTGACCAAAATCCGCCTGCCGTCGTGCGACCAGGCGAAAGAGGTTTTGTCGCCCCAAATTATTGGGCGCCTGCCCTGCGCGTCGACAGGACCTTCATCGAATATTCGTCCGTCGGATCCATATTCGGGCCTGTCGAGCAATGTCTGGTTGGTAAGCTGGCCCGAGCCGGTGTCGATGATCAGAATATGCCGCTCGCCGACATTATTTTGGGTCTTCCGGCTTCTCGTAAGCACCGCGATGCTTTTGCGGTCGGGCGAGGCGGCGATTTTTTCAATGACGCGATCCTTGAAATCGGCCTCGTTCAGATTCTGCCATCCTTGCCCGACAACATAGCGCCTCAACCCTTGTGGTGCAGCCCGATACTGTTCGGCTTCCGGCCAGAAGCAGTTGGCGTGGGCGCTGCCGATCAGTATTTGCCCATTGAGCGGAGTCAGCCGGCAATGCCCCTCGATACGCGGCGCGATTTCCTTGCCCGTCCGCGTGTCGAACAAATAGGCGCCCTCTTTCTCCGCGCGTTCGGGCAGCAGGATCTGATTTGGCCCCATCCACAGGACATTGTCGTATGATTCACGCGAGCCGATCGATATGGCGGGGCCGTAAGTCGACGACAGGATATCGAACAATATGATATTGGTGGCGTATTTCTCCGACTGCCGCGCGCGCGCCATGTTCATCGCCAGCCAGCGCCCGTCGGGGGAAAGCTCGGCATCGCCAATGATGATCGGCTCGGGTTTTTCCAGCACCTGGACCAATGTTCCGCCCTTGCTTTCATCGAACACCGCCAATCCCCGGCTGGTATACTTCAAAAGCAAGTTGCCGCTATGCGATCTGGGGTAATCAGATTTTCTGGCTTCGCATGGCCCTTCGTCATCTGGCCGGTATCCGGAATCCCAGCTTTCTGATCCGCCGGGGCGATAGGTCAAAGTGCGTTTACGGCAAGTGGGACTGCCCTTGGTTTGCAGGACCACGCTCAAACGCACCTTACCATATTCGTCGATCGACAATTGATTGAGGCGCATGGTTTCGTCGTTACTGCCCGACGGGACGCGCTCACGATGGAGGATGTGACCCGTAGCAATCTCCCAGACCACAAGCGTTCGGTCATAGCCGGATTCTCTTTCGGTGGAGGGCACAGAGCTGTTTTCAAGCACGACAATCACATATTTGTCGTCCTTTGACCAAGTCGCCATTTGAGGAGCTTGGCCCCGTTCGAGGGTCTGCAGCACAATGGTTGGGGAAGTGTAAATGACTAAGGCCGTACCCACCGCAGTTTTGGGTGTTGCCGCCACAGGATCGGTTTGGTTCTTAGCAATCGCCGGGCTACCCAGCGCTAGAAAAATAAGGAGGATTGCGATCTCCGTGCATGTTTTTCGGAGTATTCCAGGCAATGGCATGGGATTAACATGCAAGTATCGCAGCCTATTCATCGGTCAACTCTCTGCGCATGTAGCCGAACTTAGCGAATAGTATCTCAACAGCAAGATGTCTTGACGTGGTTGCCTTGACCCCGCAAACGGACAGTCAGCTACGCGCCCAATTGCAGTCAATATAAGCGCCGGCTGGTTCCCCCATAAGCGGACATTGCATCAGACATTTGTTCATGCCTGACCAGCGGCAGTCTCTATTTCGATTATGGCGGTTATTGCCGCCTAGTCGGGAAATGAACGCAACGCTGATGTCAAAGTTGTGAACCGTACTTTGGACGCGTTATGCGTTACAAAATGTTGAAGCTTATGGTGTCGCGTTCGATAGCAAGGGATCGTGGACGAATTCCTCAACAAGGTGGTCCAGCAGTGCCCTGGTTTTGGCTGAGACAAAGCGGCCCGATGGCAAGACCGCCTGAATTGGCATGGAAACGAGTTCAAAATCTGGCAATACAACTTCCAGAGCACCGGTGGCTAATTCCTGCTCAAACAGCCAACGGGCATTTGCGGCTATTCCTATTCCCGCCAATGCTGCGGCGCGAAGCCCATGGGGGCTATCGGTGCGAAAGTTTCCGGAAACCATTGCCACTTCGCCGCCAACGAACTGCCATCGGCTTCCTGTGCTCAACAGCGTGTAAGAAATGCAATTATGCTGCCTTAGGCCAGCTGGAGTGACGGGGCGGCCAATTCGGTTGAGATAATCAGGCGACGCAACGATAACGCGGCGTGCCAAACCAATTTTTCGCGCCGTCAGTCTGCTGTCGCCCAATTGTCCTACCCTGATCGCCAGATCGAGATTGTCCGATACAAGGTTAAGTGCGTGATCGGACAATTGCAGGTCGATTTCCATTTTCGGATGCAGTCCAAGAAAGCGGCTAATCATCCCGACAAGGCGACTTTCGGCAAGGCTTAGCGGACAGGTCAGGCGAACCGTGCCCTGGATATTGGCCACCAGTCCCACTAACGATTCGGCTTCGTCAATGGCCGCAAGCGCACGCAGCGCGCCCTCCAAGAAAAGCATGCCATCGGCGGTCAATGCAATCGAGCGGGTTGTTCGGCGAAAAAGCTGGGTGCCCAGATGTTGCTCAAGTGCGAGTATTTGCTTCGAAATCGTCGATTGTGTCACGCCGACCTGGCTGGCTGCAGCTGAAAAGCTCCCTGCACTCGCGACGGCGACA